>JBBDRF010000019.1:0-51902 GCA_040905565.1 Phycisphaeraceae bacterium | reverse complement strand
ACATGGCCGAGATCGAACCCTACTGGTTCCGCCTTCAGCACGACAGCCCGCGGGCCGCTTACGACTTCATGCACGATGTCGTCGTCCTCGATTACGACGAGTATTCCATGCTCGGCTCGACCGTCCACCAGCCCTCCCGACAGGGCGGCGAAGCATCGCTGACGTTCATCCGCGATGCCATCAAAGCCGCCCAACGCAAGCCCAGCGAGCAGGGCAAACTCGACGCCATCGTCACCGGCCCCATTTGCAAACGCTCCTGGCAAATGGCGGGTGAAAAGCGATACCCCGGTCACACCGAACTGTTCCAGGCGCACACGCATTCGAAGCGCAGCGTGATGATGTTCGCTGCCCCGAACCTCCGCGTCGCCCTCGCCACGGTGCACCTGCCGTTGATGGATGTGCGCAACGTGCTGACCATCGGCAAGGTCTTCGACCCGATCGACCTCGGCAACAAAGCGTTGATCAAGATGGGCATCGCTGAGCCACGCATCGCTGTGTGTGGTTTGAACCCGCACGCCGGCGAAGAAGGCATGTTCGGCGATGAGGAGGGGCGTCTCATCGAGCCCGCCATCACCGCCGCCCGCGAGCAGGGCATCGACGCCCGCGGCCCCTTCCCCGCTGACACCATCTACCGCGATGCTGTGAACGGCCGGTACGATCTCGTCGTCGCCATGTACCACGACCAGGGCTTGATCCCCGTGAAGCTGCTGGCATTTGAAGATGCGGTGAATGTGACGCTGGGCCTGCCGATCATCCGCACCAGCGTCGACCACGGCACCGCGTTCGACATCGTCGGCAAGAACCGCGCTAACCCCGCCCCCATGCAAGCCGCCATCAAACTCGCCATCGAAATGACGGGTGAGACGTAACCGTAGGGTGGGTAGAGCGAAGCGAAACCCACCACGGATCACCCCAGATCAAGCGTCGTCCCCACCCCGCTCGTGCCCCACCCCGGCTCAACAATGCCCCGCTGAATATACCGGTGCAGCGACGAAAACGCCCAATCCGTCGGCTTCATGACGTGACCATGCTTGACCGGGTTGTAATGAATGTAATCGACGTGTTGGGCGAAGTCATTCTCGTCTCGCAGCGTGTGTTCGTAAAAGCGTCGCTGCCAGATCCCCCGCTCATGCTGACGGCGCCTGCTTGCCGAACGCCGCTCGATGCTCGGCAGCCCGCGACTGAAATGCGACTTGATCAGCCGCCAGCGCGTCGAGTAATCCGTATCGCCCGCCGGCAGCGTCCACACGGCGTGCAAGTGCTCGGGCAGGATGACAATCGCGTCGATATGAAACGGATGAGCTCGCCGCACCGTGCCGAACGCCTCGCGGAGCAGACCCACGTGCTCGACCAGCAGGCGTGATGATCGGTTCATCAAATTGACGGTGAAGAAATACGAGCCGCCTTGGATTCGCCATCGTCGGTAGTCGGGCATATCGACGTTCGTGGGTGGCAAAGCGGTGGGTTTCGCTTCGCTCTACCCACCCTACAAGCTAAACCCGCGTCTTCACCGTTTCGCGTTCGGTGCGTTCGTACGCCGCTTCGGTTCCCACCGCCGCTTCGCGTGCCGTCGCATCGCGCGACCAGTTCCACGGGTTCGCTGCGAAGCGGATCTGCCACTTGCCCACCAGCCGAGCCGTCACCACCACAAACGCATAAACGAACATCGCCGGCCACGCCCCCGGCTGCCCCACCAGCTCACGCAACGGCCCGTTGTAATCACGCTTATCGTTACTGCGAAGGTGCGGATACGTCGCATCGATCTGATCGTTCGACCGCGCCCAGCGACAGCGAATTTTCACCAGCGCCCAAAAGCTCGTCGGCGCATCGATCTGGAACGACGCTTCGCTCACCTGCTTGCGTCGCTCTTTCGGATACGTCAGCCGAATGAAATCATCCTCAGCCAGCAGCTCCGGAAAATCGCCAAATGCCTCTCGCCCCGCCTCCGATAGTGCATACACCCCGGACCCCACCATCTCCTCACGACAGTAAGGCAGATTGGTCCAGATGCGATAGTACGAACGAATCAGCCAGTTCCGCCCTTGCAGATTGATCCGAGGCCGCGGCGCCGCCGCCAGCACCTGCTCATCGCCCAGCGCTTCGGCCACCTGCCGAACCGCCTCCGTCGCCATCACCACATCCGCATCCACATAGATGCGCGGAAAGTGTTGTGCCACCCGGTCGCCCATGTTCAGCGCGTTCGGCTTGCCCGGCACGTCCGTCTCCAGCACGCGCACGTCCGGCCCGAAGCGGCGCGCAATCTCGGCCGTGTCGTCCGTGCAGGCGTTGCAGACCACCACCACGTCCAGCTCGCCGATGTCGGCGTCACTCAGAATCGCGCCCAGGCATCGCCCGATCACGTCCGATTCATTATGAGCGGGCACAACCACTGAAATCATCGTCCGGTGCCTTAGTGAAAAGGAAAAACAGCTGAGGGTTCCACTACGAAGGTACTTTCTCCGGGTGCAAAATGCCAAACATTTTGGCTAGATTTCAGGGCATTTGCCCCATGCGCCAGCAGGGGCTGCGGGGTATAAACAGCCGGAAAGCATCGCTTTTCTTGTGGCTTCGGATGCTCCGCCGGGCTACCATGAAAAAGCCTCGGTCCGGGTTAATCAGGAGCATCCCATGAAGCCGCCTCTGCTGTCGATCGCCGTTATCGGGCTTTCCTTCTTGATGGTCGGTGATGCCTGGGCCCAATCCCTCTCCGAGCGCATCGCCCACGTCCGCCGCGAACGCCAGGCCGAGCAGCAGCAACGGCAGGTCACCATGGCCATGAAGCTCAGCCGACCGCTCGGCGAAACCGCCCTCGAAGATGTCACCGCACGCGAAGCCCTTAGCTGGATCGCCGACCGCGCCGACATCCAATTCGTCATCAACTGGGATCGCCTCGACCTCGACGGCATCGACCCCGAGCAGGCCGTCCAGATCCCCGCCGGCCTCACCGCCGCCGGCGCCATCGACATCGTCGTCCGCCAGATCGAAGCTTTCGATGCTTCCCTCATCTGGGAGCCGACCCCCTGGTACGTCCAGGTCCTAACCAAGCAGCAGGCCAACGCCAACCCCGTGCTCCGTATCTATCCCATCGAAGATCTGCTGATGGAGATCCCGCACTTCACCAACGCTCCCTCATTCGATCTCGCCGAAATCACCCGTGGCGACAACCGCGGTGGCGGGGGCGGGCGTGGTGGTAGAGGCGGTGGCGGCGGCGGCGGCGGTGGGGGGGGCGGCCTCTTCGACGACAATCAGGACGACGACGAAGAAGCTGCCACACGTGAAGAACGTGCCCAGCAGATCGCCGACCTCATCCGCGAAACCGTCGAACCCGACATCTGGCGCTACACCGGCGGCTCCGCCGGCTCCATCCGCTACTTCCAGGGCAGCTTGATCATCCTCGCCCCCAACTACGTCCATCGACAGATCGGCGTCGACCAGGCCATCAGGCCCCCCGCGCCCCGCATCAACATCACCACGCAGCCCCAGGTGAATGTCACCCTGCAAGGCTCGCAAACCAACCTCCGCACCCAGGGCGCGACCACCATTCACCGCCGAGATCTGCGAACCCAACAATACCGCAGCCGCGGCACCCTCCCCTATCCCCACAAAAACGCCGGCATCCGCTGACCCCCCCCACACCCTCCGCCCAAGCAATTGCGTGCCACTGGTGGCTTGGCCCACCAGTGCTCTGGCCGCCGGGTCACCGCGCGGGTGCCTCAGAGCAGCCCGACGGGTGCTGTGTGCCGACGCCCACCACCGACCACGCCGCCCACGCATCCCCCAATAACAAATCAACAATCGTCAATAACCAAACGCCAATAGTTTCCGCTACACTTCCGGTGATGCAGGCTTTCGAATTGCTCGCGACCCGTTCCTACGTCCTCCACGCCCTCGTTGCAGCCGTGGCGGTCGGCGCTGTTTGCTCGCTGCTCAGCGTCCTCGTCGTCCTCAAACGCATGGCCTTCATCGGCCAGGGCATCAGCCACGCTGGCTTCGGCGGCGTCGGCACCGCCGCCCTGCTCGGCTACACCGGAGCCGCCTACTACTGGCAGCATGACCTCATCGTCTTCGCCTTCTGCCTCGGCACCGCCGTCCTCATCGGCGCGATGACCCGCCGCAAGCGCGTCGAAGCCGACACCGCCATCGGCATCCTCCTCGCCGCCACCATGGCATGGGGCGTGCTCGCGCAAAACCTCCGCGTTGAACTTCAAGCTTGGGTCCCGTACCGCGAGTGGGTCGGCGCGGTCGGCTACTCCCCGCCCTGGGAAGCCATCCTCTTCGGCTCCATGCTCAACGTCGGCCGCGAGGGCATGATCGCCGCCCTCGTCATGGCCTTCGTGGTCATCGCCGCAGGCTTCATCACTTGGCGACACCTGCTCTTCTTCGCCTTCGATGAAACCGTCTGCCGCGTGTTCGGCGTCCGCTCAAAGTTCATGCACTATCTCGTCCTCGTCCTCGTTGCCCTCGTCGTCGTCGTCAGCATCCGCCTCGTCGGGCTTGTCCTCGTCTCCGCGCTGCTCATCGTCCCCGGCGCCACCGCCCTCATGCTCAGCCAGCGCACCTTCCCCGTCCTGCTCCTCAGCCTCACCGTCGGCATCCTCGGCGCAGCCGGCGGCTTAATGCTCAGCTTGGAAATCGGCGCACTGAGTCCCGGCGCGTGCGTCGTCGCCGTCCTCAGCCTGCTCTTCGGCCTCGGCTGGCTCTACCAGTACCTCATTCAGCGCCGCGCCAGCCGGGCGGTTCTCTCATCATCTTCACCCTGAGTTTTTCCTGATGCCACACTTCGCTGACCAACTGTTCGAAGCCATCGCCGCGAAAGATGCCGCCCCTGTTTGCGTCGGCATCGACCCTGTTTTCGAGCGCCTGCCCGCCGGCCTTCAGCAGGAGCGCGAGGACAGCCCCGCCGGCCGCGTCGACGCCGTCTTCGAATTCGTCATGGAACTGCTCGAGATCGTCGCCCCGCTCGTGCCCTGCGTGAAGCTGCAATCGGCCTGCTTCGAGCGCTACGGGCCCGACGGCGTCCAGGCTTACTACTCGCTCACCGAAGCTGCCGTCTCGCGTGACCTCATCGTCATCGGCGACGCCAAGCGAGGCGACATCGGCACCACCGCCGCCCACTACGCCGTCGCGACCCTCACCGACCCCGGCCCCTACAATGATCCCGACATGCCCGACGACGACGATGCCGACGACCTCGTCTCGCCCGATGCCGTCACCGTCAACCCCTACTTCGGCGACGACGGCCTCCGCCCCTTCCTCGAAGTCGCCCTCCAGGAAGAGAAGGGCGTGTTCGCCCTCGTCCGCACCTCCAACCCAGGCGGCGACGCCATCCAGGCGCTCATGCTCAACGACGGCCGCACCGTCGCCGAGGCCGTCGCCGAACTCGTCGCCGACCTCGGCAGCGACTCACGCTACCTCGGCCAAAGCGGCTACAGCCTCCTCGGTGCCGTGGTCGGCGCGACCAAGCCTGATGATGCCGCCCGCCTCCGCAAGATCATGCCCCGTCAGATCTTCCTTGTCCCCGGATTCGGCGCACAAGGCGGCAGCATCGAAGACATCCGCCCCTGCTTCAACGCCGACAAGCGCGGGGCCCTCATCACCGCCAGCCGCTCCATCACCTACGCCTTCGCCCAGCAACCCGACACCGACTGGCGCGACGCCGTCGCAGCCGCCACCCGCGACATGAAAAAACAAGTCACCAGCATCTTCTAGAGCGACGGCAGACGCAGCACGCCAACGAGCCGCGACCGTAAGGGAGCGGTTGTGCGCCAGCACTTTGCGCGCGTCTACATTCGCCAAAATCGCGACACCTGAAGCGCATCCGTTTCTCTAGAACCACCCACAGCGCACAAAAAAAACCGGGCTGAGGACAGCCCGGCTCCGTAATTCGATTCAAAAAAAACGTCACCGCGTCGGCGCGGTCCGCTTATTGTCCGGTCGATGCACCTCCGCGAACCGCCCGTTGGGCGCCGCTGCGGATCGGCGGATGAATTCGACGAGTTCCATGACGGCTGGGTCGTCGCCGAGGTCGCGTTCGAGCAGGTCCAGATTCGCGTACCCGCCCTGACCCTGGCTGTGGTTCTTGCGGGCCCGGTGGCCGTAAAGCGCGATGTAAGCTCGCTTGAGATGGTCGATCGTCGTCGCATCGAACTGATGGCGTGCCAGCCCGATCGTATTCACGGTGCGGACCCGGTTCGGATGCCCGTCGCTGACCATGAACGGCGGGCAATCGTGCACAACCCCCGCCAATCCACCGACAAACGCATAGCGACCGATCGTCACGTAGTGCGTCACCGCCGCCCCGCCCGAGATGATCGCGTGATCGTTGACGATGATGTGGCCCGCCAGCATCACGTTGTTCGAGAGGATGCAGTTGTCGCCGATGTGCGAGTCGTGGGCGATGTGGGCACCGACCATCAGAAAGTTGTTCGAGCCGATGGACGTGGACCCGCCGCCGTTTTCCGTGCCGATGTGGACGGTTACGTTCTCACGAATCTCGTTGTTGTCGCCGATTTCGACCGTGGCCAGCTCGCCGCGGTACTTGAGGTCCTGAGGCAGCCCGCCCAGGTGCACGTGGTGGCCGATGCGGTTGTGAGCGCCGATGCTCGTGTGGTTCTCGACCACGCAGTGAGCGCCGACGCTCGTCCCAGGCCCGATCACAACGTCAGGCCCCACAAGCGAATAAGGCCCGACGCTCACGTCGTCAGCCAACTCGGCATGGGGATGGACGATGGCAGTGTGGTGAATATCAGGCATCGACCGAGACTCTCTCAAGGGCAGCGAATAGGCGGGCACGCAGGTGTGCCGGGTTCTGCCGGGGCGTTTGCAGATGTCGTCGCTGCATGGCGTATGTCATCAGATGGCTCCAGCTTCCCTCAGCAAACGGCGGCGGCCCGACTAAGCGAAGCCGACTCATTCTCAATCGTCAATCCTGCTCAGCATCAACCAGCATGAACTTAATTTGCGCCTCGGCAGCGAGATGCGCCCCAACGAAAGCCCGGCAACGCGTGTGCCCCGTGCGACTTTTCACCCGGATCGTCTCGGCTTCGATCACCAGTTGATCGCCTGGCGTCACCGGACGACGAAGCTTCACTTTGTCCATCGACAACAATACGGCCAACTTGCCCGTGTGTTCCAGCTTGTTCGAGAGCAGGACGCCTGAAAGTTGCGCCATGGCTTCCACGATCAGCACCCCGGGCATGATCGGCGTCCCGGGGAAGTGACCTTGAAGAAACTGCTCATTGATCGTGACGTTTTTCACGCCGATCGCACGCCGATCCTCCTCGATCTCCAGCACGCGGTCGATCAACAGCATCGGATAACGATGGGGCAAAATACGCTGTATCCGGCGGATGTCAATCAGCCCATCGCTACGCAGCATCGAACGGTGCCGCTGGGCGACCATCATCTTCACCAGCTGTCTTGCGAGCTGATGGTTCAGGGCGTGGCCGGATTTGTAAGCGACAATCCGCCCGCGAATCTGGCAACCCACCAGCGCCAGGTCGCCCAGCACGTCCAGAATCTTATGGCGGACGGGCTCGTCCTCGAACCGCTGACCGCTTTTTCCGAGCGGTCCGTCGTCGCCGATCACCAGCACATCGTCAGGACCCAGATGCGTCCCCAGCCCCGCTTCACGCAGGGCCGTGGCCTCGGCTTCCGTCACGAAAGTCCGTGCTGGAGCGATGTTATGAATGTAGTCGCCATTATTGGAGTTAAACGCGTATAGCTGCTTCTTAATCGGCCCAGTTACGCCGTAATCCAAGTCGTAAATGACCTGCATGTGGGGCAGGTCGGCGGGGAGGGCCGCGATCATCGCGTCGCCGTCTTCGACCGTGATCGGCTCGGTCACGGTGAACGTCCGCCGGGGCTGATCCTGCTCCAGCAGACCCGCCTCCTGAAGAATCTCGACGTAGGGTTGCGCCGACCCATCGACGCCCGGCAGCTCCGGACCATGCACCTCAATGAGCAGGTTGTCGATGCCCAGCCCCGCCAGCGCCGAAAGCACATGCTCACACGTTTCGATCGAAACCGGCCCCCGCCGTAGCGAGGTTCGCCGCGAGCGTTTGGTCACATTCGCCACGATGGCGGGGATGCGGACCGGTTCGCCGCCGTCGGTGACATCCAGTCGGATGAAGACGATGCCGTGGTTCGCCGGCGCAGCTCGGAAGCGCACGACGGCATGCTCCCCCATGAAAAGGCCGGGCCCTTCAATGGTCGCCGTGCGGGCAATGGTACGTTGGTTGGCAATCTCGACAGCCATAGGACGCAGATGATAGCAGACTACCGCCCGATGCACAGTTTCACCGCTGCGGGCGTTGTTGTTAAGTAGTTGAGGAAGTACCGGCGACGTGTTGCGTCGCGGCCACCGCTATGGATTCTGGCGTTTTCGCAGCGATCGCGCCAGGTCGGGCAGTTTCCGCAGTGCGGCCTGCTCACGCAGCGCGATCTTCGCATCCTGAGCGGGATAACCGGCCCACGTGGCACCGGAAGGCACGTCGCTCATGACACCCGCGAAGCCCGCGATCTTCGCCGCAGCACCGATGGTCACGTGGTCACGCAGGATCGCTGCGCCGCCGATGACCGCGTCGTCGCCCACCGTGACCGAGCCCGCCAGCCCCGCCTTGCCTGCAATAATGACTCTCTCACCGACGCGGCAGTTGTGGCCGATCTGCACGAGGTTATCGAGCTTGCACATCGCGCCGATCTCGGTCGTGCCGAACTTCGCACGGTCGATGCAGGTACCTGAGCCGATCTCCACATCCGCGCCGATGGTGACGGTCCCGATCTGCGGGATCTTCACGATGGTGCTGCCGTCGGGCCCCGGGCGATAGCCGAAGCCGTCCGCGCCGACTGAGACATTCGGATGCAGCACGCACCGGTCGCCGAGCGTGCACCGTTCGCGAATCACTACGCCCGGCCACAGCACGCAGTCAGCCCCAAGACGCACATCATCCATCACCGTCACATTCGCATGCAGCACCACGCCCGGCCCCAGCTCCGCGCGACGCCCGACATAACAGTTCGGCCCCACCCGGGCAGTCTTATCGACCCGAGCTGAGGGATCGACCACGGCCGACGCATGCACGCCTGCGTCCACCTCCACGGCCGGCGGAGCCATCAGCTCAAGCACTTTCGCCACGGCCAGGTCCACATCAGGCACCGTGATCAATGCCCGGCCTTCCGCTTCTTTAACCGCCAGACCATCAGGCACCAGGGCCACGCACGATCGGCTTTGGAGCCATCGCTTGGCGTAACGCTCGTTGCTGATAAACGTCAGCTGGTTCGGCTCGGCGCGATCCAGCGCTTCCATAGAAACGATCGGCAGGTCGGCGGGCCCGTGCAGGCTGCCGGCCACGTGGTCAGCCATCGATTGAGCCGTCCAGGACGTCAAATGATCGGATGCATTCATAGACCCGCCATTGTTGATCATTTTGAGGCAGGGGTCCAGCCGCTCACTCGTCGGGCACGACCGGGTTGGGGACAACCGTCGCGCCGTCGGCAACCAGCCGCGCACGTCAGTAAGCGGTCGTGCGTCCGGTCGCAACGCATTGTGATGACGCGTAGCCGTCTCACGAGCGCTGCGGACAAACCTTACCGGCAGCGCGGCATCTCACTTCACCCCCACGCCTTCACAAGTTGTTGGGACACAACCGCTCCCTTACGGTCGCGGCTCGTTTTCCGGCCTAGCCCACAGTTTGCCCTACACCAGGGTGCGAGGGGCCTTGCCTCGTGGGGAGGGGCTCGGTATACTCTTCGGTTCGCCACCGGGTCCCGGTGCGCGTATGAGGACATGAGCTAGCTTACGCCACGAGCAAGGCATCGGAGATCGGCAATGGCCGTACGACTGCGTTTGAAACGATTGGGCAACCGTAATCGCCCGTTTTACCGCCTCGCAGCGGTGGACCAGCGTCAGAAGCGCGATGGCAGTGTCATCGAGGAGCTTGGCTGGTACAACCCCCTGGCGCCTGCTGAGAAGCAGGTTGAGCTGGATGCCGATCGCTGCGCCTATTGGCTCAGCGTGGGCGCTCAGCCGAGCCAGACTGTTGCGTCGCTGCTTCGGAAGTCGGGCGTGAACCCGAAGTCCGGCACGAAGCAGACCGCCGAGGCCAGCTGAGCAACCTGCCGTTGACCGGTGCGTGATCTTGCCGATTCGGTGAGGGCGCGGGCGGGTCAGCCGGAGACGGCGACGATGCGAATCGACGTCCTCACGCTGTTTCCGGAGATGTTCGGGCCCGTACTCGGCTCGAGCATCCTCAAACGGGCTGCGGAGGCGGAGAAGGCCCGGTATCACCTGACGGATATCCGCCCGTACACCGCCAACAAGCACGGCAAGGTGGACGATCGGCCCTACGGTGGGGGCCCAGGCATGGTCATGGCCTGTCAGCCGCTTTGGGATGCTGTGCAGGCTGTGGAGCAGGAGGATGCGACGCCCGCGACGCGCATCCTGATGACGCCTCAGGGCCAGCCCCTGACGCAACCGCTGGTTGAGAAGCTCGCTGCGAAACCGCGGCTGCTGATCATCGCGGGGCATTACGAAGGCCTCGATGAGCGTGTGATTGATGCACTGGCGCCGATGGAGATCAGCATCGGCGACTACGTGTTAAGCGGCGGGGAATTGCCCGCCATGGTACTGATCGATGCGGTCGTCCGATTGCTGCCCGGCGTGCTGGGCCATGAGGATTCGGCGCATCACGACTCGTTCAGCGCTGGTGCGGAGCGTCTGCTCGATCATCCGCACTACACCCGGCCGCCTGAATGGCAGGGCCGAGAGGTGCCTCAGGTGCTCCTCAGTGGCGACCACGCCGCTGTCGAGCGATGGCGAAAACAGCAGGCTCTCCGGCGCACCGAGCAGCGTCGGCCCGACCTGCTCGACGACCGGACCACGCAACCGTAAAGCATCGCGGCCCAGACGAGGCCGCGTCAATGAGAGAGGATTTTCATCATGAGCCAAACCCTCATCGAACAGGTCGAAGCCGGCTACGCCAAGGCCGAAGTGCCCAAGGTTGAAGTCGGCGACACCGTCGACGTTCACACCCGCATCGTCGAAGGCGACAAAGAACGCGTGCAGGTGTTCAGCGGCGTCATCATCGCCATCAAAGGCCGGGGCATCAACCAGAAGGTGACCGTGCGTCGGATCGTGGCGAACGAAGGCGTGGAGCGGATCTTCCCGCTGCACAGCCCCCGCGTGGCGAGTATCGAAGTCAAGCGGCACGGCCACGTCCGTCGGGCCCGGCTGTACTTCCTGCGTGACCGCATCGGCAAGTCCCGCCGTCTGCGTGACCGCCGTCGCGGTGTGCCGGTCCGAGTCAAGAAAAACGCCTGAGACGCCGTAAGGCGTTTCGGCCGAATCGCAATTGAGCAAGGCCGCCTGGGATCACCACCGGGCGGTTTTCTCTTGCGCGCGTTTGGCAGAGCCGGGTTGTCCTCAATCCGGTGGGTGGCTCGGCCGGCCCCTTCAGAGGCTTAACCACAGAGTCACGGAGGGGGAGGAGGGGGGAGGAGAGAGGGGAAAGTCACGGCGTCTGGGATGTTGTGTGGCACTGGTGGCTTGTCCACCAGTGTCGGGGCCCGGTGCAAAACACACTGGTGGGCAAGCCACCAGTGCCACACGCGGCGGGGCTATGTGTGGTCAGGCGCGTTCTGCCATGCGTCGGCGGCGGAAGTAGCGGGCGGTGAGTAGGCCGTTGGTAAGGCCGACGAGCAGGGCCAGCCAGAACGCGGTTGGGGCCTCGAGCCACGACAAGAAAACGCCGGCACCGAACGCTACGAGTGCTAGGCTCAAGAGGATGCAGAAGTAGTCGGTGGCGTGCATCTTGTTACCCTTGGCGTCCCCGCCCCTCACCCAGTTTCTCTCGGGGGCAGAGGGGCAGGAGTGTCAGGGCGTGGCGGGCTCGCTGGTCGGGAGGTTCCATTCGGCGCCCTGTTCGATCCAGCGTTCGAGGATGCGGAGTTCGTCGGGCGTGACGGGGTTCTCCTCATCGAGCGGCGGCATGCGGTCGTTCTCGAACGGCGAGTCGATCAGTTCGATCATCAAGCTGAAGGGCGGATTGCCGGGCTCGTAGGCGGGGCCGCCGCGGCCGCCTTTGAGGGCGTGCGCTTCGCTGTCCAGACGGAGTCGGCCTTCGCTGTTTTCGGGGCCGTGGCATTCGATGCACTTGGCCTGGAGGATGGGCCAGACGTGCTCGGTGAAATCGACGGGAGCGTCGGGATCGTCGAGGTTCGGCATGGCGATATTGGCGGTGACGGTCGGCTTGGTGACCCGGCGTGTTGCGGGGTCTTCGACGACGTTGGCCCAGGCGCGTTCGATGAAGTCGTCGCC
Organism: Phycisphaeraceae bacterium; assembly: GCA_040905565.1. Taxonomy (GTDB): domain Bacteria; phylum Planctomycetota; class Phycisphaerae; order Phycisphaerales; family Zrk34; genus JBBDRF01. The sequence continues at coordinate 39,586 of JBBDRF010000019.1, read as the reverse complement.
GTAGACCAGCTGGCCGCCGAGGTGGCCGGTGAAGCCGACGCCGGCGGCGAGCAGGGCCATCGCGGCGAGGTAGATGCGGCCCGGGGTGAGTTGCGGGCGGTACCGCTGCCAGGTGGTGAAGCCTGCGAGCCCGACGGCGAGGACGGTGACGGAGATGCCGATCCAGCGGTGGCGGGAGAGGGTTTCGGTCTCGCCCATGTCGCTGGCGTTGGCCCAGCCGAGCGTGGCGGCGGCGATGGCGGTGGCGGCACCGAGCAGCAGGCAGATCCAGGTCGCATCGCGGGAGATATTCAGGAGTTTTGTGGCCCGGCCGATCTCGATGATGGCTGCCAGCGTCAGCAGCGCGATGGGGAAGTGGACGACCATCGGGTGGAAGACGCCGACGAAAACCCAGAGGCGCTGGAGGAATGAGGTTTCGGCGGTGGCCTCTGCCCCGCCGGCGGCTAGTGCATCGGCCATCACAGGCGAGGCTGCGGAAAGCCACAACGCCATCCCCAGCATCGATAGGATCACGCGAGTCATAAGCTTGCCTCTTAAAAGGTTCGCCGTCAGGCGATTGAGCAGGAGGGAGCTATATGCGGATTGCCCGCACATCAAACCTATTATAGAACCTATAGGGCGGCGGGGCCAACGATTTCGAGTAACCGCACTATCACCAGGAGTTGCCGCCGTTGACGGACAGGTTCTGTCCGGTGATGAACTTAGCGGCATCGGAGGCGAAGAAGGCGACGGCTTCGCCGACGTCCATCGGCTTGCCCATGTGCCCGAGGGGGACGCTCGCGGCGTAGGCGTCCTTCTTCTCCTGCGCGTCGTCGGCGTGGCGGTCGGTCGGAATCCAGCCGGGCGAGACCTGATTGACGGTGATCTGCGACGAGGCCAGTTCCATCGCCCATGAGCGTGTCAGCCCCAGCTGCGCGCCCTTGGCCGAGACGTAATTGGCGAAGCGCGGGACGCCCTTGTCGAACACCTCCGAGCCGATGTTGACGATGCGGCCGTACTTGCGTTTCTTCATGCCGGGCACGACGGCCTTGGCGAGCAGAAGCGGGCTTTTGACGAAGAATTCCAGCTGATCCATGCAGTCCTGCCAGGTCATCTCTTCGATGCCGATGAACGGCTGAGGGCCTGTGGCGTTGGGGACGAGGATATCGATGGCGCCGAGGTTGTGTTCGATGTCGGCGACCATCTGGTTGATCTGCTGCTCGTCGCGGATATCGGCCTGGAAAGCGACGGCCGTGCCGCCTCGGCCCCGGATGTGCTCGACGACGGCCTGGGCGCGATCGACGTTGGCGACATAATTCACGGCCACAGTCGCACCGTTCTCGCCAAGCTTGTCGGCGACCGCTTCGCCGAGGCCTCGGGAACCGCCGGTGACCAGGGCCACACGTCCGTCAAGTCGGGTGCTCATGATGGGAACTCTCAGAAAAGGGGGACGCTTAGAAAAATCAAACCGGCGGACATCGTAAAGTATCGTGCCGTGTGTTGCACCTGTGGATCGACGCTGCGCCCCAAGTGAGCGAGCGATCGCAGATCGCCGATGCATTCTCGGCATGATCATGGGCGTGTGTGTTGGGGGGCGGTGGTGGTGGGCGGGAAACGGCGATCTGCGATCGCCCGCTCACGGCGGCGGCGGCGGCGCGCGGGGCGATTTGCCTCCCCTGTGAAAAAAGGTACGATGTGAGCATCATGATGATTCAACCAGTCATTGCGTCCGGTCTTGAGGCCTACCTGCCGTTGGGCATTCTGGTGCTCATTGCGATCGTTTTCGGCCTGGTCAACCTCGGGGCGACGACGATTCTGGGCCCTTCGCACACCGGCCGCGTGAAGGAGACCACCTACGAATCAGGCATGGATCCGATCCACACCGCCCGCAAGCGGTTTAATATCCGCTTCTACGTGCTGGCGATGACGTTCCTGATTTTCGACGTCGAGATCGTCTTCCTGTTTCCCTGGGCGACGGTTTTCCCGACGCTCGGCTACGAGCACTACCTCGGCCCACAGTTCTACTTCCGGATGTTGTTCTTCATCGCGACGAGCATCGTGGCGTACATCTACGCCTACCGGAAGGGCGTCTTCCGTTTCGACTGATGATCGGACGGCGGCGAGAGGGGATCGCCCGATGAGGGGCTGGGGCCGAAGGCCACGCAAAGATACTGCAGCAAGATGGGCCTGTCAGCCGACAAATGGCGTAACTGGAACAAGCTGCGTTGCCGCGCTCCCCGTCCCGCCGGACCACGGCTGAACCACCCTTGCAGCAGATTAGCGACGGCACGCGGCAGAGCTCTCGATGAATCAACCCTCACAAAATCAGGCTGAGCCGAAGAAGGTCGGCACGTTCGTCTGGTTCCTTCAGACGGCGGGGACGCTGATTGCGATCTGGGTCCTGCTTTCAGGGAAATTCGACCTGCTGCATCTGGGCCTTGGCGTCGTGGGCTCGCTGTTGCTGACGGCGTCGTTCATGCGGACGCGTCAGGGCAAGCCGTTCCCGTTCCTGCGTTTTTTCGCGTTCGTGCCTTGGCATCTCTGGCAGGTGGCGATTTCGAATTTGCGGGTTTCGAAGGTGGCGATCTCGCCGCAGCCGAAGATTCAGCCCTCGTTCATTGAGCGTGATCCGCTGGTGCATTCGGATCGGGCGCTGACGGTGCTCGGTTGCGCCGTGACGCTGACGCCGGGCACGCTGACGGTGGAGATCGAGCCGGGACGGTATCTGGTCCACGCTTTGGATGATCTTTCGGCGCAGGACATCGAGCAGGACGTGATGGCCAAACGGGTGGCGCAGGTGTTCGGCGAGCTGCCCGGCGGGGCCGCCGATGCCGACGGTAGGGGGGCCAGGTAATGGAACTGATGGAGACGGCTTTTCTGTTGGCGATCATCGCGGTGCTTTTGCTGCTGCTGCCTTATGTCTGGCGGATCGCGCAAGGGCCGACGGTTTTTGATCGCGTGCAGGCGCTCAACGGCATCGGGACCAAGGTGCCCGTGCTGCTTGTGCTGATCGGGCTGCTGTTTCAGCGTGCGGACATGTTCATTGATCTGGCGTTGGCGCTGTTTCTATTAAATCTGTTCACGACGCTGCTGGTGGCCAAGTACATGCGGCGCAAAGCGTCGTCCATCCCACAGGAGGGCGCATCATGATCCTCAGCATTCTGGTGATTGCGCTGCTGGTGGTGGGTGTTTTCTTCCTTACCGTGGCGGCAATTGGATTCGTGCGGCTGCCGGACGTCTTCTGCCGTCTGCATATCAGCGGCGTGATCGATACGCTCGGCGCGCCGTTGCTGCTTCTGGCGGCGGCGTTGTATCTGGGGGTTTCGCTGGCGAGCGGGAAACTGCTGCTGGCGATCCTCTTCCTTTACGTAACTTCGCCGCTGGTGGGGCATCTGCTGGCGCGGGCAGCCGTTGTGGCGGGCTATCAGCCGAAGACGTTCAAGGACCAGACGGACGCTGCGAGGGCGCGTCATTACGAACGTGAACTGGAAGACGATTCACGCCTGCAGGCGACGGCCACCGCGCCTCCGAGCGGGGGGGACGCATGAGCCTTTCCATCATCGCCATCGTCAGTCTGCTCATTGCGATCAGCGCCATTTACATGGTCCGCGTGAAGGACCTGTTCGCGCTGGTCGTGCTGATGGCGATCTACAGCCTGCTGCTGGCGGTGCTTTTCGCCGTGTTCGGCGCGGTGGATGTGGCGTTTACCGAAGCGGTCGTGGGGACGGGCGTTTCGACGGTCTTCCTGATGGCGCTGCTGTGGCATGTGGATCCGAACGAACTGACACGCGGTGTGCTGGCGCGGCGCGTTGCGGCGGGGGTGGTGGCGCTGGCGCTCGGGGCGGTGCTGCTGTACGGCGTTCACGCATTGCCGCCGTTCGGCGCGACCGACTCGCCGGCCTCCGAGCATATCGCGCCGTACTACATCGCCAACTCCGTGGAAGACATGGCCACGCCAAACGTGGTGACCGCGGTACTTGCTGATTATCGAAGTCTGGACACCCTGATCGAAGCGGCGGTGGTTGTCACCGCGGCCCTTGCCTGCCTGCTGGTGATGAGTCGGAACAATGATCCAACCCTTTGAAAGCGTGATGATGCGGACGCTGTTGGGCCCGATGGTGGCGGCCTTGCAGATCTTCGCGCTCTACGTGGTGGTCCACGGCCACTACAGCCCCGGCGGCGGGTTCCAGGGCGGCGTGCTGTTCGGTGCGTCGATCGTCCTGCCGTTGCTGGTGCAGGGCCGGCGCAGCGGGTTCTTCGTCCTCAGCCAGCGCGCGGCGATCGTCATGGCTGCGGGCGGCGTGCTGGTGTTCCTCGCGTTCGGGCTCTTCGGCCCGCTGGCCGGTCAGCCGGTGCTGGATTACGCCGCCGTGCCCCTCAGTGATTACCCCGCGTACCGCCGATCGCTCTCGATCCTCGGCATCGAAATCGGCGTGACCATGGCGGTCGCCGGGTCCGTCGTCTCCATCTTCTACATCCTCTATGAAGAGGTGAACGTCGAAACGGATTCCAAGCCAGCGACGGAGGAACCGCGATGATCACGCAGTATCTCGCCGAGCGCGGCCCGTATCTTCTGTTCGTGTTCCTGCTTGTGCTGGGCACCTATGTGCTGCTTTCACACCGCAACTTTGTCAAGGCGATTGTCGGGCTGTACCTGTTTCAGACCGGCATCATCCTTCTGTTTATTCTGCTGGCGACGCAGGCGAACGGCACCATCCCCATCGTGGAAGAGGGGGTGGAGGAGCCGCTGATGAACCCGCTGCCGCACGCGCTGATGCTGACAGCCATCGTGGTCGGTGTGGCGACGCTGGGCGTGGCGCTGGCGATCCTTCGGCGGATCCACGACGACGCGGGCACCATCGAAGACCGCGTGTTCGATCCCGGAGAACCCGATTAACCGATGAGTACCGCCAGTAATCTGCCCATTTCGCTGTTCCTTGTGCCCTTCGCTGCAGCACTGATCATCACCTGTGTCGGCTGGTACGCGCGCGGCTCAGCCCGCATCATCACGCTGATCTCACTGGCAGGCGTGTCGCTGCTTTCGGTGTACGCATTGGTGACGGTACTCGCTTCGCCGGGCCAGCGGCACCACACGGCAATGGCCGGATGGATGCCGCCGCTGGGCATTGAGGTGGTGCTGGATCCGCTCTCAGCGGTCGTGGCGATGCTGGTTGCGATCACGTCACTGCTGGTGCTTTGGGGCACCGGGCCGAGCGTGCGTGCGGAGCTGCCCGGCCGCCAGACGCTGTTCTATGCGATGGCGATGCTGTTGATCGCGGGGATGATGGGCATCGTGGTCGCGGGCGATCTGTTCAACCTTTTCGTGCATATCGAAGTGGCTGCGATCAGCTCCTATGCCCTCGTTGCAGCTGGCGGCCGAGGCGCGCCGAGGGCGGCGCTGCGTTACCTGATCATTGGTAGTCTTGGCGCTTCGCTTTATCTGCTGGGCGTCGGGTTTCTGTATGCGGCGACGGGTTCGCTGAACATGGCGGACGTCTCGGCCCGGCTGGCGGAAGGGTGGCCCGAGCCTCGGCTGGTGCTGGTCGGCAGCGTACTGATCCTGGTGGGGCTGGGCGTGAAGATGGGCCTGTTTCCGCTGCATGGCTGGATGCCCGCCGCCTACTCCCGCGCCCCGATTGCCGCGTCCGCCCTGATGGCGCCGTTGATGACGAAAGTCGCAGCGTACGCGCTGATCCGCGTGATGTTCTGGGTGTTCGGAGCGGCGTACCTGATCGACGATCGCTTCATTCTCGAAGTCGTCCTCTGGGCCGGTGCAGCGGCGGTCATGCTCGGCGGTGTGATGGCGTTCATCCAAACCGATATCCGCCGGCTGCTGGCGTACTCGAGTGTCTCGCAGGTCGGTCTGGTGGCGGTGGGGGTCGGCCTGGCCAACGCGCAGGGGATGATCGGCAGCTTCCTACACATCGCCAACGATGCGCTGATGAAGGGAGCCCTGTTCCTGTTCGCCGGCGTGGCCCTGCTGCGGTTCGGCGTGCGGAACGTGGAGGACCTTCCCAAGCTGCGTGGGCAGGCGCCGTGGACCGGACTGGTCGTCGTGGTTGCTGGGCTGTCGCTGGTGGGCATCCCGCCGTTGGCGGGGTTCTTCGGCAAGTGGTACGTGCTGATGGGATCGCTTGCGGCGGAGCGGTGGGTGATCGCGGCGGCCGTAGTGATCGGCTCGATCGCGACGGTCGGCTACGTTTTCAAGATCCTGGAAAAACTGTATTACGCTCCGGTACCCGAACTCGCTGAGGGCGTGGAGCCGGTGCGCGAGGGGCCGACGGGCATGGTCATCGCGAGCGTGGTCTTCGCAGCAGGGCTGATTGTGCTGGGCCTGTACAACGCGAGCGTGGTGGACTGGGTGATCATCCCCGCGATGCCGAGCGAATGATGAGTGCATGATGGAACAAGCGTCGAACATCTATATCGCTCTGGCCGTGTCGACGCCGTTGGTGGCAGCGGTGCTGATCCTGCTTTCGCCACGCAAACTGGCGGAAGCGTGGAGCATGCTCGCAGCGATCATCACGCTGGTGGCGACGGTGACGCTGTTCGCAGACTTCCGGGCCGGCAACGTGCCGATGCTGCACGTGATGGACCTCGTCCCGGGCCTGGGCATCAGCTTCCGCATCGACGCGCTCGGCATCACGTTCGGCATGCTCGCCTCGGTGCTGTGGGTGCTGGCGACGATGTACTCCTACGGCTACGTGCGGGATAACAAACTCTCTCATTGCCGACGTTATTTCGCCTGTTTCGCTGCTTCGATCGGTGCAGCACTCGGCATCGCGTACTCGAGCAACCTGATCACTTTTCTGCTGTTCTACGAAGCGTTAACGCTTGCGACGTATCCGCTGGTGGTCCACAAAGAAACGCGGGAAGCGATGCTGGCGGGCCGGCGTTACCTGTTCTTCGCGCTCTCGGGGGGGCTGCTGCTGACCGTCGGCGTGATCTGGACGTGGGCGGTGCTGGGGACGGTCGAGTTTGCGCCCGGCGGCTTCATGCATCAGCTGGACCCGGGCCTGATTCCCATCCTGTTCGTGCTGCTCTTCGGCGGCGTGGCGGTGAAGGCCGCGATCATGCCGTTGCATGCCTGGCTTCCCGCAGCGATGGTCGCCCCCTCACCGGTGAGCGCCCTGCTGCATGCCGTGGCGGTCGTGAAGGCCGGCGTGTTCGGCTGCATGCGCGTGTTCGGCTTCACGTTCGGGCCCGAAAGCCTCGACGGCTCGATCCTGCCCGGCATCGTGATCATCATGACCGCCACGACCATCGTCATCGGCTCGCTGATCGCGCTGCAGCAATCGAACCTCAAAAAACGGCTGGCCTATTCGACCGTGGTGCACCTTTCGTACATCGTGCTCGGGGCGGCGATGCTTTCGCCGTTCGCGTTCACCGGCTCAGTCTTCCACATGGTCAACCACGGCCTGGCGAAAATCACACTCTTCTTCTGTGCCGGGGCGATCTATGCGACGGCGCACCTGACCGAAATAAGCCAACTCAAGGGCCTCGGCCGCAAGATGCCGTGGACGATGGGGGCGTTTACGGTCGGGTCGCTGGGGCTCGTGGGCATCCCCGGGATGTGCGGCTTCGTCAGCAAATTCTTCCTGGCGCGCGGCGCGTGGCAGGCTGACGAAATGGCCGCGATGGGCGTCATGCTCGGCGCGTCGCTGTTCACGGCCCTGTACCTGCTGCCGATCGTGAAGACGGCGTACTTCGATGAGCCTGATGAAGTTGTCCACGCCGCGGCTGCCCACCATCCCGAGCACGGTGAGGCCCGGCTGGCGCTCCGCATCCCGCTGCTGACGACGGCAGCGCTGGTCGTGATCTTCGGCTTCGTCCCGCTGGTGGTGAACGTGCAATATGATCTGGCCAGCGGCGTGGCCGAGGGTGTCTTCGATCCGCCGACCGAACCGACCCGCACCGTGGAGGAGCCTTCGCCCCCTCTCCCCGAAGGTGAACAGGAGTTGCATCTCAGCGAAGGGGCCAACCGATGATCGCATTGCTGAAGGATCGCGTGGTGCTGGGGCTGTTGGCAACACTGGTGGTGCTGACGCTGCTGGAGCTTTTCGTGTACCCCCACAGTCACCCCTACTTCCCGTGGCATGACTGGGCGGGCTACACCGTGCTGATTGCGATTGTCGCGGCCCTGGTCGTCGGCTGGGGGACGAAAGCGCTGCTGGCTCCACGCTTGCAGGTTCCGGAGGAGACGGATGAGTGAGTTGCTGACGCATCCAGTGTTTCCGTTCATCGTGGCGACGGCGCTCATGGCCGTGGTCAACGCGCGCGGTCGGCAGGTGCTGGCTGTGCTGGCGCCGATCGTTTCGCTGGTGTTGCTGCTGAACGTGGAACTGGGCGCGGTGTGGGGCGTGCCGATGCTGGGCCTGGACCTGGCGGTGCTTCGCCTCGATCAACTTTCACGCCTGTTCGCGCTGGCGTTCGTGGTGTTCGCGCTGGTGTCGAATCTTTACGCCTGGCCGGAGACTTCACGCGGGGCGAAGGCAGCGGCGATGGGGCTCGGCGGCAGCGGGCTGGGCATCGTGCTGGCGGGCGACTGGCTCACGTTCTACCTCTGCTGGGAATGGCTCACCGTTTCGTCGCTGTTCACCATCTGGCTCGGCCGCGATCCCGAATCGCTCGCAGCGGGCATGCGCTATCTGCTGATGCACCTGACCGGCGGCATGTGTCTGCTGGCCGGCATCATCATCCACCTCGCGGCAGGCGGCGACCTGATCACCGGCCCCATCAGCTGGGAATCGCCCGGCGGGATCCTCATGATCACGGGCATGGCCATCAACGCGGCCATCGTCCCCCTCCACGCCTGGCTGCCCGATTCCTACCCACGCGGCACGCTGTTCGGCACGGTCCTTATCAGCGCGTTCACGACCAAAGCTTCCATCTACGCGCTGACCCGCAGCTTCGCCGGCACCGAGCTGCTCGTCTACGCCGGCTGCTTCATGGCGATCTACGGCGTCGTCTTCGCCATCATGGAAAACAACCTCCGACGCCTGCTCAGCTACCACATCGTCAGCCAGGTCGGCTTCATGGTCGCGGCGATCGGCATGGGCCTGGCCGGCTCCAAAGGCGAAGCCGCCGCCATCAACGGCGCGACGCTTCACGCCATCAACAACATCTTCTACAAGGGCCTGCTGCTGATGACCGTCGGGGCGATCATCTACGCCACCGGCACGGCCAAGCTCACCGAACTCGGCGGGCTCGGCAAACGCCTGAAGTGGACCATGGTGTTTTTCGTGATCGGCGCACTCTCCATCGCGGGGGCCCCGCTCTTCAGCGGCTTCATCAGCAAAGCGTTCATCTTCTCCGCAGCGGGCTACAACGCGTGGGGCGGCGTTGAGATCGCGCTGCTGACCGCCTCGATGGGCACGTTCCTCTCGGTCGGCTTGAAGATCATGTACTTCGCGTTCCTCGGTGAAGAGAAGACGCCGGTGACGCGCGACGTGCCGCTGCCGATGCTGCTTGCGATGGCCTCGGCCTCGGCGGTGTGTATCGCGATCGGCGTGCTGCCGACCACCTTCTACACGCTGCTGCCGTTCGAGACCGATTACAACGCGTACACCGGCGACCACGTCATCCATTCACTCCAGCTGCTGATCGCGACGGCCCTCGGCTTCTGGATCCTCCGCGCCAAACTGAAGACCAAGGACCTGATCACGCGCGACGTCGACCGCCTCTACCGCGGCCCGCTCTGGGGAGCAGTGCAGGGCACGGGCATGATCCTGGCGCACCTCGGCGAAGGCGTCCGCGGCGTGGGGCAGGCGGTGATCCAAGTCGGCATGACCGTGCTGAACTTCTACTACTGCGTGCGGTGGCAGTCGACGCTGGGCTATCACGCGATGCTGATCCTCGCAGCCGTGGCGTTCATCGCCATCGCCGCGGCGGTGGGCTACGCGATGGGGTGAGGCAGAACGCTCGATACGAGCGCTCAACACGAGCCGCGACCGTAACAGTCTTTTTCATCTGTTGCGTAAACGGATGAAGGCTGGTTTCTTAGGATAATTCACATCGCTGATTACGAGCCGCGACCGTAAGGGAGCGGTTGTGCGCCAAGATTTTGCGCGCCGACCGCCCACGCGACTCGGCCTCGGCTACCGACGAAAATCAACGACTTACGCAAGAGATGAAAAAGACTGGTAAGGGAGCGGTGGTGTGCTGGGCCTAGAGTGTCTTGGTTTCAGGCGCAGCGTGGCTCAACGAAAACGGGGCAGCTCGCCAAGGCTCTACGCACAACCGCTCCGTCACGGTCGCGGCTCGTCGTCAAAACCCCTCAGAAGTGGTCGTCAAAATCCTGTTCCTCAGCCGGGCGGCTGATGCGGTAGTCTTCGGTGAACCACTTGTTCAGATCGACCATGCGGCAGCGCGAGGAGCAGAAGGGAAAGCTTGCTACGTCCTGCTCGACGGTCCGTTTGCAGACGGGACAGGAGACGGTTTTGAGGGCTGCCGTCAGCGTGCGCTCCGCTTCACCGAGGCGCTGAGCCCAGCGGCCGTGCCCGGTGAAATGCAGTTCCCGTGTGTTCTCGGCGATGTGTTCGAGATCAATTTTCAGGTAGTCGCGCGGCAGCTCAGCCTCGATGCGGTCGGCCCATTCAACGAGCGTGACCGCTTCCTCCAGCAACTCGGGCGACCAGCCGATTGTATCAAGTTCTTCCATGTCCGCCAGCCGATACGCGTCGATGTGCACGACGGGGAGCCGGCCGGGGTACTCGTTCATCAGCACGAAGGTGGGGCTGGAGACGAGGTTTTCGCTGACGTCGAGCCCGACGGCGATGCCGCGCACGAGCTGGGTTTTGCCAGCCCCGAGCGAGCCGGTCATGGCGACCACGTCGCCGGGTTCGAGCAGCTTCGCCAGGGCCTGACCGAGGCGGAGCGTTCGGAGGTCGGAGCGGCTTTCGAGTTGGAATTGCGTCGTCGGCACAGTGTTCATCCTTGGTGTTCCCATCCACCGCGTGATGGCGATTGCACGCGGCCATCGGGCAATGTTAGCTGGACTTTACCGGTCGCTCCGCTGCCTGCGGCGACGATTTTCCCGACACGCGCGAGCGGGACATCGGCGAGGGTGTCGGGCAGATCGGCAGCGGCTTCGGGGGCGACGGTGAAACAGAGTTCGTAATCTTCGCCGTCGTACAGGGCCGCTTCCCAGGGGGCGTGCAGGTCGGGCCGGGGACGGGCGGCTTGGCGCAGCGGTAAGTGCGAAACGTCGAGCATCGCCTGCACGTGGGACTGCTCGCAGATGCGCTGAAGGTCGCTGCCGAGGCCGTCGGAGAGATCGATCATGCTGTGGAGGGCGGGCCCAAGGCGCTGGGCCAGTGCGTGCGCCAGTGCAAGACGTGGCTCGAAATCGGCGGCGTGGTTCGGTGTATCCCCGGCACCCGTCGGCGAAACAGTAGGGGCAGAGGTGGGGGGGGTGGGGGGCCAGGCGTTGCCGAGGTGGCCGCTGACGAAGACGATGTCGCCGGGTTTTGCGGTGCTGCGGAGGACGGGTGCGACGTGGCCGGGCTCGGCGAGGACGGTGACGGAGATCTGCAACGGCTGCTCCCACATTCCCACGTCGCCGCCCACCAGCGGACAGTCGTAGGCCCGGCCGACGGCCTGCATCGCGTTGAACAGCTGCTGAGCCTTGTCCTCGCCGAGCGTGCGCGGCAGCATCGCTGAGGCGACCGCGGCGACGGGGACGGCGGCCATGGCGGCGACATCAGAAAGGTTCCGCGTCACGGCCTTGCGACCGATGCGATCGAGTGAATCGCAGGCACTGTCGAAGTGGACGCCGTCGGCGATCTGATCGACAGCGATGAGCAGATCACTGCCGGCGAGGCGGAGCACCGCCATGTCGTCGCCGGGCCCGACGATGACGCGCCGCCCGAGGTTGCCGCTCTGAGCGTAGATATGTTCAAGCAAAGCCAGTTCACGCATGGCGGCATCATACAAAAAAGCCCGGCCGCCGAAGTGGGCCGGGCTTTGGAAGGTTTGCATGTCCGACTCGAAGGGTGCCCCGGCCAGAGCGTTAAGCCAGACCACCGGGTGTCCGGGGGGCGGTGATGCGTTCGGTCTACCAAGAAGCCCGGCCGTCTCGCTGCGCTCGCTGGCCGGGGCACCCCTGGGGTAAGGAGGGATTACGCGGCGTCGAGCGACTCGTGGAGGCGGACGCGGACGTTTTCGATATCCATCTTCACGACGACCAGTTGCTCCAGCGTCGAGAGCGGCGCGCGGGCGGCTTCATCGCCTTCGGACTCCTGCCCGATCGCCCGCAGCACCGACGCCACTTGCCGACGCAGCACATCGGCCACCTGATCGGGCGAGTCGATGATGCGGGTGTCGACCTCAGCCTGCACCTGCCGCACAGCCCGGGCGGTCGGCTGACCGTCATCGTCGCGCAGCTGGTCAGGGACGTAGGCGTTGCGGGTGTAGACGCTGAGCAGCGAGGCGCCGCCGCGGCGGATGGCCTGGACGTGCTCGGCACCGGCGGGCAGGTGCGTGACCAGCGCGCCGTCGGAACCGAGCACGTAATGAACCGGTGTAACCCAGGGCTCGTCGGTGACCGGATCGAACGTCATCAACCTGCCCAGGCGGTGGGCGATGAGGAAACGGACAGCCTGCCGCTCGAGGGCCGGTTCGCCGTCGATCTCACGGCTGACCGCGTTGATAGGCGGTGGAGCGCTGGGCTTCTTTCGTAATGGTTGGGCAGTGGTCATTGGTGTGCTCTCTTTTTTCTTTTCCACAAAAAAACCCGCGGTCTTGCGACTCGCGGGCGTTGGGTTCCGTCTTGATGAGGTCCCTGTGCCTACGAGCCGCGATCATGATGGCCGCAGATAAACCAGTTGCGAAGGCGCGCCATCGCTACCGTTGCTGCGGTGTTCATCTTGGCCGGGTTGTTCAGCACATGGGTCATGGGGTCGTTCTCTTGAAGGCGAGGGGTTGCTCGCTTGAGTTCCACCTATTGTACGCGATGTCGGCGGCGGAGTTCTGGGCTTTTTGTGAAATTTCTGTTTATCGAGAGCCGCTCGGCGTTTTTGATTATTCCTGAGGCTCATCTTCGTCGCGCGCGAGCCGTTGCTGCCATTGCGTGAGCACCGCCCGGTAGCCGCTGAGTCCCGCGTTGCCGGCCGACCGATACCGGCGGATCACGTTGGCGGCCCCGAGGTAGTCGCGCACATCTTCGTTGATGCGATCGCACACTTCGCGCATCTGCTCAAGGGGCAGGTCGGCGAGCTTATTGATCTGCTGCTCATCGCAGCGGCGGACGAGCTGCCCGACGAGTTGGTGGGCCGTACGGAAGGGGATGCCGCGGTTCACGAGGTAGTCGGCGAGGCTGGTGGCATCGGCGAAACCGAGGTCGATGTCGCGGGCGATGCGGTCGCCCTGGAAGTTCGCTGAGCGGACGATGCCCGCTGCGACGCGGAGGCTGTCGTGGATCACATCGAAGGCGGCGAAGACGTGGCGTTTGTCTTCCTGCAGATCACGGTTGTAGCCGATCGGCAGGCCCTTGAGCGTGGTGAGCAGGGCGACGAGGCTGCCGTAGACATTGCCGCACCGACCGCGGACGAGTTCGAGCATGTCGGGGTTGCGTTTCTGAGGCATCATCGAGGAGCCGGTCGTGTACGCATCGCCGATGGCGAGAAAGCCGAATTCGCTGGTCATGTAGATGATCCACTGCTCGGCCCAGCGGGAGAGGGTCATGGCCGTCATGCTGAGGCCGTAGACGAAATCGACTGCATCGTCGCGCGAGGCGGTGGCGTCGATGCTGCTGGGCGTGGGCTCGCCGACCTTCAGGGCCTCGGCGGTGTGATCGCGATCGAGCGGGAGCGAAGTGCCTGCGATGGCGCCCGCCCCGAGGGGGTTACCGGTGTCGATCACGCGCATCATCATCAGCCGATTCAGGCAGCGGTCGAAGGCGGTGAGCCAACTCATCAGTTCGCCGCCCGCTGCGATCGGCTGGGCGCGCTGAAGGTGGGTGTAGCTGGGCATGACGGTGTCGCCGTTGCGCTCCGCCATGTCGGCGAGGGCGCGGAAGAGGGCGTCGAAATCGTCGCTGAGGATGCGAAGGGCGTCGTCGATCCAGAGCTTGAGGTCGAGCGCGACCTGATCGTTTCGGCTTCGGCCGGTGTGCAGCTTGCGGCCGGGCTCGCCGATCTTCTCGATGAGCGCCGCTTCGATGCACATATGCACGTCTTCGAGCTCGACCTTCCAGCCGCCCCAGCCGGTGACGCCGGTCTGCTCGATCTCGTGCTGAATCTCACGCAGCCCGTTTTCGATGGCCGCCAGTTCGTCGTCATTAAGCAGCTCGACATGGCGCAGCATGCGTGCATGGGCGAGCGAGCCGACGATGTCCTGGCGATACATGCGGGTGTCGTAGCTGATGGATTCGACGAACCGCTCAGCGATGGCGTCCTGTTCCGAGCCGCCGCTCTTGGCGTGCTCCCACGGTTTCTGGGCCTTACTCATGGGGGCATCATAACGCGGCCCCAATCGCGGCGCAACTCGTCGCCGTGTGATGAGGGCGTGCGTCAGATTGTGGGCAGAAGCCGGAATACGAGCCGCGACCGTAAGGGAGCGGTGCGGCGTCGCGCCTCGGCATGCGTGCACGATCTCCCACCCAACGTCTAGACTTGGAGAACGCGACCAGTTGAGGTTCTTGCCACAGGATGCCTCGGGCAGCGAAGCGATCGCAACCGGGGGGCGTCGTCACGATCCGCCGCGATCGGGACGCACAACCGCTTACTGACGTGCGCGGCTCGTTGTCAACGGCACGCTTCATCGTCGATCGGTCCACAGTCTGGCGCACACTCCTTGCGATGAGGGCGTGCGTTAACGGCGGCGGTCGATGTAGGTTTCCCACAGATCTTTGCGGACATACAGGGCGAGGGTGTGGTCGGGGCGGATGCCGGCGTAGAACGGGCCGGCGTGCGTTTCGCCGAGCGCTTCCCAAAGCTTCGCGTCGTCGTCCATGTGCGCTTCGATGAGCACGATCGGCCCGCGGAGATCTTCGGTCGGCAGGTGGTCGAAGTAGCCCACGTTCTCCAGCTGCCGAACGTACCACGGGAACGGCCAGTAGTTGCCCTGATCGTAAAGCTGTACGGGCGTTTCCGTGCCGAGTTCGTGAATCGACGCAAGCTCGTTGAGCCGATCGCCGAGCTCCACCACGCGACGGGAAGGGTGAGCGTAAACGTACGGGTTGCGACGGTCGCTGTTGAAGCGGGCACTGATGGTGGTCTGCGTCTGCGTCGAAAGCTGCCATGTCGCCCAGCCCACGGGGACGAGCACGATCACCGCAAGCGGCACGGCCACGAAGGCTGGGCGATGAGCGGTGAGCTTCGTGCCGATCCAGCGCGGGATCGACCACGCCAGCACCATCAGCCCGACGCCCGCCAGCAGCATCAAGCCATACAGGAAGCTGAGCACATTCCAAGGTGTTTTATAGGGAATGAAGGCATACACAGCGATCATCGTCACCGTGAAAACCGCAAGCCATCGCACCATTGATAGGTGACGCGGTGCGATGCCTCTACCCGCCGCCGCGGCGATCAGGCCGACCGACGCAAGGCTCAGCGTTAACGCTTCGGTCCAGATCAACGGCTGCACCGGGCGGTGCCAGCCGAGGAGCGTGAAGTAGTAGTGCCAGGGCTGCACATGCAACGGCTCGCCGCCCGTGCCGCGATCGAAGTAGGCCAGGAACGCGAGCACCGAATCCAGCGGGCCCCGAGCGTGCGTGAAGAAGGCGGAGAATAACACCACGGCGATCACCACCCACGCGACGCCGGCCACAACGGCGGCGAGCATGTGATGCGTCACGAGATTCCGCGCTGTGTCGAGGTTCAGGTGGTGGCGATGATGGTCAGCGAGCAGAGCAAGCGTGGCCACGCCTGCGGCGAACCAGGTGATAATGGCCGTCTCCTTCGTCGCATGCATCAGCGCCAGCGCCACGCCCAGCCCCAGCGCCCACGTCAGCTTCCCCGTCACGGCATAGCGCCAGCCTGCCAGGATCGCCAGCACCGTGAAGACGACCAACGGCATCTCGTGAATGTAGTATCGGCTGTAAAACACCATCGCCGGCGAGACCGCCACAAGCAGCGCCGCAAAGGCTGCCGCCCCGTAGCCGATGCCCGGCGCCAGCAGGAATGTCAGGGCCACCAGCGCCAGCCCTGCCGCCACGGCCACGGCACGGTACATGCTAGGCGGGAACGATTCGAAGTCGTTCGCTTCATGCACGGCTGCGGCGATCAGCGTCAGGTAAGGCAGCGTCGGGCCGTGGTAGTCGGCTGTGTCGTAGATGTACGTGCCGTCGTCGTAGAGCGTTTTGAACTTGAACATGTTCACCGCTTCGTCGCCGTGCAGCGGACGGTCCGAAAGCTCGCTCGTGCGGAAGGTGCCGGCGATGAGCACAATCGCCACGGCTGCGAAGATCAAAAGCAAAGGCTTGGCAAAGTTCATCCTGAGCAGGATAAACGATCAGGCCCGGATCGGCATCCACCTTTGAGCCGCGCCCGTAACAGTCTTGAGCTGATCGCTTAGCGCTGAAAACGAGCCGCGACCGTAAGGGAGCGGTTGTGCGCCAAGACTTCGCGCACGCCGTGTATGCGAAAGGTGGCCTCGGCTACCGGGGAAAATCAACGACTTACACAACAGATGAAAAAGGCTGGTACGGGAGTGGTGGCGGTTGTGCGTTCTCGAAGAGCGTATTGTCCCCAACCCGGTCGTGACATTGGATGGGAGATCGCGCACGCACAGAGCCGCGACGCCGGTCCGCTTCCTTACGGTCGCGGCTCGTATTCCGGCATTGGGATCGCCGTCGGGCGTCACGCTAAGATGCGGGCATGAGCATCAGTCGCTTTCCTAAATGCGTTGTGGGTGTTTTCACGATGGCTGTCGCGCTGGCGACCTCGGCTGCGGGGGCGCAGGCCGCCGGTACGACTGAGCATTACCAGGCAACGGATACGCTCATGGCCGAGGCGGAGCCCGGCACCGATGCCGCAGCAATGCTCGATCAGTTCCGCTGGGAGCGTCAAACGTTCGACGTGAAGCGGATTGCTTCACCGAGTGAGACGCTGCAGTTGGAGGGGCGGTTGAAAACGGATGCGCAGACGATGCTCACGTTCCCTTCGCCGTTGCCGCGTGAAGACGATGGTGAAGCGGTGAACACCGTCGTGCTTGAATGGTTTGCTGCGGAGGGCGTGGCTGCCGATGCGTCCGCTCCCGCGGTGCTGGTGCTGGACATTCTTGATGGGCGGATGCTGATCTCGCGCGCCTTCGCTCGGGCTCTCTCGCAGCAGGGGATTCACGCCTTCGTAATGCACATGCCCAGCTACGGCCTCAGGCCGATCGACCGGTTCATGCTCGAAGGCGAGCTGTTTTTTGAACTCTGCACGCAGGCCGTCGCCGATGCCAGGCGGGCCCGGGACGTCATCGCCGCCCTGCCCGAAGTTGAGGACGATCGCATCAGCATCCAGGGCACCAGCCTCGGCGGGTTCATCGCCAGTGCCGCCGCGGCGGTCGATCCCGTCTTCGACAACGCCTTCATCCTGCTCGCCGGCGGTAACCTCTACGAGATGTTCCTCAACGGTCACCGCGAAGCAGCTTCGATCCGAGAGGCCCTGGCGCGGGCGGGGTTCGAAGGCGAACGGCTGCGTGAACTGTGCGAGCGGATCGAACCCACCCGGCTGGCGCATCGGCTGAACCCCGCGACGACGTACCTCATCAGTGCCAGCAACGATCAGGTCGTCCCCGCCGCCAACGCCCGCGCCCTCGCCGCCGCCGCCTCGCTCGGCGAAAGCAACCACCTCTGGCTCGCCGGCGACCACTACTCCGTCCTGCTCTACATGCCCTCGGCCGCCCGCATGATGATCGACGCGATCCATCTGCCGAATTGAAATCAAGGGTGCCCCGGCCAGCGAGCGCTCAGCGAGACGGCCGGGTGCTTGGGGCAACCCAGTGGCGGCGAGCTCGTCGGCCTCGGCCCCGCTGATCGCTGGGTTCAGTGACGCCGGACTGGCCGTCTGATCTTTTGTTCGACCCAATAGAGTCGTGGCGTGATCCGCTCATGCACGATGCCACTGCCATCCTGAGGCGGAAGTCCGGTCGAATGCATAACAACATAGATTCCGGCTTCCTTATCACTGCCCTCTTCGATCACGAGCAACAACCCAAACATGTGTGGTTTCACACGCACCGGGTCCAACTGTTGGAAGCTCTCCGGCCAAACCGACCAGGCCGAAGCCTTTTTCTCATCAGGCTGCAACTGTTGGAAAAGTTCTGCATCCGCCTGGAATCGGATCCCGTCAAACTTCCGGACCGTCTCTACGGCCTCTGATTTTGGACTGCTGCAGCCGGGCAACAGCAACATCAGCACCCATACGCAGGTCAGTGCGCTCTTCGACAGATAGCTCAGCCAGTTCCCACGCATTTTGCGGTTTCCCGCCCGGCCGTCTTCGCTGGCCGGGGCACCCGTAAGCAGAGCATTCCCTCACACCGTCGCTTCGAACCGCTGAATATAGAACATGGAATCCGCGGGGCGGGGGCCGATGAGGTGCCAGCTGAGGGGGAATTTCGGGGCGAGCTGGGCGTAGCTGTCGAAAATGTATTGGCCCCAGCGGTACTGCTGTTCGATGTTCTGCTCGATGCGGTGAGCGTCGGTCGCATTGCTCAGCAGCGTCTGGTTGCGGTAGTCCCACGTCGGATCCAGTCGGACCATCAGGTGTGCTTCGTCCCATTCGATGGGGTAGCCGTGCAGCAGCCCGGTGCCGGTGTCGGGCGTGTGATACCAGTAGCAGAGGAAGCGGTCCTTGTCAGCGACGCTGGCGGTGTTCGAGCCGCCGGTCAGCAGCCGGGCGTGTGAGACGCGGATGGGGGTGACGTTGAACTTCCGGCGGGCGATCCACAACTCCCGGTCCGTGGTATCGAGCAGACCGACGTGAGCGTAGTCCGGCCGAACGCGGTCGGTGGCGTGACGTTTGTTGATCCGCATCGGCGTGGGCAAAGTCGGCAGAGGCTCCTTCCAGCAAGGCGCCGATTATATCGCACCCGTTGCGGGTGGGGCAGCCGAACTCGGGAGGCAATCAAGGATTGATCCGCCGAGCCGTTCTCGTCGGCGTCGTCGGCCCGGCCGACTGACGCTCCCCTCGTCCCGAAGGGGCTAGGCAGGACTTCCCGGGAACGAAGGCTTTTTTATAGGCAGACCCTACCCGCACCACGTTTGTATGAGTCGGGGCAAGGTTTACGCGAGGCGGTTGCTCGCTGATGCTTCGAGCCATTGCTGGCGATGTGACGAATAATCTCTACAATGGCGGCCACGTTAGAGAGACCGCGTTCTATTTGTGTTGATATTTGGAGGAGAAGGTGATGGGTGATTTCTATAGGCGCGCCGCGCGAAGTTCGAACGGTCGCCGATTCACGGCTGGCTTTACCCTGATCGAGTTGCTGGTGGTTGTGGGCATCATCGCGTTGCTGATGGCGATTCTGCTTCCGGCGCTTGGGCGCGCCCGGCAGGAAGCGATCAAGATTCAGTGTGCCGCGAGCCTTCGTCAGTGGGGCACATCGCTTCATATGTGGGCCGGGGACAAGAACAACAACTTCGTCGTGGCCAGCACGATTGCTCCGCCCGCTCCGATGCACATCGATCGGCGGTCGGATACGCAGGCCCAGATTCACGAATTCTTCGGCAATTACCTCGTGGACTGGGACGCTCAGGAAATCGCCGATCGTGCCGCTTCCATCCAGTTCTGCCCCACAGTCGGCGATCTGCGCCGTCACGACCCTGACGCCAACCTCGGCTACGGCTACCTGCCCAACCGCCACATCGGCGGCCCCGGGTTCGAATACACACCGGCCGATGGCTGGACGAACAAGACTCGGTTCGACGGCCCCTATTCCTCCGCACCGATCATGTTCGACCTGTACACCGAGGAAAACGGCGAACTGCACGAAGCCCGTTCCTCGCATCTGACGAATTCGGACCTGGGCATTCTCGGTTTGAACTTCCTCTTCGAAGACGGCAGCGTCAGCTGGCGCCAGGCTGAGGAAATCAGAGTGGGCGGCATCCACGCGGGCTTCCTCGATAAGATGTTCCGCATCGACGTCGCCGGTCTGGTCGACTGACCCGGCTTTTCCGAAAAACTCGCCTCATTGAAACTCTCCCGTAATGGGAGAGTTTTTTTATGGGGTGGGACAGCGGCGCCCTCGTGTGCCACGGGACGCTTGTCCACCAGTACCGAACACGCCACCAGTGGTACGTGATTCTCGCACGCACCTTTCCCGCTGCCAACGCGCGGATTACAATGTTCGTCATGCCAGCAAGAAATGTACTACTGACGCTTGCGCTGTTCGCCGTTGTTCTCGCGGGAGGGTGCGTGCAGCGGACGATCACCGTCACATCCGATCCACCCGAAGCGCTGGTTTATCTGAATGATGTGGAGGTCGGCCGCACGCCTTTGCGGGTGCCGTTCACGTTCTACGGCGTTTACGATGTCCGCCTCGAGCGCGAGGGATACGAGACGCTTCAGACCGCCACGGAGGCCGAGGCGCCGTGGTGGGAGACGCCGGGCCCGGACCTGGTGGCCGAGGCGCTGCCGGGCGATCAGCATGTGAATCTGCACTGGCACTACGATCTGTCGCCGTCTGAGCCGATCGACCCCGACGAACTGCTGGACCACGCGCGCCAGTTGCGATCGACCTTCGACCCGCGTCACCGTGATGCCGGTGAGGAGACCGAATGAGCCAGTTTTACCTCTCCATCTGCGTCGTTCTCGTGCTGACGCTTCTATTCGTCGGCACCGCGACCGCGGCGGAAGAGGCAGCCGGGGAATTCCAGGCATTTGATGAAGTCGTGAAAAAGTTCATGGCCGAGCACGAGATCGCGGCTGGCTCGCTGGCCGTCAGCATCAACGGCGAGATCGTGCACACCGCGGGGTTCGGCTTCCGCGATGCCGACGAGACGCAGCCGGTGACGCCCGACACGCCGTTCCGCATCGCCAGTGTCGCCAAGCCGATCGCCTCGGCGGTGGTGCGTGACTTGATCGCGGAAGAGAAGCTGAGTCTGGAGACGCGCTTGGTGGATGTGCTCGAGCTTCAGCCCCCCGAGGGCGCGTCGATGGATCCGCGCTGGAGCCAGATCACCATCGCTCATCTGCTCGCCCACGAGGGCGGGTTCGATCGCGGGAAGTCCGGCGATCCCATGTTCCGCGACGGCGATGTGCAGCAGTTGCTGGGCACCGAACATCCTCCGACCGCTGACGAGATCATCACGTTCATGCTCGCCCGGCCTTTGGATTTCGACCCCGGCGAACGCTCGGCCTACTCCAACTTCGGCTACTGCCTGCTCGGCCGCGTGGTCGAAGCGGTGACCGGCGAAACGTTCACAGAGGCGACGTTGAAGCGGGTCGCTCAGCCGGCGGGCATGCCCTCGCTGGCGCTGGGCCGCACCCATGCCGCCGATCGGCCCGATGAAGAGGTGCACTATCCGATCCGTGACGGGGATCTGCACATCGAACGCATGGACGCGCACGGCGGCCTCATCGCCAACGCTCCCGACCTCTGCCGATTCATGGACACCTTCTGGATCAGCGGCGAACCACGCACCGCCCGCAACGGCCGCACCTATGCGTTCTTCGGCGGCATGCCGGGCACCATGTCCCTCATCCGCCAGCGGGCCGACGGGATCGACTTCGCCGTCCTGTTCAACCGCTTCCCCCGGCAGCACTACACCGACATCCTGGGACTGCTCGACGAAGCGGCTGAGACGCTCGCGGTCGATTGAACCGGCGATTCGGCTACAATCGGCCGCATGCACACACGCGCAGCCGATGCTGAGCCTCGCTGGACGACCCGCCGTCTGCTGGAATGGACCAGCGGCCACCTCACACAGAAAGGTGTGGAAGACGCACGCCTCGCCGCCGAGTTGCTGCTCGCGCACGTCCTGGAAGTCCCTCGCATCAAGCTGTACATGGAGCTGGACCGGCCGGCGAGCCCGCTGGAACTCGCGGCTTTTCGTGAGCTGGTTGAAAAGGCCTCCGCCCATCACCCCGTGCAGTATCTGCTGGGCGAAGCGCACTTTTTCTCGCTCACCTTCAAGGTCACCCCGGCCACGTTGATCCCCCGGCCGTCGACCGAAACGCTCGTCGAACACGTCATTCATCACACGCGTGTTACGCCCGGATTTGTCGAGCCACGCATCGCCGACATCGGCACCGGCACCGGTTGCATCGCCATCGCCATCGCGAAGAATCTGCCGAACGCGCGCGTCGTCGCCACGGATCTCAGCGAGCCCGCCCTGGCCGTGGCGCGTGAAAACGCGGAGCGGCACGGCGTCGCCGATCGCATCACGTTTCGTCACGGCTCGCTGCTGGAGCCGCTGCATGGCGAGCTGTTTCACTATCTGATTTCGAATCCGCCTTACATCCCCGACGCCGAGTGGGAGCAGGTCGCAGCGAACGTGAAGGACTACGAGCCGGTCTCCGCGCTGCGGGCCGGGGCCGACGGGCTGGACGCGCTTCGGCCTTTGATCGCCGGGGCGGGGGCGCATCTTGATCGGCCGGGGCAGCTGGTGCTGGAGATCGCCGCATCGCAGAAGCAGGCGGTGCTGGAACTGGCGCAGGCTGCGAGAGGCCTGCATCAGCCCCGCGTGCTGGCTGATCTGGAAGGCCATCCCCGCATGCTGCTCGCCGACGCGACCCCTGCGTAGCCTTCTTTGGCTCATCCCCACGCCTTCCCCGCCCAAGTCGGCACGTGTTTATGCCGATGAAATGATCGATACACAAGGTTGCCTCGCCGCACGATTTTGTGCGAACGGTTGCCGACTGGAGGTCGATCGCGCGATGCCGCAAGTGACGCCGAATAGAACCGATGTCGACACCGCCCAGCTCGCTCAAGGCGTGGTGGATGGTCTGTCTCAGCATGTCGCGGTGCTCGATCAGGCCGGCACCATCATCGCGGTGAACCGGGCGTGGCGTGGCTTCGCCGCAGCCGAATCCGCATTCCCCGGCACCCTCTGCGAAGGCTCGAATTACCTGGAAGTCTGCCGCCGCGCCGCCGCCAACGGCTGCGATGACGCGCGCCAGATCGAACTCGCCATCGACCAGGTCGCGCGGGGCCGGTGTCAGCTTCACGAGCACGAATACGTCTGCGATGATGCCGGCACCTCCATCTGGTACAGCGTCCGCATCACGCGGTTTCGGTCGTCGGAGGGCGAGCTTCGGATTGTCCTCACCCATCACGACAGCACCTGGGAGAACATGTCCCACCATGCCATGGTCAGCTCGCAGCAACGGCTCCAGAAACAAAGCCAGGCGATGCTGGAGATGGCCAAGCTCTCGCGCGAATATTCCAGCGATCTCCCGCAATTTCAGCGCCGCACCTTGACGATCATGCGTGAAACCCTCGACGCCGCCCGCGTCAGCATCTGGATGCTCAACGGCTGCGGCGACACCCTGGCCATGACCGAGCTGTCCACCGAAAAGCCCCGCGGCGACACCAACATCGCCATTCACCGCGATGATTATCCTGAGTATTTCCGCGCCATCGCGCACGACCCCCCCGTCATCTGCAACGACGCTTGGACCGATCCCCGCACCGCCAGGCTCACCGAACATTACCTCAAGCCCATGAACATCACCTCCATGCTCGACACGCCCCTGCAGGTCGACGGCGTGCCCGCCGGGGTGCTCTGTGTGGAACATGTCGGCACCCAGCGGACGTGGTCGCTTGACGAGATCAACTTCGCCTACACCGTGAGCAGTCAGCTCGCGCTGGCCATGGAAGCTGAGCGACGCCGATTCGCCGAGCAGGCACGGTCGGCGATCAATCAGCGTCTCATCGCCGCCCACGCCGAGGCCGAGGCCGCCAACCGCGCCAAGAGCGAATTCCTCGGCAACATCAGCCACGAAATCCGCTCGCCGATGAACGCCATCGTCGGTTACGTCGAACTGCTCGCCTCGGGCAGGCTTGATCAGTCCGAGCAGGCGCGAAGCCTCCGCACCGTTCGCCGGAACGCCAATCATCTGCTTCGGCTCGTCGAGGATGTGCTCGATCTTTCGAAGATCGAAGCCGGTTGCATGACCGTCGAGCAGATCCCCTGCTCACCGTTCGAACTGGTCGAAGAAGCCGTCGACATGCTGCGGCACCGGGCAGTGGAGAAGCACCTCAAGCTCGAAGTGCACTGCCCCGCGCCGATCCCCCGCACTATCCATACCGACCCCACCCGCCTGCGGCAGGTGCTCATCAACCTCGTCGGCAATGCCATCAAGTTCACCCAAGACGGACACGTCAAAATCACCCTCGAACTCGGCCCGGAAATTCAATCGCCCGAGGGGCCGCGAGCACAGCTGCGCCTCTGCGTCGCCGACACCGGCATCGGGATGAACAGTAAGCAGATCGAGCGGATCTTCAAGCCCTTCGTTCAGGCGGACGCCTCCACAACCCGGCGCTTCGGCGGCACGGGGCTCGGCCTCGCCATTGCAGGCCGTCTCGCGCACCTGATGGGCGCCACGCTGACCGTCTGTTCGCAGCCGGGCGAGGGCACAACCTTCTGCGTCAATCTTGATGCGGGCCCGGCCGAAGCCTTGGCGCTGATCAACCCCCAGCAGGGCGAGTCGGACGCCGCCCCCTCCGCCGCCGAGGATGAAGCCGCCGACCGGCTAGCCGACCATGTCGATCTGTCAGGCACCCGGCTGCTCGTGGCGGAAGACGGCCCCGACAACCAGATGCTCCTGAAATTTCTCCTCGAAGAAGCCGGCGCTCACGTGGCCCTCGCCGCCGACGGCGAAGCGGCCGTCGCCCAGGCCCTCCAAGCCCAGCGTGATGAAAACCCGTTCGATATCATCCTCATGGACATGCAAATGCCGACACTCGACGGATACCAGGCCACCGCCAGACTTCGCAGCCACGGCTACATCAGGCCGATCATCGCGCTCACCGCCCACGCCGCTTCGGAAGATCGCGCCCGCTGCCTCGCCTCGGGCTGCGACGATTACATGACCAAACCGATAAACCGGCCTACACTGTTGGGCACCATCGCCCGTCGACTGGCTCGTGCTTGATTCCCGCCAGAAGGCGTCGCGTGGACGGGGGGATTATCGTCACAAACCTCCCCGCGGACCGATACTCTAACCAGCGAATTTAACGGCCATTGAAGCCGATTTCCCCGGTTCACCCGAACCTTCGGCTATAATGCCCAGTAGTACAGTTAACGCCGCGTCGCGATTAGGCGGCTCGGCCTGATATCCGGAGAATGCCATGTTTGAAAGATTCACCGACCGTGCTCGTAAGGTCATGGCCCTGGCCAACCAGGAAGCCCAACGCTTCAATCACGAGTACATCGGCACCGAACACATCCTCCTCGGCCTCGTCAAAGAAGGCTCGGGCGTGGGTGCCAATGTCCTCAAAAATCTCGACGTGGACCTCCGCAAGGTCCGCCTGGAGGTGGAAAAGCTCGTCAAAAGCGGCCCCGATATGGTCACCATGGGTAAGCTTCCGCAAACCCCGCGTGCCAAGAAGGTCATCGAGTACGCCATTGAGGAAGCCCGCAACCTCAACCACAACTACGTCGGCACCGAACACCTCCTGCTCGGCCTGCTGCGTGAGCACGACGGCGTCGCCGCCCAGGTGCTCATGAACCTCGGCCTCAAGCTCGAGGAAGTCCGCGAAGAGGTGCTCAACCTCCTCGGTGCAGGCTCCTCCAGCGACGCGCCGCCCGAAATGGGCCCCGAAGCAGGCGGTCCCGAAGCCGGCAAGAAGGGCGGCAAGAGCCGTACCCCAGCGCTCGACAGCTTCGGCCGTGACCTCACCGAAATGGCGCGAGGCAACGAGCTTGACCCCGTCATCGGTCGTGCCAACGAAATCGAACGCGTCGTGCAGATCCTCTGCCGCCGCACGAAGAACAACCCCGTGCTCATCGGCGAAGCGGGCGTCGGCAAGACGGCCATCGTCGAAGGTCTCGCTTCGAAGATCATCGCAGGCGACGTGCCCGACATCCTCCACGATCGTCGCATCGTCGTTCTCGACCTCGCGATGATGGTCGCTGGCACCAAGTACCGCGGCCAGTTCGAAGAGCGCATCAAGGCTGTGATGAACGAGGTTCGGCGTGCCAAGAACGTCATCCTCTTCATCGACGAGCTTCACACGCTGGTCGGGGCCGGTGGCGCTGAAGGCGCGATCGACGCTTCCAACGTGCTCAAGCCCGCCCTCAGCCGTGGCGAGATCCAGTGCGTCGGTGCGACCACGATGGACGAGTACCGCAAGTACATCGAGAAGGACGGCGCTCTCGAGCGCCGCTTCCAGACCATCATCGTGAATCAGCCGAGCAAGGAGCAGAGCTTCGAGATCCTCAAGGGTCTGCGCGATCGCTACGAAGCTCACCACCGCGTGCAGATCACCGACGAAGCGCTCAAGCGAGCCGTCGAACTCTCCGACCGCTACATCACCGGCCGCGTTCAGCCGGACAAGAGCATCGACGTGATCGACGAAGGCGGCGCACGGGTCAGACTCAAGAGCATGAGCAAGCCCCCGGATCTCACCGACATCGAAGAGCAGATCGAACGCCTCGGCCTCGAGAAGGACGAAGCCGTCAAGAGTGCTGATTACGAGCGGGCTGCGAAGATCCGCGATCAGCAGGAAGGCCTCCGCAAGAAGAAGGAGACCATCCAGAAAGAATGGCGGCAGCGTGCGAACGAAGTCGACGGCGTCGTCGACGAAGAGGTCGTCGCGGAGGTCGTCTCCAAGATGACCGGCGTCCCGCTGACTCGCCTTGAGAAGGCAGAATCCGAACGCCTGCTCAAACTGGAAGACGAGCTTCACAAGAAAGTCGTCTCTCAGCACGAGGCCATCAAGTCCGTCGCCAAGGCGATCCGCCGTGCCCGCTCGGGCCTGAAAGATCCCAAGCGACCCATGGGCAGCTTCATCTTCGTCGGCCCGTCCGGCGTCGGCAAAACGCTGCTCTCCAAGGCGCTCGCGGAGTTCCTCTTCGGCGACGAAGAAGCGCTCGTGCATCTGGACATGTCCGAGTACATGGAGAAGCACAACGTTTCACGCCTCATCGGCGCGCCTCCAGGATACGTCGGCTACGAAGAAGGTGGCCAGCTCACCGAGACCATCCGCCGGCGGCCTTACGCCGTCGTGCTCCTCGATGAGATCGAAAAGGCGCACCCCGATGTCTTCAACATGCTTCTCCAGATCATGGAAGAAGGCCGACTGACCGATTCCTTCGGCCGAAGCGTCGACTTCCGCAACGTCATCCTGATCATGACCTCGAACATCGGGGCCGATCTGATCAAGGGCGGCGGCACAAGCTTCGGCTTCACCAAGCAGGACGAAGAGACCAGCTACGAAGGCATGCGTGGCCTGCTCAATAAGGAAATCGAGCGGTACTTCCGCCCCGAGTTCATCAACCGTCTCGACGAAGTCATCGTCTTCCGTCCGCTCAACCGTGAGGACCTTGAGTCGATCGTCGAGTACGAGCTTCGCAAGGTTCGGGCGCGGCTGGCCGAACGCGAGCTTGAACTCGAGCTCGATCAGCCTGCCAAGGACTTCCTCATGAAGAAGGGTTACAACCCCGACTTCGGTGCTCGACCTCTGCGTCGTGCGATCGAACAGTATGTCGAGGACGCCCTGAGTGAAGCCATCCTCCGAGGCGACTTCGAAGGCAAGCAGCGGGTGAACATCACCTACAGAGAAGATGACCCCGGCTTGAGCATCGACGCCGTCACCCAGGCGAAGGAAGATAAGGACAAGGGCAAGGGCGACTCGGCTAAGTCCGACACGGCCACCCCCAGCACCACCTGATACCAGACCCCCCTGGTCCCAGGCTATAACAAACCAAAGGCCCGCCGGCCCAAAACCGGCGGGCCTTTTTCATGCGCCCCCCCCACCAATAACCAATGCCAATTGCCTATTGCCTAGTGACCAATCTCCCCAGCGACGCGCAGCGTCGGAGCTACTTTTCGACTCGCCAGATAAGCGCCCACCCGCTCAAACGCCGCGACCGTCCACACCACCGGATAAAGCGATTCGTAGTACCACAGCTTTGCGAAGTAGAAGCCGATCGGCGACGCGTCGAATCGGGTGCCCGCTTCCGTGCGTTCCATCAACCAATTCGTCCCGCGCGCCAGCGCCCCCTCGGCCTCGTCACCCAGCACTTCCTCCCCCAGCGTGTGCAGCGCCGCGGCGACGGCTTCGAGCGCGAGTGCCGTCTCCTCGATCGTCGAAGGCGTGCCCCGCTCGCCGCCCCAGCCGCCGTCTTCATTCTGCTGAGCGAGCAAGTACCCGATTCCCCCAGCGGCACGCTGGTGCGCATCTTTGTTGCGCCCAAGCAGTCCAAGCACCACCCGCGAGGTGCCATACGTGGGGTTTTCTTCGGTTACTTGATGTTGATTGCCGAACCACAACGGCCGCCAGGAGCCGTCCTTTTGCTGCGTGTCCTCGAGGAAACGCTGCCCCTCGCGCGCCAGCCGACCGGCCGAACTGGAGAACGTCCACCGCCCACATGCGCGCAGGGCGTGCGCCGTGATGTCCGCACAACTGCGATCGAACGGCAGCGTGCCCCACCCGCGACAGAAGGTCGGCACCCCCCCGTCACGGTTCTGTAAACCCTCCAGCCAGCCGAGCGCCGCCTCCGCTGCGAGACGCTGATCGCCGGTGACGCGTTCACTGCGCGGGCTGAGGTGCGCCAGGGCGACCAGGGCGCTGCTGGTGTCGTCGGCATCAGGCACGCCGCCGGGCAAATCAGTCCACGCCCAGCCGCCCGGCGGGGCCGCGGTGTAACGATGCGTCTTCCGGTACTGCTGACCAAAAAGCCACTTACGAATTGGTTTCTGGGCCTCGGCATCGAGGTGTTCATCAAGTTTTCCGCCTGCTGCGAGGGCGTTCACGCTCAGCGTGGTGCACCACGTGGCGAGGTTCGTATCGATCGGCCAACTGCCGTCGGGCCTGACGGAATCGACGATAAACGCGACGCCTTGCTTCGCGACGGGGTGATTCGCGAGCCCCGCCCCGGCCAGCGACATCGTCACAAAGCTTGTCAGGGGCGTCGCTTCGAGAAACCCGCCGTTGCTCGGCTGAATCTGCTCAAGCACCCGGAGCGTGCGGCGTCCGGTCAGCCATCGCACCGCCCGGGCGATCGGGTTCAACGTCGGTCGATTCCGATGCTTAACGTGCCCCATCGCGATCAAAGCAGGCAGCGCATAGCTGACGACGGGAAGCTTGAGATAGCGGTACCAGCGTTGCGGAAATGCTGCCAGTTCAAAGGGTAACTGCACGACATGCCGCCATGCGTCAGCCCCTTCGCCGAAGCGGCCGCAGAGCACGCTCATGGTGATGATGGGGACGCTGAACGTGCGGTCCTTGCCGTAACGTGCGGTGATCGCCTTCGCCAGGTCGGTCGGATCCAAACTCCCCGCCTGCTCGCTAAGCCATTGCCCCGCGAGGGTTGCTGCGATGCGTGAACGCTCCGCATCGGGTTGATCGAGCTGATGGCCGACGAGCGCCAGGGCGGCCCAGCCGAGCGTGGTGGTGGAGATGTTCGAGAAACTGCGATCGGTATCGCCCCAGCCGCCGTCGGCGTTCTGGTGCTCGATCAACCACCGCGCCCCGACTCGGATAAGCCCTGCGTGGGCAAGGGTGTTATGGGCACGATCGATCAGCGTCAGGGCTGTGATGGCGGTGGCCGTGGAGAGCGCGCTGCTGGAGAGTCGCCCTTCCCAGTGCCCCGCGTCGTTCCGCTGGGCGAGCAGGTGGGCGGCGGCGCGCTGCCGGGCGATTTCGAATGTTTCGAGGTCGAGATCCATGTCCGCCAGTGTAGCGTGATCGGCACAGCCGCGAGACTACGTCTCGCCGGAGGGGGGTATCCCGAGGCTGAAGTGAACTGGTACCATCGCGGTAACACCACCGAAGGGGTAACAATCATGGTAACGAAGCAGATGCAGCGCTACGTGTTTCTGGCCCTCGCGACTGTGGCGATGGGATTTCCCACCGCGGTTTCAGCCCAGGCGGAGGCGCTTCAGCAGCGGGTGGACGGGGAAGTATGGGAAGCGATTCAGGCAGAGTTTCGGCCCCGCTACGAAGCGGTGGTCAGCGGCCCGCTAGGCTCGAGATTCAATCCCGTCCGTGCTCGCAAGGTTGTGGGCCAGCGGCGCTACCTGGGCCGACTTATCTGCCTGGAAACCGGACGCGTCCTCGAACGTGCCCAGCGGCTCGGTAGTTCCGGCGCCCACCCATACCGTACCATCAAGGATCGATACCGAATCTCATGTGATCCGGACGCCGATCCGGAAGACGAGGACGCCTACCGATTGGTCTACATCGACCTTTACCATGAACACATCGAGGAACGACCAATACCCGGTTTCCGCATCATCAGCAACCTCATTGATACGCTCGAGCGCGACCAGCACGGTCTTTATTATGAGCGGGAGCCAGGCGTGCCGGGCGGCGGCAAAACGCTGGCCGACGGCGTCTACGAAAACACCCATGATGGCCGCGTCACAGCCCGCACGACATTTGAGAAGGGCAGGTTCGTGGCTCCCGTCGAAACCTTCGATGAGCAGGGCACGTTGCGCAGTCGCCACGAAGTCGCCGACGGCGACCGCAACGGCCCCCTTACCTGGTATGACGCTGAGGGCGAAATCATCGTTCAGGTCATGAAGGCTCAGGGCACCGACCATGGCCCTGCCCTCTGGTTTGAAAACGGAAAGGTCAAGCAGGAAGGCCATTACTACCGCGGCATTGCCGTGGGCGAATGGACACAATATAACGCTGACGGAGAAGTCGTGAACACCGAATTCTACGACGGCTTCGCCGAACCACGAGACGATGAAGAAGGCGAGGACGGCTGACCGCTCGGCGGCTCACGGTTCGTAACTAGGCGCAGCGGGGGGACCTGCGAGACGTAGTCTCGCGGCTAGTGGGTCAGGCCAGGGTTGAGCGGGCGCGGGGGAAGGAGCCCAGGACGGTGAGGTGGAGGCAGTGTTTGCGGGCCTCGGCGAGGGCAGCTTTGACGTTGGGGTCAGTCGCGTGGCCGTCGCAATCGATGAAGAAGCAGTATTCCCAGTTCACCCGCTGGGAAGGGCGTTTGTCGATGTGCGTCAGGTTCACCTTCTGATCGCGGAACGCATCGATCACTGCTGCGAGGGCCCCGGGTTCGTGGGCGGTGGTGAAGAGGATGGCGGTCTTGTCGTCGCCGCTGGGCGCGGGCGATTGCAGGCCGATCACGAAGAAGCGGGTGATGTTGCCCGGATGATCTTCAATGTTCGCCGACTGCACCGGCAGGTTGTAGATCTCGCTGGCCAGGTCCGAGCCGATCGCAGCGGCTTCGCGGTCCTCGCTGGCGATCTCGGCGGCCTTGGCGCTGGAAGTCACAGCCAGTCGATCGGCGTCCAGCAGGTTCTCGCGGAGCCAGCTTCGGCACTGCTCGAAGACTTCAGGACGGGAGTAGACGCGTTTGATCTGGCTCGGCTCAGCGTGCGTCAGCAGGTGATGATGAATCGGCACCAGCACCTCAGCACAGACGCGGGCGGTGCTGGTGAGGAAGCTGTCGAGCGTTTCGTGGATGCCGCCGCCGATGGAGTTTTCGATCGGCACCAGGCCCAGATCGATCTGCTGCCCTTCGACCTCGCGGAAGACGGAAGTGATGGATTCGACGGGGTGATAGGCAACGCTTGCACCGAACTGGCGTTTGGCGGCCAGGTGGCTGAACGACCCGGCTGGGCCGAGGTAGCCGATGCGGAGGGCGCGTTGGAGGGCGAAGGAGCCGCTCATGAGTTCGCGGTAGATTGCTTCGAGGCAGAGATCGGAGAGGGGCCCTTCGTTGGCCTGGCGGATGCGGTCGAGGACGACCTGTTCGCGGTCCGGGGCATACACGGGGGCCTGATCGTTGAGATGCTTGACCTTGCCGACTTCAACGACGATCTTGGCGCGTTCGTTGAGCAACCGTACGATCTGCTCGTCGAGTTGATCGATCCGCTGCCTCAGTGGCGCGAGAGATTCGGAGGCGGTAGTGGGCTGATTCATCGCTGGGGCACGCCGGGTACACAAAGGGAGGCCGCTGGGCCGACAGTCAAGTTGGACACGTGGTTAACCAATCCATTGTAAGGTCAGGCCCTCAGCGGTCAACGACGACGGAAAACACATGAGCAACGGATACGAATTTCTTCTCAGCGATCAGCAGACGGTCCAGATGCCCTGGTGGTGGTTCGATGCACTGATGGTCTGGTCCGGCGTGGTCGGGGCGGTGCTGTGGCTGTTCGGTCGGCAGCTGGTGAAGCCGATTTTCGCGGTGATCATGGCGGCTGCGGTGGCGGGTTTTCTGGCGCTGGTGGTGCGTTATTTTTCGACGGACATGCCGTTGATCTATTGGTTGATCGGTGGGGCGGTGGTGGGGGCTGCGATCGGGTGGCTGCTGGCGAGGCTGTCGCTGGCGTTGATGTTCGCGGTGTTCCTGGGAGTGGTGGCGCCCTGGCTGGTGCTGGCGATCAAGGGCGACCCGATGCCGCCGCTGGGCGAGCCGATCGCCGCTGCCGTGGCTGATTTGCGTGAAGCGACGGCCGAGGCGGTCGAAGTGGAGGAAGATGCTGAGACGGAGGACCGCGAGACGCGGATCGACACGGCGAAGCTCCCCTCACTTGCTGAGGCGTGGCAGCAGGCGCGTGAAGATCTTGCGGAAGTGTGGGGTGAATGGTGGGCGGAGCGGTCGGGCTCGACGCGCTGGGCGGTGCTCAGTGCGGCCGGCGGTGCGGTGGTGCTAGGCGGGGCGTTGGCGTTCGTGCTGCCGAATCTGGCTGGGGCGGTGATCACGGCTTTGCTGGGCGTGCTGTTGATGCTCTGGCCGGCGGGGCGGATGCTGGGCGTGCTGCCTGAAACGATGAGCAATCTTGTGCCGCAGCAAGGCTTGCCGTTGGCGATCCTTCTGAGCCTGCTCGTGCTGCTGGGCGCGTTGATCCAGTGGGCGATTTTTCGGCCGCGCGGGGAGAAGTAGGGGGGGGCGGGGAATTTGTGATTTGTGATGTGTGATGTGTGATGGGTGATTTTGCTGGTGCGGTTATCGATCGAGCGTTCGCATTTTTTGGCGGAGCTGCTCGTGTAGATTCTGCCGAGCGCGTTGAATCTCGACGCGGTCATCGTCGATGAGATTGTTGCCCTCCCGGGGATCGTTTTGCAGGTCGTAGAACGCGTCGCGTTCGGGGTTGGCCAGGTCGCGGAAGAGCTTGAATCGGGGGGTGCGGATGGCGCGCATGTCGGCTCGGAGGCCGTGATGAGGCGCGTACTCGGCGTAGAGCGTGTTGTCCCAATCGTCGATCGATTCGCCCCTCAGCAGCGGCAGGAAGTTGCGGCCGTGCTGGTGAACGTGCTCGTGATCGACTTGAGCGATCGCCAGCAGGGTGGGGAACCAGTCGAGGTTGCTGACGGTGTGCTCCACGACGCTGCCCGGCTCGATCACCCCCGGCCAGCGGATGCCGGTGGGAACGCGCAGGACGGCGTCCGTGAGACTCGGCCGACGGCTGCCGGGAATGTTCGGCGTATCCGGTGGAGGGTTCGTCAGGACGGAGACGGCGTTACCTTTGCCCCAGGCACCATGATGGCCAAGTGAATTGCCTTCGTTGGCGGTGAAGATGACGACGGTGTTCTCAGACAAGCCCAGCGCGTCAAGCGTTTCGAGGATGCGGCCGAGGTTGCGGTCGACGCTGGTGACGCTTGCGAGGTACTCACGGGTCATCCGCTCAACGCGCTCGCGATCGATCCCCGGATAGTCAGGAATCTCAACTTCAACCTCGGCGTATGGCTTCCAATCCTCCTCGGCCACGGGCAGCCAGGAGCGGTGGGGGGAACGCGTGCTGAGCATCACGGCGAAACGCTGCTGCTGATGGCGCTCGATGAAATCGATCACGTTATCCGTGAGAATGTCGATGGTCAGTCCTTCGACGGGCTGGGTCTCACCATCGCGTTCGATGACGGGATTGCTGGGCCCCTGATGGCCGAGGAATCCGACGAACTCGTCGAAGCCGTGGGCGGTGGGGTGATGGCGGGGCTGTGTGTGGCCCAAGTGCCACTTGCCCATGAGGGCGGTGGCGTAGCCTGCTTCGCTCAGTAGCGTCGGCCAGGTGGGCCAGTCAGGCTCGAGGCCAACCTCCGTCTCGTCCGGGGCGATCCAGTCGTGGATGCCCAGTTCGCTGGACGCGTAGCGACCGGTAAGAAGACTCGCGCGAGAAGGGCTGCAGACAGGCGTCGTGACGAAGGCGTTGGTCAGCCGCACGCCCTGTTCGGCCAGCAATCGGTCGATGTGAGGCGTATGCGCCTGGGGGTGCTCAAGGCCGATCGCCCATGGGCCGTGGTCGTCGCTGTAGACGAAAACGATGTTGGGCGGGTCGGCGGCGAAACCAGCCGGCGCCAGCCACAGGATGACAAGCATCGCGAGCATCGAAGAGGCTCTGGACATGGGCGAAACCCCTTGGTTGGCCTGAAGTTTTACCGATTCGCGCGTTGGTGCAGAGTATACGCAGCGGTGCTCCGGTTCAGCAATTTTTCAGACGAGTCGGCGTTGCGGGTCTTGAGGGTTCTGAATGTTTCGCGCGCCTAAAGTTGCAAAGCTTTATGCACTGCTGGAAAATAGGGTCGGAATCTGAGACTCAGCCTCCCCGTACTTCTCGGGCAAAAAAATGGACGGAAGATGATGACAAAGCTTTCGCTGAAGGTCGCTCCCCTCGCCTGCCTCGCCCTGCTCTGCCTCGGCACACCGACGCTGGCTGAGGGCCAGGATTGGGCTACGTTCCTCGGTCCGCACGCCAACGGCGTGAGCACCGAGACGGGCTTTGTGAATCACTGGGATAGCGAGGGGCCGACTGTCGCCTGGCGTGCGGAGGTCGGCACGGGGTTCGCGAGCGTGGCGGTGGTCGGTGATCGGCTTTACGCGATCGGCAACGACGACGGCGACCACGAAACCGTCACCTGCATCAACATCGACACCGGCGAGACGATCTGGACCCATCGCTACACCAGCGAACTGGTCGACAATCTGCACGAAGGCGGGTCGGGGGCGACGCCGGTGGTGCATGATGGCGCGGTCTACGTCATCAGCCGCATCGGCGAGGTGCGCTCGGTCAACGCTGAGACCGGCGATCTGAACTGGCGCTTCGGGCTCTCCGAAACGCTGGGGATGGAGATGCCGACGTGGGGCTACACGAGCAGCGTGGTGATCGACGAGGGCGTGGGGTACATCCAGGCCGGAGCGACGCTGGCGTTTGATCTGGAAACGGGCGAGGAGATTTGGCGCTCGAAGACGTATAAGCCGACGTACACGACGCCTCAGGTGTTCGACTTCAACGGGGAACGCCACGTTGCGGTCCTCAACGCACATGGGCTGGTGATCCTGAAGGCAGCGGACGGCAGCGAGGTGGCGGCGTCGCGCTGGCGCACGCAGTACGATGCCAGTGCCCCGACACCGTTGCTGCTGGAAGGCGATCGTTTCTTCGTGACCAGCGGCTACTACACGGGCTCGACGCTGATTGAGTTGAGCGAGGCGGGTGAGCTGAGCGGTCGTTATGAAAACAAGGCGATCTCGGCGCACATGGATACGCCGGTGCCGCGGGATGGGTATGTTTACGGGTTCGATGGCAATCACAATCGGCCGGACGTCGTTGATCTTGTATGTGTGGAAATGGCGACAGGCGAGGTGATCTGGCGGCACAACGGCTACGGCTGCGGGGCGATCACGCTGGCCGGCGAGACGCTGATTATCCTTTCGGATACGGGCACGCTTGTGACGGCCGAGGCCACGCCGGACGGCTTCCGACGCATCAGCGAGGCGAAGGTTCTTGAAGGCCGTTGCTGGACGGCGCCGGTCTTCGCGCACGGCCGAGTGTTCGCACGCAACGCTGC
The DNA here is from genome assembly GCA_040905565.1 of Phycisphaeraceae bacterium. GTDB lineage: Bacteria > Planctomycetota > Phycisphaerae > Phycisphaerales > Zrk34 > JBBDRF01. The sequence goes on along the minus strand of JBBDRF010000019.1, from coordinate 3,757 downwards.
GGGCGACCTGGTCTGTGTCGACCTGCGGCCGTGATGACGACCGACCGCGCCTCCCACGGAGAAGGGCGTTTATGAGCAGTGCACCTCCCCCCGAACTGCGCTACAAGCGGTCACGCTTCACGGCCCGGCTGCCGACCGATCGGCTGTACAGTCCGTCGCATTTTTATGTGAAGCATCAGGAAGGCGACCTGTACCGCGTCGGCTTTACGCGGTTCGCCAAGCGCATGCTCGGGGAGATTGTGGAATGTGATGTGGAGCTTGAGGTCGGCTCGCCGGTCGAGCTCGGGCAGGTGGTCGGCTGGGTCGAAGCGTTCAAGGCGGTCAGCGATCTGTACAGCGTCGGCGAAGGTACGTTTGCGGGGGGGAATCCCGCGCTGGCCAGGAAGCCTCAACTCATCGACGAAGACCCGCACGGCGACGGCTGGCTGTACGCGTTCAACGGCAAGCCCGACCCCGCCTGCGTCGACGCAGAAGGCTACACGAAAATCCTCGACGGCCAAATCGACAAAATGCTAGGCGACCCCCCCACCTCAGATTCCAAGGAGGGCGCAGCATGAGCAAATTCCCTTCCCCCAATCAGCAATCAAAAATCAGCAATCAACAATCCCCGCCGCGCTACATCATGATCGGCGGGTTCCTCGGAGCGGGCAAAAGCACGGCCGTGCTGGCACTGGGTGAACATCTACGCAAGCAGGGCCTTCGCGTGGGGCTGATTACGAACGATCAATCTGTCGGACTTGTCGATACCGCCCTGATGAAGTCGCACGGCTTTGAGGTGCAGGAGATCGCGGGCGGCTGCTTCTGTTGCCGATTCGATTCACTGGTCGAGGCAGCTGAGCAACTGCAGGCTGAGCAGGTGCCCGACGTGTTCATCGCGGAGCCGGTCGGCAGCTGTACGGATCTGGTGGCGACGGTGAGCTATCCGCTGCGGCGCATCTACGGCAAGCGTTACACGATCGCCCCGCTGAGCGTGATGGTCGACCCGATCCGGGCGGAGCGGATTCTGGGCTTGGACGATGGCAAATCGTTCTCGCCGAAGGTCGTTTACGTTTACCGCAAGCAGCTTGAGGAAGCGTCGCTGATCGTGATCAACAAAGCGGACCTCCTTGATGCGGCCCGGCTGTCGCGGCTGACCGAAACGCTGACCGAGCAGTTCCCGCAGGCGCGGGTGCTGGCGGTTTCGGTGCGTGAGCAGACGGGACTTGAGGCGTGGTTCGATCGCGTGATGGCGGACGAGCAGGGCGAGCAGCCGACGATGGCAATCGACTATCAGCTGTATGCGGAGGGCGAGGCGCTGCTGGGTTGGCTGAACGCGACGCTGCGTCTTGAAGCCGAGCAGCCGATCGACGGTGAGGTGCTGATGATGAACCTGGCCGAGCGCATTAAGCGCGATCTGCAGGCAGCCGACGGCGAAGTGGCGCACCTGAAAATGACGCTGATGGCTGACGATCATCAGGGGCATGTGGGCACGCTGAACCTGGTGCGCAGCGATTTCGTGGCGGAGCTCTCGCAATCACTTCCGGAAAAGCTCAAGCGGGGTACGCTGGTGATCAACCTCCGCGCCGAGGCCGACCCGCAGCTGATGCTCGACACACTCGAGACGGCACTGGCACAGGAATCGGCCAAAACTGGTACGATCACCATCCACAAGGAGCACGTGGAGCACTTTCGACCGGCTGCCCCGACCCCGCGTTACCGCATGACGGGCCCAACTGAACTCACCGCCTTCACCGCATCCGCTCCACACTCGGCCGATTGAGACTTATGTCCCACACGCCTTCCAATCAAAGCACGCCGCTCCGTATCCTTTACTGCCGATGCGCCTACGCCAACGTGGTGCCTGAGGAGACCAAGGATGCGGTGCTGGAGAAGCTCTGCACAGCCGGGGCTTCGTTCGACAGCGTTTCCGATCTGTGCGAGATGAGCGCCCGCCGCGACCCCGCCCTGAAGGCGATTGCGGAGAAGGGCAACGTGAAGATTGCTGCCTGCTATGAGCGGGCGGTGCGTGGGCTGTTCCGTGCTGCGGACGCACCGCTTGATGACCAGAGCGTGAAGGTGCTGAACATGCGCACCGATGAGGCCGACGCCATCGTGAACGATCTGCTTGATGCCGATCCCCCGACCGACGACGAGACAGAGGAGGGCCGCCCCAGTGAAAGCGCTTGAAACGCCAACGGTTCGCATCGTTCTTTATGAAGGCACCGGCGCGCAGCCGTTCGATGATGGTCAGCGGTATGACCTGATGCGGACGCTGCTGAGTGAAGGGTTCACCGTCACGTGCACCGGGTCGGCTGTGGACGCGGGCCGCATGAACCCCGGGACGATGGCTTCGGTCGATGAATCGACGCTGATCGTCCTCGGTCGCTTCGACGACGGCACCGCGCCCGAGGCCAGCGATGCCGCGGGGGAAGTGACGCTGCACCTGCGCGAGATCGGCGAGAGCACCGGCGAAGCAGCGGTGCAGATCGTGCGTGAACTGCTGGATGAAAACGACATCGAAACCAACAAGCCCGGCAAGTGGAAGCCTTGGTTCCCCGTCATCGACTACGACCGCTGCACCAACTGCATGCAGTGCCTTTCGTTCTGCCTGTTCGACGTCTACGGCACCTCCGACGACGGCCAGATTCAGGTTCAGAACAACGACAACTGCAAGACCGATTGCCCCGCCTGCTCGCGCGTCTGCCCCGAAGTCGCCATCATGTTTCCCAAGTACTCGGGCGGCCCGATCAACGGCGACGTCGTCCGCGATGAAGACATGAAACGCGAAGCGATGAAGGTCGACATCTCCGCCATGCTCGGCGGCGATATCTACTCCACCCTCCGCAACCGCCACGATGCAGCCAAGGAACGCTTCGCGAAAGAACGCGATGAGAAACGCGCCATCTCCGAACGCATGCGCTGCCTGAGCCAGATGGTCAAGGATGGCACGATCCCCGCGTCGGCGCTGAAGGATCTGCCCTCGCAGGATGAGATCAAGCAGAAAGCTGCGGATGCGAAAGCAAAGGCCGAGGCGGCGATGAACCAAACCAATAGCTAATAGGTATTGGTCATTAGGCATTGGTTAACCAACGACCATTGCCTAATGCCTGATGACAAATGACATGATCCTACAAATGTCCCATCACATGCTCACCAGCGTCGACAAGCGGGCGCTGTGGAAGTTCGGCTACAACTTCTGCTGGAAGGGCATGCGCAGTGTTCAGAAGTTTAAGAAACGGCTGAAGAAGGGCATCGTGTTTCCGCCGTTCCTCTATATTTCGATCATCAACTCCTGCAATTTGCGATGTCAGGGGTGCTGGGTGGATGTGGCTGCGGACCGGGCGCAGATTGATTTTGACGCACTGAAGAAACTTATCAGCGATTCGCGAGCAGCGGGCAACACGTTCTTCGGCATCCTAGGCGGCGAACCGTTCATGCACCCCGAGCTGCTGGACATCCTCGAAGCGCATCCCGATTGCTACTTTCAGGTGTTCACAAACGGTCAGTTCATCACGCCTGAGATTGCGGAGCGGTTGCGGAAGGTCGGCAACGCGACGCCGTTGGTGAGCATTGAAGGCACGGAAGTCGTCAGCGACGAACGACGCGGCCGGCCGGGCGTGCTCAGCAAAACGCTTAAGGGCTTGGACAACTGCCTTGATGCGAAGATCATCACCGGCGTCGCGACCAGCGTCTGCCAATCGAACATCGACGACCTCGTGCAGGAATCGTGGCTGGACCACCTCATCGAACGCGGCGTCCACTACGTCTGGTTCCACAC
>JBBDRF010000018.1:0-51931 GCA_040905565.1 Phycisphaeraceae bacterium | reverse complement strand
CGAAGACGGCCGGGCGGGATTGGTGACAGGTGTCGCTGACATTGCAAACGTCTGGGAAGCCCGGCCGTCTGCGCTGGCCGGGGCACCCCTGTAATGACGAGCCGACGCTGACATGACACGTCGGGACAAGGTGGGGGGGACGGGGGGTGGTGATCGCTCAGCGGGAGCGGTACCATGACACCCTCGAGAGAGCAGAACCAGACGGCTGTGGCGGCGCGACGGAAGCGGCTTTGCCTCAAGCGTCGATGTGAGCAAGTGACAGGCATATGACGCAACGCGTGGTCATTACGGGCATGGGGTGGGTTACCCCCCTCGGGCACGATATCGAAACCGTCTGGCGCAGGCTCCAGGCTGGCGAAAGCGGCGTCGGGCAGACCAGCCACTTCGACGCCACGACCTTCCCCACCTCCTTCTGTGCCGAGGTGAAGGATTACGACTACACCAAGTACGTCAAGCACGCCCACTACCATCGCAACGCGGGCATGAACACCCGCTTCGCCCTCGGTGCCGCCCGGCAGGCGTGGGAGATGGCGGGGCTGGATGATTACGCCGAGCTCGATCGCGACCGCGTCGGCACCTACCTCGGCTCGGGTGAGGGGACGCTGGATTTCGTGAATTACGCAGCCGCGGCCCTGGCGGGGTGGGACCCCGAGAAAAAGAAGATCAACGGCAGCAAGTGGGTCGAAGCGGCCAAGCAACGGTTCGATAAGTGGGGCGAAATCGAGCAGGAATCGAACATGACGCTGTCGCACGTGGCGACGGAGCTCGGCGTCAGCGGCCCAGGTTATAACTGCCTGACCGCGTGTGCTGCTTCGACACAGGCGATCGGTGAAGCGACCGAAATCCTCCGCTGCGGCGACGCCGACGTGATGGTTTCCGGCGGCGCGCACAGCATGATTCACCCGCTGGGCATCACCGGGTTCAATCGCCTTACAGCACTGAGCAATCGCAACGACACACCCACCACGGCAAGCCGGCCTTTCAACCGGACGCGTGACGGGTTCGTAATCGGGGAGGGAAGCGGGATGGTCGTGCTGGAGACGTTAGAGCACGCCCGCGCCCGAGGGGCCACTATCATCGCGGAGATCATTGGATACGGCTCGAGCGCGGATGCATTCCGAATCACGGACATGCATCCAGAGGGGCGGGGCCCAATGGCCTCGATGCGCCGGGCACTGGACGAAGCTCAGCTGACCCCAGCAGATATCCATTACATCTCCGCGCACGGAACGGGCACCAAGGAGAACGATTCGATTGAGACGAAGGCTGTCACGACGGTCTTTGCCGAGCACGCGAAGCAGGTGCCCATCAGCTCCATCAAGAGCATGATGGGCCATCTGATTGCAGCGGCCGGTGCGGTGGAAATGATCGTGTGCGCTCTGGCGATACGCGATCATGTGGTGCCACCGACGATCAATCTTGACGAGCCGGACCCGGATCTGGATCTGGATTACGTGCCTAACAAGTCGCGGCAGGTCCGCGTCGACGTGGCACTATCCAACAGCTTCGGTTTCGGAGGCCAGAACGACACGCTGGTCATCCGCCGGTTCGAAGGCTAGTGTTCTCAGTCTAATCGGCTGACTTTATGAAACGATCATCCACTACGGACAGGGAAGTTCCCCGCCGCAGCCATCGCCTGCGCCGCGCGATCATCGGGACCGCTGCGGGGCTGCTGCTCGGCGGGCTGCTTCTGCTGGGCCTTTTCACCGCGGCGCCGAGTTACTGGCGAAGCGGCCCCGCGATCGACGGCTCCGACCCCGCCGTCGCACAGCGGGCGCAGCAGTTTGAGCAGAAGCTCTCGTCACAGACCACCGCTGTCCGCTCAGATTACCAGCGCTGGCAGATCGAGCTGACCGAGGAAGAGGTCAACGAATGGCTCGCGGCCCGGCTGCCTGAGTGGATGCGCAATCAGGGGATCGATGAGCGGGCGGTGCAGCACGCGCAGCGGGCGATGGTGAACGTCAAGCCCGGTCAGGTCGAACTGGCCACGGTCGTTCGGCTGGGCAAGTTCGAGCCCGTCGTGCGACTGGTTTACAAGCCCGAGCTCAACGAGGCCGGCCGTGTTCAGCTTTCGCTGGACACCATTTATGCCGGGCTGATGCCGTTGCCCGGCGACTCGCTGATCGACGAGGTGCTCGACCAGTTCGGGCCCCTGGAAGAGGAGCAGCAACGCCGGGTGGATCATGCTCGCAAGACGCTGCGGGACCTGGACATGGTGCTGCATCTGGGCGACGGCCGGGTCGTCAGTGTCGTCGGCATGGAGCTGCGCGAGGGGAAGGTTTCGCTAGTCTGCATCACCGCCCCGACTGCCGTGCGAAGTGACGGAACAGTTGACCTTGATGCTGACTCAGGATAAAACGACACGTGTGACAGGTGCCCGCAAGCGATGCTCAGGTGTCGCTTCGGGTGAAAAGGGAAGTGGGGTGCGATCGGGCCGATCCGGTTCGATCAACTCCCCCGCGGACGCGCCGCCGTAAAGGGTGCTGCGAATTTCGATTCGTAGCTGCGTTCGATCATAGAGCCACTGCCGCCTTGTGCGGTGGGAAGGTGATCGAACGGACCCCCTGAGCCGGAAGACCTGCCTGCCACGCCATCGTGTGTCCCTCGCGATCTAAGCGGACACCGGCCAGCAGAGCGTCTTCACGACCGACCTTTGACTGTAGCCGGCCTCCTGATCGCAGGGCCGGTTATTTTTTTGTCATGGTCGTGGCCCCGCGCGCAACGGGGCAGGAGCGCTATCGCATGGACTTGCATCGCATCATTAACGTGGCCGCTGCCGCTGCCTTCACCCTCGCCCTCACCTCGCCGGCTCAGGCGAACTGGCAGACGCTGGTGAATGAGGATTTCTCGGACGACCCCGTCGCTGCCGGCCGGGCTAATGTCACCGGTGACGATCCCAACGCAGCCAGCCGCTTCACCCACACCGGCAACGGTCTCACCGCCGGTTACAACGGTGCCGAGCCGACCGCACTGCTCAACTGGGATCTCGGGCGCACGCTGACGCAGGATGATACGTTCGGTGTCAGCACCACTTTCAGCATCGACGCCCTCAATGCCGACGCTTTCGGGCAGCTCGCCTTCGGCTTCCTCAACAGCGTCACCACCGGCACCGACCGCACCAGCGGCATTCCCGGCACCGACAGCTTCGACCTCCTCAGCGTCGACTATTACGCCGACGACTACCTCGGCACCACGGTCATCCCGACCGACGACGGCGGCGACCCCTCGTTCCTCTTCCCCTGGGGCCCCGCTAGCACGCTGGACAGCCCGCTTCCCGAGGCCGCCACGCTGACGGCGGAACTCACCTATACCGCCGCCAATCAGATCGCGGCACTTCAAATCTTCCAGGACGGCTCGCCGATCACCTTCAACGCCACCGCCGGCACCACGATCCAAACCGAGACGGGCGGCGCCGAGTTCGCCGTCGACGCGTTCAGCCTGACGCTGTGGAAAGACAACTGGCTGGCCGAGGGCGACACCTTCACCGGCGACCTCACCTTCAGCGATCTCACCGTGTCGACGATGATCCCCGAACCGCACGCAGCTGCTCTGCTGGGCCTCGGTGCGACGGTTTTGCTGGGCCGTCGTCGTGGTCGCCGGGAGCTCCACGCGGTAGGGGGGTGAGCCGATGAGAGCTCGTCACCACGGTTTCACGCTCATCGAATTGCTCGTCGTCACCGCGATCCTGGCCACGCTGCTCGCGATCGTGATCCCTGCCCTCGGGTACGCCCGGGGGCAGGGGCGGCGGGCCGTCTGCGCCAGCAATCTTCGGCAACTCGCGCTGGCCACCGCCATGTATCAGCAGGATCACCAGGGTTCATTCTGGCCTTATTTTCAGGACGACGCGCACGGTCGGCAGTGGTGGTTCGGTCACGAAGCTGGCGGTGCCGGCACAGGCGAACGGCGGCCGCTTGATAAGCATCGCGGCATCCTCACGCCGTACCTGCAGTCAACCGACGACGCCCTGCAATGTCCCGATTTCCCTTACGACGATGCGGACTTCTTCGCAAAGTTCACCGAACGGGCCGCCAGCTACGGCTACAACCTCAATCTCGGTCCGCCCAATGCGAAGCCCGCGCGTCTGCATCAGATGGCGGGCCGGGCGGGGCAGGTCGTTGTCTTCGCCGATGCGATTCACTTCGATTTCGGCAGCGGCTTCAACGAAGGGCACTACATCTATCCCAGTCCGAACGCCAGCCAGGCCTCGGGCTACGCACACTTTCGCCACAGCGGGTCGGCGCAGATGCTCATGGCCGACGGCAGCGTCAGTTCGCAGTCGCTCGACGGTCCGACCTACCGTGAAGTTGGCGGCGCAGCCGCCGGTAACCTCGCCGCATCAGACGGATCGCTTTCGATCTACGAACCGTGATCAGAACCCGCGAGAGTCGCTGACAACGAGCCGCGCACGTGAGTAAGCGGTTGTGTGAGAGCACGCGGAATCGTGACGACGCATCCGAAGCTCGCGACCGGTGCGGACAAGCCTGCACTCGATACTACCCACAGTTCCAGCCGCCAGCGTTGACACGTGGTTTGGACACAACCGCTCCCTCACGGTCGCGGCTCGTTGTCGAGCGCATCGGCGTAGCGGTGGAGGGTCAGCTGGTGACGGCACCGTCGCTTGAGGAGCTGACGGTGCGGGCGTATTTGGCGAGGACGCCTCGCTTGACGCGGATTTCCGGCTTGGTCCATTTCGCCCGGCGGGCATCGAGTTCAGCATCGCTCAGGTTCACGTGCAGCTTCTTCGCGTCGCCGTCGATGGTGACTTCGTCGCCGCTCTGAATGAGGGCGATGTTGCCGCCGACCCACGCTTCGGGCGAGACATGGCCGACGACCAGGCCGTGTGTGCCGCCGGAGAATCGACCGTCGGTGATGAGCCCGATCTTGTCGCCGAGCCCCTGCCCCACGAGGGCCGCGGTGACGGCCAGCATCTCGCGCATGCCCGGCCCGCCAACGGGGCCTTCGCCACGGATGACGACCACGTCGCCTTCTTCGATCTTGCGGTTCTGGATCGCTTCGAAGCAATCTTCCTCGCAGTCGAAGACCTTCGCGGGGCCCGTGATTTTGTGCGTCTTCAGACCGGCCAGCTTGGCCACGGCACCTTCGGGAGCAAGGTTGCCGTGCAGGATCGCCAGGTGGCCCTTCTTGCTCATCGGGTTCTCGAAGGGTTTGACGACGACCTGCTCCTTGGCGAAGACGCTGGGGATGGTCTCCAGATTTTCGGCAAGCGTACGGCCGGTCACGGTCATGCAGTCGCCGTGCAGCATGCCCTTATCCAGCAGGGCCCGCATGACGGCCGGGGTGCCGCCCACGCGGTGGAGGTCGTACATCACGAACCGGCCGCCGGGCTTGAGGTCGGCGATGTGCGGAACTTTCTCACCAAGCCGATCGAAATCTTCCAGCGTCCAAGGCACGCCCGCTTCGTTGGCGATCGCCATCAGGTGAAGCACCGCATTGGTCGAGCCGCCGAGCGCGATGACCACGGTCACCGCATTTTCCAGCGATTCACGTGTGATCAGGTCGCCGACGGTGATGTTCTTTTCGATGAGCTTGACCAGCGCCTTGCCGGCGAGGAACGCCTCGGCTTCTTTCGCAGCAGTGACGGCGGGATAGCTGGCGGAGTAGGGAAGGCTCAGGCCCATCGCTTCGATCGCGCTGCTCATCGTGTTGGCGGTGTACATGCCGCCGCACGAACCGGCACCCGGGCAGGAGGAACACTCCACCGCATGCACGCCCTTTTCATCCAGCGTGCCGGCTTGATACTGGCCCACCGCTTCGAAGATGGAAACGATGTCAACATCTTTGCCGTCGGGTCCGATGCCCGGCATGATCGAGCCGCCGTAAACGAAGATGCCCGGCACGTTCAGCCTGGCCATGCCCATCACGCAGCCGGGCATGTTCTTGTCGCACCCGCCGATGGTCAGCACGCCGTCGTGATTCATACCGCCGGAGACGCACTCGATGGAATCGGCGATGACTTCGCGGCTGACCAGCGAATACCGCATCCCCTGATGGCCCATCATGATGCCGTCGGTGGCGGTGGGGGCCCCGAAGCGTTGGGGGATGCCGCCGCCTGCGAAGATGCCTTCGACGCTGCGCTGCACGAGGCGATCGAGATGGACGTTGCAAGGGGTGATATCCGACTGCAGGTTCGCCACGCCGATCATCGGCTTTTCAAAGTCTTCATCACCGAAGCCGACGGCGCGGAGCATCGCGCGGTTGGGGGCGCGGCCGGGGCCGGCGGTGGTCGTGCGACTGTGGCGATTCATCTGGGGCAGATCCATGGCGTGCGTCTCTTCCTGAATACATCGTGAATGCGATCGGCGTAAGGCGGGCCAGTTTAGCCGAACCGCCGATAGACGTCGACGGCCGGGGCTAGGTGACATGGTGGCTTGCACGCCAGGATGTGCCTGCCGCGCATGTCTTGCGGCATCGGAGACGCTGATATTAAGATCGTGACGATCGTCGACATCCCTTGAACTCAGGATCCTGCTCATGAAAAAACGCACGCTGCTGCTTGCCGTCCTCGGGCTTACGTTCACCCTCACCGTTTTCGCCGGCACGCGTTCGCTTGCTGACAATCACGCCGGCGAATGGCAAACGCTTTTCAACGGTGAAGACCTAACCGGTTGGCAACCCGTCGGGGGGCATATGGAGGACTGGAAGGTTGTTGACGGCGAGATTCATATCACCGATCGCGGTGACGGCGCTGCGACATGGATCGCCACCGAAAAGCAGTACAGCAACTATGAGCTGAGCGTCGATTTCAAGATCTACGAAGGCGGCAACAGCGGCATCTTCCTTCGGGCACCGATCACCAGCAATCCTGCCTACGAGGGCATGGAGATTCAACTGCTTGATGACTACGCCGAGAAGCACGCCGAGCTTGAGGACTAGCAGTACACCGGCGCGGTCTACGGCATTGCCGGTCCCGCCGAACGCGTGACCAAGCAGCCCGGCCAATGGCAGACGATCAACATCTATCTCAACAACGGTCACACCCGCATCACGCTCAACGGCGAGCTGGTCGTCGATGTCAATCTGGATGATCATCTGGACAAGGCTGACGAATCCAAGGGCATCACCCGCCGCATCGGACACGTCGGGCTTCAAAACTACGGCCAGCGCCTTCAGTTCCGCAACATCAAGATTCGCCCTCTCGATTGAAGGGGCGTGCAGACGCACGCTCAGCTTTTTGCGTAGATGTCGTACCGCACGCTTCGGCCCTTCTGGCTGACGGTGGGCGACTGATGGCCCAGTGGCTCGGCGTGGGCGGGACGTTTCACCACGACCCGTCCACGCGCGACCTGCCGGGCCACATCAAGCAGAGCCGCTGCGTCGGCGTCGCCGCCGCTGACCATTCGGCAAAGTCGCATCTCCTTCTTCACCAGCGCGCTTTTGGACCGCTCGGGGAACATCGGGTCCAGCGTGATCACGTCAGGGCGATCGACCTCGGGCAACGCGGCGAGCCATGCCGCAGCGTCGGCGTTGATCAACTCAACACGCTCCGCCGCTTCCGCGGCTCGGCCCCCGGCTTCGCGCGCCCGTTGCAGCCCGTCGCTCAGCACCGCCGCGATGATTGGGGATCGCTCCAAGGCGGTGACCTCGAATCCCGCCAGGCCCAGCAGCATCGCATCGCGGCCCAGCCCGGCCGTGGCATCGACCACCCGCAGCGCACCGGATGCTCCACGTCCCGCCTTGCGGCCGCGCACCGCCTTGATCAGCATTTCGCCGCCGACCTGCCCGCTTCGCATCCGGTGGCCGAATGCGCCCGTCACGAAGTCGCAGTAGACCGCCCCGGGGCTGTTGGAGCTTGCCGTCTCCCCGCCTGCTTGCAGTTCAAGGCGGTCCTCCCGCACCGCCAGCACCACGTCGACTTCGCCGGCGTCCTTCACCAGCGGCAGTTGTAGCTGTGCCGCCAGTTGCTGCGCCCGTTCAAGTGTCGCCACTGCAGCGTCCAACGGCACGATGCCCACCGATGTCGCGGCGGCCGGGAAAGACTGAAAAATTTTTTTTGCCGCCATCTTTGACATTCTACCCCGCGGTGCGCGGCACTGCCTTCGAAGGCCAACCGTTTAAGGGCGGTCCAGCATCAGCTTCTAAACGATTGTTCACTTCCGCGCGGCGAGGGTCCGTTTTTGTCGCTGCTGGGCACGGGATGCCGCGCCCGTCGGCGGTGTGTTTGGAGCATCCTGCTATCGGGACGGGGCCTAATATCAGCTTAAGACGCGGGCCCTCCGGCCCCACCTGGACAACATCGATCGCCCCGATTGCACGGACGACCCATGACCCCGCCAAACAAGCATCGCATTGTCAGCTTTATCGTTGTTCTGGTTGGATTGCTTATCGCCAGTTTTCTTCGCCTGCTGCTGGATCCGTACCTGGACGACGCTTCCCCTTTCACCCTCTATCTCATCGCGGTGGCGGCCGGTGCGTGGTACGGCGGATTTCTTCCCGGGATGGTGGCGACCGCAGCTGGCGTCGTGCTGGGAACGTACTTCTTCCTCTCGCCGCGGTGGTCGTTCGGCTACGGCAATCAGGCGTTCTTCCTGGTGAAACTGCTGATCTTTCTCGTCACCGGCGTTCTGATCAGCGCCTTGAGCGCGGCCCGTCTGAAGGCGATGCGCGAACTGGAGGCGACGGTAAGACGGCTCCGCTGGATGGGCAGCGAGTTGACTTTCGCTGAGGATCGTCAGCGCCGCGCCATCGCCCGGGCGCTGCACGATCATCTTCAGCAGTTGCTGGTCGCCGCACGTTTGAAAATCGGTCGCCTCAAGCGAGACGGTCAGCCTGAGCCGGCACGCGCCGCTGCGGCTGATGTCGACGCACTTCTCAACGAAGCCATCACCTACACCCGCACGCTGACGGTGGAACTCAGCCCCAGCGTTCTTTACAGCGATGGGCTCGTCGCCGCGTTGCATGCGCTCGTGCCGCAGGTGCTTCAGCGCTACAATCTGAACGTGAAGGTCGACGCCGATTCCGAGGCGGACGACGCAGACGAAGCCACACGCGTTGTGCTCTACCAGGCCGTTCGTGAACTGCTGTTCAATGTCGCCAAGCACGCGAAGACCGACCGCGCCAACGTGCGGCTGTGGCGGGAGAACGGGATGATCTCCATCGTCGTGGAAGATGGTGGCGTCGGCATCAAGCCCAACTACAAGCCGGGCCTTGGGCTGCTCAGTATCGAAGAACGCCTGCACGCCATCGGCGGCTGCATGCAGATCGCACCGGGCAAAGCCGGCGGCAGCAGATTCGTGCTGCTGGGACCTGCCCAAATTTTTAGCAACCGTCCCACAGCGAAGCCTCTCCCCGAGTGCGATGGCGAAAGCGATAAAGTCTCCGCCGCTGCCCCCGCGCCTGCCTCCGCCTCCACTTCCGGCGATGCAAAAGATGCGCAGCAGGCACGCCCGACCTGACCGCGCCAGGCCTCCCGCATCGTCGCCGTCTTTTCCCGGTCAGTTGACCCGGTAAATTGCCGCATCCGCGTCGGGTCATCGCCATGGTCCCCACGCACGGCATTAAACCGGTGCACGCTGCTCGGCCATCAAACTACGCTGCGGACAGGAGAAAACCGGCGGCTCAGGCCGCTCAACAACGGGGGGAGAAACCATGTTTAAACGGATAGGCGTACGCGCCGGCGCGATCGTTCTCGCATCGGCCGCCGCATTCGCAGCGACAGCAGGGTGCCAGAGCAGCCCGGAAAACACCCACCGACGCGAGGTGGTCATCTATGACACCCCGAGGTTTGGCGCCGCCGATGCACTGGGCTTCATGGTCTTTGTGGTCCACCCAGAGCGGACCGAGCAGCGGCAGCGCACCCGCCTCATCGCAACAACCGCCCAGCCACTGGGCATGCCGACAGGCCTGACCGGCCCGCTCCTCGCCGCCGACGTGTCGCCCTGACGCTCGAACGCGTCGCAAGAGGTCGCCGTCTCAGAAGGTCCTCACGCCCGGATCGGGGCCGCTTTCGCTCATGTGGGGAGACAGCGGACTCACGTGGGCGTCGTGTGCTACCCCACAGGGCAAGCCTTCAGAAGAGGGCTACGATCCCTTATGCACATTGCCGGCGAGCATGTCGTGCCTGATAGCCTCTTCGGCAAAGTTGTCGACGCGCTGGGGCCGCATGTCGCCGTGGTGGACGCAACTGGGCTGATCATGGCGGTGAACCGCGCCTGGATGCGATTCGCCGAAGAAAACGGCCCCGTCGACATGGCACGCGTCGGTGTCGGCGCCAACTATTTCAAAGTTTGCGAAGCCGATACCGAACACCGCTCAGCCAAGCGCGCACTCCGAGGTATCCGCTCGGTCTTAACCGGCGAACTCAACCGCTTCGAACTGGACTATCCCTGCCACAGCCCGTCCCGTCACCGCTGGTACACCATGCAGGTCACGTCGATCCAGTCCGATCCTCCGCTTCTTGCCATCGCCCACATCGATCTCACCCGCCGCAAGCTCGTCGAGCGTCGCCTGCTGAAGCGGCTCGAACGGCTCGTCGAACAGATGACCAAAATCGAGCAAGACGAACGACGCCGACTCGCCAGCCAACTTCACGACCATCTTCAGCAACTGCTCGTCGCCGCACGCATGGCATTGTCTTCAGGCACGCTGCAGAACCTTGACCCGGGAATCGTGCATCAGATCAACAATGCCCGTAAGTATCTCGACGAAGCAGTCACGGCCACCCGCTCACTCAGTTCGCAGATCCGCCCGCTCGCGCTCGAGGAAACCGGCCTCGCCCAGGCCCTCAGACAGCTCGCCGCTCAGCACACGCAGCTCTACAAGATACCGGTCGATCTCACGCTCAATCCGCCGGAATTTGACCTGCCCGAGACGCACGGCGTGTTCCTCTATCACGTCGTCCGCGAACTGCTGTTGAATGCCGTCAAACACGCCAGCCCCACAAGGCACACCGTCAACGTCACCTGCGAATCCTCACGCATCACCCTCACCGTCGCAGACAACGGCACCGGCACCGATCCACAACGCCTGCTCAGCGAGCATCCCGAATCAGGCACCGGGCTGCGGGCCATTCGCCAACGCCTGCGCTATCTCGGCGGCAAAATGACGGTCCAATCCGCACCGAATCAGGGCACAACCATCACGCTCGCGGTCCCCGGCCGCGGCATCCGATGCACGTCAAATAAGCCCCAAAAGTAGCGCAGCGCCCAACAATCGCCGCACCTCCCGACCCCTGGCGATGAACAAATCTTCGTCTGTCGGCGCAACATCCGTTGACACCCCGGCCCAACGCAGTTAGCTTGTTTGCGATTGGGTTTGTTGGGCGAGCGGTCGGCTTCATCGCCTCTGTGTCTTTGGTACCGAGGCCTGCGCCGTCGCCGAGGCAAGTTCGCCTGGATTTCATCTCAGCCTCCCAGCGGAGGAATCTATGTCGCGTTCCATGTTCATCGGCGCCGCTCTGGCGATTGTCAGCCTCATAACCCTAGCTCCGGCAGCCGCCTGGGCACAGCCGCGGGATGCAGCATCGCCTCCGGGTCGTGCTCAGCAGCCCTTGCCGGATCCCCCCGAGGCCGCACGCTCGGACTCGGAGCTCGAAGAAGCACTCGCGCTCTGGGAAGATCTCATCCATTATTACCGCGTCGCCCAGCACGACCTCGCCGTCGGGGCCGGCAACGCCCTCATGGCCCTCGACCTCAACCACAGCGATCTGCTGCGCGTTGTCGAAGAGCTTTCCCCCTACGAAGATTACGATCGCACGCTCAGGCAGGCGACCGAACTCGCGGGTGAGCCCGGACAGGTCGCCGCGCAGATGCTCGAGCTCGTCGGCGGCGCCAGGCTTGGCCTCGCTCGTCAGGGCGACCGCATCCGTGGGGCCATTGATCGGCTCGACCGCGGTCTGCGTCATCGTCTCTCGGCTCAGCAGCAGCTCCGCCGGGCCGGCGAGTACAGCGCGCCGCAGCTTCTGGAGATCATCACCGGCGACGGTAGCCGCGACCGCGAGCTTGCGCCTTACGTGATCGATGCGATGGTGGAGGTCGGCCGCCCGATCGTCGCCCCCCTCGCCGAAGCACTCCCCGCTCTCGCCCCCGCGCCCCGTCGGTCCGTCGCCGAAGTGCTCGGCCGCATCGGCTACCCGATGGCGCTGCCTTACCTCAAGGCCGAGATCGACCGCGAAGATGCCGACGCCGATACCCGCCGTGTCATGCAGCGGGCGTTCGACAGCATCGTCGAAGAGACCAGCACGCCCCGTCGCGCCACCGCAGCCGACCTGTTCCTCAGGCTCGCTGAGGATTTTTACGCCCAGCGCGGCAGCCTGATCCTGCAGCCCAACGAGTCCTACAACCTCATGTGGGTTTATGCCCCCGACACCGGGCTGGTCTTCAAGCAGATTCCCACGCCCGTGTTCCACGACGCCATGGCGATGCGGACCGCCCGTCGGGCCCTGCAGCTCAACCCCAACATCTCCGCAGCCCTCAGCCTTTGGGTTTCCGCCAACTTCCGGCGTGAGAACAACCT
Source organism: Phycisphaeraceae bacterium (assembly GCA_040905565.1). Classification (GTDB taxonomy): domain Bacteria; phylum Planctomycetota; class Phycisphaerae; order Phycisphaerales; family Zrk34; genus JBBDRF01. The sequence goes on along the minus strand of JBBDRF010000018.1, from coordinate 39,460 downwards.
CCCCGACGGCGAGGACGACCCCAGCTACGGCAACGAAATGCGTAGCCCGCACTACTACGCCACCCTCGCCGGGCCTCGGCACCTTCAGCCGGTCCTTCAGCGGGCCCTGCGTGATCGCGACGCTCAGCTGGCGCTCGACGCCATCGCAGCACTCGACTCGACCGCCACCGCCGATTCGCTGTTGAACCTCGACGGTCGGATTCAGCCCCTGCTCGCCGCCCTGAACTACCCCGACCGCCGTGTGCGTTTCGACGCAGCCATCGCCATCGCCACCGCCCGCCCCTCCGAATCCTTCGAGGGCGGCCAGCGTGTGATTCCGGTGCTCGCCGAAGCCGTTCGTGAGGCTGGTGAGCTTTACGCCGTCGTGCTCGGCCCCGACAACGAGGCCATCAACAACGCTTCGCAGGTCCTCGCCGACGCCGGTGAGTTCCGCACGCTTCGCGCTGACTCGGTTGACGTCGTCGCCGCCCAGGTTTCCGAGGCACCCGGCGTCGATCTCGTCGTCATCAACAGCCCGTTCGCGCAGGCCGAGTCCGCCGTCGCCAACGTGCGTCACAACTACAAGATGATGGGTGCTCCCATCGTCGTCCTCGCCCATGCCGGCGAAGACGTCAGCCTCCGCCGTTCATTCGAGGATGAGGATCATGTGATCGTCGTTGATGGCGAGTCGGAGCCCGAGGAACTGGCTTCGGCCATTCGAGAGGCCGTCGGGTCGATCATCGGCTCCACGCTGTCCGCCGACGAAGCGGAAGCTTACGCCTCTCACGCTCTCGCACTGCTGCACGAAGTGAAGATCGGCTCGAACCCCGCGTTCGATGCTGACGACGCTCGCGCCGCACTGCTCGCCGCCCTCGATGACAGTCGTGAGATCATCGCCCTCACCGCAGCCGACTCGCTCGCCCGTTTCGACGGTGAGCGGATTCAGCAGGCCATCGCGACCCGTGCGATTTCCGACGAGCGTGGCGAGGACATGCAGGTCCGATTCCTCAACGCCCTCGCCACCAGTGCCCGCATGCATGGCAACCACCTCAGCCCTGTACAGCTGCGTGAACTGGTCGCGATGGTGAACGAAGCCTCGCCCGGCAACTTGGCCGATGCGGCCGCCGAGGCCCACGGCGCTTTGAACCTGCCGACCTCGAACGTCATCGACAGCATCACCCGCTGAATCGGTGACGCAACTAAAAACCAGCAAAGCCCCTGGCATCCCTCGCCAGGGGCTTTTTCTTTTGACGCGTTCAACCCCGCCGCGTCAGCAGCGCATGGTATGAGCCGTCGTGATAGGCCGTGCCCGTGCCGCTGGGCAGCAGTTGCTGTTCATGCTGCACTGTGGCATCGAGGTGTTCGGCAGCAAACTGCGCCTGCTGCTGATTCTCTTCCGGTTCCAAACTGCAGGTGCTATAGAGCAGATGCCCGCCCGGCCGAAGCGTGGCTGCCGATTCGCAGATAATCTCTCGCTGAAGCTCGGTCACCGACTCAAGCGTCTCCGCATTGAACCGATATCGCGCTTCAAGTCGTCTGGCCAGCACCGCTGTATTCGAGCAGGGCACATCCAGCACCAGCAGATCAGCCTCACCCACGCGGCCACGCAGCTGCCCATGCTCCATCACCTGCACCTGCGGATGCCCCGCAAAGCTGCGCTCCAGTTCCGCCAGCCGATGCGGATCGGGATCCGACGCGTAAATCGTCGCCTTCGGATGCTCCAGCGCCAACTGGCGCGTCTTCGTCCCCATCCCCGCACAGTAATCCACGATGATGCCCGGCTCGAGCGAAGCGGTCGAACCCACCGGTGCCGCCGAAGCAGGGTCCTGCACCCACCGCGTCGGCGAGGCTTCCAGGTAACTTCGCAGTTGATCATGATCGCCCTGCCACACGTAAAACCCCGCTTGTTCGTGCGGCTTGGCGAGTTCGGCCGGTGGCGGCGGGGCGTCCGGCGCATCACGCACAATGGTCGGCGCATTCACCAGGCTGTGCAGCAACAGCTCAAGCGAAACCTCTGTCCCGAACTGCTCACGCCAACGCTTGGTCAGCATCAACGGATGACTCGTCGCCACCATCCGATGCCGATCCAACTCCTTCAAAGGCGGCAGCAGCGGGCGACTGATCTTCAGATAGCCGTCGCGCCAAGGCAGGGTCGTCACCGACGGCTGATACCCCACATGCTCATGACGCTCCGCAGCGAGGTCGGCGATCCGGCGAAGCACCGCATTCGCGTACGCCGCCGTCTGCCGTCGCACTCGCCGCTTCACGATCTCGACCGAGTCATGCACCACCGCATGAGCCGGCATCTTGTCCATAAAAAGCAGCTGCGCCGCGCCGCTGATCATCGCCGCTTCCAGAGCCGGCTGCATCGCGCGGGGCCACCGATGCGCACACTGCTTGAGCAGATACCGCAGCGTCAACCACCGCTGCAGGCAAGTGCGATGGATCGCCACGGCAAGGCCCGCATCACGCGGCGTCAGCTTCTTAACGTCCAGCGTCAGCACCGGCATCTCGTCCTCGTGGCGAACCTGCCGGGTCAGCGTATCAATCACAGCCTGACGCGCGGGGCTGATCTGGGAAACTTTCGGTTTGCTCATCTTTGCTCGTCGGTGGGTCTAGAGTTCGCGATTGGCCGTTGCGGCGGATATGGTAGGGCCGATGCCGATCGTCGGCACGACAGGGGAAACGCTATGGCAGATATTACCGTCAAAACCGAATCCGACAGCAGCCGCGGCTGGACGTTCCACGTTGAGATCGACGACGACGGCCGAACCCACGCCTACGACGTCACGCTCAGCTGGTCCGATTACGATCTCTGGAGCCGAGGCCAGGTCGCCCCCGAACGCGTCGTCCAGGCAGCCATGAACTTCCTGCTCGAACGCGAGCCGGCCACCGCCATCCTGCCACGCTTCGACTGCGCCATCATTCGCCGGTACTTCCCCGAGGTCGACAAGACCCTTCCCGGCATGCTCTGAGCTATCCCCCAACATGCGAAACATCACGATCACTTGTCCGCCTGATGCGACGCCAGCGCTTCGCCGTCATCCTGCAGTGTCATCGGGATCGTCAGTGTGAACGTCGCCCCGCGGCCCTGATCGCTTTCCAGTTCGATCCGCCCCTCAAGCATCCGCGCCAGCTCCCGGCTGATCGCGAGGCCCAGCCCCGTCCCGCCGTGCTGCTTGGTGTGGGACGATTCCAACTGCCGAAACTTCTCAAACACCGCTTCATGCATCTCCACCGGAATGCCCGGCCCCGTGTCGCGTACCCACACGGCGACCGACCCGGTTAGACCGTCCCCGTCGTCGGCCATCGCGCCAAGCTCGACCCGCCCGCCACGCGGTGTGAACTTCACCGCATTGGCCAGGAAATTGAAGATAATCTGCTGAAACTTGCCCGGATCGGTCTGAATGGCGGGCAGGCCACGCGGCACGGAAAGCCGAAGCGTGATCCCCTCGCGGTCGGCCTGCGGGCGAATCAGATTCAGCAGCGCGTCGCACGTCTCGAACACGTTCAGCGTTTCGATGTGCAAATCCACACGCCCCGCTTCGATCTTCGCCAGGTCCAGAAGGTCCGAGATCATCGCCAGCAGCGAACGGCTTGAGGTGAGAATGTGATCGACGTACCGACGGCGCTTCTCCGATGCGGGCGTGGCGGGGTCGCTCTCCAGCGACTCGGCCATCACCTCCGCAAACCCGATGATCGAGTTCAAAGGCGTGCGAAGCTCATGCGAAACGTTCGCCAGGAAGTCGCCCTTCACCCGGTTCGCTTCGTACAGCGACAGGTTCGAACGGGCCAGCTCACCCAGCTTCAGGTCCAGCTGTTTGTTCAGATCGCGAAGCTTGTCCTGCGACCTTTTCAGGTTCGCAAGCATCGTGTTGAACGTCTCGGAAAGCTGTTCGAACTCGTCGCCGGTGTTGATGTCCGACCGGATGTTCAGGTCCCCCTCCGCCACCTTTTCGGCAGTATCCCGCAGCACGCGGACGGGCGAGAGGATCAGCCGGGTGGTGATCAGCCAGAACACGGCAATGGCGAGCAGGCCGGCCAGCAGCCCCGCCGTGGCGAGGTAGACAGCGTTCAGCCGAAGCTGCGTCTGGGCCCATTCGGCGCGCATCTCGATCAGCAGCAGCGCCCGCACCGGGTCGGCGATCTGCGTGGTGGTGAGCGTGGGCCCGAAGCCGCCGCGCGTGCGATCCAGGTCGCTTTGCCGCACCGCTCGCAGGTACCGGTAAACCCACTGCCCCTCCTGATCGCGCACCGCTTTGAACACGTCGCGAGCGCCGGGATAGGTTTCGAAGTGGTTCATGCCTTCGCCGACGAACGGATCGCTCACGCTGTCGAGTTCGAGCTGATCGTACAGCCGCATGCGGAGGGGCAGGCTGTCGTCTTCGGAGAGCGGTGGGGGGAGCGGGCGTGTGGGCGAGAACGTGCCGCCGAGCTGGATGAGATCTTCAAGCCAGGCATCGGCGAGTTTGCGGGCGATTTCGCGCTGGCCCTCATCGACCAGCTTCTGCATGCGGAACCACGGCATGGTCAGCGCCGCTGTGAGAATCAACAGCACGGCGAGGCCGAAGAGAAGCTGGCACTTGTTGGCGAGGCTGATGCGTAACCGGGCCATCCGTCGGTCCCGTCAGAAAGGCGTTGGGGTGAAACTCAGGCCCCGCATTCTACCGGTTCAGACGGCGGCTGCGTCATTGGAGGAACGGATTGGCTTGCCGTTCGTGCCCGATGGTGCTCGGGCCCATGTGGCCGGGGAAAATCTGGACGTCGTCGGGGAGCGAGAGAAGCTGCTCGCGGATGGCGCTGATCAGCGTGTCATGGTCCGACGTCGGGAAATCCGTTCGGCCGATGGAGCCTGCGAACAGCGCATCACCGACGAACGCGACGCGGCTGTCCGGCTGATACAGACTGATGCCCCCGGGGCTGTGGCCAGGCGTATGACGGATCTCAAAACTCAGGCCGTCGAGCATCAGCGTCTCGCCATGCTCAAGAAGCCGATCGGCGGGCGGGGCGGTGAGATCCATACCGATCGCAGCGGACAGGTTCAGCTTCGGGTCCGTCAGGAACGCCTGCTCCGCACTATGGATCGCGATCGGCAGGTCCGGAAAGGCCTGGCGAACTTCATGAACGCCTGCGATGTGGTCGAGGTGCGCGTGCGTCAGAATCAGCATCGAAGGTTCCAGCCCGCGCTCGCGCACCGCGTCGATCATCGGCTGCGGCCCGAAGCCCGCATCGATCAGCCAGCAGTTCCGCGAACCTTCGACATAGGTGAGGTAGCAGTTGGTCTGCCAGTCGCCAAGCGTGAACGGCAGAACGTTAAGCGTGCTTTGGGAAGTCATGGCCGGGATGATAGCACACCCTGCGCCGGCCGCCGATGCGCCTCAGTGCGTGAGGGCGTAGGTCAGCAGGTTCACGTTCATCTGACGTGCGTTGGTGATCTCGTTGCCGCCGCAGCAGCAGCAGTTGGAACCGGCATTCGCGGTATCGTTCAGGCCCTGCTCCGAAAAGATCGCAACGATGCGACCGTCGACGATCAGCCCTTCAAGTTCCCCGGTCACGTTCGTCCGCTTGGTCTTGAGTTCGTCGATCTCGTAGACCGTCGAAAAAACGGCATGGTCGCTGGGGATCGGCTCGAGCGCCACGTCGGAGAACACGCGTGCAATCTCACGGCGGAAGCTGGATTTCCACGGCTGCGAACTGCAACCGGCGCTGGCCACGAGGAACCCGCCGTTGGTGAGATAACTGCGCAGGTTCTCACGCTGATCGGGCGTGAGGGTGAAGGCCCCCTCGCCGGTCATGATGGCGAAGGGAAAATCGTAAAGCTCCTCGCTTTCCAGGTGCACCGCGTCGAAACTGCGCGCCGTCGTCACATGCGTCTCCGCTTCCACGTCGGCCAGGAAGTGGTCGGCGAAACATTGCGAACTCTTGTTCCGCGCATAGATCAGGTTCGCCACGCGGACGACGCCCGGCTCGTCCGGCTCAGCCGACTGACCACTCACAGCAAAGAACATCGGCAACGTCAGGGCGAGCATAAGCGTGATGGCGAGGGGGCGGCGGGTGATGGTCATGGCGTGGCTCCTCATCGGCTGTCGTCAGCGAGACGGCGGAAGTATTGCTGGGTCATGTCACGGAATTGTAGCGGTACGCCTGCAGCATGGGGCGGCGCCGATCGGCGGCGGTCAGGGTCGGCAATGTTGATCGTCTCTGCGGATCCGGGGCGATCTTCAGCGCGACCTGAGCCCTGCCCGGCTGTGCCGAAGCCGTCGGCCTCACCGTCGAAGGGGCTGGCCGCGGCTGACGCACCGGCGTTCGGATTCGGCGAAGCAGCGGTGAAACCATCCAACTGCGAGCCCGGCCCGACCTGCCCCTCACCACCCGCAGCCGTGCCGCCCGACCCCGCTGTGCCCTGCCCCGAACCGGCGCTCTGCCCTTGGCCGGGCGCCTGGTTCGCCGAGGCCATCTCGCTCATGCACTGGGCCATCTGCGATTCACTGAGGCTGAGCGGGTTGTCGATCTCGCCAAGGCTTTCGCCGCTGCCCATCGCTTCACATTGCGAGAGCAGGGATTCCAGGTTCGTCGCCGCAGCGTCGGCGTGGGTCGATGCCCAGTTGCCCGCGCCTTCAAGGGCAAAACGCCCGGCCGCCTGCTGATCCTGTTCCACCTGAAGCTCGCGGATTTGGTCGGCGATGGCGGTGCCCGAATTCGCCATCGTCGGCAGCAACGGCTCCGCGTCCGCAGCGGCGGCTTCAAGATCCTCAAGCACCCGGCCGAGCTCCTCGCGCAGCGTGTGCTGTTCGTTGCCGAGGCCAGCCGCCCGGCTCAGCTCGTCAGCTTCCAACTGCCCGGTCTCTGCGTAGGGGCTGAGCCGATCGCTGAGGTCGCGCTGCTGTTCGGTGATGGCGACGATCTGTTGCACAGCTGCTTGAAGACGCTGAGCCGCTGCGAGCTGGCGAAGCTGACGCTCCGTGCGTTCAAGCTGTTCCTGCCGTTGCCCCGCCTGCTCCTGCTGATCGCGCAAGGCAGCGATGGCCGCGTCGACGGCTTCGGGTGAACCCTCGCCCAGCGAGCCCGAAGCTTCGCGGGCGGCTGCGGCCTCGGCTTCCATCTGCTCAGCCATCTGCTCGAGCATCTCGCGGTAGGGGGCTTCGAAGGTGTATAGATCGTACTGCTCCGCCCGCTCGCGCATCGCGTCAGCCAGCTCATCCAGCCGGTCGGCGTAAGCTTCAATCTGCTGCTGCAGCGCCGCCATCTCTTCGCGCTCGGCATCGGTCGCACCGTCGTCGCCAAGACGTTCCTGAAGTTGTTCAAGCTCCTCGACCAACGCGTCGCGCTGTTCGGTCAAAGCCTCCTGCTGATCGCGAAGCTGCTGAATCTCGGCTGCGATCTGCTCCGCCCGGTACTGCTGGCGCGCCAGCTCGCGGTACTCTTCGTCTGTCACGATGCGGATGGTGAACGTCTCCGAATCCGCAGCATTCGGCCGGTCCGGCTGGGCGTCGTACGCGGTGACAAAACCCCGCAGCGTGTCGCCCGCCTCGGCCTCCATGCTCGCCAGCGAGATGGTCTGCGAACCCTCCGCCGCTTGCCCGTTGCGACGCCGATCCACCGCCAGCGGCGTCTCCTGCGCCTCCCCACGATTCAGCGATTGATGCAGCACCATACGGCTGATGCCCACGTCGTCCGTGGCCAAAGCGCGGATCGGCACCGACCAGCCCGGCGGGGCAATCAGCCGAAGGTCCGGGTCGATGATCTGCACGAACGGCTCATCATCCGCCACAGCCTCCACCGGCCCGCTCAGCGTCTGCAAACTCTCGTGACCGTCGGCTGCGATAAGCGAAAGCTCGAACGACCCGCTACGGCTGAGCGTGAACGAACCACGCGCCACCGTCGGATCGTCCGCATCCGGCGCAAGCTTCAAAGCCTCGCCGTCGTCCACCTTCCAGCGCCCGTGATCCAGCGGCAAATTCGACCGCACTGTCAGTTTGATCTCCGTTCCCCTCACCGCCCGAATGCCCTGCTCACTGAGCGATCGCGACGCGGCCGGCCACCCCGTGTAATCCGGGTACGCATAATCAACGGTGACCGCTTTGAACGTCGGCGTGGGCAGCACATGCAGGTCGTGCACGCCGCTGCGACCGTCGGCGGTTTCGATGTAAAACCGCCGTGACTGCGTGGCCGCTTCAAGCGGTAACGTGAAACGGCCATCGCCCGCGCGGAGCATCGCCACGCGCTCCGCCGAGGCGCCCTTCGACTGCGGCAGAAAGTGCACCGCTGCCCGTGTCGGCTGCGTCGGCCCCGTGATGTTCGCTTCAATGACCGCGTCGTAACCGTGGTGCAGCGGGTCAGGGCTGGTGGCAATGTCAAAGTTCAACAGCGTGAACGGCGGATGATCGCCAGCCGGGTTCAGCAGCCGCGGCAGGCCCATCGTGTACAGCCGGGGTGCGATCACGCCCACCATTAGCAACACCACCATCACGCCCATCAGCACGGTCAGCGCCCGCTTCGTCGGTGTGGCGTCAACCGTCGTCCCTGCCGCCACGGTGTCCGCTGCCGATTCGCCATGCTTCACCGCAAGGCGTCGAAGCTCAGCGCTCACGTCCGCCGCGCTTCCCTCCAGGTTCGTCTGCTGGGCATCGAAATCGACGGCGTTGATGAAGCGGCTGTCTTCGATATTCAGTCGCCGTTCCAGCAGCCGGGCGAGACGGCGGGGCTCGTACTGCGTCGCGCGCCATGCCCGGGCCAACAATGCGATGCCGACGACCAGCACGCCGATCAACAGCACGTTCACCAGCACCAGCCCGATCAACGGCAGCGCGAACGTCGCATCAATCAGCACCGCCAGCAGCACCGCCGAGCCGAGCGAGGCCGCGCCTACCGCTGCGGCGCGCAGCATCGCATCGCGGCGCTGCAGCCGTTGAACACGATGAAGCAGACTTTCGAGCGTTGCAGCCATAAAAATCCAACGTCCCCTACAACCAACCCAGCCGCCGCCGACCGACCCATTCTAGGCCCAACCATAGCACCAGGAGCAAAAGGATCAGCCCGCTATCCCAGATATATTCCGCACTCGGGGGCACCCGTTGCGAAGTCCGCCGACGCTCCAATTGCTCGGCCAGATTCACCGGCTCCGCAGCATCGAAAAACAGCCCACCCGTCCGCTCGGAAAGATCCCGCAGAACCTGCGGCCGAGCCTCGCTACGCAACCGTTCGAGATCAAGCTGATAAACACTGAACGGCCGTTCCTGCTGCGTCGGCTGCAACTCAGCCGCTTCAAGCGAAGCACGCCAGACGCCCACCGCATCGGGATGCACCGTCGCCCGGTAACGGTTGCGAGCGCCGGGGCGAAGCGTCGGCGTCACGTCCTGCATCTGCCCGTCCGGTGCGGTCAGTGTCACCGTCGGATCAAAACCCGGCGGCGGGGCATGGCGCAACACCACATCCACCGTCAGAGGATCGCCCGCCTGCACGATCGACCGCCCCAGTTGCAACGTCACATTCTCGCCCGGCTGAAACTCACTGCCCGCTGCCAGATACCGCACCGCGTTCGACCAGAACGCATCAAAGATGCCGTCGTACTCCGCCAGGTTCGGCGCCAGCAGCCGCCACTTCCACAGCCCCTCGCCCAGCAGCGCCAGCACGCGCCCGCTGCCCACGTTCATCTCCACGATCGCCGGTGCCGAGGCGGATTCGTCATCGCCTCGCCCCACGCGTTGCCCCGGCCCCAGCCTCGCCAGCACCAGCGCGGCAGGCTTCAGCGAATCGACCGCATAAATCACCCGCATCGGCGGCAGCGTCGCAAACGCGTCATCAAGGTCGGCATTCAATCCCGCCATCGAAAACAGCGGGCTCGATCGGCCGGCCGGCGTCAGCGATAACGGCACGTTGCGCACCAGCCCCTCGTGCCACCGCACCGGCTCCACCATGCTCAGAATCTCCCCCGCCGTTCGCCCCGCATTGCTCGTCAACGCATACGGACGCCCGCGCGCCAGCACCAGCTGCCCGCCCTCATCAAGCACCCAGTCCCGCAGGGCTGCCAGCCCCTCCGCATCCAGCACCGCTTCCACCTGCCGGCCTAAAATCACCACGTCATAAGCTGCGAACGCTTCCACGCTCGTCGGCACCGTCGCCTCAGCACCGGTGCGCGTCACGATGCCTTCCTGCCGCTGCGTCGAAACCTGCGTGATCTGCGTCAGCTCCAGCCTCGCATCCCGCCGAAGGGACTGGGCCAGGAACTTCGTATCCCAATAAGGCTCGCCCTCCAGGATCAACACACGCATGCTGCGATCGAGCACCTCCACAAACGCCCGCTGCTGATTGTCAGCCGTCGCCACCTCACCCGGCAACGGCTCAACATGCACGTCATACGCATAAACGCCCGGCTGCTCGTGCTCGATGGGAATGTCGACCGTCACCGAACGCCGACCTGCGAAATCGATGGTCCGCTCGATGCGTTCGCCGTCGGATTCAACGTACAGCTGCACCGTCGCGTCATTCAGCCCGCCCTGATGCACCTGCACAATCAACTGCCCCTGCTCCTCGATCAGCAGGTACTCCTGCCTCGGCAGCGCCACCACCGCCACGTTCGGAGGCTGCCGCTGCGAGCCCACCGCCACCGTATGCACCGCAATGCCACGCTCAGCCGCAAACGCCGCCGCCGCATTCAAAGAAGCATCCGTCGTGTCATGGCCGTCGCCCAGCAGCAGCAGTTCCGCCGGCTCGCCACGCGTCGCCCGATCCAGATCAAGCAGCGCCGTCGTCAACGACTCGGCATAGCGCGTGCCTGACCCCACCGCCACCTCCGCCGCCGGCTGTGCGAGCTGGTCCGCAGAGAGGGGGCGGCCGGCTGTGTCGAAGCCGAGCAGCCGAACATCAAAGTGCTCATCAAGACCCGCAAGCTGCTGCGCATTCAGCCAATGCTCCGTCAGATGCTCAAAGCGTGTCGCGCCCTCGGTCGTGCCGGAACTGGAATCCGTGCTGGAATCACTGCGGGACAAGGTGGGGGGGGCGCTGCGGGAACTGGTGGGGGGGGTGGGGGGGGTTAGCATTGAGGTGGAGGTGTCGAGCATCACGGTGAGGGTAGCTCGGGCGGTTTGTTCTTCGTCTGCTTCGGGGATCACGCTGGGTCCCATCAGCAGGGCACCGAGTAGCAGGACCGCCAGCACCCGCATGCCCCCAAACCCCGCCGCCGCAGCCGGTCGATCGCCCGCCGATCGGAAGTAAGCGAAGACCGTAAGCCCCAGCAGCAGCGCCACAATCGCCAGCACCTGCATCGGCGGCAGCGCGGGCTGATACATCCATTGTCCCAGCAGGTCGGGCATCTCTTACCGCCTCCACTTCGCCAGCATCGCCAGCTCCAGCGCCAGCATCGCCAAGGCCGCCAGCACAAAGTAAGGCCACAACGGCCGCCCGGTCAGGTGCATCGCCTCCGTCCCGTCCGCCGATTGATGCACGCGCGAGCCGGTCGCTTCGGTCAGCCTCCGCTGCAGATCATCCTGCGAAACTCGTCGAAGATCGCTCTCACGCGCATCCACATTCACCGCCAGCACCTCGTCCGGTTCCCCATCACGTTCCAGCGTATAGAACCCCGGCTGCGTCGCACGACCACGCACCGGCTGCCCCTCGGGATCACGCAGTTTGCCGTCAAGATGAGCACCAACACCTGCCGCCATGGTGGGGGTGGTGGTGGGGCGGGCGGATTCTAGAAGGATGTGGACCAGTGGCACGAAGATGCCGCGTGCCGCGAGGTCGCCCGCCGACGGTGCGGCTGAAAAGTTCGCTGCAACCACGCGACCGTCGCCGACATCCATCCGCGCCAGCGCCGGCGTGCCGTCATCGAACCGAACCAAAACGTCCGCAGAGTCCGCCTGCTCCTCAATGCCGAACGCACGCCGAAAGCCAACCCGGCTCAGCGCATCCCGGCCGCGCAGATCGAACACACGCAACACGTCACCCGTCCACGCCCCATCATCAAAATGAAGCGACCCATCGCTAGCTAGTGCCCCCCCCAGCTGCCATGGCGAAAGCTCACCCAGTGACGCAAACCGATCGATCGCACCCACCCCAGCAATGGTCGCCACCAGCCCGCCGCCGCTTTCCACAAAGCGGTGCAGCGCGGCGCGGTCGGCCTCAGCAAGCGGGGCAGCATCGCTGAGCACCACCATGTCATGGACCGCAAGATCCGCCTCGGCAAGTTCCTCCGAACGCAACAGCGTCACCCGAAGATCATCCCGCTCATCGCCGTGCGGCGAAACGGCCCGCAGCAGATAGTAAGGCTCCGCATCCGTATCCTCCGTATCAACATCCGTCACCAACGCCAGACTCAGCTGCCCAGCCCTGCCCACCGCCAGGTACGCGCGGTTGTCGATCAGCAAAGCGTCGTCGCCGATGCTGAAAGTCACCCGATGATGTTCCCGCCCAGCCGCTGCTTCGTCGCCATCGTCCTCCGAGCCCAGCGTCGTCGCGGGGAAACTCACACGTCGGCTCTGCCACGGTTCAAGCGTTACCGTTTCGCGTTGCCGTTCGCGTCCGTCAACATCCAACCGCACCGTCGTGCTTCGTTCGTCAGCCGAGTAGTTCACCACTTCAACACTGAGATCGACCGGCCGATTCCCAATCGGCTGCGCCGGCTGCACCCGCGGCCCCGCCAGCCCCACATTACCCAGCTCCGTCTGCTCAACCGGCACCACGATCACCTCAATCGGCCGTTCCGCACTCCCGGGCGAAAGCGTGGCCGCGCTCACATCTTCCCAGTTCGTCCCCTGCATATCCGAAACGATCACGATGCGCCGGCGGCCCGTTGCTTCACGCAAGATGCTTGCCGCCAGGCTCACCGCTGCGGGAAGGTCCGCCCGGTCGGCGGTCGGCTGAAGCTGTTGCACATCGTCGCGCAGCGATTCAGGGTTCGGGACAAGCTCCGCGAACGCAGCGGTCGGCTGGGCGTCGGCGATGACCAGGTTCGCCACATCCCGCCCCGGCTGCACCTCATCCAGCACCCCCAGCGCCGCTGCCTGCACACGCGGGAACAGGTTCACGCCTTGCCCCCGCCGCTGCGACGAAGCACTCACATCCACCACCAGCACCACCGCCTGCCCTTCGCCGAGCTCCTCCGCACCGGCGGGCGTACTCACCCACATCGGCCGGGCGAACGCATAAGCGATCAGCACGATCGCCAGGCATCGCAAAGCCAGCAGAATCAGCCTTCGCATCCGGAACAGTCGCGACTGTCCCGCCGCCGCCTCCGCCAGCAGCGCCACCGTCGGAAAAACTACCCGCTGCCGCGTACGCCGATTCAGCAGATGAGCCGCGATCGGCAACGCCACCGCAGCCGTGGCAAGCAGCATCAATGGTGCAGTCAGCGAAATGGCAGCGAGCGTGGTCGGCATCAATCCTCACAACAATCAAAGCGGCACTAACCCTACGGCCAACCGCCCCGGGCAGTTCATCCACGCACCGCAGCCCGGCTCAGCAGATACTGCTCCAGCACCCGGATATAGTCCTGCGAGCTCGGCGCGAGATGATAGTCGATCCGCCTCGCAGTACACCCTGCCTTCCAGGTATCCAGAAGCGTTTTCATGCGATGCTGATAAGCCTTGCGGACATCGCCGAAGTGCACCGGCAACTCCTGCTGCGTTTCGCTATCAACCAGCAGCACGTTCTCATGCTCCGGCAGGTGAAGTTCTTCATCGTGCAGCACATGAAACACGCTCGCCTCCCCGCCCCGCGCTACGAACTGCCCCATCGCAGCAAGGATCGGTTCGGGGGGTGCAAGTAGATCGCTCACCACCACCAGCAGCCCGCGGCGCGGCAGCTGCGTGATCCGCTGCATGATCGCCTCCGCCAGCTTCGCCTCGCCGCCCGGCTGCGTTTTCTCCAGCGCTTCCAGCATCCCCAGCAGATGCCGATACGCCTGCCCCGGCCGATGCACCTCCGCCAGCCCCTCCTGCGCGATCGCCAAAGAAACCGCGTCCTGTTGCTGCGTCACCAGAAACGCCACCGCCGCCGCCAGCCGACACGCGTGGTCGTACTTCGTGTCGCCTCGCTCTTCGAGTCCCGCAAAGCCCATCGAAGCCGACGCATCAACCAGCAGATGGCAGGTCATATTCGTTGTATGCTCAAAGCGTTTCACGAACAGCTTGTCCGTTCGGCCGAACACCTTCCAGTCGATATCGCCCACCTCGTCGCCGGGCATGTAACTGCGGTAGTCGATGAACTCCAAGCTCTGCCCGCGCTGCGGCGAAGCGTGCCGACCCGCGAACCGCCCCTGCACCGGCCGCCGACTCGCAAACAGCAGATGCTTAAGCCGACGCAGGTCTTCCACCCGGAGATACTTGTGCTGCGGTGCCTTCATATCACCCGACACTTTAGCAGGTCGCCCCCGGCATGCGTGTTTTGTGGAAAGCCTCAGCGGTTGCATACAAACCCGATTCTGGCTATTTTACCGCCGGTTTTCCTTTTTCTTCCGCAATGTTCACTCTACAGGTGCCACGATGTTCGAAGGCGCATATACAGCGTTGGTGACTCCCCTTCGCGACGGCAAGCTGGATGAAGATCGTCTGCGCAAACAAGTCGCCTTCCAGCTCGACAGCGGCGTCGACGGCCTCGTGCCCGTCGGCACCACCGGCGAATCGCCCACCCTCAGTCATGCTGAGCACAACCGCGTCGTCGCCGTGGTCATCGAAGCAGCCGACGGCAAAGTCCCCGTCATCGCCGGCACTGGCTCCAACTCCACCAGCGAAGCGCTCGGCATGACACGCCACGCCGCCCAGGCCGGCGCCACCGCCTCCCTCCAAGTCGTCCCCTACTACAACAAGCCCACGCAGGAAGGGCTCTACGGCCACTTCATGACCATCGCCGAGCAGGTCGATCTGCCGCTGGTGCTCTACAACATCCCCGGCCGCTCCGCCGTCGCACTCTCCGCACAGACCATCATTCGCCTTGCTGAGCATCCCAACATCGTCGCCGTCAAAGAAGCGACCGGCATCATGGATATGACCAGCGAAATCGCCGCCGGCTGCGATCTGGACATCCTCTCCGGCGACGATTCGCTCACGCTCCCCATCATGAGCCTCGGCGGCAAGGGCGTCATCAGCGTCGTCAGCAACATCATCCCCGACCAGATCGCCCGCATGTGTCACCTCGCCCTCGAAGGCGACTTCGCCGAGGCCCGTAAGCACCACCTCAAGCTGTTCCCGCTCTTCAAAGCGATGTTCGTCGAGACCAACCCCATCCCCCTCAAAACCGCCATGCGACTGATGGGCATGGACACCGGCGAAATGCGCTTGCCCCTCTGCGAACTCTCCGAACTCTACCTGCCCAGAATCGAACAAGCCCTCCGCGACCAAAAACTGCGCTAAACATCGCCGACAACGAGCCGCGACCGTAAGGGAGCGGTTGTGCCTTGGGTCTCGGAGCGCGTAGCAATACACCCTTCGTAAGATGCCGTGCGTTTCACGTTCAGCAGTATTGCAGCGATGGGCGAAGGCCCGACACCGGCCCGCTCCCTGACGGTCGCGGCTCGTTACCTGGCGGGATGGACCCGTCGCTTGAATACCTCCGCCCGCCCATCATCACCCGCCAATGCGATATCATCGCTTGCATGGGGTATCGCACGAGCAACATCGATTTCACTTGCCCGACCACCTTCCGAGCGGCCTTCGCGTTCCCACTTCAGTCGTCCGCCTCGCGGAAGGACCTGCTCATCGGTGCCCTCTGGCTGCTGGTGCCTGGCCTCGGCTGGCTTCTGAACATGGGCCACCGCATCGCGATCACGCACAACCTGCTCCATGGCGAACCGGCCTGGCCCGCATGGCACAACTACCCCTCCCTCTTCAAGCACGGCGTGCTCACGTTCCTGGGCATGATCCTCTACCACTCTCCCGCCATCGTCTTCGGCTACTTCGCCTGGCAAAACCCGTCGCCCAGGCTGATCGTCCCGGCCCTCGCCCTCTGGGCACTCGCAGCCATCGCTGTGCCCGGATACATGACGCACTACAGCTACACGCTGGACCCAAGCGAGATCTTTAACCCGTTTCGCGCCCTTCGCCGTGTTGCGCAAGGTGGCTGGCTCTACTGGAAAGCCTGGCTCATCGCACTCACCGCCATGCTCGTCTCCTTCGCCGGCCTGCTCGCCTTCGGCGTCGGCTTCCTCATCACCAGCGTCTGGTTCTGGCAGGTCGCCGCCTTCAGCTTCGCCTCCGTCTTCGCCCAACGCTTCGCCATGCTGAGCGTCTCGGAAGTCTGACCAGAAAAATCCGCGCCACCCTGGAAAACAAACGTTTGTTTCATATGATTGTTCATGGGCGCCGAACGCCTCTGGAGTTGCGCATGCGATTGGACGATCATAAGCAGGTGAGTGGAGAAGATACGACACCCCGGCGGCTTCTTGAAGCGGCGGAGCGGCTGTTCGCAGAGCATGGCTTTGCCGGCACCTCCGTCCGGGATATCACCAAAGCCGCCGGCTGCAACGTCGCTGCGGTGAACTATCACTTCGGCTCTAAGGAGCGGCTGTACCAGGAGCTTTTCTCCACCAGGCTCGATGAGCTGCGCGAGCAGCGCACCGCCGCCGTCGCGGCCGTCCTCCCCCAAGCCGAGCGCGAGCAGAACGTTGCGCAGGTACTCGAAGCATTCGCCCGCGCCTTCATCAGGCCGCTCACCGATCCCCAGCGGGGCCGATGGGTCATGGGCATGTTCATGCGGGAGATGACCGACCCTAGGCTCGACCGACGCATGCTCGTCGAAAAGCTTTTCGATCCCGTGCAGATAATGATGTGCGACGCCCTCACGCGATGCGTCAAAGGGCTCACACAGCAACAGGCGGTCCTCTGCGTCCATTCGCTGGTCGCCCAACTGCTGCACGCCGTTCAGGCCGAGCGGCTGTTCGGCGGCAAAGCGACCGGGCCCGCAGCCGTCATGATGGACACCGACCGCGTCATCGAACACGTGGTCCGCTTCAGCGAAGGGGGCATTGTGCACCGGGCAAATGAGAAACATCGCGGGGCGACCCGAGGCAGAAAGCGCAGGATTGGATAAATGGCCACTCGGAACAGATACATGCAGATCGCCCTTCAGATCCTGGTCGTGCTGCTGCTCGTGGCGGTCGGCGTCGCAGCGGGGTGGTTGCTCTACACCACGCGCGACGCGCCGGAGCGCAGCGACCGTGAAGCCGTCGGCCCCCTCGTTGAGACGATGACCGCGCAGCGTGAAGATGTCGCCGTCGTCGTCAACGGTCACGGCACCGTCGAGCCGCGCGTGCAGGCTGCGCTGGTCCCGCAGGTCGGCGGGCGGGTGGTGGCGGTGCACGATCAGCTGGCTGCGGGCGGATTCGTCGAAGCCGGCGAAACGATCATCGAGATCGAGGCTGAGGATTATCAGCTGGCGCTGGACCGGGCCGCCACCGATCTCGCCGCTGCCCAGGCAGCTGAGGAAACCGCCGAGGCTCAGATCGCCGAGGCCCAGGCCACCCTTGCCGATGCCGAGCGGGAGCTGCAGCGGACGACGCAACTGCTTCAGCGGAACGCCGCCAACGAGCGTGATGTTGAGCGTGCCCAGCTTGCGGTGGATCTCGCCGAGGCTGGTCTTCGTCAGGCGCGGTCGTCGCTCAGCACGGCCCAGTCGCAGGCCTCGGCAGCACGTGTCGCGATGCAGCGGGCGGAGGTGGATCTTCGCCGTACCAGCATCACGCTGCCGTTCGATGCCGTCGTCGTCGAAGAGCAAGTCAGCGTCGGGCAGTTCGTGACGGCAGGCCAATCGCTGGGGCGGGTGTACGGCACCGAGGCCGTCGAAATCGCCGTCCCGCTGGATGATCGTGAGGTCGGCTGGCTCGCGGAGATGCCGATGGCCATGTCAAGAAATAACGGCGCGCAGCGTGCGCAGCTCGGCTCGGCAGGCATCGACGGCAGCGGGGCAACGCCCGTCGTGATGGCCGAAGTCACCGGCGAGTTCTTCGGGCGCTATTGCGAGTGGCGCGGCCGAGTCGTCCGCACCGAAGGTCAGATGGATCGCCAGTCGCGCATGGTCAGCGTCGTCGTCCGCGTCGAAAATCCCTTTGAGGAAGTCGAGGTCGGTGCGGTGCCGCTGATGCCGGGTGCCTTCGTCCAGGTGGCCATGCAGGGCCGGGGCCTCGAAGGCGTCATCGCCGTTCCTCGGTACGCGATTCATGGCGAGAACCGGGTATGGGTGGCCGACGACGAAGGTCGGCTGCGGGTCCGTGAGGTCGTCGTCGTTCGGCGGGAGCGCGATCGCGTCTTCATCAGCGAAGGCGTAAGCCAGGGCGAACAGGTGATCCTCAGCCCTATCGGTGC
The DNA here is from genome assembly GCA_040905565.1 of Phycisphaeraceae bacterium. Taxonomy (GTDB): domain Bacteria; phylum Planctomycetota; class Phycisphaerae; order Phycisphaerales; family Zrk34; genus JBBDRF01. Next base: position 21,188 of record JBBDRF010000018.1, on the reverse strand, counting down.
CGTCACCGAGGGCATGCGCGTCCGCGTCATCGCATCAGACAACGAGGCCGACGCCCCCGCCGCCGACCAGGAGGCACCCGATGTCGCACAGTGATCTCAAGCCCGATCTGGCGCGCCGAACCGGCTTCCTCGCATGGGCCGCTCAGAACACCGTCGCCGCCAACCTCCTCATGCTCATGATCATCGGCGGCGGCGCGCTCGCCATGGGGACCATGACCCAGGAGGTCTTCCCCGAAGTCGATACCGACCGCATCACCGTCAACGTCCCCTACCTCGGCGCGACCCCCGCTGAGGTCGAAGAGGGCGTCGTCATGCGCGTCGAAGAAGCGCTCGCCGGCATCGAAGGCGTCAAGCGGCTGCGCTCCACCTCCGCCGAGGGCATGGGCACCGTCACCGTCGAGCTTGAAGATTACGCCAGCAATACCCAGGTGCTCAACGATGTCGAATCCGCCGTCGCCCGCATCGATACCTTCCCGCAGGAGACCGAACGCCCCGTCATCGCCGAGGTCTCCAACCAGATTCAGGTCCTCAGCCTCGTCATCCATGGCGACGTCCCCGAAGCCACCCTCAAAACCCTCGCCGAACGCACCCGCGACGATCTCACCGCCAAGGACAACATCTCCGTCGTCAACGTCGGCGGCATGCGGCAGTACGAAATCTCCATCGAAACCAGCGAAGCCGCCCTACGCCGTTACAACATGAGCTTCGAGCAGGTCGCCGAAGCCGTCGCCGGCGCATCGGTCGATCTGCCCGGCGGGGCCATCAAAACCGAAGGCGGCGAGATCCTCCTCCGCACCACCGGCCAGCGCTACATCGGCCGCGAGTTCGAAGACATCATCGTGCTCAGCCGACCCGACGGCACCGCCGTCCGCCTCAGCGATGTCGCCGAGATCCGCGACACCTTCGAAGATTCCGACATCGCCATGTACTTCGACGGCCAGCGCGCCGCCGTGCTGAACGTCTTCGCCGTCGGCGAGCAGGATTCACTCGACGTCGCCGGCACCGTCAAGCAATATGTCCAGGCCGAACGCAACATGCTCCCCGTCGGCGTCACCATGGATACCTGGTCCGATCGCTCGATCTTCCTGCAGGAACGCATCGACCTGCTCACCCGCAATGCCTACATCGGCCTGCTGCTCGTGTTCCTCTGCCTCACGCTCTTCCTTGATCTCCGCCTCGCCCTGTGGACCACCATGGGCATCCCCATCTCATTCTTCGGCGCCTTCTTCCTGCTCCCGTATTTCGATGTCACCATCAACATGATCTCGCTGTTCGCCTTCATCGTCGTCCTCGGCATCGTCGTCGATGACGCCATCGTCGTCGGCGAAAACATCTTCGAAAAACGTGAACAAGGCCTCGGCGCCATCGATGCCGCCATCGTCGGCGTCCGCGAAATGGCCGCACCCGTCACCTTCGCCATCCTCACCACCGTCGTCGCCTTCCTGCCCCTGCTGTTCACCACCGGGCAGATGGGCAAGATCATGCGCGACATCCCCATCGTCGTCATCTTCGTCCTGCTCATGTCCCTCATCGAAGCGCTCATCATCCTCCCCGCCCACCTCACCGGCCGCGATTGGCACCTGAAAAAACCAGGCCCCCTCGCCCGCCTCCAGGCCCGCGTCCGCAGCGGCCTCAACCGCTTCGTCCACGGCCCCTACGTCGCCCTCGTCCGCCGTGCCGTCGCCTGGCGCTACGCCACCCTCGCCGCCGCCGTCGCCATTCTCATGATCACCGGCGGCTACGTCGCAGGCGGGCACATCAAGTTCATCTTCATGCCCGAAGTCGATGCCGACAACGTCGTCGCCCAACTCGAAATGCCCCAGGGCACCCCCGCCGAGCAAACCGCCCGCGTCGTCAAACGCCTTGAAGACGCCCTCCAGCGCGTCCGCCAAAAGGTCGACGCCGACAAACCTGAAGACGCCCCCTCAGTCGTCCGCCACGTCTCCAGCACCGTCGGCGAACAGCCCTTCGCCGACGCCGCCGCCCAGGTCCGACGCAGCGCCACCGCCGGAGGTCAGGCCCACCTCGCAGAGGTCAACGCCGAACTCATCAGCGGCGCCACCCGCGGTATCCCCTCCGCCACCTTCGGCGCCATGTGGCGCGAAGAGGTCGGCGACATCGCAGGCATCTCCTCGCTCGAATTTACCACCACCATCATGACGCTCGGCGAGCCGATCAACGTCGAAATGACCCACCGCGATTTCGACACGCTCCTGCTCGCCGTCGAAGATCTCAAGAACGTCCTCAACGAGTACCAGGGCGTCGGCGATATCAGCGATTCGTTCGTCGCCGGCAAACCGGAAATCCAGTTCCAGCTCACCGAAGCCGGCCGCGCCGCCGGTCTCACCCTCCGCGATGTCGCCCAGCAGGTACGCCAGGGGTTCTACGGCGAAGAAGTCCAGCGCGTCCAGCGCGGCCGCGAAGACATGCGCGTCATGGTCCGCTACCCCGAATCTCAGCGACAAAGCCTCGCCGATCTCGAAAACATGCGCATCCGCCTGCCTCAAAGCAACATCGACGTCCCCCTCGCCACCGTCGCCAGCACCACCATCGACCGAGGCTTCGCCGAGATCAGCCGCGCCGATCGCCGACGCATCGTCTCCGTCACCGCCGACGTCGATGCCGCCGTCGCCAACGCCACCCAGATCAACAACGACCTCCGCCAGAATGTCCTCCCCGCGCTCCTCGCTGAATACCCCGGCCTCAACTTCTCATTCGAAGGCGAACAGCGCGAACAGGCCGACTCACTCAGAAGCCTCTACGCCAACTTCGCCATCGCACTCCTCGCCATCTTCGCACTGCTCGGCGTCCAGTTCCGAAGCTACGTCCAACCGCTCATCGTCATGACCGCCATCCCCTTCGGGCTCGTCGGAGCCGTCCTCGGCCACGTCATCATGGGACTCAACCTCTCGTTCCTCTCAGGCTTCGGCGTCGTCGCCCTCACCGGCGTCGTCGTCAACGACTCGCTCATCATGATCGACCTGATCAACAAGGAACGCGAAGCCGGCGTCCCCCTCCATCGCGTCATCATCGATTGCGGCGTCAGACGCTTCCGGCCCATCCTCCTCACCACACTCACCACATTCTTCGGCCTCACGCCCATGCTCCTGGAAACCAGCGTCCAGGCAAAATTCCTCGTCCCCATGGCCGTCAGCCTCGCATTCGGCGTCCTCTTCGCCACCACCATCACACTCATCCTCATCCCTACCCTCTACATGATCCTCGAAGACGTCCGCCACGCCTGGCACCGCCTCTGGACCCGCGATCCCCAACCCGCCCCCGAACCCGCGACCTGACAATGAGCCGCGACCGTCACCGACCGGGCGGCCCAACGCCAAATCCACGCCGGGAGGTTAGCATCCACCAACCCACACCAGCGGGTGCCCCGGCCAGCGAACGCAGCGAAACGGCCGGGCTCCCCCTTACTTGAGCATTGAGCATTCTCATTTGAGCATTCCCCGGCCCCCCAAACCCTCCCTGCCGCAAAACAATAACCCGCCTCATCCTTTCCCGATTTAACCCCATCTGCCAGAAAAATCTTTAACCGAACCTATTATGAGGTTATAATCTCACATCGCCCAGCATCCGCGCGGGCCAGGTTTCTTTAATCCCAAATGGAGCGAGTCCGTATGACCCAACACAATCCTTCGCGTCGACAGGTTCTTCAGGGCGCAGCCGCCGCGGCTCTCGCAGCCCCGATCTTCATCCCCGCCTCAGCGCTCGGACGCGACGGCAACCCCGCACCCTCCGATCGGCTCAACATGGGATGCATCGGCGTCGGCGGAATGGGCCGGGGCAACATGGGTCGCTTCCTCGGATTCAACGATGTCCGCGTCGTCGCCGTTTGCGATGTCGACGACAACCAGGCCGCACAAGCCGCCAAGACCGTCAACGATCGCTACGGCAACGAAGATTGTGCCGTCTACAAAGACTTCCGCGAACTCATCGCCCGTGACGATATCGACGTCGTCATGATCGCCACCCCCGACCATTGGCACGCGCTTACCGCCCTCGCCGCCGTTCGGGCCGGCAAAGACGTCTACTGCGAAAAACCCATCACGCACACGCACGAAGAAGGCGTCGCCCTCTGCGAAGCCGTCGCCAAGCACAAACGCATCTGGCAGACCGGCTCCCAGCAGCGCTCCACCTTCAACTTCCGCTGGGGCGTCGAGCTCGTCCAGAACGGCGTCATCGGCAAACTCCAGCACGTCGAAGTCGGCCTCCCCACCGGACGCCAAAGCCCCGAACACACCCCGCAGGATCCCCCCTCACACGTCGATTACGACTTCTACTGCGGCCCCTCCGAAAAAATCCCCTTCGATCCCAACCGCTTCCACTTCAACTGGCGCTGGAACCTCAACTTCGGCGGCGGCCAGCTGATGGACTGGATCAACCATCACAACGATATCGCACACTGGGGCATGGGCGTCGACGATTCAGGCCCCGTCACCGTCGAAGCCACCGGCGAATTCCCGCCAGAAGGCCGCACCGACAACGCCGCACGCACCTACAACATCGACTGCCTCTATCCCAACGGCGTCACCACCAACATCGCCAACGCCACTTCCGAGCGCCCCATGGGCACCCGCTTCATCGGCACCGATGGCTGGGTCTTCGTCGATCGCGGCAAGTTCCAGGCTTCCAACGAAGAATGGACCCAAAACGACTTCGACCGTGGCCCCATCAAGGCCTACGAATCAAACGACCATCACCGCAACTTCATCGACTGCGTCAAGAGCCGCAAGCAGACCATCTGCCCACCCGAGGTCTCCCACCGCTCGTGCACGCCGGGTCACCTCGCTTACGCCTCGATGTTCACAGGCCGCAAGCTGAACTGGAACCCCGCGTCCCAGCAGATCATCGGCGACGACGAAGCCGCAAAATATCTCGCCTTCAACCCACGCGGCGACTGGTCACTCTCCGGGTAACCGCCCGCCGCAATCAGAAAACAAAAGAGAAAAGGCCCGATCGCAACCGTGATCGGGCCTTTTTCATTGCCAGCGTTTCGGGCCCTAGACGCCAACCCACATCTCTGACCACGAGCCGCGACCGTATGGGAGCGATCGTGCGTCAACAACTTGCGCGCGTCGTAGCGGCCATCGTCGCTATGGTTGGAATGGCGAAACTCAGCGTTTATGCAGCGTCATCGCGTTGAACGGCCGCCCCTCGCGGCGGTACTTGCGCTCGAAGTTCGACCCCACCACTTCGCCCTCGCCGGCCGCCAACGGCCGCTCAAAGTCCCCGCGCGTGAACAGATCGCTCACCGCCGCTGCGTGCTCCTGGATCCACGCGAAATAATCGTCGTGGTCCGTCACAATCCGCACCGCACCGCCCGGCGTCAGCACCCGATGAAGCTCACGGAGGAACGGCGCCTGGATTGAGCGCCGTTTGTTGTGCCGCTTCTTCGGCCAAGGGTCGGGAAAGTAGATATGGACCTGCCGAAACGTCTCGTCCGGCGTGTACCAAGTCACAAACGTGCGTGCATCAAAATGCAGCATCCGAACATTCGGTAGATTATGACGTCGGCAGCGATCCGCAGCGTAGCGCCAAAAAGCAGCAGCGTACTCGATACCCAGGTAGTTTACATCGCACTGTTGCGAGGCCTGTTGCACCAAAAAAGTGCCTTTACCCGATCCAATTTCGAGTTCCAGCGGGTTATCGCGAAGCTCGGGCGCAAACCAGGTGCGCACATCGAAGCGCGACTGCTCGGGCGAGTCGCCGAGCGCCGGAAGGTCCGAAGCATCGCGACCGACCTCGCCGACGTCCATCGATTTTCCACGTGAGGGGCTGATTGGCATGGCCACAGTTTAGCAGCATCTCGCTGTCAACGTCGAACGCATCACGAACGTTTAAGAAGAAGCATCGTCATGTCATCCGCCTGCGGCCGGTCAGCTGCGGCGAACTCGGCCACGGCCTGCCGCAGCGCCACGACCAGCTCTTTCATCGGTGCATCACGGTACTTACGAATCACCTGCTGGACCCGGTCTTCGCCGAACTGCTCGTTTTCTTTGTTCGGCGCTTCAAAGATACCATCGCTGATGAGCGCGAAGATGTCGCCCGGCCCGAAGGCGATCGGGTCCGGCGCGACCGGCGGCACGCCGCCGATGATGCCCATCGGGTAGCTCGACGCGGGCAAGATATCGAAACGATCCTCGGCGGCGTGATAATGCACCAGTGGCGCCTGACCGCCGGAATGGTAGGGCAGTGCATGACTTAGCGGATCGAGCAGCCCGATGAACGCCGTGACAAAGCGGTTATCCGCCAGGTCTTCGACGAGTTGTTCGTTGATGTGCGTGAAGAGCGTGTCGAGGTTCGCCCCGCAGCGCAGCGCGATGCGAAGCATGGCCCGCACTTGAGTTACGGAGATCGCCGGCCCCACCCCGTGCCCCGTCGCGTCGGCCATCATGACCAGCAGTTTGCCGTCGGGCGTCAAGCAGAGATCGTAGATGTCGCCCCCGGTCTGGTCGGCTGGCTCACCCCAGGCGGCGATGTCGTAACCCGGGAATTCTGGCATGGTTCGAGGCAGCACGCCCTGCTGAATATCACGCGCGATGGACAGGTCGCGCTCGAGTTTTTCCTTGACGACGTAGTCCTCAATCAGCCTCGCGCGCTGCAGGGCCACGGCACACTGCGAGGCCAGGGCAGTGGCGACGCGTTCATCGTGATGATCGAACACATCTTCACGTTTGTTCAGAAGTTGCATCACGCCGACGAGCTTTTCATCGAGCCCGATCAAAGGCACCGTCAGCAGACAGCGGGTGCGGAAACCGGTCTCTCGGTCGACCTGTGGATTGAAGCGCGGATCGGCGTAGGCGTCGCAAACGTTGATGATTTCGCTCGCCTGCACGCATTCGCCGGCGATGCCTCGGTCGGCGGGGAAGCGGATCTCGCCCGCCCCCGTCGCCACCTTCGAGCAGAGTTCATCGTGCTCCGCATCGTAGAGAAACACGGTGCCCCGCTCAGCATCGAGCACCTCGCAAGCTGCTTCCAGCACAGCAGTAAGGATGGTGTTCAGCTCGATCGGCGCCGATAGCTGACGCGTCACATCGAGGATGCGTTCGAGGGCAGCACTGTCAAGTTCAAGCGCGCGTTCGGTCACAGCAGTCCACCTTTACCGTCGGGGGTTCTCTATGAGTATCGGCTGCTGAGCGGGGTAGGGTCAATGGAGAAGTGCGGACCCAGCGAGGCGTAGCCTCGCGGCTAGGCATATTTAGCGTTTTCGACGAGGTGGGTGGGGTTGCCTGCTGGTGGGGGGGTTGGTATACTCTTGGGCTCGATCGGCTGCTCCGGTCGGGTGTATTGAGTATCACGCCAGCAGGAAAGAGACGAATTATGCCACGCGTCTGCGCTTTTACCGGACGGAAGACTTCCTTCGGCCGCAGCCTCCGCTACCGCGGTAAGGCCAAGTACCTTGGGGGTGTTGGTAAGAAGATCACGGGCAAGACGAAGCGAAGCTTCAAGCCGAACCTTCAGACGGTGAACGCCGTGATTGATGGCCGGACGCAGCGTGTGAAGGTCTCGACCAAGGCGATGCGGATGGGGCTGGTGGTCAAGCCGCTCAAGCGGAAGTTCGCTTACAAGCACGAAGCGCAGCCGGAATAAGGGTTGGGGGCGCGTGTTGGTGGGGGCGCCACGGCGGTACGCCGTGAGCTTCGCCAGATAGAGATGATTGGGCTCCACGTTGATGCGTGGGGCCTTTTTTCTATGCGCGGGGGGCGGGTGTCGCAGGGGACGAAGACGAATAACCGAGAATAACCCAGAGCGGCTGTCTACGGCTCCGGCTGTCCCTTCGCCTCCTGACCCGGTGCAACGTAGGCCGCGCCTACTGAACGTGTCGGGAACGAATATAAAAAAAAGGGTTTGGTGGTAGAACGGGTTATTGCTATGCTTACACGTACAATCAAAACGCTAAAGGGGGTTTATAGTTTTCAGTTTTGTTTGCCGTTCGGATTCTGTTGTCGCTCTAACCAAATTGTGCCGGATCGCTGTCGTATGCGGCGTCGGCGACAGATCTTCAATCCCTTGGAAAGAGAGAGTCACGATGAGAATGCAATGCTCGACACGAGTACGTGGAATCGAAGTTTCGCACCGGAAAACCGTCGGAGGTTTTACACTGATCGAACTTCTTGTCGTGGTGGGGATCATCGCGTTGCTCATGGCGATCCTTTTGCCCGCACTTGGCCGGGCACGCCAGGAGGCGATCAAAATTTCTTGCGCGTCTAACCTGCGGCAGTTCGGCACGTCGCTACACGCCTTCGCCGCCGACAACACCAACAAATTTCCTACACACAATCCGTGGCATCTTCTGACCCACCCGCGTTTTTTCGGCGACGAATACAACTATGACATTTTTATCGAAGAGTACCTGCTGAAGATTGATATCGATGCCATGGAGGAAGGCGAAAACCTCGTCACTCACTGCCCGCTCAGCAGTTCATGGGGCCGGCGTGACGAGATGGCCAGTGGCCACATCCTGCTCGGCTACAACTACCTTCCGGCCAACTCCGGCAACTGGATGGATAACACTCCCACCCAAGGCTGGGTGACAAAAACACGCTTTGACGGGCCGAACTCCCTCGCCCCCATCATGATGGATATGTGGATCTCGCAAGGTGGCTCCGTCTGGGGTTGGGACGCAGACAACGCCACCGCCAACCACCTCGACGCACGCGATCAGGAGAAGGTCGCGGGTGGAAACTTCCTGCACGAAGACGGAAGCGTCAAGTGGCATCAAGGCGAGGAAATAGGACTTGGGGCCACCCAAGGCAACCGCGAATGGTTCTACAAGATCCCCGTCCCGGGTATGGTCGATTGATGAGAGTGCAAATCTAGGATCACCACAAGCGGTGCTGTCCTTCCAGAAGGCAGCACCGCTTTTGCTTGGTGTCTGATGATGAACCACAAAAAAACGCCCCCGGTTTTTTAGGCCGGGGGCGTTCGTTGGATGCGGGGGATGGTGGGGGGGATCAGCTTGCGGGCTGCTGATCCTTTTCCTCTTCTTCGATGAGGACAGCCTTGCGGCTGAGGCGGAGTCGGCCTTGCTCATCGATCTGGATGACCTTGACGCGGACCTCTTCGTTGAGCTTGACGATGTCGCCGACCTTGTCGACGAAACCGGTGTGCAGCTCGGAGATGTGGCAGAGGCCGTCCTGGCCGGGGACGACTTCGATGAACGCGCCGAAGTCTTTGATGCTGGAGACGCGGCCGTTGTAGATCTTACCGACCTGCACTTCCTGGCAGAGCCGTTCGACTTCTTCGAGGGCGGCTTCGGCTTTGGCGCCGGTGCCGGCGATGAAGATGGTGCCGTCTTCTTCGACATCGAGGGTGGCGCCGGTGGCTTCCTGGATGGCGCGGATGGTCTTGCCGCCGGGCCCGATGAGGCGACCGATTTTGTCGGGGTCGATCTTGGTCCGCAGCAGGCGGGGTGCGTGTGCGGAGAGTTCCTTCTTGGGCTCGGGGAGGACCGACTCGATCATCTCGATGATCTGGAGGCGTCCTTCTTTGGCCTGTGCGAAGGTTTCGGCGACGAGGTCGTAGTCGAGGCCTCGCGCTTTGAGGTCGAGCTGGATGCCGGTGATGCCGTTGCGTGTGCCGGAGACTTTGAAGTCCATATCGCCGAAGTGGTCTTCCTCGCCGAGGATGTCGGTGATGAGGACGCGTTTGCCGCCTTCGCTGATCATGCCGACGCTGATGCCTGCACAGGTGCCGGTGATGGGGACGCCGGCGTCCATGAGCGCGAGGGTGCCGCCGCAGACGCTGGCCATGGAGGACGAGCCGTTGGACTCGAGAATCTCGCTGACGAGGCGGATGGTGTAGGGGAAGTCTTCGGGGGAGGGGAGGATGCCCTGGAGTGAGCGTTCGGCGAGTGCACCGTGGCCGATCTCACGACGGCTGGGGCCGGTGATTCGGCGGGCTTCCCCGACGCAGAACGGCGGGAAGTTGTAGTGAAGCATGAACTTCTGGGAGTACTCTTCGCCGAGGCCGTCGACGATCTGCTCATCGCGGCCGGTGCCGAGCGTGCAGGTGACCATCGACTGGGTTTCGCCACGTGTGAAGACGGCTGAGCCGTGGGGGCGTTTGAGGACGCCGACTTCACCCCAGAGTTCGCGGAGATCTTTGGGGCCACGTCCGTCGGCGCGGGTGCCGGCGAGGATGAGGCTGCGGACGACCTGTTCTTCGATGGTGCTGAAGGCAGCTTTGAGATGACGACGCTTCTGCGTGGCGGCTTTGTGGTCGGCGTAGCTGGCGTCGTCGGCGGGCAGGGGGGCATTGGCTTCGAGGTAGTCTTCGTAGACTTTCTTGACCGCTTCGTAGCGAGCCTGCTTGCCGTCGACCTGCCGGGCTGCGGTGAGCGGCTCGGTGATGGCGGCGGCCATGTCGTCGACGAGCTCCTGCGGGGGCAGGTGAAGCGTGGCGGTCTTCTCTTTGCCGGTTTCTTTGACGAGCTCGTCGATGGCGTCGAGGATGGTGAAGATGTGCTCGTGGCCGAACTTAATGGCGTCGACGATGTCTTCGTCCGCAGTTTCCTGGCAGCCGACTTCGATCATGTTGATGCCGTCGCGGTGACCGGAGAGGACCAGCTCCATGTCGGAGTAGTCCATCTGAGCGGCGGTGGGGTTGATCGCGAACTGCCCTTCGATGCGGCCGACGCGGACGGTGGCGAGGGGGCCTTCGAAGGGAAGCGAGCTGATGGCGAGGGCGGCGGAAGCGGCGACGCCTGCGATGACGTCGGGATCGTTCTGGCCGTCGGCGGACTCGACCCAGCACTGGATGACGACTTCGTCAAGCAGGCCCTTGGGGAAGAGCGGGCGGACGGGGCGATCGATCATCCTCATGGTGAGGATTTCTTTCTGGTTGGGGGCGCCTTCGCGTTTGCGGAAGCCTCCGGGGAACTTGCCGGCGGCGCTGGGGCGCTCGCGGTAATCGACCTGGAGGGGGAAGAAGTCGATGCCTTCGCGGGGGGTGCCACGGACAACGGCGGCGAGGACGGTGGTGTCGCCGTAGGTGGCGAGGATGGAAGCGTCGGCCTGCTTGGCGTACTTTCCGGTTTCCAGACGCAAGGTGCGTCCGCCGATTTCGCGTTCAACGATGAGATGTGACATACTAAAGGTCCTTGAGCCCGACTGTCAGAAGAGCTTTGGAGGGGGGAAATCCGACAGATTCAAGACGGGCTTTTTCAGGGGACCTGGCGGTTGCAGGTGACAGTCGGCATCAAACACCCCCCCACCTTGTCCCGCAGCGGGTGGGGCGCGGTTGGTGGTGCCATTGGCGGGGGATGTGTGGTGCCCACTGCCGCCTGCCCCATGAATGACAGTTTGCCCGTCAGACGAGATAAACGGCAGATTCTGCGTCCGCGTGGCGCTGGGCAAACACCCGGACGCGATATTTTTTACTTACGCAGCCCGAGACGCGAAATGAGCATCAGGTAGCGGTGGCGATCACGCTTCTGGAGGTATCGCAGGAGGCGGTTACGCTGGCCGACCATCATGATGAGTCCGCGACGGGAGTGGTGGTCGAGCTTGTGGCCACGGAGGTGTTCGGTGAGGTTTTTGATGCGTTCGGTCAGCAGGGCGATTTGCACCTCGGGGCTGCCGGTATCGCCTTCGTGGGTGCGATAGTCTTCGATCAACGTGTTCTTGGTTTCGGTCTCGATGCTCATGTTCGTTGCGTCTCCGAGGGCTTGGTGCCCCTGGTGGTCCATTTCCTGCTGATTCAATGAGGCGACAGTATAGCCCAACGTCGCCGGGGTGGCAATCGACAAGGCGGGGCGGAAGGCGTACCATAGTTGCCCCGCCGACGGCGGGCCGGCCGAGCCTGGTGTCGGCCGATTCCGCAATGTTAACTTTAATCAAAGATGATGACCATGACCACTGCTACGACCGCTCGGACGATCAATATTCTCGTTGCTGACAAACTCGCCCCGGCGGGGCTTGAGTACCTCCGCTCGCATGAAGGTGTGAAGGTGGAGGTCAAGACCGGCTTGAGTGAAGAGGAGCTGGCGTCGCTGGTGGGCGATTATGATGGGTTGCTGGTGCGGTCGGGGGCGCAGGTGACGGCGAAGGTGCTGGCTGAGCCGGGCAAGCTTCGGGCGATTGCGCGGGCGGGGGTGGGGGTGGACAATATTGATCTCGACGCAGCGACGCAGGCGGGCGTGCTGGTGATGAACTCGGCGGAGGCGTCGACGATCACCACGGCGGAGCATGCGTTCGCGCTGCTGATGGCGCTGGCGCGGAACATCGGCCCGGCGTACAAAGTGATGACCGAAGGCGGGTGGGATCGTAACAAGTTCGTGGGGCGGCAGTTGTCGGACAAGACGCTGGGCGTGGTGGGCTTCGGGCGGATTGGTCGGACGGTCGCGGAGAGGGCGCTGGCGTTCGGGATGAAGGTGCTGGCGTTCGACCCGGTGTACAACGCGAAGACCGCGCTGGACGGGCAGGTGAAGCTGGTGGGAAGCTTTGATGATCTGGTGAGCCAGGTCGATTTTCTCTCGTTTCACGTGCCGCTGAACGACCATACGCGGAACATGCTGGGCAAGGAGCAGTTCGCCAAGGCCAACCCGGGCATGATGGTGATCAACGCAGCCCGTGGCGGGGTGATCGACCTTGACGCGATGATCGAATCAATCGATGCGGGGCAGTGTGGCGGGGCGGCGCTGGACGTTTATGAGAAGGAACCGCTGGATGCGGAGTCGCCGCTTCGGAATCATCCGAAAGTGCTGCTGACGCCTCACCTGGGTGCTTCGACGGAAGAGGCGCAGGAAGCGGTTTCGACGCATGCCTGTGCTCAGATCCTTGAGTATCTGCAGGGCGTGGGGATTCGTGGTGCGATCAACGCGGCGGGCGTGCGGCTGGATCTGGACCCCGAGCAACTGCAGTTCCTCGATCTTTCGCAGCGGATGGCGAAGCTGATTGCCCCGATGTGCGAAGCGGGCATGGCGGACATCACCGTGACGTTCCAGGGCGAGATGCTCTCGGCAGCGGCGGCCACAATCGAACGCATGACGCTGGTGGAACTGCTGAACGCCCAGCTTGAGACGCCTGTGAACGTGGTGAATGCGAGGCTGATCGCCGACCAGCGTAACATTAAGATCCGCAGCGTGGTGGAGGACGAGGTGCGGGCGATTCCGCGGATCTCGATCGACATCACCAGCGGCAACGAGAAGCGGCACATCCTCGGCAGCATCTACGCCGACGGACAGCCCCGCGTGCTGGAGATCGGCTCGTATCATATGGATATGGTGCCGGTTGGACCGATGGTCGTCGTCCTCAATGAGGATCGGCCCGGCATGATCGGCATGGTCGGGCAGGAGTTCGGCGGGTCGGGGGCGAACATCGCGGACATGGCCCTGTCACGCCACGGCAACAAGGCGATGATGGTGCTGAAGCTCGACAGCGTGCCCGATGAGGCGCTGCTGAAGAGCCTGCGGTCGCAGAAGGGCATTGAGAAGGTCGTGAGCGTGACGCTGCCGCCGCTGGAAACGCAGGATTGAACCCCGACGGGGGGTGCCCCGGCCAGCGCAGACGGCCGGGCGGGAGGGCGACACGTGTTGCGACCTCTGCACATGTTCGAAAGAACCCGGCCGTCTCGCTGCGCTCGCTGGCCGGGGCACCCAGTTGGCACCCAGTAGATGGTGGGGGGGCGGGTTTGACCTTCGCGGCTGGATCGAAAATAATAGTGGTCCCCGGGCAACTCACACCCGGGCGAAAGGACTCGCGCTGCCATGCGTCAGGAAGATATTTACGTTGTTGAGATGCCCAAGATGGGTGCCCTTGAATCCACCTTCCTGCCGGAGGTCTTCAAGGGCCTTGGCACGACGCTGAAGCACATTATGGGCTCGGCGTTTCGTGGTCCGCGTAACAAGACGTTCCAGTATCCTGAGGAACGGCGTGAGAACATGCCGCTGGATCAAGGCGGGCTGAACCGGGGCAACTATCGCGGTGTGCATCGGTTGAATCGCGATGAGCAGGGCCGAGTGAAGTGCGTGGCTTGTTTCATGTGCTCCACCGCCTGCCCCGCAGACTGCATCCACATTGTGGGTGAAGAATCGCCTTGGGACGATCGCGAGAAGTACCCCGTCCGGTTCGATATCGACGAGCTTCGCTGCATCTACTGCGGCATGTGCGAAGAGGCCTGCCCTGTCGACGCGATCGAACTCACGCCCGAGTACGATCTGGTGGGCCTGAGTCGGCAGGAGATGATCTTCGACAAGTCCAAGCTCCTGGCGATCTACGACCAGACCATCGAAGACAAACCGATGTAACGCCCGCCAGCTTGTCGCGCTGGTGTTGGTAGGGTGGGCATGGCCCACCATGTCTTGACACGCGACGTTTTGGTGGGCGGTGCCCACCCTACGGCGAAGGAGCCGGCGTCGCTTCGCGCTACGCAGCTTTCTTACTCGTCGTTCCGCCGGGCGGTGGGTTTCGCTTCGCTCTACACCACCCTACGAAAAAGCGGCTTGCATCGTGTTTGATGCAAGCCGCTGTGATTTCGTGGTCAGTGTGTGGCGGTGGTGATTACTGCTGCCACATGTACATCAGCTTGGGGACGGAGAGTTCGTTGGCCCACTGGCGGATGGTGCTGGCGTCGATGCGGTCGGGTGTGGGGGCGGAGGTCTGGGTTCGCGCCTGCGCGCCGAGCAGGGCGCCGAGGCCGGCCCGGGGCTGGTAGATGACGGCTGGGGGGTCTTCCAATTCGAAGTCGGCCAGTGAGACGGCGTGGTCGATGGCGGTGCCGATGTAGCCGATCTCGTCGACGAGGCGTGCATCGAGCGCGTCCTGTGCGGTGAAGATGGCGCCGGTGGCGAGGCTGCGCACTTCGTCGGCACTCAGCACGTCCTTGCGGCCTTCAACGATGACGCTGATGAACTGTTCCTGGATCGAATTGAGGATGCCCTGGATGCGTTCGCGGTCCTCTTCGGTCCACGCCCGGAGGGGCGTGCCGAGGTCTTTTTCGTTGGCGAGGGAGCTGGTGACGATCTCCGGCTGGACGCCGATCTTCTCCAGAAGCTTTTCGACGGTGAACGCCGGTGCGATCACGCCGATGGACCCGGTGATGGAGGTCGGCTGTGCGAAGATGCGGTCGGCCTGGCATGAGACGTAGTAGCCGCCGCTGGCGGCGACGTCGCCGTAGCTTGCGACGACGGGGAGGTTGCGTTCGGTGCGCAGGCGGTTGATGGAGTAGAGGATTTCGTCGCTGGCGGTCACGGCTCCGCCGGGGCTTTGAACCCGCAGCACGACGGCGCGGACGCTCTCGTCGGCGATGATGGCTTCGACCACTTCATGGATGAAACGGCTGGTGTAGTTGTCGATCGCGCCGTTGACGGGGATGATCGCGACCTTCTGGGAGCCGGTGCCGGTGCGGTATTCGGCGGTGGAGGGGCCGGGGTCGCTGCTGATGACGTAAACGGCGACGTAGAAGCCTGCGAGGAAGACCAGCAGCCCGAGCGACAGCACGCCGCCGAGCTTGGTGATGCCGCCCATGGCGCCGCTGCGCTCAGCGGGAGGCGGTCCGTAATAGGCTTGGCGTTGGGCGGGGGGCGGGGGCGGGCTGGAGCCCTGCGACGGCGTTTCGTGTTCGTTCATCTAAGCATTCTCGTCATGTTGACCGTGAAACATGAGCCGCACGGCCCAACGTTTCACAGGGGGGAACACGATTGTAGCCGGTGCATGAACCTCGTCCAACGCGGGGGAGGATCGTGTGACACCGGTGGTTTGCCCACAGTGCGACAAGCATTCTGAGGGTGCCCCGGCCAGCGAAGACGGCCGGGCGGAACGGCGACATAGGTTGAGGCCTCTGCATGCGTCCGGAAGACCCGGTCGTCTCGCTGCGCTCGCTGGCCGGGGCACCCGCTAATTGCTGATTTCTGATTGGCTGATGTTAAGCAGCGGTGAGGCGTTGTGGTGCCCAATCAACAATCGCACGGGGGCAACCGTTATAATCGCCGGCCTTATACCACCATGACGAGTGCGCACGATGATCGATACCTCCACGCTGTCCGTACGTTTTCTGCTGACGCTCTGCCTGCTGCTTCCGCTTGGGGGCTGTCACGTTCTGTACGATTCGATCGGTGGCGACTTCGCGGGGCCGCCCGATCAGATGGCGGAGAACATCAGCTCCGAAGCCCATGCGATCATCGAAAAAGCGTTCGCGGATATCGGCGAGGACGACGTGCTGATCGACATCCACGCTCACATGATCAGCAGAAACGTGAACCCCGACTGGCACAGCCCGTTCTGGCACCCCCTCAAGTACGGCCGCACGCAGGTCTACCTCAGCGGGGCGGGCGTTTCGGCTCATAGCGAAACGCTTGAAAAGGATTACGTCGAGCGCATGGTGGCTCAACTGGAACAGTTCCCGCGGAAGATGCGGCTGTACCTTTACGCGCTGGACCGCAGCTACTACCCCGACGGCTCGGTCGATCTCAGGCATACCAGCATCTACGTCTCAAATCACGACGTCTATGAAATTTCGCAACAGTATCCCGAGCACTTCCGCCCGGTGGTCTCGGTGCATCCGTTCCGCGAAGACGCCATCGAAGAGCTCCACTACTGGGCGGACCGAGGGGTACGGCATGTGAAGTGGCTGCCGAACGCGATGGGGATCAATCCCGCTTCGCCAAGGCTGAACGATTATTACGACACGATGATCGAGCACGACATGGTGCTGCTGACGCACACGGGCGATGAGATGGCGCTGGAGGAGATTGATGCGGAGCTGGGGAACCCGCTGCTGCTGCGTCGGCCGCTGGATCGGGGGTTGAAGGTCGTGGCCCTTCACTTCGCCAGTGACGGCGAGTTCAAGGATTTTGAGAACCCGCGGCATCACCGGCGCACGCCCGGTCACAAATTGCTGCTGCGGATGCTTGATGAGCCGCGGTACGACGGGCTTTTGTACATCGACACGGCTTCAATGATCTTCTTCAACCATCTCGATGAGCCGTTGCTTGCGATGCTGGAACGGCCGGACCTTCATGGGCGTTTCGTCAACGGCAGCGACTATCCGCTCTCGGCGTTGAACATCACGATCTGGACGCGGTTGCTCGTAACGGACGGCTTGCTCGACGAGAAGTACCGTCGGCCGCTCAACGAGATCTACAAGTACAACCCGATGCTGTTCGAGTATGTCACCAAGCGCCTGATCCGTCACCCTGAGACGGGCCAGCGGATGCGGCGGGAGGTGTTCCTGGGCGACCCGGCGGTCTGGTGATCACGGTTCATCATCAGACAAGCGGGTGGGTCAGCATTTGCAGATTCGTTCGTCCGACGCGTCGCGCCGTTGACAACGAGCCGCGCACGTCAGTAAGCGGTTGTGCGTTCAGACGCTCGACGGATCGTGACGATGCGTCGCAATGCGGAGAACGCTTCACTCACAAGATGGCACGTCCAGTCTCCTCACGTTCACAAAAGTTTCGGACACAACCGCTCCCTTACCAGTCTTTTTCATCTGTTGCGTAAGTCGTTGATTTTCGTCGGTAGCCGAGGCCGAGTCGCGTGGGCGGTCGGCGCGCAAAATCTTGGCGCACAACCGCTCCCTTACGGTCGCGGCTCGTAATCAGCGATGTGAATTATCCTAAGAAACCAGCCTTCATCCGTTTACGCAACAGATGAAAAAGACTGTTACGGTCGCGGCTCGTAGACCGGCAGGTGCCGCGATTCACAACACCGGGGCGACAGTGTTGCGATCACGCTTAGAAAAACACCAAGGCCCCGGTGATCGATGATGAATCTAAATCACCAGCGGTGGTAGCCGTAGCCGAAGCCGAAGTTGAAGCGGGGATCGTTGTAGCGGCGGTAGTAGTCTCTTTCGCGGCGTGAGAAGGTGGCGCTGCCGGGGACGGTGTCGCCTGCGATGTCGACGGTCCAGCGGACGCCGAGGCCTTCGAGGGAGACGGTGCCGGGGGTGCCTTCGCCGCGTAGTGGGAAGTAGGCGTCGACGGTGGCGGAGTCGCCGGGTTCGAGCGTGAGCACCTGAGCGGGATCGAGGATGGGCGGGGCGAACTGGCGGACATCGGCCCCGAAGAGCGTGATGGTGCTGGGGTCGAACGTGGCGATGCTGTCGGCGGTGTTGTCCAGCCTCATTCGGACGTGGACGGAGGCGGGCAGGTCGGCGTCCTCGTCGGCGCGCCTGAGGCCGACGACGCTGACGAGCGTGCGGACGGTGCCGAGATCCGGCCGTTCGCGCGAGAAGGTTTCGACCGTCATCGGTCGAGGCTGATAGACGTAGCGATCATCGTACTGGCCCGACTGGCAGCCGGTGAAGAGCAACAGCAGTGCGACGCCGCTTATGGTTAGGCCCGTGAAACGTGCCATGATTTCGCCTCCTTGTTCGTCCCTACTCATAATAGGCCTGGATGCGAGCTTGGCGAGTCCGGCATTGCGGGCCGGTGCACGCGAACGTTTGGCGGGCGAGGCTATTGATTTGCAGCGCAGGCGTGGAAATCGTTGAAAAAACCTTTCGTTGGTTTTGCCGGCTCAAGCTATACTGCGTGTACTTGGTCAAGACCCCCTCGTCGCGTCCTTTCGAGCGCCGTTTCACTTCGTCACATGGTTCTCATGGGAGGTGGGTGATGCCAGCCACCAACATTGCGTGTCCCTCGTGCTCGTCACATTTGACCGTTCCGACCGAAGCGGCAGGCCGAACGGGCCGGTGTCCGTTCTGCAAGGAGCAATTCGTCGTCCCCGACCAACTCGCGGGTAGCGTGCGTGTCAACGATGACATCATTAACGATTGGCTCAGTGCTGAGGATGCTGACGATGATGCGATGGTCGGTGGGGAGGTTCCGCACGGCGAGGCGGATGCTTCGGCCGATGCGACGGTCAGCAGCATCGCTGAGCCTGAAGCGGATGAGGATGAGACGGTAGGGGGGAGGCTGGGCGAGACGCTGCGCGAACATGAGGCCGATCACGCGTTGCCGCTGGAGGACGCAGTCGAGCGCGCGGACGCTCCGGCAGAGCCGGCTGGTGAGTCTGGTGAGGCGCCTGCTGAGGATGCGCCGCAGGGTGAGGATGACCGGGCGCAGCGTAAGCGTGATGGGCGTCATTACAAGGTGGAGTCGGCGATTCGGCCTCTGGAGAACGACGAGGAGGAGCACCGTCGGCAGCAGCAGGCGCTGTATGAGCAGACGCTCGAGCGTCGGCGCCGCGCGGGGCCGAGCGGTCACGACGAACACACGTGTAACCATGCGCGGCTGAGTCTGCTTTGCGTGGATGCAGCGTCGGTATTGCTGGGCTTCGAGGCGAATCTGCTACTTCGCCCCGCGTTTCGGGCGTCGCTGCCGATGCGGTGTGCGCTGTGTGGCGAGACGAAACGGCAGGGCATGGTGGCGCGTCCGCTGGCTTGGGCGGATCGTGGTCACGGTAAGCCGATTCCGTCGGGGGAACTGGAAACGCGTTACGGTCACGAGGTGTATCTGAATCAGACGCCGCGCGACATCGTGGACCATATGCCGGTGATTGATGAGTTGATTTCGCCGTTCAACCGGGCGATGCCTTACTACCTCTGCTCGGGGTGTGCGGTCGGCGGTAAGCTTATTTGTCAGGCGGTCGACTCACCGCGAGGCGTGCTTTGTGAAGTGACCATTCCGCACACCGATGTGGCGCTGGAGTGGGTCGGCCGAGTCAACGGCATCTGCGATGATGAGTACGCGCAGCTTGAGGAGGCGGGCGCGCGGTTCGACAGCGATGCATGGCGGCAACTCAGCGACGGGGTCAGGCGTCGCATCACCGCGTGGTTCAAGATTAACGCCGACGAGCAGTTCGTCGCTTACGTCAGCGATGCCGACTTTGCGCGGAAGGATGCAGGGCTTGCGGGTGTGGCGCTGACCGATCGGCGGATGGTTTTCTGCAAATATCACTGGCACGGTAAGCTGCTGCTGGACGATCCGGATGTCACGCTGCTGGCCGTGAAGGAGGGCCCGTTCTACGATCTGTTACGGGAACGGCAGGGGACGAATCAGAAACTCATCCGCCTGCGGCCGGACGATCTGGAGAGGCTCTCGCAAGAACTGGAACGGATTCAATCACCCCTGCGGATCATGCGGGCCGATGCGTAGCTGAAAAGCTGCCGGCGTTCGCGCGACTCCGTGTGAACAAGGTAGCTTTTAACTGTCATGGTGCACCGCCTCGATCGAGCGACCGCGCAGCTGCAGCTCACGCCTGAGTTGTTGACGGCTGCTTATGCGCAGGGGATGTTCCCGATGGCGCCGTCGCGTCATGCGGCGACGATTCAATGGTATGACCCGGACCCGCGGGCGATTTTGCCGTTGGAGGATTTTCGGGTGCCGCGGACGCTGCGGCAGAAGCTTCGGCAGGGCGTATTCGACCTCCGCATCGACACCGCTTTTGAGCAGGTGATGCGCGCTTGTGCGCAGCCGCGCCGCGATGAGCAGGAAACGTGGATCAACGATGTGATCATTGATGCGTACGTGCATCTGCACGAACTGGGCCTGGCGCATTCGGTCGAGGCCTGGCGGGACGGCGAGTTGGTGGGGGGGCTTTACGGCGTGGCGCTGCACGCTGCGTTCTTCGGCGAGTCGATGTTCCACATCCCCGGCCGCGGCACCGATGCTTCGAAGGCGTGCCTGGTACACCTGGTGAACCACCTGCGGGAGCGGGGTTTTCAGCTGCTGGACGTGCAGATTAATTCTGAGCACATGCGGTCGCTGGGCGCGATCGACATTCCCCGCCGTGAGTACAAACGGATGCTGGCCACGGCGGTGCGGCAGCACGTGCAGTGGTGAAAAAACGTCAGGCGGCGAGGGCGACGGGCTGCACGGCGGCGAACTCCACAGCGACGCAACGCGAACCGGCCGTGGCCTCGGCGAAGCGCCTGATGACGACGGAGGCCATGCGGTCATGGCTGACGATCGCGCCGCCGTTGTCGCCTTCGATGGCGAGGCCGATCCAGTCGCCAAGTTGCGAAGCGAGCGTGCCTCGCAGTTCGAGGAGCGCGCCGGTGGTGGAAGCATTACGCATGATGCCGCCGATGTATCGGCCGCTGCGGGGGTCGTAAACCTTGACCGCCTGCTGCGTCGTGCGTCGGGGGCTGCTGCGTTTCTCGGCCATCATCTTCAAGGTCATGGTGACATCTCCGTCGATTTCATTCGCGACATGATGGGTTATCGTCAGAAATACGACGCGACTTTTATATTACCCAGATTAACATTCGGGGGGGGGGGGGATTGTTGTTTG
>JBBDRF010000017.1:0-10546 GCA_040905565.1 Phycisphaeraceae bacterium | reverse complement strand
AAGCGGAAATGCCGCGCACCGTCAACATGATCACCGGCCCGTCGCGCACCGGCGATATCGAACAGAAGATCGAACTCGGCGCCCATGGTCCCCGCCGCCTCCACATCATCCTCGTCGATGGGTAAGCTACGCGACCTGCTCCCGTCCGCCCCCGTCCCGAGGCTGGCTGCGGTCCTCGTTGCGACCGCCTTTTCCGCCGGATCGGCCGGCGCCCAGGACGGGGATCCCCGCCTGGGGGAGGTTCTGTTCGACAATCATTGCGGCATCTGCCACGCCATCGACCTGCCCCATACGGTGTTCGGTCCGCATCTCGTGGACGTTTTCGGACGCGAGGCCGGTGCGGTGAGCAATTATCGCTACACCTACGAGATGCGCACCTCCGGCATCGTGTGGGACGAGGAGACGCTGGACGCGCTGATCACGGATCCCCAGGGACTGGTCCCTGGCACCAACATGTATTTCCGCGGCGTGCCCGATCCTGCCAATCGGGCCCACATCATCGCCTACCTCAAGCAGAAGTCGCAAGCCGACTAGGCTGCTCCGCGCCGGCCGCGCAACCCGGCCCCTCGTCCTGAGCTCGTCGAAGGGCGCCCGCTCGGAGCCTGTCGCTATTCGGCGGGCACCGTCGTGCCGACCGGGCACGACACCCCGGTGCCGGCGAGCCCGCAATAGCCGAAGGGGTTCTTGGCCAGATACTGCTGATGGTACTCTTCGGCGAAATAGAACGGTCCTGCCGGCTTGATCTCGGTGGTGATGGGGCCGAGACCGCGGGCCTTCAGCGCCGCCTGGTAGGCGTCGCGCGAGCGTTCCGCCGTGTCGCGCTGGGCGTCGCTCGTCCAGTAGATCGCCGAGCGGTACTGGGTGCCGGTATCGTTGCCCTGGCGCATGCCCTGCGTCGGGTCGTGGGCCTCCCAGAACACCTTGAGCAGGTCGTCGTAGGACACCGCGTCGGGTTCATGGACCACCATGACCGTCTCGGCATGGCCAGTGAGGCCGCTGCAGACTTCCTCGTAGGTGGGGTTGGGCGTCACCCCGCCCATGTTGCCCACGGCGGTAACCCACACGCCCGGCGTCTGCCAGAACAGCCGTTCGGCACCCCAGTAGCACCCCAGAGCGAAATACGCCGTCTCGGCACCTGCCGGGTAGTCCCCGTGCAGCGCCCGCCCGCTCACCAGATGGCGTTTGGCGGTCGCGATCGGGTGATCCCGCCCCGGCAGCGCCCTGGCGGGATCGACGAGGCCTTGCGGCTTGCGGCTGAACAGACCCATGCTTGACTCCTTGGACAGGGCAATTCGGTATCCCTAATCTGGCGTCGCCGCACCGTCGCGGCAAGGGCGAAAGCCGCCGGCGGTTGCGTCAGCCCCCGCGATCACTATATTGCCGGGTCGTTCCCCAGCGGAGAGGTGGCCGAGTGGCTTAAGGCGCACGCCTGGAAAGCGTGTATACGGGAAACCGTATCGAGGGTTCGAATCCCTCTCTCTCCGCCACCCCCAAGTCCAGAGCGATCCAGTACAGTCCGTAAATCGGCCACGCCTCTAGGGTTTACGCCGATGCGATGGCCATTGGCGTCCATTGCCATTCGACCACATCCACGATAGATTGTTGGCTGAAATGTGGTATGGATGGAATGAAACCTCGGGGAAGACATCCGGAGAAAGCCCTCTCAGCCGTCGGCGTTCGGGCTCTCAGCAAACCCGGCCGATATGCTGACGGCAATGGATTGTACCTCATTGTTGACCCTTCGGGGGCGAAGCGGTGGGTTCTGCGCACGGTTGTGCACGGCCGCAGGCGCGATATCGGCTTAGGCGGCTTGCAACTCGTCACCTTGAGCGAGGCAAGGGAAAAAACGGTCGAGTTCCGCAAGATCGCTCGCCAGGGTGGCGATCCTCTCGCAGAAAAGCGCCAGGCTAGCCAGCTAGTCCCCACGTTCGAGGAGGCTGCGCGGAGCGTGCACCGTGACCGATCTGGCGCCTGGCGCAACAGCAAGCATGCGGCCCAGTGGCTCAGCACACTCTCACTATATGCATTCCCGGTATTTGGCAGCCGACGGGTCGATCATATCGATACGCCCGACGTGCTTCGGGTGTTGTCCCCAATCTGGTTGACGAAGCCAGAGACTGCGCGCCGTGTGCGGCAGCGGATCGGAGTTGTTTTGGACTGGTCTAAGGCCGCGGGGTTTCGATCCGGCGACAATCCGGTCGAGGGAGTCTCTCTGGGCCTGCCGAAGCAGCCGGATAGGGCCGGTCATCACGCTGCACTTGCTTACCAGGACGTGCCAGCCTTCGTTACCCGCCTTCGAGACAGCCGATTCAGCGAACCGGGAAAGCTTGCATTCGAGTTCCTTATCCTCACCGCGACGCGCACCAACGAGGTCCTAGGCGCTCGATGGGCGGAGATCGATTTTGACGGCGCCACCTGGACGATCCCTGCTGAGCGGACCAAGATTTCACGGCCTCACCGGGTGCCGCTGTCTCCGCGGTCCGTGCAGATCCTGAAACGCGCCCGTGAGGTCTCGGCTGATGGGAACCTGCTATTCCCCGGTCGCCACATCGACAAGCCGATGTCGAACATGGTCTTCTTGATGGCCCTACGGCGAATGGGGGTGACCGCGACGGCTCATGGCTTCCGATCGGCCTTTCGCGATTGGGCAGCCGAGTGCACCAGCTATCCACATGAAGTGTGTGAGATGGCCCTTGCTCACACTATAAAGAGCAAGACCGAGGCGGCGTATCGGCGCGGCGATTTGTTCGACAAGCGGCGGCAGTTGATGTTGGACTGGTCGACGTTCATTGAGGGCGGATCTTTATGAGAACTTACAAAATGCGCACACTCACACCGGAAGTCCGGGGACGGCCGAACCGGCAGGAACAGATAATGTTCGTTCTGGAACGGGCTTTCCCTGACGTCATAGACGAGGTCGAGGTCGTCGAACGATATCAGGCAGAGGGGTGCACGACTGAGCAGGCAATTCGCCGTCTCGCCGACCTTGACGAAATACCCGAAGCTGATCTGAAACAGGTGAATGATGCCTTGAACTTCAAGGATAAGCTTGCGAGTGAACCCAGCGAAACCCTTTGGGCAGAATATCGACAGGGTCAACTGGCGAAAGCGCAAGCCGACGACGCTCGTCGGTTTTTCAACTCGCCGGATGCAAGCGCCGATTTCCAGAAGTGGGCGCGGATGCCTCTCTGGACGGCGGAGGAGGCCACATCGCTCCTGCTCGGAAAGGACCCGGCGATTGTTAACCTGGAATCCCTTCAGCGGACACCCGAGTATTCACCCTTCCGCAAGGAGTACGATGAGCTCTTCGATCGCATCCAGAGGGCTTTGGCAGTGGAGCGAATCAAGCAGCCGATTAAGCCTGTTGATCTTTTGAATTGGGCAAAGGAAACGGATGTGGAGTACCCCAAGGAGCTCGACAAGTTGCTGCGTCCAGACCACCGAGAGGCGAGTTATCAAGAGCTGCTCGACGAGAATGCAAAGCTTCGTCGATTAGTGCAGGAGCTAGAACCGGATCCTAGGTCCGGAAGCAAGCGAGAGCGCACCAATCTTCTTCGAATTCTTGTCGCCGTAGCCAAACAAAAATACCAATATAACCCATACAAAAATAAGAACATTGCGCCGGCTAGGATTTCAGCCGATGCTCGCATGTGCTGTTCAGAAGCGCTAGGTGCGGAACAAATACTTGATAAGCTAAAAGAAGCAACCGACCTGCTAGCTCCGCAAATTCGAGATGAGCTGAAAAAGGCGGCGGAATAAGCGCCAGAACTCGATTTAGCTGGCCGAAAGGCGAATTCGCGTTCTTGATTTCCAACTCGCCCACAGGCCGAAAAGATCGAGTTAGAACCTCTCCGTCCACCACAACACGGAGATGGTCATGGCACTACCCCCTAAACTTCCAACCACCGGTTTTGTCCGGTTACGGTCCATCATTGCCCCACACGGGGTTATCCCAGTCAGTAAGTCTACCTGGTATGCAGGAATAAAGTCCGGCCGCTTTCCGGCACCGGTCCGCCTGTCGTGCAGGGTAAGCGCCTGGAAAGTGCATGAAATTCAAGAAATTGTAGATCGCCTTAGCAAAGATGGGGGTCAGTCATGAAGCGGCGGCTCCCAATCGCACCTAAGTACGACCTCAGACGGCTGGTGACGGCTCGCATCGACAAGCGCGGGCGTCCAGTAGCGAGCTTCGAGACCTCTGCCGAGGTTCATAAGGAGCGCCGTCATCGACTCTGCGTTCTTATGGCTCAAGGAAAGAAAAGGGCCTCTGCACTCGCCAGGGAGCTCGCTGGCTGCCATAGCCGGGTTCCCTGCCTTTCACATGCCTGCCCCGTGTGTGCACGTCGCCGTCGCTTGCTACAGAGCGCCCTAGTCCTTGAGCTCTTCGATAAGTACGACATCAGCGAACTCAAGTTTGTGACCCTGATACATCCGGCAGATGCTGTCCCAGCAGGTCAACTGCATACCTGCCACGTCCCTAAACTGATCAATCGCTATCGGCGTCAGCTCGAGCGCGCTGGCATCGACAAATCGATAACGTTGTTGATCGGGGGTGTCGATGTGGAGTGGGATGCCGGTTACGAGGTCTATCAGCCCCACATTCACGCCATCACTCTAGGGATCACCAAAAGCGACTTGAGAAGGATGACGCGCCGGTGGCCGAAAAATCCCCGTGTGCGTGTGAGAGCCCGCGTAGAGCCCATCGACGACCTACCTCGAGTGGTGGCATATCTCGATAAGTCGTTTTGGTCGTCGGTAGCCAGGAAGAACAATCCGATTGGCAAACATCCCCACTCTAAGCGTCGCCCACCTTTGCATATTGAAGCTGAAATGCTGAGGTTTCTGCACAGACGAAGTGATTTCCGCATGCTGTTTGGCGTCAAATCATATGCAGGACCCGAGCCTAAAATACTTCCAGTTTGTTCACACCGAAAACCTGAAGAGGCATAAAACATGTACACGTAGACCCAATCTAACCCATACAGAGCCTATTCTATCGAAAACTCATAGTGAAAACTATTGGCTGTACGGATGCCTCTTGAACGGGAGGTGCGCTGCAGTTGCATTGAGCGAGTGAGCAGTGAGCGATAATCGCTCACCGTGCACTCACTCACCAAAACATAGGAAGACAAATTATGAAGTGCTTGAAACTTTCTGCGGAGATCATTGACTTGGACACACACCAGCACTTTCTAGAGCTTCGATTCCATCGGCAGTTCGGACCCCGCGGTAGAATCCGGGTGCCGAATGCCGAGCGGCGTAACTTCCGACTCGTTCTCCGAGAGTTGGACAACTCTGGGGCTCTGCTGCCCGCCTCTAGAAAGGAAGCATTGAAACTGGTCGAGCTCGTACTCTCAGATGCTGCGCCACGCGTTCGTCATTCGACATCCCGGGTTGGGTGGGTCGATGGCGACTCATTTGTCTTGCCAAGCCGCACTGTCGGAGGACGGGCAAAGTCACTCCATCACTCACCGAACAGCAGTGTCCTCTCTACCACCTGGAGCAAGTCAGGATCGTTAGAGGCGTGGCGAGACGGCTTGTCGGAGCCTTGCCGGCGATCATCATATCTGTTGTTTGCCACTGCGGTGCCATTCGCTGGCCCTCTATTGCGCCTGAGAGGTGAGACCGAAGGTGCCTTTTTCAACCTGACCGGCGAAAGCAGCACTGGAAAGACGCTCGCCAGCCGTGTCGCCCAATCAATAATCACGCGGGCGCACAAGACCGATCTTATTCCTGCCTCCCTCACCGATCGGGCATTGGAAGAGATCGCTTTTGGCCACAATGACCTTGCCGTTGTCATTGACGAACTCGGGAACATGAAGGGTAACGAACAGACCAGGCGGGAAAAGTTTCGGACCAGAGCATATGAACTTTCCGGCGGGCGTGGCACCGTCCGCTCAAAATCCGTTCACCAAAACTTGCCGAGTCTCGAATGGGCACTGTTTGGAATTACGTCGTGGGAGTCACCGCTCAATGAGCTTGCGAGGGCAAGGGGTGAAATGGTGCGCTTTATCGATGTTACAATCCCTTCTCGGGTGGATGCCGGCATTTTCGACCTCATAGAGGATTCCCGCGATGGCCGACCAATCGCTGCTAAGGATCTGGCGTTAGCCGTTGAGAACACCATTGTTGGCAACTACGGGGTGGCAATCGAGCCTTACCTCAAACGCCTGGTTGATGACCGTACATCAGCGGCAGCCGCAGTGGAGGAAACCGTCGGGGCATTCGTTCACTTGAACTGCCGTGATGGCGATCCTTGGGATGTGCGACTTGCCACGAAATTTGGCTTGGTGGCGGCAGGAGCGCGTCTGGCTGCTGATTGGGGTATCGCGCCCTGGTCTGTGGAACAGGCTGAGGCGGCCATTCAGGTCTCCTATGAAGCGGCCCTGTCCGGAACGATCACGCCAGAAGAGGTGTTCGACGGCTTTCTGCGCAAAGTCAGGAAAGCGGTCAGCGACAAGAAGCACTTTCCCGTAGTGGAAGAGAAGACGGCGTTCTCGGGGAAGTCGAAGAAGAAGGCGTGGGGGGTCACGCGCCATCATCGAAATCAAGGAGTTATTGTCGCGCTTCGGCGAAGGCGCTTCGAACGGCTCTGCGGGTCGGCAAATAGACGCGCCGTCATCATTTCGAAGCTGATTGAGTCCGGGATTTTATGGGCGCCGCAAAAGAATACACCGACTGCCCAAATGACTGTTAAGGGGCTGTTCAAGAGCCAGCGGTCCCGATTTTATTGTCTACGCAAGGAGGAGCTGCGGCGGGCGTGGGCCAAGCCGAAAGGACACCTTGGTGAAACCTGAAGCCCGCCAAACCACGGCCGAACCAGGCCCGACAAGATGATCTAGGAGTCCCCGCGCCCCGATGCCCGACATGACCATCCGTGAGGACGAGCAAGTTGGCACATCGTTTTTCACCATGCACGGTGCGGGGCTCCTTCCCCTCCTTCAGCACATCTTCCGCCGCGGCAAGGTACGCTGTTCGTCGCACTCAAGTCGTCGAACGCTCGTCACCCGGGGCCGCTCGACTGGCCCAGCGTGCTGGTGGCCCCCT
Organism: Phycisphaeraceae bacterium; assembly: GCA_040905565.1. Lineage (GTDB taxonomy): Bacteria > Planctomycetota > Phycisphaerae > Phycisphaerales > Zrk34 > JBBDRF01. Next base: position 3,502 of record JBBDRF010000017.1, on the reverse strand, counting down.
GGTCGCCGCCACCTGACCTGCAATTGTCGCTGGCAATCGTCGCCTGCGACGCCATGATGGGCCCATGATCAAACGCGACCAGCTCATCATCCAGGCCAGGGGTGTTCCTCCGGGATACTGAGCCGACCATCTGGCGGCTGCTCCTCTTGCGTCAGGATCTCGATCTCGCCCAGCTCCACGAGGTCCTCAAGGCCGCATTCGGCTGGACAGACTCCTACCTCCACCGGTTCATCATCGGCGGCCTCTCCTTCCGCGCCCCCGAGTTCGACGAGGGCTACGAGGACGAGCGGCGCGCCGCCAGCTAACTCAAGAGACACTATCCTTCCGCCTCGAACGTTGAGCCCCTTAACCGGACACTGCAATTGTCGTCGACTTGGTCGCGCAGATTGTCGATGCACAGTTTTTCCAGTGATTAGCTCGGCTAGGTTGCCGTAGCGCGCACAGCATGTCGCCAATAGTAATTAAAACGTGACGTAGTGAGCACATTATGACAAATTACTACTTGGCTGCGGAAATATGGTCAAAGAGCCCAAGAGTGCCGTTTTCGACGCTTTTCGCGCGTCTGGACTGCAGTTCGGTGTTTTTTATTCACCCAGAGGAAAGCCGAAATTAATGATATCGGCACGATAACTACGGTGCTTCGGCAACATGAAAGATGCCATCGACCCATCCGATCCGAGCTTTGAAGAGCGAGATCCCTTTGCTGGGGTGCTTTAGCAATTCGTGAACTGCTCGAACCAAGGTCTCCCGGTCGGTTACCAAGACTGCACCGTGGGTCGGCAAGGGCATCGCAGACGCGTTCAGGGTGCGTGATAGCCCTGGCCGAGAGGAAAAGGTCTGACGGCTTGTTCCGCGGAGGGTCTGAAATTCCGACTGCCTTAAGCCGCATTCCCCACCGGCCGGCTAGCGTGCCCCGACAGTAGCCCGAAGCACACTTTTGGGTCCACTGGGGTGTCAACCCCAATAACCACCATGGAAGGGCGCCCCAGGAGCGGCCATGGGGCGGAGGTAAGCCAAGCTGATGCATCCTGCTTTCCTCATCGGGACGGCTCATTCGCGGGCGCCATCCCGATGAGCAACAGCATCAACATTCCGGACCGGCGGGTTCAGGCAGGGCTTCACGACGCTGAGGTCGCGCCAGGTGTCGTTGTTCCGCGTTCGGCCGACGAAGGACGGGGTCCCTGAGCTCCTCCAGTCCTCAGGTCTGATGTGATGGCCGCCGAGGGCGGCGACGCTGCCGCCTCTTTCGAGGTTGAAACGGGTCGCGGTATTCGCGGGGTGGGATCGGCGCAACGGCCACGAGGCTCATCGCCTGATCACATTTCTCAGCCAGATCCCGGGCTTGGGCCGCCGGACCTTGGAAATGCAATGTACCGGTGGAACGCCACTAATTGAGAACAGCGCCTGAATGGGCCCGAAACTGCTGATGATTCCCAAGGTCTTTCCAATAGCCGGGCTCATACGTGAGTGCCACCGCCTTCTGGAGATCGGAAAACTGACCGTCGAATTTCGCCTGCATAAATCACTCCATGTCATTCTGCTAATTGCAATTGTTAAACGGTGCGTATTGCAATTGATATTTACAGACATGAGACGCCGAAACGAGTTGATGGAGGTAGTAACATGCGTTTTGCGGGAAAAAATATTGACTGACGCGGGCGTAACAGATGCCGGCGCGTGAACGGCAGCGCCACGTTGTTGCTTGGCAGGAGTATAATCCTATGCTATAATGAGTGTGCTGGCGAGTTGCTGCCAGCTTTGCGAACCGGGGCGCCACACCGGCTCCTCACTTACTCAACACGACCAAGTACGCTGATATCGAAGAGGACAGGACCATGACTGAAACAGGAGCAATTATCGTGGTGCTCGGCACCGATTCCGACGGCAAGCGGCGAGCTGCGCGGTTCGCTGACACGCAAGCCGACTTGGCTCGAAAGGCTGCTGATATGCCCGGCTTTCACACCATCAGGGTGACCGAGCCGGCGTTGAAAAAGGTGGCGGCCAAGCTCGAGGGCACAAAGCTGGCAGTTGATGGCACTGGCACGCTGCCCGTCGCCGCGGGTGAGACTTACGACAAGCTCGCCAAGTTGATCGGCACCCCAGCCGAACTCAAGACAACCACCGAGGCACCTACGTCGCCGACACCACCGTCCACCGCGAAGCCATCAGCCCCGAGCAGGGATGCTGCTGCGAAGCCGCCGGCGGACCCTTGGGAGGCGATCAGCACCGGTTCAATGGTCCTTTGCTACGACGTGGCTGATGAGGCCTGGTACGAGGCAGTGGTCCTTGCGGTCGGCGCCGACAAGCAATCGCTGACCATGCGGTGGCGGGACTACCCTGGTGAGGGGCGATTTACGGCACTGCGCGACAAGGTCGCCTTGACCAAGCCCCGGGCGAGTTGATGGGGCGTATGGAGCATGCACGGCCAACCAGCGAAGGTCCTCAGGCCGGGTGAGATCCGCACGGCTTTGGGCGCGGCAGCTCGCCGGCGGAGTCCTGAGCGCAACCGGGTAATGGTGTTGTTGAGCATCAAAGCCGGGTTGCGGGCCTGCGAGATCGCCGGCCTGACTTGGGAGATGGTGATCGATGCTCGCGGTCGGATCGGTACGGTCATTGAACTCCCCGCAAGCATCGCCAAAAACGGCAGCGGGAGGCGGATTCCACTTCACCCCGACCTCCACAAAGCGATGACTCGCCTCAAGCGGCAGGCCAACGGCACGAGCGCCGTGATCTGCTCCGAGCGGGGCGGGCCAATGTCGGCCAAGTCGGTCGTGAACTGGTTCACGGCCCTTTATGCCGGCATTGGTCTCGAAGGGTGTTCGTCCCATTCGGGCCGGCGAACGTTCGTCACCCGGGCCGCTCGGCTGGTCCAGCGTGCTGGTGGCTCCCTGCGTGATGTTCAGGAGCTCGCCGGGCACCGTTCGATAAAAACCACCCAAGGCTACATCGACGGCGATGCTGACGCCCAGCGCCGCCTGATCCGCCTCATCTGAGCGGGTCCCCCACTAATCCTTCCAACCTATCAGGAGTGAGAAAGATGCCTCAAACGCATGAAAATCGAGGATCGAAAGAACAGAACACGAACCATAGTGTCAACGGAAGCTCGGCAGGGCCCGATCGTCAAGCTCGGCTCCGAGCCCTCAACGACAAGCTTCGAATCCACGGCCGAGGCGGGGTCGTGGTGATGACAGACGGTATCGCTGGCCTTGGCGCCACAGCTGTCAATCAGATCTTCGCTGCCGTCGCGGCTTTCGATGACTTCAACGCCGACAACGATCCTTGGGGCGAGCACGACTGCGCTGTCATGACCGTCGACGGCACCAGGATCATCTGGAAGATCGACTATTACGACCGGAGTCGTCGCTTTCATTCCCCTGATGCCGCCGACCCCAAAGTAACCGTTCGGGTTCTGACGGTGATGCGCGCCGACGAGTATTGAGGGCAAATGATGGTCGCCACCATCGATGAGGCGGTGGCGATCATCGCCCGTGTCGCCAGCTTG
>JBBDRF010000016.1:0-54257 GCA_040905565.1 Phycisphaeraceae bacterium | reverse complement strand
CCGATCTTGCCGCCGCGGACGAACGGGCAGAGCAGGTCGACGACCTTGATGCCGGTTTCGAGCATCTCGGTCTGCGGGTTGAGGTTGACGAACTTGGGCGGATCGCGGTGGATCGGCATGCGGTCTGCCACCACTGGCTCACGGCCGTCGATCGGGTCGCCCAGCAGGTTGAACACACGGCCGAGCACGGGTTCGCCGACCGGCACGGAGACAGGTGCCCCGGTGTCGATGACTTCCATGCCGCGTGTGAGCCCATCGGTCGAGCCGAGCGCCACGGCGCGGACGCGGCTGCCGCCGAGATGCTGCTGCACCTCGCCGACGAGGCGTTGCTGTTCGCCTTCGAGCTTGAAGTGAACTTCCAGCGCGTTGTAAATCTCCGGCAACTTTCCTTCGGGGAAGGTTGCGTCGAAGGTTGACCCGATTACCTGCGAAATCTTTCCTGCCGTGGCCATGGCCTATCCTCTTGAGCTGACTTGATAGCTTGATAGGGCGGCCGCAACTGGCGCGGCCCTGCGAAGAGCGTAAGCATAGCGTTCATGGCCACGCATGCCAACCCCCCCCGGAATCCAAGCACACCGCGTGACGCCACGACCCCCTCGGCGCAGCAAAAACCCCCCGCAGGCGCTGGCCCGACGGGGGGCGTGGTGTTCACCTTGATCCCAAGGCAGGTGCTCAGTCGCTGCCGAGTACCTTCACGATCTTGTTGTAGAGCCCAAGAATCAGGAACGTCGGCGCCCACTGGCCCACGAACTGCGCGTCATCGGGGCGTCCCATCGACCGAAGCGCCAGCGACCCGAGGATCGAAGCGCCAGCGGCCCATAGAAACGTGTCCGAAGGCAGCTTCGAGGTGTACTCCTCGATCGGCCTGGCATAACCGCCTTCTTCTTTGCCGGTCCTGCTTGCCATCTCACGAATGTTTTCTCTCACATTTTCCATCGCACGCTCTCCTTTTTGTCCTACCGCGGTGCGGTTACATCCCCACACAACCATATTCCTAGAGCCACCCCCGGCCCCCTTCCATCAGGCCATCACTGAACGAACCCCACCGGCGTCGCACCGATCGACGGGAATGCTAGTGCCCGAATCACCAATGCGATCAGGAGGCCCGTCAGCGTTGCCGCTGCGTGCCGCGCGCGATTGCGTCTGCTACGATGTCCCTCCGCAAGGCGGCGACGATCCCAGGCGACCACCCCACCGCCCGCCACCGCACACCACCAAAAAGGAACCTGCATGGATACGCGATTCGATGCGTTGATCTTCGATTGTGACGGCACGCTTGCCGACACCATGCCCGGCCATTACATCTCCTGGCAGACGACGATGCAGCGCTACGGCATCACGTTCACCGAGGCCCGCTTCTATCAACTCGGCGGCGTGCCGACCGTCAAGATCATCGAAATGCTAGCCGAAGAAGCAGGCCTCACGCTGGATGCCGCGGCCGTGGCGATGGAGAAGGAGCAGGCCTTCCATCAGTCGGCCCTGGCAACGATTCAACCCATCGCGCCCGTCGTGGCCATCGCCCGGCAGTACCGTGAACGCATGCCGATGGCCGTAGCGACGGGCAGCGCCGGTTGGGCAGCGCGGGCGGTGCTGACGCAGATCAACGTGCTCGACTGGTTCCAGGCCCTCGTCGGGGCTGAGGATACCGACCGCCACAAGCCCGAGCCCGACGTCTACCTTGAAGCAGCCCGCAGGCTAAGTGTGGACCCCACCCGCTGCTGCGCCTTCGAGGATACCGACATGGGCTTGGAATCGGCCCGCCGAGCGGGCATGGAAGCGGTCGACATTCGTGACATGATCGCCAACAGCCAGGCTTACCAGGAAGCACAATACGAGTCGCGACCGTAACGGAGCGGTTGTGCAACAAGCCTTTGCGCGCCCGGCCGATAAACAGCAACCCTCTGCTCACAATTCACTCAAGGTCGCCTTGCGAGTGGTCCGATAAAGCGGGTGTAACCTGAAAGCGGAATTTTACAAATGTAGACCGCCGATGTAGCCGACAATCTGATCGGACAGAGGTTTTTTCCGACGGAGCGATTGATGAGCTTTGCCCGGCAGATTTTAACGCACACGGTGGTGTTCACCGCAGTGATCGGCTTGGCCACAGGTTGCGCCAACCAGCACCGTCAGACGACGACGCCATTGCGCACCGCAGAAAAGACCGAGAAGACCAGCCAGCCGAAGCAGCCGCCACGGTTCGCCTCGCAGCAGACACCCATGCCCGCACGCTTTGCCGGCGCGGTCAGTCTCTACGGCGAACTCGTGCGACGTGAGGGAGGGCTGGCGCCGGTCAGCACTTCCGAAAACCTCAGGCAGGTGACCGCTTCCCGTGAGGGGGCCGACTTCGACGTCGCGGTTGATCCCAAAAGCGAACGCCTCTGCTTCGCTTCCACCCGGCACAGCACCACGGCCAACCTCTACCTTCGTAGTGTCGACGGTTCCACCGTCACCCAGCTGACCAACGAAGCCGGCAACGACGTGATGCCGACCTTCAGTCCCGACGGCAAGTACATCGCCTTCGCCTCCGACCGCTCCGGCACGTGGAACATCTTCCTTCAGCCGATCGAAGGCGGCAAAGCGATTCAGATCACCGACGACCCCAGCCAGGAGCTGCACCCCAGCTTCTCGCCCGACGCGAAACAAATCGTCTTCAGCGCCCTCTCCAACCGCTCGGGGCAGTGGGAGATGGTGGTCGTGGACGTGGAGAACCCCTCTAAGCGTCGGTTCATCGGCTTCGGGCTGTTCCCCAAGTTCAGCCCCGACGGCAAGAAGATCGCCTTCCAGCGTGCTCGGCAGCGCGGCTCGCGCACCTTCAGCGTCTGGACCGTCGACTATGCAGACGGCGAAGCGACCCGCCCCACCGAGATCGCCGCCGCTGGTAACGCAGCGGTCATCACCCCCGCGTGGAGCCCCGACGGCAAACGCCTCGCCTTCGCCACCGTCGTCGACCCCTCCTCGCACGATGTCACCGCCCGCCCCCGTGAAGCCGAGCTGTGGATGATCGATCTCGACGGCAACAACCGCGTCCGCCTCACCCAGGACATGCACGCCAATCTGCAACCGGCGTGGGCCTCCGACGGCACCCTCTACTTTATCTCCAACCGAGCGGGACACGAAAACATCTGGGCACTCAAGCCTTCGACCGGATCGATCCTGGCCGAACAGCCGATCGGCCTCCCTGAAGATCCGCAGGCTTCCGTGCCGACAGACTAAGACAGCGACAGCCGGATCAACCGTCAAGCGGATGGACCCGCACGACGGCCGGCGAACCCAGTGAGCGGAGCTCACCTTTGACCGGGCAGGATGCCATGACAAGTGAAAAGGCCATGCAACCCCCCCACCTTTCGCGCCGCCTTTCCAGGCGCTCGGTGGGGCGAGCCGCGGCGTTGATGATGTTGCTCGTCGGTGTGATGGCAGCCACAGGTTGCCAGCAGCCTCGCATCGAACAGCCTCGCGTTTTCCCAAGCCCCTACCCGGGCCCGAAGCTTTGGGCTGTGGCGCCGCTGCGGAACGATTCCGGCACAAGCCTTGCCGACGGCATCAACTTCGCGGAACAGCTTTCGCAGCAGATTCAGCAGGTGCCGGGCATCGATGTCCTCCCGCTCAATCGCGTAATCGAGGTGATGGAGCTCTCGGAAATGCGAGGCGTCTACACCCTCGACGACGCGATGAAGCTGATCGACGAACTCGAAGTCGACGGCCTGCTCGTCGGCACCCTCACCGCGTGGGATCCTTACGAACCGCCGGTCATCGGCGTCACCGTTCAGCTCTACTCACGCCGGTCCGCCGACGGGGGCCTGGCGCTGGATGATGCCCGTCGTCTTTCCGCCGCCGCCACCGAAAACAACCTCACCGTGCAGCGTTTTGAGCAGCCGCTCAATTCAACCAGTCATCATTACGATGCTGCCAACGGTGCGGTGCTGCGTGATCTTAAAGGTTACGCGACCGGCCGGGTGCCTCTGGAAAGTCCCTCCGGGGCGCGTCGGTATCTGCTCAGCATGGACCTTTACACTGAATTTGTCGCACACGAAGTGATGCGTCGGCTGTTCCGTGCAGAGTGGGATCGCCTTCAATTGAGGCACCCCTCCGCCGCCGACGCTGAGGAAGATTCGAAAGAGTAGCCCCCTCCCGAAGCGGTACGCCTGCCTCGGAAGGGGCTTAGGAATGTACCGCCATGGCAGAAGCGAACGATCCCGATGCACGCCGCGAGCTGGTCCTTTCAAAGGACACCCAGCAGTGGGTGTTTCGCTATGCGCCCGGCGACGAAGCGTGCCTGCTTCGCGCGCTCGCCGAGACTGCCCGCGACCCCGCATGTGAGTTCGACTGGTTCGACGCAGCGGTGCTTTCCCACCAGATGGGCGACCACATGCAGCATCAACTGAAACACATGACGCCCGGCTGGATCACCAAACCTTAGCCCGCCTTGCCTCGCCCGTTTCGCCTCTGCCCTTGCCTTGCTGACTTGCCAAACCCCTCGGGAGCCGACCATGCACCTGCCGTTGATCCAACAATTTCTCGACTACCTTCACCTCGAGCGCCAGTTCAGTCCGTTCACGGCTCGCTGCTACGGTGCCGACCTGCGCCAATACGCCGATTTCCTGCTCGGCGACGGCCCCGACGAAAACGCCCACAACAACGCCGCCCAGGCCGAGCACGCTGCCATTCAGCAGGTCTCCGACGCCATCCTCAGCGCCGACCCGCTGCTGATTCGTCAGTTCCTCGCCGACCTCGATCAGCACCAGTACTCAGCTGCCACGATGGCGCGAAAGATCGCCACGCTCCGCAGCTTCTATAAGTTCCTCCTGCGTCGCGCCCTCGTGCCGACCAATCCGATGATCATGATCCGCACGCCCAAGCAGGCCAAGCGCCTGCCGAAGGCCATGACCATCGAACAGATCGAAGCCCTGCTCGACACGCCCGACGACCGCACCACCCTCGGTGCGCGTGACCGGGCGATCCTCGAAACGCTCTACTCCACCGGCGTCCGCGTCAGCGAAGTGGTCGAACTCAACCGCCAGAACCTCGACGAGATGGGCGAAGCGCTCATCATCCGAGGCAAGGGCAAACGCGAACGCATCGTGCCGCTCGGCAGGCACGCCCTCAGCGCCATCAACCATTACCTGAACGCGCTGGATGAGGATCGTCGCTTTGCCGCCGTGCGTGAACGCTTCGTCATGGGCGAGCAGAGCCCGCTGTTCATCAACAAGAACGGCGGCCGGCTCTCCTCACGCTCCGTCCGCCGCAAGCTCGACAAGTGCCTCGAAGATGCCGGGCTCGATCCCACGATCAGCCCGCACACGCTTCGCCACTCGTTCGCGACGCATCTGCTGGATAACGGCGCCGACCTCCGCAGCGTGCAGGAGCTGCTGGGCCATCAGTCGCTTTCGACGACGCAGATTTACACGCATCTCTCCGCCAACCGCATGCGGGCCGCTTATGATCAGGCCCACCCCCGGGCCTCGTAAAACGCCCCACACTTACGCATCCCCCGAAGCCCACGGCATCCCGCCGTGGGTTCTTTTTTTCCCGGACGCTGCCCCGCTTCTACTCGACATCCCGGCGGCCACCTGTGTATCGTCTTCGATCACAAGGAGCGTCCGCGATCGATCAGGCCGCGTCGAAAACCAATGACGAAACCGTCCGCTACCGCGTCACCGGTATGGACTGCCCCTCCTGCGCCACCAGGATCAAGAAGGCGGTGCATTCGGCCGGCGTGCCGCATGTGAAGATCTCGACCGCCACGCAGATCATGACGTTGCACGTGGACGACCCCGCCGCCCAGCTGCTGCAGGTCGAACAGGCCGTCGCCGCCATCGGCTATCAGCTCGACCGCCTCGACCATTCCGTGACACACTCCCCCGACGCTTCCGCTGAGTCGCCGGGCGACCTGCCCCACATCACCCCCGCATACCGGCGAGCACTCTGGATCGTCATCGTGCTCAATGTCGGCTACGGCCTCATCGAGACGATCGGCGGCTTCATCGCCGGTTCACAGGCCCTCAAAGCCGACGCGCTCGACTTCCTCGGCGACGGCCTGATCACCGGCCTCGGCGTCCTCGCCATCGGCTGGAGCCTCGTCTGGCGCGCACGCTCAGCGCTCATCCAAGGCCTCTTCCTCGGCCTCCTCGGCCTCGGCGTCCTGGCAAACACCGCATACCGCGTCGTCGTACAGCAGCCGCCCGAGCCCGACCTCATGGGCGTCTTCGGCATCGTCGCCCTCATCGTCAACGTCGCAGCGGCACTGGCGCTCATCCCGCACCGGACGGGCGACGCCAACGTCCGCGCCGTCTGGCTCTTCAGTCGCAACGACGCCATCGGCAACGCCGCCGTTGTTCTTGCTGCAGGCCTGGTTGCCTGGACCGGCACCGCATGGCCCGACCTCGTGGTGGCAGCCGCCATCGCCGGGCTCTTCCTCCACGCCTCATGGTCCATCATCCGCGACGCAAACGCCGACCTGCGAGAAAACGCGCCAACAAGCACCTGACGAAGCCCCTGGCGTCACGCCGTGGGTTCTTTTTTTGCAACCTTCACACATTTTCCCGCCTCCGGGGGCGACCCTCCGACCCTGTCGCGGTATACTCTAGGGAAACGACTTTTTCCACCTTATTAGACAGGCCTTAAGCAAGTGGTTGCGACAACTCAAACGCCCCCGGTTCGCGAGTCCAAAGAACTCCTGCTGGCCACCAAAAAGTACGCCCACGAGAATCGCCTGCACAGTTGGTGGCATCTGTGGTCGACGCTCGGCATCTTCGCTGCGCTCACCTTCCTGATCTGCCTCGATTTCGCCTGGCCATGGCGAATGCTGCTGGGCATCCTTTCCGGGCTGGTGCTCGTCAGGCTCTTCATCATCTACCACGACTACCAGCACGGCACCCTGCTGCGCCGCTCCCGCATCGCCGCCGCCATCATGTCCTTCTACGGCTTGATCACGCTCAACCCGCCGAGCATCTGGAACCGTTCCCACGAACACCACCACCGCAACAACGCCAAGATCTACGGAGCGGACATCGGCTCCTACCCCGTCATGACCGTTGAAGATTACGCCAAAGCCAGCCGCAGCAAACGCCTGCAATACGCCATCTCCAGGCATCCGATCACCATCGCGCTCGGCTACTTCACCGTGTTCCTCTACGGCATGTGCATCCGCTCGCTCATCGTCAACCCCCGCTTGCACAAAGACTCCGCCATCGCATTGGTCATCCATGTCACGATGCTGGTTCTGCTCGGCATTTTCGCCCCCGACGTGCTGCTTTTCGGCGCGATCATTCCCTTCATGGTCGCCGCCGCCGCCGGTGCCTACCTCTTCTACGCCCAGCACAACTTCCCCGGCGTCGAGCTGCGCAACCGTGCCGAGTGGGATTACGTCTTCGCCGCCATGCGGTCGTCCAGCTACATCAAAATGAACCGCCTGATGGCCTGGTTCACCGGCAACATCGGCTACCACCACATCCACCATCTCAACGCCCGCATCCCCTTCTACCGCCTGCCTGAAGCGATGGCCGAGATGCCCGAATTGCAGGACCCGTTGACGACGTCGCTGCATCCGCGTGACATCGCCCACTGCCTCCGCCTTAAGCTCTGGGACCCGGATCGCAACCAGCTCGTCCCCTTCCCCTCCAACGCCAACGCCGCCGCCCAACCCAGCGACTAAACGCGCCGCCCTCCCACGCGCCGCACAGAGCCGGGTTGTCCCCAACCCGGTCGCCGCCGCATTCCCACACTGCTCGCCCCCCCGCGCATCCCGCACAGACCGGCTTGGGGAAAAGCCGGCTCCTTGAAATATCCCCCGCGCCGCACCTGTGTTACCCTATGCGTCGCGGCCGCTTGATCGACGGCATATGATCAGCCATACCGCCGCGCAAGTCTTTCTGGAGGACGTGAGATGTTGGTGACGTTGACCGATCGCCCCGCCATTGAAGCCGCGGTCGAAGGCGCCCTCGCCGGCGAGCAGATCGTGGACATGCACACCCACCTCTACTCCCCCCGCTTCGGCAGCCCCATCGCCGGCCCCGACACCGAAGCCGACCCCACCGGCCTCATGCTCTGGGGCCTCGACGAACTGCTCACCTACCACTACCTCGTCGCTGAGCTTTTCCGCGTCGTCGATCCGAAAATCCTTACGCCCGAGCAGTTCGCCAACCTCCCCAAGCGTGAGCAGGCGAACCTCATCTGGCGCGAACTGTTCATCGACCGCTCGCCGATCTCCGAAGCCTGCCGAGGCGTGCTCACCGCCCTCAACGCGCTCGGCCTCGACGTCTCCATCCACGACCTCGACGACCACCGCGCCGCCTTCGAACAGCTCGATCCCGACGAACACATCGACCGCGTCATGGCCTTGGCCAACGTCCGCTCGATCACCATGACCAACGACCCGTTCGACGACAACGAACGCAACCGTTGGCTGGCCATCGAAGACCTCGGCAGCGATCCGCGCTTCGAAGCCGTCCTCCGCACCGATCCCCTGCTGTGCGATTGGCCGAACGCAGCCCGCCGACTCGCGGAATGGGGCTACAAAGTCGACGTTGATCTCACGGGTCAGTCCATCGCCGAGGTCCGCCGCTTCCTCGAAGAATGGATCGACCGGCTGGACGCCATCTACCTCGCCATGAGCCTGCCGCCGACCTGGCGTTACCCTGCCGAAGGCCCCGGCCAGCGCGTGCTCGATGAAGCGATCCTTCCCGTCCTCGCCGAGCGTCGTCTGCCGTTGGCGCTGATGATCGGCGTCGAGCGCGGCGTCAACCCCGCCCTCGCCGCAGCCGGCGACATGGGCTTCCAGGCCGACGTCCGCTCGGTCACCAACCTCTGTGCCGCCAACCCTTCCAACAAGTTCATGGTCACCATGCTGAGTCTTGAAAACCAGCACGAGTTGGCCGTCGCCGCCCGAAAATTCGGGAACCTGATGATCTTCGGCTGCTGGTGGTTCCTCAACAATCCCTCGCTGATCGAGCACATCACCCGCATGCGGATGGAACTGCTGGGCATGAGTTTCATCCCCCAGCATTCCGATTGCCGCGTCCTCGAACAGCTCATCTACAAATGGCACCACAGCCGCACCATCCTCGGCAAGGTGCTCAGCGATAAGTACGTCGACCTCGTCGCCACCGGCTGGCCCCTCACCACCGACGAAGTCCACCGCGACGTCCGCGCCTACTTCGCCGACAACTTCGAAAACTTCCTCCGCCGCTGAGCCGCCGCGGCCGCGCCCCGCATCTCATCGTCACGTGCGTGAAAGGTTGTGAATGTCATCGCCATGCCACGAAATTGCGGGGCTTTTCGCCGAAGCGACGCGGGATTATGGTGACGGCGAGCGCGTCGCGGCGGTCCTGAAAACAGTCCCCCGAGACTGTGCGTACTATCCGCTCTCCGAGATGGTCCGCGGGATTGTGCTGATGTCTGCGCCAATTATGGATTCGGAGGAGGCGCTGGAGGTTTTCGACGAGCAGATGCAAGGTCCGATGCGCCTGGCTGCCGCTATCTGGAGTTCCCATCAATACGATGTAATCTACCCGGCGACGCATGCTCGTGCCTTCGTTCCGGTGCTTGAGCAATACGCCGACGAGTCAGCCGTCGCAGCGTTCATGTTGAGCAGGTACCGGCAGGTGGAGGCGGAGGAGAAGGCGGAGGAGCAGAGGGAGCCCGAGCCCGTGTGGGCGGAGCCGACGGAGTCGGAGGAAGTTGTGACCGAGGAGTCGCTTCGTTTGCTCAGGCACTCGACCATGCTTCGTCCGTTTCCCGCAAACCTGTTCAGCCGTGCCCACTACGACCAGGAGCTTGACCCTGCGCTACGCCGACAGTTCGTAGAGGCAGCATTCAGCATGATTACGCGGGTCGAGGGAGACGTTTACGTCTATCCCACAACGATGGAAGCGTTTTACGATCAGGCATGGGCGGAGTTGATTGTCGACACGCGCGTAGATTCAAATCAATGGGAACGGCTGACGGAACGGCATCGCTATCCGACTTGCTGCTGGGAATGTCGGGGCGAATGAATGAGCGCGCGTGGCACTGGTGGCTTTTCCACCAGTGTGCCGGGCGAACGTCAAAAACACTGGTGGGCAAGCCACCAGTGCCACACTCCCCGCCGCCCCGTTTGAGCCATCGCACCGCGGACCTTATGCTGTATCGCTCGCCGAACCCCTGATTTTTCCGCTTGGGATGCTGATCGCCTCATGCCCGACTACCGACGCGCCACCCCGACCGTCTCCATCACCGACAAGCCCCTTCGGCGTGACATCCGCATGCTCGGCTTCGAGCTCGGGCACATCCTCCGCCGTCACGCCGGGCAGAACGTCTTCGACCTCGTCGAGCGCATCCGCGACCTCGCCAAGAAGCGCCGGGCCGGCCGAAAGAAAGCCGACGCCGATCTGCGTCAAACCATCGCCACCGTCCCCGCCGATCAGATGGACGCGCTCATCCGCGCCCTCTCCTGCTTCTTCGATCTGGCGAACCTTGCTGAAGACCGTCACCGCATCCGCGTCCTCCGCCACCGCGAACGGCAGTTCTACCCCGCACCGCTAGGCGAATCTATCGGGGCGGCCATCGTTCAGCTACAGCAGCAGGGCTTCACCGCTGAGCAGGTGCAGGCGCTTGTGGACCGTCTGAACATCGAACTCGTCTTCACCGCGCATCCCACCGAGGCCAAGCGTCGCACCGTCCGCCGCACGCTGCGCCGGCTTCGGCGAGATCTGGTCGAACTTGATGACGCCCAGGTGCTGCCCCGTGAACGCCAACGCCTGATGACGCGCATCCGCAGCGACGTCGGCACGCTCTGGGAAACCGACGCCATTCGCGATCGTCGGCCGACCGTCATCGAGGAAGTCCGCCGGGGCATCTTCCTCGCTGAGGGGCTGTGGAACGTGCTCCCCGAAATCTACCGAAGCCTGCGTAACGCCCTCGCGCAGACTTATCCCGATCACACCTTCCGCGTGCCGCCGTTCCTGCGGTTCGGCTCGTGGATCGGAGGCGACCGCGACGGCAACGCCTTCGTCACCGCCGACGTCACCGAGCAGACGTTCAGCCTGCTGCGCACCGCCGCCCTCGAGCGTCACATCCGGGCCTGCCGCGATCTCACCGGCGTCCTCTCCATCTCCACCCGTCGCCATCCCGTCTCCGACGCCGTCGCCGAGAAAGTGCGCCACGCACGCGAGCGCTGGCCCGAGGCGAACGCCCTGATCCAAGCCATCAGCCCGTTCGAGATCTACCGCCACTTCCTGAAAATCATCGGCTATCGCCTCGAGCAAACGCTGCAGGTCTCGCTCAACACCCCCGTCCCCGACGCTGCGTACAACGACGCCGACGCCCTCGAGCACGACCTGAACCTGCTTGCGCAAAGCCTTCGCGCCAACGGTCACGACGATTTCGCCGACGGCGAATTGCAGGAGTGGATCGACCGCGTCCGGGCCTTCGGCTTCCACCTGTGCGCGCTGGATATCCGCCAGGGCTCCGACCAACTCCACGCCGCCATCGCTGAGCTGATGAAGCAGATGGAGCTGGACGACGATTATCTCGAACGCGCTTCCGGTGATCGCCGTGCGCTGCTTACCGCTGCGATCGATCCCGACGCCGCCGCACGCATCGATCCCGCCACGCTCACTGAACCCTCCCGCGAAACGCTGGCGCTTTTCGAGCTACTCCACCGCGTCGGCAAGCGCTTCGGACAGGCCGCGGTCGGCACGCTGATCGTCAGCATGACCCACCGCGCTGAAGATGTGCTGACCATGCTCTGGCTCTCGCGCCTCGGGGCTGCCCGCGTCGATCGCAGCGAGCCGCATCCCCTGCCGCTCGTCCCGCTGTTCGAAACCGTCGACGACCTCGGCCGCGCCGACCAGATGCTCACCGACCTGCTGGACGACCCGACCTACCTCAAGCACCTCCAGGCCACGGGCAACGTGCAGGTCGGCATGATCGGCTACTCCGACTCCGCGAAAGACGGCGGCTTCCTCGCTGCCAATTGGCACCTCTACCGCGCTCAGCGCCGGCTGGCGAACGTCGCACGTGAACGCAACATTGAACTCATGCTCTTCCACGGTCGAGGCGGCGCACTCGGCCGCGGCGGCGGCCCCGCAGCTCGCTCCATCCTCTCGCTTCCCCCCTCCTCCGTCCAAGGCAAGCTCCGCGTGACCGAGCAGGGCGAAGTCATGAGCGAACGCTACGACGATCCCGACATTGCCTATCGCCATCTCGAACAGGTCACCTGGGCCACGCTTCTGGTCTCCGCAGGCGACGATTGGCAACTGGAAGATTCCTGGGAACAGCTGCTCGACCGCGCCGCCGACCGCGCCCTCAAGCGCTATCGCTCGCTCGTCGAACAGCCCGGCTTCGTCGACTACTTCTCGCAGGCCACGCCGATCGATTCCATCGAGACTTTGCCGATCGCCTCCCGGCCCTCCCGCCGCACCGGCGAACGCTCGCTCAAGGATCTGCGTGCCATCCCCTACACCTTTGCCTGGACGCAATCGCGTCACATGATCACCGCGTTCTTCGGCCTCGGTGCCGGGCTCGCCGAAGAGGTCGAAACGCACGGCGACACGCTTCGCGAAATGTACCGCACCTGGCCGTTCTTCCGAGCCGTGATCGATAATGCCGAACTCGCGATGGCCAAATGCGACGTTTCCATCGGCCGAGAATATGCGTCACTGGTGAACGATCGCGAGATCGCCGACCGCGTCTGGGGCATGGTCGAGGAAGAATACGAGACGACGCAGAAGACCCTGCTGGCGATCACCGGCCACGACCAGAGCCTCGCCGGCACGCCTTGGCTTGCACGGTCCGTTTCCGTGCGGAACCCATACGTCGATCCGCTGAACTTGATTCAGATCGAACTGCTCCGCCGCGCCCGCAGCACCGGCGAATCCACCCCCGCAGCCGAAGCGACAAGCGTCGACGAACTGCTCCGCCTCTCCATCCAGGGCATCGCCGCCGGTCTCCGCACGACCGGCTGACCCCCCATCGCCCCCCGTTAGCGGGCGATCGCAGATCGCCGTTTGCCTTTCTCAATGCACCGAGAACAGGGGTGCCCCGGCCAGCGAGCGCAGCGAGACGGCCGGGTTGCCTGGGACCTGCGTCAATTTCCGAGCTGATGTCGCCATCCCGCCCGGCCGTCTGCGCTGGCCGGGGCACCCTTAGCACTTGATCAATGCACCGAAAGCGTCGGCCCCGCCTCGCCCGCTTCGCGCTTTTCAACTTCCGCCAGCGTGCTGTCGACAAACTGCGTCAGGCCCTTCGCCAGTTCCGGGTTCCCCTCGAAGTTCGCCGTGGGATTACCCGTATCGCTGTTGCTGCGCAGCTCCATGTGGATCGGAATCTGCCCAAGCAGCGGCAGCTTCATGCGGTCGGCCATGTCCGCTGCCCCGCCCCGGCCGAAGATGTCGTACTCCTTGCCGTCGTCGCCGATGAAGTAGCTCATGTTCTCCACGACGCCCATCACCTCGATGTTGAGCTGCCGGAACATGCCCACCGCCCGCACCGCGTCATCCTGCGCCACCTTCTGAGGCGTGCACACGATGATCGCCCCGGTCAACGGCAACGTCTGCGCCATCGTCAACGGCACATCCCCCGTGCCCGGCGGCAAATCGATGATCAGGTAATCCAGCTCCCCCCACTGCGTCTGCGTCACCAACTGCTTAAACGCCCCGTGCGCCATCGGCCCCCGCCAGATCAAAGGCTTGTCCGCCTCAACCAGCTTCCCCATCGTCATCGTCTTGATGCCATGTACCTCGAACGGATAAAGCGTCTGCTTCGCGCCCCGCAGTTTGTGCTCATCGAGATTCAGCAGCGTGGGGACGGAAGGGCCATAGATATCGCCATCAAGCAGCCCGACCTTCAACCCCCGCCGCGCCAGCCCGACTGCCAGGTTCACCGAAACCGTGCTCTTGCCCACGCCGCCCTTGCCCGCCCCCACAGCAATCACATGCTTCACACCGGGCAGCCCACCCCCACCTTCCCCCCCACCTTGTTGCGACTGTTGGTTCGCATCTTGGGGAGCTTTCGCCTGCGCCTCGGGCTTCGGCTGCTCGCCGCTGCGGACCGGTGCGAACTCGACGTTCACCTGTTTCACGACGTCGCCGAGTTGCCGTACCGCTGCGGTGATGTTTTCGCGCAGCTGCGCCTGCTGAGCCTCCGAAGCGGCCGTCGCCACTTTCACGTTCACGTAGCCATCGCACTCGGCAATCTTGCCGACGCGCTCAAGGCTCACGATATTCTGCCCCGCTTCGGGGTCCGTCACCTGCTGCAACTGCTTAAGAATCTGCTGTTTATCCAAGGCCATTTCGTCGCTTTCTTCCGTTGAGTGACACCCCCACGCCGTCGCGCTCAATGGTAGCTCTGCCTCGCCGTAGCGACAAACCCGCCTCCTCTATCGCAGAGTTCGCAGAGCCGTGCTATCATCGCCGATTCAGAATCGATCACGATTTACAGCTTTTCATCCTGCAACCGGGACTCAGTCCAATGCTCAAGCGTACGCACACCTGTGGCCAACTGCGGACCGACAACGTCGATCAGACCGTCACCCTCGCCGGCTGGGTCAACAACTACCGCGACCACGGCGGCGTGATCTTTGTCGACCTCCGCGACCGCGACGGTCTGACGCAACTGGTCTTCCATCCCGACCACGCCGAGGCCCACGCCACCGCCGCCAAGCTGCGCCATGAAGACGTGATCGTCGCCTCCGGCCGCGTCGTCTCCCGTGAGCAGGGCATGGAAAACCCGAAGCTGGCGACCGGGCAGGTCGAGGTTTCGTGCGACACGATCGAGCTTCTGAACAAGTCCGCCACCCCGCCGTTCAGCCCCGACGAAGCCGGCCGCGTCGGCGAAGAACTGCGCCTGCGTCATCGCTACATCGATCTCCGCCGTCCGCGCATGCAGCAGATTCTCCGCACACGCCACCGCGTCACCAAACTCATGCGCGACTACTTCGACAGCCACGGCTTCTACGAAGTCGAAACGCCCTTCCTCTGCCGCTCTACCCCGGAAGGCGCCCGCGATTTCCTCGTGCCCTCCCGCCTGCATCCCGGTTCGTTCTACGCCCTGCCACAAAGCCCGCAGCTGTTCAAGCAGATTCTGATGGTGTCAGGCCTCGAGCGCTATGTGCAGATCGTCCGCTGCTTCCGCGATGAAGACCCCCGCGCCGATCGGCAGGCGGAGTTCACGCAGCTCGATGTCGAGATGAGCTTTGTTGATCAGGTCGAGGTCATGGAACTGATGGAAGGCCTCGTCCGCCTGATCTGGAAAGAAGTGCTGGACGTGGACGTCGAGCCCATCCCGCGGATGCCCTACTCCGAAGCCATGGAACGGTTCGGCTCCGATCGCCCCGACCTGCGCTTCGATCTGGAACTGACCGACGTGGGCGACCTCGCCAGCCAGACCGATTTCAAAGTCTTCAAAGGTGCCATCGAAGCCGGCGGTGCCGTCAAGGCCATCCGCGTGCCCGGCGGCGCGAAGATGAGCCGCAAGGAAACCGATGCCCTCGCCGAGTGGGTCAAGCAGTTCGGCGCCGGCGGCCTGCCGGTCACCAAGATCGAAGGCGGCAAGCTCGCCACGGGCGTCGCGAAATTCCTCGAGCCCATCACCGACGCGCTCATCGAACGCATGGGGGCCCAGGACGGCGACCTGATCTGCTTCGGCGTCTCGGAAAAACCCGCCACCGTCGCCCGCGTCCTCGGCGAGCTTCGCGTGAAGCTGGCGCACGATCTCGATCTCATCCCCGAAGGGGCATGGAAGTGGGTCTGGATCGTCGACTTCCCCCTCGTGGAATACAACGACGAGCAAGGCCGCTGGGATTCGCTGCACCATCCGTTCACCGCCCCCTCGGAAGCCGACATGGACAAGCTCGGCACGGCCGATCGCGACACCATCGCCTCCATCAACTCCCGCGCTTACGACATCGTCTGCAACGGCTCCGAACTCGGCGGCGGCTCCATTCGTATCCATCAGCCCGACGTTCAGCAGAAGGTCTTCGACCTGCTCGGCATCGACGCGAAGGCGGCTGAGGAAAAGTTCGGCTTCCTGCTCGATGCCCTCAAGTACGGCGCCCCGCCGCACGGCGGCATCGCGCTCGGCCTCGACCGCATGATCATGCACCTGTGCGGCACCTCGAACATCCGCGACGTCATCGCCTTCCCCAAAACGCAAACCGGGGCCGACGTGATGACCGAAGCGCCTTCGACCGTCGACCAGATGCAACTCGACGAACTCAGCCTCCGTGTCCAGACCCACGCCGCCCCAACCAAAGCGGTGTAAGAACCAAGCGCGCCGTCCACAACGAGCCGCGACCGTGAGGGAGCGGTCAGCCGGGGCACAGGCCGGGAGACGCCATGAAAATCTTCGACGGTCACAACGACTTCCTCCTCAGCCTCCACATGCCCGACCGCGGGGCCGGGCGGGAGTTTCTCACCCGTTCCGAGCACGGCCACATCGACCTACCCCGCGCGCAAGAAGGCGGCCTCGCCGGCGGCATGTGCGCCATCTTTGTCCCCAACCCGCCCACCGAAGAGCCCGACGAAGCCAAGCGGATCGTTCATCCCGACGGCTCTATCCAGACCAAGTTCCCCCCCCTGCTCCCGCTCGATCACGCTCAGCAGCAGACCGATGCGATGATCGACCTACTCGATGCCATCGTCGCCGACAGCCAAGGCCGCGTCACAAAAGTCACTGATGCCGACGCCCTGGAAGCCAGCCTCAACGGCGACGACACCTTCGCAGCCGTGCTCCATTTCGAAGGGGCCGAAGCGATCGATCCCGCCCTCGAAGCCTTGCCACACTACTACGAACGCGGCCTGCGATCGCTCGGCCTCACCTGGTCGCGCCCCAACGCCTTCGCTCACGGCGCCCCCTTCTGGTGCCCCGGCTCGTCCGACGTCGGCCCCGGGCTCACGGACGCCGGCCGTTCGCTGGTCGCTGCGTGTAATGAGCTGGGCATCCTGCTCGATCTTTCGCACCTCAACGCAGCAGGCTTTCGTGATGTCGCGAAGCTCAGCAGTGCTCCGCTCGTCGCCACCCACTCCAACGCCCACGCCCTCTGCCCCGCTGCCCGCAATCTCACCGACGATCAGCTTGATGCGATCGCGGCGACCCAGGGCATCGTCGGCATCAACTACGCGGTGATCTTTCTCCGTGAAGACGGCCGTAATGAGGCCGACACGCCCCTCGAACGCATCGCCGACCATCTCAGCTACATCGCCGACCGCATCGGCATCGACCACGTCGGACTCGGCAGCGACTTCGATGGCGCTAAGGTCCCCGCCGCCCTCGCCGACGCAGCGGGCCTGCCCCGCCTCATCGCCGTCCTCCGCCAGCGCGGCTTCACCGAAGACGACCTCGAAAAAATCGCCCGCACCAACTGGCTCCGCGTCCTCCGGCAGACGTGGCAATGACCCCCCCGCCGCCGCAACCTCACGGCCTCCCCGTGCGTGCCGTGTTGATGACGATCATCGCCACGCTCCTCGTCGCCGCTGTGCTCACGACCGCCTTCACGCAACCCGCGCCCGGGTGGGATCCCGCCGCCGCCCCCGAAGCCCGCGTGAACATCAACACCGCCGACGCTGCCACCCTCGCCCTGCTCAGCGGCATCGGCCCCGCACTCGCCGAGCGCATCATCGAAACACGTCAGCAGCGGCCTTTCACCGACGCCGACGACCTCCAGCGTGTCAGCGGCATCGGCCCCACCATCGCCGCCCGCCTCGCGCCGCACATCGTCTACGCTCCTGAGCCAGCCTCGCATTGAGGGCTGGTGATACGCTGCCGGACGGCTATGATGGCACCCATGACCGAAACGCTTCCCTACCGGATCGCAGCGCTGTGCTACCTCTACAACGAGCAGGGGCAGTTGCTGCTGCTGCACCGTTCCCAGCCGCCCAACAAGCATCTGTACTCGCCCATCGGCGGCAAGCTGCACATGCACGAAGGCGAATCCCCCGCCCGCTGCGCCCTGCGTGAGATTCACGAAGAAGTCGAGCTCGAGCTGACCCCAGCCGACCTCCACCTCACGGGCATCGTCAGCGAGACCGCCTACCAGAACGAGAACCACTGGCTGATTTTCCTGTACGAAGTCACCCGCCCCGTCGCTGTCCAGCGCATGACGTTCCGCGAAGGCACCTTGGAATGGCACGACTGGGACGGTCTGGGCGACCTGCCGATCCCCGACACCGACCGTCTGGTGATCAACCCCCTCCTCCGCGAGCACCACGGCAAGTTCTTCCACGTCCACATCGATTGCCGCGACGGCCAAATGAAATGGTGGCTCGAACACCCCGCCAGCGACCAGGTGAACTCCACCCGCTCGCCCCAAACCTGGGTAGCCGGCAGCTAAGTTAGCGGGCGATCGCCGTTTGCCACTTGCCCCCCCACACCAACAACACTAGCCGCGGCACTACGCCCCGTCGGCCCCCCCTAAACGACCGTCGGCCGCGGCAACCCCAGAAAATTCGCCAGCAGCAGCGGGCCCTCTGCCGTGAGAAAACTTTCAGGGTGAAACTGCACGCCCTCCAGCGGCGCCTCATCGCCCCGCCGGCGCAGCCCCATCACTTCGTCCTCAGCTGTCCACGCTGAAACCTCCCACCGATCCAGATCGACCGATTCCCGCGTCACGATCAGCGAGTGATACCGCGTCGCCGTGAACGGATTGCTCAGCCCCTCAAAGATCGTCCGCCCATCGTGATAGATCGGCGACGTCTTGCCGTGCATCAGTCGGCTGTTCCGCGTGACCGTCATGCCATGCGTGTAGCCGATGCACTGATGGCCCAGGCAAACGCCCAGCACCGGCACCCGCCCCGCAAAATGTTCAATGATGGCGTTGCTGACCCCACCCTCAGCCGGCGAGCACGGCCCCGGCGAAACGATGATCCGCTCCGGCCCCATCGCCTCGGCCTGCTCCACCGTGATCTTGTCATTGCGGATCACGCGCAGGTCCAGCGTCGCATCAAGCTCCCCGATACGCTGCACCAGGTTGTACGTAAAGCTGTCGTAGTTATCGATCAGCAGCATCATCAGCTCGCCCGTCACGATGGCTCAAAAACCTCAGTACCGCCGCTCGGCACCGCAGCCGATCATTATACACATCGCCCCCGCCTTGGCCCGGGGTCATCACCCGGCGACTTCTTCGATCATCTCCAGCAACTTCTGATGCTCGCGCGTCATCTCCGCCTCCGCCAGCCGCTCGGCGTACATCTGCGCCAGGCGATACCAGTTACCCTGTCGGCGGAATTCGGTGTGACTGTCGGCAGGATGCTCGACCAGCGCGAACGCATGGTCGTAAAGACGCACGACCTTATCGTCATCACCCCGCTCGCGCAGCAGGGCCTCGGCACGCTTGACCGCTTCAATCATGAACGGCCCGGCATTGGCGAACCGCGCGATCACATCCTCATAGCACCGCCCCGCCCGCTGAATGTTCCCCGCCTCTTCCCACATGCGCCCCTGTGCCATGCGGATCTCCGCACACACGTCCTGACGCGAACTGAACATCGCAAAGGCCCGCTCCCATACCTTGTTCTGCTCGTCGACATCCTCCACGTTGGAGATCATCGGACGCAGAATATCGATCGCGAAGTCTGGATACTGCGTGCCCGCCAGCCGCATCAATTTGTCCGCCCACGTGCGCGTCTCGGCGAGCCCCAGATCTCCCGCCTCGGCGATCTCCGCCACCAGCTGCCACGCCTCGGCACAACCGGGCGAAAGCCGCAGGCCGTGTTCAAGCAATTCCAGCTGATCGCTCACGGCGTTGCCGCGTGGCTTCTCGGCACGGCGGGGGCTGGGCCTGACCAGCGGCTCGAGCTCCGAGTCGCCCGAATTATTAAGTTCGCCCAGGCGATGAGCGGCATGGACCAGGGCGGCGGCCGTTTGCCGATCGGCTGCACGCACGCCGACCAACTCTGCCGTCAGGCCGACGACACTGTCGTTGACCATTTGCCGTGTCTGCGGATGACGCGTATGCCCACGAACCCCTCGGTAAGCGGCATAGCGTCCGAAATCAAAATTCCAGTACGCGCCCGATCGGTCACGCGCGAGAAAGCCCACCCATGCGTGCGAACTGCTCCCCGAACGCCCTGAGGAATAAACCGCCGGGACGCCGATCGCCTTGCCGACCGTCTCCGCGAAATACGCCTGGTCGGCGCAGACGCCGCCGAACTCGTAAATGTTCGGCAGGTTGAAGCCCGCTTCCGTCACAGCCTTCGGCTTGCCGCCGCGATAGTGGGCGTAGTCGTACTCGATCTCGAAGAACAACCGCCCCACCTCACGCTGATTGCGGAAGCGTGAGAGCGCCCAGCGCATTTCCGCAACGCTCGCCGTCGTGTCGACCACGAACAGCATCAACGGCCCCGGGGCTTCTTTGATGTCCACCAGCAGATGCCGTTCATGCTCAAGGTAGTAGGCGAGAATCTTTTCCGGTTCCTCCGCCGTCGCCCGGTTTTCGTTGATGCGCCGCTCCAGCGGCTGCTGGTGCACCACGCAGACGGCCGCGGTCAGCCCCGGGTAGTTGTTCAGCGTGTTGCCATGCTCCTGACGCAGCCGATCGAGCAGGGCGAACACCGCGTGCGCATCGTCGCTGTCACGCATCAGGAACATCAACTCGTAAGCCAGTGCCTGGTTCTCGTGCAGATACTTAAGCATCGCCCGGCTGTCGCCTTGAAAGCGGTTGGTGAAACGAATCATCCGCTGAGCGAAGACAGCTTGACGCACCGCCTGCAGATCACGCGACTCAGCATAGGCGAGGGTCCGGGCGAGCAGCTCCGTTGCTTCATCGTAAGCATCGAGGAAGTCGGCATCGTCCTCGATCAGGCTGATGATCAACGCGTCGCTGCGCTGCTGAAGTTCGCGCGTCAGCGTGGCGGCGTGCGCGTCGGCATGCGTCAACGTGAACGCCAGCAGCACCGCCAGAAGCGAGCAGAGATTGAACCGAAAGATGATGTGATGCATGACCGGACCTCGCGTGAGATTCTCGTGGCATTACGCCAGCGCCTGAAAAGCATCGCTTCCTCTGCGCCGGCTGTTAATCATGGTACCCCGGCTCTGTGGTTGATCAAACTTTTAAATGCGAGCATGACACCGATTAAATTAGCGGTCGACCTCGCAAAGAAGCCCCTTAGAAATCACCAGGCACGCTGATCGCTGTGCTCAGCGGTCATCTCCGCGTAAAGATCCTCAAGATGCGTGCGAACCAGGGCAGCGACCAGCCTTGGAAATTCCGCCCGGCCGACATGCTCCGCCAGCACCCGCGGATCCTTCGGAAGCTCCAACTTCGCCGCCGCCTCAACGGCCAAACGATCCATAAACGGGTGCCATTCGTCCCAGACACCCTGCACTTCGCGGAAGAAGATATCCGCCCCGACGTCGCCGATGCCCTTGAACTCCTTCACGCGTCGACGCTCTTCCTCGCGGTCCCGCCCCGCCTGCTCACGAAGCTTGCGCAGGTCGCCCTGGTACTTCTCCAGCAGCAGGCGCGCCGAATCCTCCAGCATCCGCGAGGTGCTCTCGTCGTACCGCGCGTAGCCGGATTTATTCAGCACATCGGTCCGCTGCCGCCAGGTGGCGTCCGCCATTTTCGCAGGTGTGGTCCAGCCGGCGTCGAACAGCGCCCGTGCCGCATGCAGCGAAGTTTGCCAGCCGATACGCGTGCTGCCGACCAGCGCAAAGCACAGCAGCTGAAACAGCGGCGACGGCGTCCCCTGCTCAACATGAATGTTCAATTCTTCGGCAAAAGTCCGCCCCCGCCGATCCAGCAACCGACGGATCGTCGCGTCCACATGATTATTCGCCATGATTTCCCCCCCCGTAAAAATCGTTAGCGGGCGATCCTGAATCGCCACCCCCACCACCAACTTCCCCCACCA
Source organism: Phycisphaeraceae bacterium (assembly GCA_040905565.1). Lineage (GTDB taxonomy): Bacteria > Planctomycetota > Phycisphaerae > Phycisphaerales > Zrk34 > JBBDRF01. The sequence goes on along the minus strand of JBBDRF010000016.1, from coordinate 32,433 downwards.
CTGCGACCCTGCCGACTTCCCCCCGTACAACTCACCCCGGGACCGGTTCGCCCAGCCCCGTTTGATCCTCCACCTCATCAAGCACACGCCAGGCATCGCGGAACACCCAGTCGTCGATCTTGATGCGGCCGGACTCCTCGCCCTCTTCCCAGAGCACATACGCGATGCCCTTGGAATCCCACCGCTCCTTGTCGATCGCGGTGATTGAATTGTAAAGCACCCGCTCACCGCGATGCCCCACCAGCGCCTCTTCCGTCGCCACGAGCTTACGGCCGCGGAACCAGATCACCATGCCGAGGGCTGCGAATCCGAGCGGCCAGCTGATCGCCAGCATCCCCCATTGCGTGTAGATATCCATGTCGCTGCGCGCGGGCGGCGGATCGGTCGACCAGCCTTCGCTCTCGGCGCGCTCCACCCAGCCGGCCATGTTGTCCGTCTCGGCGAAACCTTCGTAGACCTCATACTGGGCCTGCTGCTGCGGATAAACTAAGGCACCGTCCTTGATGCAAAGCCCCCCGAAGCCGATGAGCACCAGCCCCATCACCAGCCACTTCATCGCCCAGGTCCTGTTCACATGTGCTTCGATAGGCATGTACGCGTTCTCTCTTTAGCGTCGCTCACGGGATTCGATCATCTCGAGCGTCCGCAACCACCAGCGGTTAACCATTTCCCTGCCCCCTCGGAGCTTCATCAGCTCGGTGAACCCGCCGTCGTCCACCCGCTTGCGGGGAATCATTGGCAAGTCTACACCGTTTTCCAACGCCCATGTGAGAAATTCCCCCGTCTGCGCAATCATCTTTCGCCGTCGCGCATCGGGAGGCGGGTTCCCACCACTTTTCCATCGGCCAATCACGATCGTCCCTCCAACCTGGAGATGCGGTTTTGAAAGTATAAACCGTCAGCCGGATCGTTCCACGCTCGTCGCCGGGGACATTGCCGGAGTTTCCGTCGGGCCAAGCTTTTCCCATGCATACGCCAGCGAACTACCCGACTGCGGGTGCCCCGGCCAGCGAGCGCAGCGAGACGGCCGGGCTCCGATCACTCATGCCACAGCCGTTTTTACAGCAACGGGTTCAGCGAACCTCGTCGGGAAAGGCCTCGCGCACCTTGTCGACCTTGGGGTCCGCCCACATCCGCACGTAAGGATGGTCGGGGTTCTGCTCAGCGAACTTCTGGTGGTAGTCCTCAGCAACGTAGAAGTGGTCCCAATCCTCGAGCCGTTCGAGCGTGGTCACGATCGTCTCATCGTACCTGCCCGACGCCTCGACCTCGGCCATGACGCGCTCAGCCACCGCCTTCTGTTCATCATCCACATAGAAGATCGCACTGCGGTATTGCCGGCCGCGATCGGGCCCCTGCCGATTCAGTTGCGTCGGATCATGCGTCACCAGATGCACGCGCACCAGCTCTTCGTACTTGATGATGTTCGGGTCGTAAACCAGCTTCACCGCCTCGGCGTGATCCGTGCGACCGCTCACCACGGCATCGTAATTGGCCGACTCGGCATCGCCGCCGGCGTAACCGGAAGTCACCTCCACCACGCCTTCGAGCTGCTGGAACACCACCTCCACGCACCAGAAGCAGCCGCCTGCCACCACGGCCGTCGCGTAGTCAGCCGTCGCCTCCTCGGCCACCGCCTCGTCATCGACTTGCTCGGCGAGCGTGTGGAGCGCGTCGGCTTTGACGAAATTCAGCGCCTCAGAGTTGATGCAGTACCGCTTGCCGGTCGGCGGCGGACCATCGTCAAAAACATGCCCAATGTGGGCGTCGCAGCGTTCGCAGACGATCTCGGTGCGCACCATGCCGTGACTGCGATCGACCCGCTCGCCGACGTTCTCCGAAGCGATCGGCCTCATGAAGCTCGGCCAGCCCGTGCCCGAGTCGAACTTCGCGTCGGATTGGAAGAGCGGCAGGTTGCAGCCGATGCACGCGTAAACGCCCGCCTCCTTGTTATCCACCATGGGCCCGCAGAACGCCGGCTCGGTGCCGGCACGCCGGGTGATGCGGAACTGTTCTTCCGTGAGCTGCTGCCGCCACTCCTCGTCGGTCTTGACCACCCGCGCCATGCTCACGGGGCCCACCAGCTCGCCCGCATCGTTGAAGACGCTGAGGTCGACGGTGCCCGGCTCCTCCGCATCGGTTTCTGGCTGCGACGCATCGGCCGTGACCGTCTCACCGGATGCTGCGGCATGCACATGCCCACCCGTCGCGCCAGGCTTTTCAGCGCAGCCCAGCGCCAGAAACATCCCGGCAATGGCGACGGCCGCCGTCACGGAAAACATGCGAGAGATAAAATCCCGATAATCCAAAGCTCGTATACCCATCGGTTACCAGCTCCCTTTCTAATTGCCCCCCCGGCTTCGTCCACAGTGCACATTCTAGCATCAGCCGCCGGGCGGGTCAGCGTTCGCCCCTGACAGTGTTGAAAGCCTTCACTGACAATCGGCATTAGTGTTCAAGCACTTCAAGTCAGATGCGCTGCTCAGATGAACCCAGTCACGGCACGAGCATCAAAAGCCCGCCCGGCTGCACCGCGATCTCTACCGGAAGATGCCCCGCCGCTTCGCCGTCGATCTCCAGCGGTACCGCCGCCCCGTCCGGTTCGCCCTCTGCCGCACTCGGCCGAAGCTCGATGCGGGCCGCCTTGCCGACGTGTACATCCCTCAGCTTCAGGTGCCGACTGCCGAACATTGCAGCGATTGCGTAGCGCATCAGCGCCAGCGGGCCCGGCCGTTCGAAGACCAGATAATCCAGCAGCCCGTCGTGCGGATCGGCCTGCGGCAGCAGCGAAAGCTTCATCGCATACTGCGGCAAATTGAATACCATCACCAACGCCCCCCGCATCGTGCGCCCGTCGGCAATCACGTCGATCATCGGATAGCGGTAGCCGAACATCGTCGCCAAAATCGGCTTGAGATAAGTCAGACGCCCCACTTGCCGAACGCCGCCGCCGCTGCATCGCAGGTCGTGCAGCCGATGCGCCACCGCCCCATCGAACCCCGCACTGGTGACGATGCTGAACCGCTCACCCTTGACCTCCCCCACATCAACCGTCTGCGTCCGCCCCCGCACAATCGCCTCCGCCATCGCGACGGGATCCGATGTAAACCCGAACTGCTTCGCAAAAAGATTCTCATTGCCCAGCGGATAATGCGCAATCGGCACCCGCCCAAGCTCATGATTGATCACCCGGCTAAGCGTCCCGTCCCCCCCCGCTGCCACCACACATCGGCACAACTCACCGAACGCAACCGACTGCGCCAGCGTCCCCAACCCTTCACGATCCCACACCACCCGCGTCGGCATTCCCCGCAACCGCAACTGCTCCACCAGTGCTTCCACCCGCACCGCATTGCTGACCGCACCGCTGTACGGATTCGCAATCACCGCAGTGTAAGGTTCCGTCGGCACCTCGCTCGACAACATCGGCGGCGTGTTCGGCACCGTGTCCGGCATGCTCATCGCCCTGCCCCGCTCACCGAAAGAACCCTGACCGCGGCTTCTTCCCCGCCCCCGCCTCACTCTCCTGCTGCTCCGCCGCGATCTGATGCAGCATCTGAGGCGAACTCACCCGCCTGCCCACCTCCTCAAACGTAATCTTCCCCTCCTGCAACAGCTCCTTCAAACGATGGTCCATCGTCATCATCCCCTGCGCCCGGTTCGACTCCATAATCGACCGCGTCTGGTGCGTCTTGCCCTCACGGATATGAGCCGCCACCGCATGGTTCCGCAGCAGAATCTCCGTCGCCAGCACCCGCCCCTTCCCATTGCGATGCGGAATCAACTGCTGCGCCACCACCGCCAACAGCGTGAACGCCAACTGCACGCGAATCTGATTCTGCTGATGAGGCGAGAACACATCGATGATCCGATCGATCGCCTGAATCGCATCGTTCGTGTGCAGCGTGGCCACCACAAGATGCCCCGTCTCCGCAGCGGTGAGGGCTGCCGAGATCGTCTCCGGATCGCGCATCTCGCCGACCAGAATCACGTCCGGATCCTGCCGCAGCACATACTTCAAAGCATTCGCAAACGAGAGCGTGTCGGCGTGCAGTTCACGTTGATCAATCACGCTGAGTTTGTTCACGTGGACGAATTCAATCGGGTCTTCGACCGTCACCACGTGGCACCGCCGCATCTCGTTGATCAGGTCGATCATCGCCGCCTGCGTCGTGCTCTTGCCCGAACCGGTCGGCCCGGTCAGCAGGATCAACCCATGAGGCTTCAGCGTCAGCTCCCCCACCACCCGAGGCAAGCCCAGCTGATTTAGGTTCGGCACCGACCGCGGAATCAACCGAAACGCGCCCGCCACGGCACCCTTCTGATAGTAAATATTCGCCCGGAATCGCAGCGACCCCGTCACCGCCAGCGAGAAGTCCAGCTCCTTATCCCGCTCCAGCTTCTCCTGCTGCACCTCGTTCAAAAGCGACCACACCAGCGTCCGCGTCACCTTCGGCCGAAGCACCTCCTTGCCCACCGAATGAAGCTCACCATCCACCCGCACAACCGGAGGCGACCCCGCCGTGATCAACAGATCCGACGCGTCGACCTTGGCGGCATACTCGAACAGCCCCTTCATCGTGAACGCACTGCCCCCGCCGCCCGCCCCCCCCGATGCTGCCTCCGTCGATTCCGCCATCGAGAAACTCCCTGCGTCACGGAACACAAACCACCCTCGCCCCAACCTACACCCATCACTCTACCAGCGACTGCGACCCCGTGAACATCCCCTGCAGATTCAACCGCAGCTCCGCCGGGTTCGGCGAGCAAGGCAGCGCGTCCTCCGGCTTCACCAGCCCCTCATTCACCAGATCAATCAGCGACTGGTTCATCGTCATCATCCCCGCATCCCGGCTCTGCTGCATATGCTCCGCCAGCTCCGAAAACTTCCCCTCGCGCATCAACCGTCGCACCAGCGGGCTCGCCAGCAGCACCTCCAGCGCCGGCACCCGCCCCTTACCATCCGCCCGACGCAACAGCCGCATCGCCACCACGCCCTCAAGCGTCTGCGCCAGATCCGCCTGCGCCTGCGGCCGCGCATCGGCGGGGAAGTAATTCAAAATCCGATCGATCGATTGAATCACGCTCGTCGTATGCAGCGTCGTCAGCACGAGATGCCCCGTGAGCGCCGCATTCAAAGCCGTCTGCATCGTGTCGACATCGCGAAGCTCGCCGATCGCAATCACGTCCGGACTCTGCCGCACCACATGCCGAAGCGCCGTCGCGAACGAGACCGTGTCGTACCCAACCTGCCGTTGATGCACCAGCGACTTGCCGCCCTCATGCACGAACTCGATCGGGTCTTCGATCGTGACGATATGGTCCGCCCGGGTCTGGTTGATGTGGTGCACCATCGTCCCAAGCGTCGTGCTTTTGCCGCAGCCGGTGGGCCCGACCACCAGCACCATCCCCCGCCGTTTCTCCGCAAGCTCCTGCAAAGCCTCGGGCAGATGCAGCCCGTCAAAGCTCAGCGAATTCGCCGACTCCACCAGCCTCGCCACCAGCCCCAGCTTGCCCTGATGCAGATAAACATTGATGCGAAATCGGCGGCCATGCTCCGTCGTAAACGCCACGTCCGCGTCGGGCGAATCCTCAAAGTTCTGCAGCGCCATCGGCGTCAGCACTTCTTCCAGGTACCCCCGCATCTCCGCCTCGCTCGGCCCAGGCAATTCCGCCCGCGCCACTTCCCCATGCACCCGATAGCTCGGGCCGACCCCCGCTTCCAGAAACAAATCCGAAGCATCCCGCGCGATCATCTCCTGCAGATACTCAGTCAGCGTCATGCCCCCGCCCCCTTCCCGGCTGCACAACCGCCTGCCGCCCATGCCGCGGCGCACCACAAAACGCTCAACAAAGCCCGCCTGCCTGATAAGCCGTCACAGATGGTCAATCGCTCAGCCTTGCTCGCCGAAGAGTTGATCCGTCTCGATGATCGCCCGCGCCAGGTCCGCCATGTTCCGCCTTGAATCCCGCGCCTGCTTCTGAAGCCGTTTCATCGCTTCGGGCTCGGTGATATTCAGCCGCGTCATCAACAGCCCCTTCGCCCGCTCAACCAGCTTGCGGTTCTCCATCGCCATTTTCAGACCCTGCACCTCGTCCCGCAGTTGATGCTGCTGCTGGTACCGCGACCACGCCACCGCGATATTCACGCGCAGGTCCTCCACCGTCACCGGCTTCAGCACATAGCCGAACACTCCCAGGTTCGCACCGCGGCTGAGGTATTCGGGGTCCGAATAGGCGCTCACGATGACCACCGGGATCTGCATTTCGTTCAGTTCGGCCGCTGCATCGAGCCCATCCATCCGGGGCATGCGGATGTCCAGCAGCGCCAGCTGAGGCTGCTGCTCGCGCGCCAGCGCGACCACCTGCTCGCCGTCGGCTACCGGCCCGACCACCTCGTAACCGAGCGTCGTCAGGCTATCCGCCAGCGCAGCAGCCACCAGATGTTCGTCCTCTGCGATTAGGATTCGCTTCAGATCGATCGGCTGACCTTCCGACATCATTTCCGCGACGGCCTCGCCGGAAGCCACACCGCCGCTCGGTGCGTTCTGGTGCATCCTCACTCCCATCTTTGTCTTACAACCGGACACGAGCAGCCTAACGTACCTATAGGCCAGCCCCCCAGAACTTCCGTTATACTTGGAAAATCGGTCATACAGCAAGCCTTTACCGAAAAATATTTTGCAGCGAAACACCAATAAGTTCCCGTTTTTCCAGATCTGCCTCCCCGGTTAACATGCCAGACTACCTGATCCCCCCGAGGCCCCCATGCCACCCCAACCGAAAGCGGCCAAGACATGAACGCCAGACACTTCACCGCCATAACCCTCACCGCGGCCGCCCTGCTCACCCTCGGCTGCGAATATCCTGGCCCGACCGACCCCCCTTCCGCCCAGAACGCCCCGCCACAGACCGCGCAGCCTGCGACGGCCGACAAAGATGAAGACAAACCCGACACCGACGCCGCCGAATCCCTCTTCGACGGCGAAACGCTCAACAACTGGCAGATCACCGAGTTCGGCGGCCAAGGCGACGTCACCATCAAAGACAACGCCATCCACCTCGCCTTCGGCAACGGACTCACCGGCATCCACTGGGATCGCGAAGCAGCCCCCCCGACCACCAACTACGAAATTCAGCTCCAGGCCAAACGCATCGAAGGCAACGACTTCTTCTGCGGCCTCACCTTCCCCGTCGGCGAAGACCACTGCTCCTTCATCGTCGGCGGCTGGGGCGGCACCGTCGTCGGGCTCTCAAGCCTCGACTTCTTCGACGCTTCCCAGAACGAAACCACCACCGTCATGGCCTTCGAAAAAGACCAGTGGTACGACATCCGCGTCCGCGTTGAGCCCGATCGCATCCAGGCCTGGATCGATGACGAATCCGTCGTCGACGTGAACATCGAAGATCGCCACATCGGCATCCGCCCCGAAGTCTCCCTCTCCCGGCCCCTCGGCATCGCCGCCTGGAACACCAGCGCCGCCCTCCGCGATATAAAGCTCCGCAAACTCGACTAACCCACACGCTCAACCCCCAATAGCCGCGAGGCTACGCCTCGCCGGTCCCCCCATCACACCTCTAACATCACACATCACAAATCCAACAACGCCCCCCGCACTCGCTTGACAGCACCCCGCGTGCTGCTAAACTACCGGACTTCGCCCTTGTAGACGGACGAATCCAGTAAGGTGTAATCCTATGAATCGGCAGACGTATTTCGCCAAAGCAGGCGACATTGAACAGAATTGGCACGTGATTGATGCGAACGGTCGTGTACTCGGCCGGTTGGCGTCGGAGCTTGCGACCATCCTGATGGGCAAGCATAAGCCTACCTACACGCCGCACATCGACACGGGCGACTTTGTCGTCGTGACCAATGCGTCGAAGATTCGGCTCACCGGCCGTAAAGCCGATCAGCGGTTCCATACCCGCTACTCCGGCTACCCCGGGGGCCTTAAGGCCGTCAGCTTCGGGCAGATGCGTGAAGAACGCCCCGAACGACTGCTCGAGCTCGCCGTCCGCCGCATGCTCCCCAAGAGCAGCCTCGGCCAGTCGATGCTCAAGAAACTCAAGGTTTACGCCGGCTCCGAACATCCTCACGCGGCTCAGCAACCTCAGCCGCTGGAAGTCTAAACCAAACGCCTCGCCTCACGGCGCACATTTGACGGGCCACCATGACCGATACCATCACGCCATCCGGTAACGCTCCCACCAGTTCCACCGCTCCTGTCGTCGAGGAAACTCAGACGCAGCCCCTGCCCGACCCCGAACCCGCGGTCAACGGCTACTGGTGGGGAACAGGCCGACGCAAAAGCTCCATCGCTCGCGTCCGCATCCGCCCCGGCGACGGCAAGTTCATCGTCAACGGCAAAGAGCTTGACGTGTTCTTCACCGAGATGCAGCACGTCCGCCTGCTCAACGCGCCCCTGAAAATCTCCAACATTCAGGGCAACCTTGACGTCATCGCCAGTGTCCGCGGCGGCGGGTACACCGGACAGGCCGGCGCCGTCCTCCTCGGGCTCGCTCGTGCCCTCAAGAAGTACGACCCCTCCCTCGAGCACGGCCTCCGCGTCGAAGGCTTCCTCACCCGCGACCCCCGCGAAGTCGAACGCAAGAAGTACGGCCAGTCCGGCGCACGCCGCAAGTTCCAGTTCTCCAAGCGCTAAACCCCAGCGCCACAATCAATACAACGACGACCGGCTCCACCTCGTGGAGCCGGTTTTTTATGTGCATCATCTTTGCCTTGTGGGCGGGAAGCGCAAGCGACCGCCCTGCAGCGCGTAGGGTGGGTAGCGAAACCCACCACCCCGGCCACCTAACCAACATTCCCCCCCCCCCAACACAACGACCACAACGACGGTGGGTTTCGCTCACGCTCTACCCACCCTACCAATACCACCGGCGCATGCGACAATCCGCAGCCCCCCCCACCCAATCACAAGATCACATATCAACAATCACTCGTCTCACTGCACGAGCGCGTACTGGCCTCGGCCGACCCGCTGAAATCGGGGATCGGAGTGGAGCGCCTGGTAGATCACGTTGTTGAAGTTTTTCGCTCGGGTCTTGTAGCCCGTCTTCAGCACGCGATCCGCCGCCTCGGCTGTGCTCATCGGCTCGCCGGAACTCATCACCTCGGCCAGCACATCGGTCAGCGCCACGCCGCCTCGCGCGCGCCGTCCGGGCTGCCGTTTGGTCTTCTTCGTCTTGCGTTTGCGTCCAGGCTTCGGGCCAGGCTTGCCACGCACCGGAGCCGCCGCGCCCTCAGCCGCGCCGCCCGCCTGCTGAATCTGCCGATCGATCTCCGCAAGCTTCGCCGCCAGGTCCGCGCGCTGCTTGCTGAGTTTGTCCAGGTTCGTCTGTCGCCGGCGGATCTCAGCTTCGAGTTCCCCTAGCGTCGCCCGACGTAGTGTTTTGGCCATGGTGGTCACTCCATAAGTTATGCCTTAATACTAGGAACTAGATTTCGCCTTGACAAGACCCTACGGCCTCGCACCCGACTATAGGTCGCCGGGGGAGACGAATCGGACTAGTTTTTCGACGCGCCCCATCAGTAGCCGAGTTTCCCCCGAGCCGGGCCTATGTCAGCCACCCTGACCTGACGCACGCCCCGACGCATCACAAACCTTGCGATCGGTCACCGCGCGGGTTATCTTGCCCACTTATCGATTCTTGCGGCTGTTCGGCCTGCACCGTTCGTTCTCAATCCGTTCCCGTGCCTGCTAATCCAAAGAGACACGCTCATGGCTGACATCCTCGTCACCCGTCAGATCCCCGGCCCCGCCATCCAGATGCTCCGCGACGGCGGCCATACCGTCCGTGCTAATGATGAAGACGCCCCCCTCCCCCGCGCCGAGCTCCTCGAGCACATCGCAGGCGTTGAAGGTGTCCTTACGCAACTGCATGACAAAGTCGATGCCGAGCTCATGGACGCCGCCGGCGATCAGCTCCGCGTCATTGCCAACTATGCCGTCGGCTTCAACAACATCGATGTCGACGAGGCCACCCGCCGCGGCATCGTCGTCTGCAACACGCCCGGCGTCCTCTCCGACGCCACCGCCGACATCGCATGGACCCTCATCCTCGGCACCGCCCGCCGCGCCATCGAAGGCGACCAGATGATGCGCGCCGGCGATTTCCACGGCTGGGGCCCGAACATGCTTCTCGGCGGCGACCTCGTCGGCAAAACGCTCGCCATCGTCGGGGCCGGCCGAATCGGCTTTGAAGTCGCCCGTCGGTCCATCGGCTGGCGCATGCGAATTCTTTACGTCGCCCGCTCTGCCCATGAAGATTTCGAGACCGAACTCGGTGCCGAGCGTGTCAGCCTGGACGAGGCCCTCGCCCAGGCCGACTACGTTTCCCTGCACGTCCCCATCACCGACGAGACCCACCACCTCATCAACGCCGACCGCCTCGCGATGATGAAGCCCACCGCCTACCTCATCAACACCGCCCGAGGCCCCGTCGTCGACGAAGCGGCCCTCGTCACCGCCCTGCAGAATCATCAAATCGCCGGGGCCGGGCTCGACGTCTACGAAGCTGAGCCGAAGATGGCGCCGGGCCTCGCCGAGTGCCCCAACACGCTTTTGCTGCCGCACCTCGGTTCCGCCACGCATGAAACCCGTGATGCGATGTCCGCCCTCACGGCTCGGAATTTGCTGGCTGTTCTTCAGGGGGCCCAGCCTCCCCACGCCGTCAATCCCGACGTCGCCGCCGCGCGCGTCGCCGACGGCTGAGAGACGCCGCCTGGAAAGCTCGGCTCGGGGCGACACAGAGCCCCCGGCAACGTGACCAAAGGTGACCGTCACGTCTGGTCGATAATAAAGCAGCAGCGATCGTGCAGGACGCGGCAGCGGTTGTCGCCCCTCCGAACGCTCCGATCGAATGATCCAAGAAAGCACGACACCCTATGCTGTCGCCTGAACAAGCCAAAATACACGCCTTCAAGGTCATCCCCTCCCTCCCCGAGCCCCTCCAGCCGCTCATGGAGATCGCCAAGAACCTCTGGTGGACCTGGCACCCCGAAGCCGTCGAACTGTTCATGCGCATCGATCGCCAGCGCTGGCACGAAACCCTGCACAACCCCATCCGCCTGCTCGGGTCGTGTCCGCAGGATCGCCTGGAGGAACTCGCCGTCGACGAGTCCTACCTCACCGGCATGCGCCGCGTCCACGAACAACTCGTCGACCATCTCACCCGCGAAAGCTGGTTCGAAAAAACCTACGGCGACGCCGGCAATACCTGCATTGGCTACTTCTGCGCCGAGTTCGGCCTCACCGAATGCCTCCAGATCTACTCCGGCGGCCTCGGCATCCTCGCGGGGGATCATCTTAAGAGCGCCTCGGAGCTAGGCGTGCCGCTCGTCGGCGTCGGGCTCTTCTACCGCAACGGCTACTTCCAGCAGTACCTCAACGCCGATGGCTGGCAGCAGGAATTCTACCCCGATCTCGATTTCACCAACCTCCCCGTCCGCCCCGTGCACGATGCCGACGCCAACCCGCTCATGGTCGAAGTCGACCTGCCCGGCCGCACCGTCACCATCGCCGTCTGGGAAGCGAAGGTCGGCCGCATCCGCCTCTTCCTGCTCGACACCAACGTCGCCGAGAACGCCCCCGAAGACCGCGGCATCACCTCCCAGCTCTACGGCGGCGACATGGAAATGCGCATCCGCCAGGAGATCGTCCTCGGCATCGGCGGCCGCCGCGCCCTCGCCGCCATGGATATCAACCCCACCGTCCTGCACATGAACGAAGGCCACGCCGCCTTCCAGGCCCTCGAACACATCCGCATGCTCATCGCCGAACACGACATGAGCTTTGACGACGCACGCCAGGCCGCCGCCGCCGGGCACGTCTTTACCACGCACACGCCAGTCCCCGCAGGCATCGATCGCTTCCCACCGGAAATGATCCACCGCTACTTCAAAGACTACCACCACCACCTCCGCCTCGACATGGACGGCATGCTCGCGCTCGGCCGCGAAAACGTCTTCAACCCCAACGAATTCTTCTCCATGGCCGTCCTCGCCATCCGCACCGCCGACTACGCCAACGGCGTCTCCAAACTCCACGGCGAAGTCAGCCGCGAAATGTGGGCCAACATCTGGCCGGGCGTCCCCAACGAAGAAGTCCCCATCGGCCACGTCACCAACGGCACCCACGCTCGCACTTGGATCAGCCCCGACCTCATCTGGCTCTTCGATCGCTACCTCCCCCACCGCTGGAACGTCGAGTCCGACGACGAAGCCGTCTGGGACGGCATCAACCAGATCCCCGACGAAGAACTCTGGCGCATCCACGAACGTCGCCGTCAAAAACTCATCCGCTGGCTACGCCAAACCCAGCAGGAACAACTCGAACGCCGCGGCGCTTCCACCGAGCAGATTCAGCAAGCCGAAGACCTCTTCGACCACACCGCCCTGACCATCGGCTTCGCACGCCGCTTCGCCACCTACAAGCGCGCCGACCTGCTCTTCCGCGACGCCGAACGGCTCATGAAAATCCTCTGCAATCACGATCGCCCCGTGCAGATCGTCATCGCAGGCAAAGCCCACCCCGCCGACACGCAGGGCAAGGAACTCATCCGCCACATCATCCATTTCGCCCGCGAGAACGGCGCCTCCCGCCGCGTCGTCTTCGTCGAAAACTACAACATGGCCGTCGCCCGCTACATGGTCCAGGGCTGCGACCTCTGGCTCAACACACCCCGCCGCGGCATGGAAGCATCCGGCACCAGCGGCATGAAGGCCGCACTCAACGGCGTCCTCAACTGCTCCATCCTCGACGGCTGGTGGGACGAAGCGTGGGAAAAAGACGTCGGCTGGGCCATCGGTCGCGGCGAGTCCTACACCAACTACGATTATCAGGATCAGGTCGAGAGCCAGGCACTCTACGATCTCCTCGAAAAAGAGATCGTCCCCAACTTCTACGATCGCGACGACACCAATCTCCCCCGTCGCTGGGTCGCCTGGATGAAGCGCTGCATGTACCGCCTTGCCCCGCAGTTCAACGCCAACCGCATGGTGCAGGACTACGCCAGAAACTACTACCTGCCCTGCCATCAGCGTAACCTCGCATTGCAGACGAACAATTTCGAGACCGCGAAGGAAGTCGCCTCCTACGTCACCACCCTCCGCAGCCACTGGCACAAGATCCGCGTCGAATCCATCCAGGCCGACACCCAACGGCCGCTCGGCGTCCGCCAGCCGATGCCCGTCTCCTCGGTCGTCCACCTCGACGCCCTCAAGCACGACGACGTCCGCGTTCAGCTCTACTACGGCCCCCTCGACACCAAAGGCCGCATCACCCACGCCACCTGCATCGACCTCGAACACGACAGCCACGTCGGCAGCAACAACCACCGCTACGTCGGCCAGCTCACCGTCGGCAACAGCGGCCGCCACGGCTTCGCCGTCCGCGTCATCCCCGGAAGCAAACACCTCGCCTCACCCTTCGTTCCAGGCCTCATCGCATGGGACCACCAACACGAACCCGACGAAGCAAGCGAGCCCGCCGACCTCACCATCTAGAGCGCCTTGCAGAACGCATGACAGACGTCTAAACTATCGCGTTCCCAAAGGGGGCGGTAGCTCAATTGGGAGAGCGCCTCGGTCGCATCGAGGAGGTTGAGGGTTCGATCCCCTTCCGCTCCATTGACGCCGGGTTGCAAAACCCGTCTCGCCCGAACAAGGCCCATCGTCGCAAGGCGGTGGGCTTTTTGCATCCCGTCCGAAAAAGCTAAAAATGCTGCGGATGCCTCACTGATACGAATCTCAATATTTCGTACTAGATCACATCAAAACCAAATTATATACTGGCCTCGACGGGCTTTTCGAATTCGAAGACCGGTTCCGAAAGGGCCTGAGCGGAGCTTCGGTTCGTCAGGTGGGCGGAAGTAGGGCATCGGGTAAACGGCTCATTTCTCCCCTCAGCCCCAAGCCCCTGACGCCGGCCCACCTCCAATCAGATTTGCTATCAGTATCAGTCGGATTCAGGACAACACACCACGTCTCTAGGGGAACAAGCATGCGAAAAACACATCTCTCGACGGCCGTGATGCTCGCCCTGATGCTCGCCGGATGCGGCGGCGACTCCGCCGACAACGGATCCAACGACGCGACGGTCTCCGCCGACTCGGGTACGACCGTCGAAGCGATGCTCGACAAGTGGGAGGCCGGCGAAAAGCAGGCCGCCCTCGACGCCCTGGTCGAAATCGACTGGTCCAATCCCCCGCTGGCCGAGGACTCGCTCCTGAAGGTGTCCAACACCGAACTCGCCGAGCAGGGCGACATCGCCAAGGCCACCGAGCTGGCGCAGCAGGCGCAGAAGGAATACTTCGAGGACTGGTACGCCTTGGGCGAGTACGCGCTCGACCAGCTCGACGAAGCTAGGGCCGCCGGGAACGACGCCCGCGCCAAGGAACTCGAGACCTCGCTCGACGCCATGTCCGAATACCTGAAGAAGCCTGAGCACCTCGGTATCTTCCAGCGCCTGGGCCCGGCCCTCGAACCCCTCGAACCCGGCGAAATCCAGCTCCCCGAGGGTTTCTGAGCACCCCGAAGCCACATTGTGCGTGAAGCTTTGCGTACGTTCCCCAGAGCAATGCCTCAAATCAAAACAACCCAAACGGGTGCCCCGGCCAGCGAGCGCAGCGAGACGGCCGGGCGATCGCCCGCTAAAAATCCCCCGCCCGCAGCACCCCATCCTCATCCCGATCAAGCCGATCAAAAATCCGCCACAGCCGTGCGGGCACTTCCGATCGCGCAATCTCACCGTCGCCGTTCGCATCAAACCGCTCAAGCAGCCGATCGAACGAGAGCCCTCCCGCCGCCGTCGCCCGCTCAGCCTCGCCGCCCGCCTCCCCCGCCGCTGCCGCATCGTTCACCGTGTAGAACTCCACATAGCCAAGCAGCATCTCGTCGTAAGTCTGAGGCCCCCACCGCACCGTCCGCGTCGGATCAGGATTCGCCGCATTCTCCGCACTGTTGTCATACCACGCCGTCACATGCAGCTTATCCCCCCGCTGCACCGCCATCGGCTCCCGGTACGCATACCGCAGCTGCCAATTGAAGTCGTACCGCGGAACCTCCAAAAGCAGCTCCCGCTCACCATCCGCCCGCTCCACCTCATACCGGAACGCCTTGCCCCGCACATGCATGTGAGGCATCAACGCCAGAATCTTCGCATCCATCGGCACCCGCTGCTGCGCCCGCTCCTCATGATTTGCCGCCCCAGGCGGGATCTCGATCCGCGGGTTCGCAATGCCCACCACGTCCACCACGTAGTCCGGCTCCTCCGCGCTGAAAATCAGCCCAATCTGCGTCTGATCATGCGTCGCCGTGCCGTTCGGCGTGTAATGGAGCTGAAAAACAAGCACCGAATCCGCAGGCAGCTTCCGCCCGAACCCCTCCGGATACACCACCGCATCATTGCCAGGCACGTATGCTGCGAACTGCCCGCCCTCCCCCGATACCGCACGCCTGATCTTCCTTGGATCATCCGCAACTTCCGCAGGGGCAGCAAATACCAGCACGTGATGCACCACCTCCCGAGCCGTGGGCACGATCTGAAATCCCCGCACCCACTTATCCTCATCAAGCCCCGTCCGCACCACCACATGCTGATAAGGCATCGTCCCCTCAGCCGGCACCGCGATCGGCTCAGGGATCTCCAGCACCACATCAGGCTCGCCCGCCGTCCACCGCGTCTCGGGCCAGTTCAGCGCCACCGGAGCATGAGCCTCATCGCCCTCAGGCATGCCTGCCTCAATCCACTTCTGAAGCGTCTGCTCTTCCGAATCTGTCAATGATCGGTCATTGTGCCACGGGCTCGGCCCGTCCGCCGCATCCGCCGCAAACCAAGGCGGCATCACACCTTCCTCAACCACCGCCCCGATCATCCGCCCCCGCCTCGCCACGTCCTCATAGCTTTGCAGCGTAAACGGACCAATGCCTCCTGAGCGATGACATTCCACGCAACTGCTCTGCATGATCCGCGAAACGTCTTTCGTATACGTCACCGCCTCCCGTTTCTCATCGCCATCCGTCGGCTGATTGAGCAGGCAACCCGGCGCCTCCGTCGCCGCCACCCCAGGCAGTTCCCCCGCAAGCACCGCATCAAGCGCCACTCGGAGATACCGATGCCTTGGCGCGTCATGTGCATGCCGAAGCCCGTACTGGTCATTCACCGCACCCCGATACACCATCGTGTTCGCGCGATCGATGACGAAAACTTCCGTCGTCGTCTCCGCGCCCAGCGTCGCTGCCACGCTGCCTTCAGGATCCTCAAGGTACAGCCCCTCGAACCCCTGCTGCCCGATCTGTTCGCGCATCGCCTCGCCGCTGTCGCCGCCCACATTGACAAAAACAAACCGCACGCCCCGCTCAGCGTACGCCGCTTCCAGCCGCCCCAGCGCCGGCGCAAACCGTTTCGACAGCGGACACGTCACGCTTGTAAGCGCAATCACAGTCGCCGTTTCGCCTCGCCCTGCTTCCCAGCTCTTCGGTTCCCCCGCAAGCGTCAATCCCTCAGCCGAGGGCACAAATCGGCCGACGCCCAGTTCTCGCGCATCCCCCGACCGTGCCTCAAGCACCAGCCCCCCCCCCGGTCCCCCCACCGGCCCCTCCGCCTTAGCCCCATCGGCGACCAGAACAACGGCGACCAATCCTGCCACCATGGCGCTAACCCACGCCGATCCCTGAAAATGCGACATCCGACAACCTCCATAAGTGCGTACATTCCCCGACAACGCGTCCCACTCATCCTACACCGGGATCGGCTGCTCGGTTGCACGCACTTATGAAGATCTGCTCAGCGTGAACGCGTCACCACCGCAGGCGTCTCGGCGAACCGCACCCACATCGGCTGCTCGTCGCGAGGCGAATGCATGTAACGCAGACGATCGAGGTAACGGAACAAAGCGGCGGTGTCGAAGCGTGACAGGAAATCCATGCCTGCCCCAGGGTTATGCTCCCGAATCGCGTCGATGATCTGTTGTTTGCTCATAATATTCCTCTTCTCGAAGCACCCCACGGTGCCGCACTGCAAGGCTGACTGGTCCGGTTGTAACGATTAGGCAATCTCTGCGTCTGGAGCATCGACTCACCCCCAATCTTCGCTTGAACGTATAACCCCGACGGACCCCAAATGCCCGCCCCCCTTCCCGTTGCCGGGCCATCGCAGATCGCAGATCTCATTGCCATCCCGTCACTTACGCAACACGCCATCCCAATCCCCACCTCGCCCCTCTGTGCCGATAAGATACGCACATGACTTCTCCCGCCACCATGACCGCTGCCCCGCCCAAGCCTCGCCGCCATCGCGCCGTCGCCTGGCTGCTGCTGAGTCTGACGGTCATGCTGACGCTGGGGTCGGCCGTGGCCATCTTCTTCACGGAAGACTTTGTCAGGCTGACCTTTATGTACCGCCTGTGCTCGGACGATCCCCAGAAACGCCAGTACGCCGTCGGCTACCTCGCCCGGCATGTCGACGATGAACAGGTCATGAACCACGCCCGACAACTCATGACCACTGCTGAAGATAAGTGTTTTCAAGCCATCGTCGCCGGCCTTGACGCAGGCGGCGTCTGGGGGCCTGAGTTCGGCTCCGCTTACGTGCGTCATCTCACCATGCGGCTGCCCGAGGCGACCGAATCTCAGCGGGCCGGGATCGCCGTCGCCCTCGCCCGCATCGTCTACCAACGCCAACGCGGACACGACGACGAACGGATGCAAGATGCGATTGATATGTTACTTACGGACGACTTCCCCAAGGTCCGGCTCAACGGTCTCTCCCTCGCAGCGGTCCTCCCCGAGCCCACGCGAAGCGAGCACCTGACCGCCCTTCGCGGCGATCCCGCCCCCGCCGTCGCCGACCGCGCCCAGCTGCTACTGAAATTGCTTTCCTCCCCCGCCGCCGGGCCTCGAACAGAGCCGGAGACGGATGATCGGGAGGGCGTGATGCGTCGGCTTTACGAGTTGGAAGTGCTTGATGATGCGTCGGTTGCGGGTTCGCCTGATCTGGAGCGGGGGACGCCGTTGTTGATTCGTTTGCACCTCGTCCGTGTCAGTCGCGACGCCGACCCGCTGGACCTGCTGCCGGTCTTCCAGGCTGAGCAACCGACGCTTCGCGAACTGGCGACGGTCATCGCCCTGAGGCGATTCGAACCTGATGAACTGAAAGTACTTGCGCGTGAGCTGATCGGCTCGTTCAATGAGCCCCACCGGTGGTCGGGCGTGATTCTGGCCGCGCTGCTGCCGCACGATGATGAGCTGCAAAGCATGGTCCGCACACGATTTGAGAACACCAGTGAGTGGGTCGCGAAGCAGCACTATCGGCTGGCGCTGCACATGATGGGCGAGCTTGATGAACCGTTCGATCCTGTTAACCTGTTGCTGCACCGTGAGATGCCTCGCTCGACGGTGATCATGGCGCTGCTGCAGCTGGGCGAGTTGGAGGGGCTGGATTGGCTGTTGAATCCGCTGGGTCAGCCGGGCACGGGCAGCGCGCAAGGTCTGCGTGTGCTGATGGATACGGGTCGCTACCACGTTGTCCTGGCGCACTTTCTGCCCGACATGCCGCGTTTCAATCCGTGGGCGGAACCGAATGAGCAGATGCAGCAGATCGACACCATCCGAGAATGGTACCTATTACATAGACATGATTTAGAGACGCGCCGATGAACGCTCCCCACAAGATTGTCCTCAGCGAGCACCTGGATACCGTTTGTGCCGACTGGCTCGCGGAGCGCAGTCAACTGGTGCGTGCACCACTGACCGACGCCCCCAGATTGGATGCGGAACTTTCTGATGCCGATGGACTTATCGTCCGGACCTACACGCAGGTCGACCAGACTTTGCTGGATCGTGCGCCGAAGCTTCGCGTCGTGGGGCGGGCTGGGGTGGGGCTTGACAACATCGATCTTGATGCGTGCTCAAAACGTGACGTGACAGTCGTTTACACACCAGACGCGAACACGCAGGCGGTGGTGGAATATGTCTGGGCGTTGATCTTCGACGACCTGCGGCCACGGCTTCGGCTGCCCGGCTTTGTGCCGCCGGAACAGTTCCATCAGCATCGGCAAGATCAGGTCGGGCAACAGGTTGCGGATTTGACGCTGGGCGTTCTTGGGATGGGTCGGATCGGTCGGCGGATGGCGGGAGTCGGCCGGGCGTTCGGGTGCGACGTGATCTATCACGATGTGCTGGATGATGCACAACTGAAGCTGCCACAGGACTTTGCTGCGAAACGTGTGGATCGCGACACGCTGCTGCGTGATTCGGACATTTTGACGATTCACGTGGATGGGCGGGCGGAGAATCGGCCCCTTTTCGACGCAGCCCTGCTTGCGAAACTGAACCGTAAGTGCCTACTGATCAACACGTCACGTGGATTCGTGATCGACCCCGCTTCCCTGGCCGACTGGGCGCGGGAAGCTGAGGGTAAGGGCGGGCGGGCGGTGCTGGACGTGCATGATCCGGAGCCGATCGTGGCGGACTATCCGGTGTTGGGCTTGGCGAATGTGCAGTTGCTGCCGCACCTGGCGTCGCGCACGACGACGGCGATGCGGAACATGAGCTGGGTCGTCCGTGATGTTTTGCGGGTGCTTGAGGGCGAAAAGCCGGATTGGCCCGCGTGACACGCTGGTGCGCATGGGGGCGTCGTTTGGCGGTTATTAGCGTGGGTTATGGTCGGTTACGGATGAGCTGTATCGGTTTTTGAGGGGTTATGTGAGGGTGCGGGCGCGGCGACGCTGCGGCGCGCACGTGAGGGACCCCGGCCGAGGCCGGGGCTATGTGGGGAGTGCGCGGTGCACCGAGGGGGCTGCGTGGCGGGTGTCGCCTCCATCTAATCCTGCTCGCCTCGGAATCCTAACATGTCCCGAAGCTCGTCTGGCGCGTCATCATCTAAAAAAACCACATATAGAAGATGCCCCGTTCGGTCGCCCGATAATTGTTCGCCAGCGACGATCATCATCGCGTCGGCATTCCGAAAGAACATGATTGGTGGAGACGTTCTTCGCCCAAGTGAATAGTGGAGCGTCAACGTGCCGTCCAAACCCTGGCCATCAAGAGAGTCGATGTCACGCTTGTCACTGGCCGTTCGCAACAGGTTGCCGACATAGGCGAGCACTTCCGGATCGGAGGAACTGGCCCACGGTCTGCCATGCCTCCTGACTTGAACGTTTTTAGGGTCCGGGCCATGGCCACTTCGAAGTGTCTGGAGCAACATTCGCTCCGCGCTAATGACATGCCAGGCGACGCCCAGCAGAATGAGAACCAGAAGCGTGAGTCCCACGGCTGTGATTTTAAGGATGCGCCTCAACAGTTACCCCTTGCATCACTCGATACGGATCATGAGTTGGTCATAGACTTCTACGAAATCTTGCGCGAGTTCGAAACATGTAGTTCTACACCGAGCATCGCACAGTAAGATATCGCTCCGACCACGATAGCTCCTAGTGGGTCTACCTCCCACGCGCCTGTCCGAGGTTTAAGCCGGGTGCTGCTGCCTATCACGAGCCCCGCAACGACAGCATTTATGCCTACCACTTGAAGTCGAATCGCGGTAATACGGATAGGTCGCACGACGACTGCCGGATCACGAAGCGCCGTTGTCATCAGCACGCAGGCCCCGACCACGAGCGTAACGACGAAAGCCAGCACGAGCCAAGGCTCGATAGGTGATCGGCTCCCAAGCGACCGAAGCAACAGAAGCACCGCGACACTCAGGACCATCGCAAAAAGCAGGTATTGCTGGTTGAATCGCATAGGCAGCCTCAAGCTGGTGCGAACGGAGTTCGTAAGTTACTCGCTTGATTTGTTGGCACCATATTGAATTTTCCGCCAATACCAAATGCCATAAATCGGCAGGGCCAGCAAGCAGATAGATGTCAACGCGACGACTTCTTTACGGAAGTGGCTGCTCACCTCCAGTTGGGAATGCCGGCGAACAACATATAGAAGCACGACGCCCCACAAGCACAACACGATCGGATAGCCGATCAGCAGGAACGACTCAAGTGGCTCCATAGAAGCTGGCACATTGAAGTGGGGCCCTGCGCCTAGTGCCGTCGCACCGATGACGATCGCAGTCGATACGATGAGCAGTGACGCGAAAATGTGATAGGCCAGGATCACAAGCCATAGTCCCCACCTGCTCGGAATCGGCGGCATTGCTATCTCCTGGCGCTGACACTCCGCGGTGCTGTGTGGCGATCGCGGATGACATCGTACCATGATGCTTTCGGCAGGCCAGCGGCGCGCACGTGAGGGACCCCGGCCGAGGCCGGGGCTATGTGTGGGGCGCGCGCGGAGGGGCGTGGCGGGTCAGCTGGCGACGGCGAGTTCGTTGAAGATTTTTCGGGAGGCGACGGGTGCGGGTCGGCCGATGAAGTAGCCCTGTCCGTAGTCGACGCCGACGTGTTTGGCGATGCGATATTGGGTGGCGGTTTCGATGCCTTCGATGACGACCTTGACGCCGCGCGATCGGGCGTAGCCGACGAAGCCGTCGAGGAGCCCGATGTCGGCGGCGTGCTCTTCGTGGGGGAGCAGTTCGCGATCGAGTTTGACGATGTCGGGGCGAAGCTCGTCGATGTACTTGATGGCGGTATGGCCTGCGCCGAGATCGTCGAGGGCGACCTGCGCGCCGCGGTCGCGGTAGGCGTCGAGGATTTTGCGGAGATGTTCGAGGCGAGGGAAGCGTTCGGATTCGACGACTTCGAAGACGACCTGCGAGAGATCGATGCCGAGTTCGTCAGCGATTTTCCAGGTGTTCCGCAAGCAGATGTCCGGGTCGTAGATGACGGTGGGACAGAAGTTGATGAACAGTTTTTCGCCCGGCGCGAGCTGGAGTGCGCCCTGGCGTAGTGCGATTTCGCGGGCTTTTTGGTCGAACTGGAAGAGGGCGTCGTGGGCGCGGGCAGCTTCGATGATTTCGCCGCCGCTGCGGACACGGTCGCATTCTTCGGCGCGGACGAGTGATTCGAAGGCAGCGACGCGTTCGGTCTTCAGGTTAAGGATGGGCTGAAGGTAGGCGCGCAGGCGATTCTCGTTGAGTAGGGAGGGGAACCAGCGGGTGCGCATCCGCTCGAGGAGTCGGCCGAGGGGGATGGCCTGCCAGGGATCGGCGTAGCCGGCGGCGTTAATGGTGGCGGCGCGAACGGTGGGCTGCTCCATCGGGGAGATGGCGGCGTAGAAGGCGGTGAGTTGATCGCACCAGTCTGGGCCGACGATTTTGAAGACGCCTTCGCCTGCTTCGGCAGGTTGGAAGGCTTTGGCGAGTTTGGACCTGACGACGGGTGAGGAGGAGCGGAGCACGACGCCGATGGCTTCGCTGCTGGGGACGGGTCCTCGACACCTGCATGCATGTCCTGCACATTCATTCGCAACAATCATGGTCGCTCCTGATAAAGGGGTCATTGCATTACTACTTTCGACTTTGTTAAGGCCTTACTTAACTTTCGGAGTTTTTGTGGATCGCGCGCAGCCGATAACTGTCGGCGGACCGGCTTGGGTTAAGGCGGCTCTTTGCGCGTTGGGGGGAGACCCACGGCGGGACGCCGTGGGCTTCGGGGGTGTGGGGGGGTGTTACGGCGCGGGGGTTACATGCGTTCGAGGACGTCGATGCCGAGGAGGTTGAGCGCCTGCTTCAGGGTGGCAGCGGTGAGGTCGCAGAGGGCGAGGCGGGTGCTGATCTGGGTGGGCGAATCGGCGCGGAGGACGGGGCAACGTTCGTAGAAACTGCTGAACGTTGTGGCCAGATCGAACAGATAGGTGCACATGCGGTGCGGTTCGAGATGCTCGCCGACGGCGGCGACGACGGAAGCGAACTGCGTGAGCTTGAGCACGAGGGCGCGCTCGGCATCGTGGGTGACGCCCTGGACGGATTCACCTTCGATCTCAAAGCCGTTGGCACCGGCAGCGGCTGGGGTGGCGCCGGCCTCGGCGGCTTTGCGCTGGATGGAGCGGATGCGTGTGTAGGCGTACTGGAGGTACGGAGCGGTGTTGCCATCCATGGCGAGCATGCGGTCCCAGCTGAAGACGTAGTCTTTGACGCGATCGCTGGAGAGGTCGCCGTATTTCACCGCACCGATGCCGACCACGTGGGCGACCTGCTGCCGCTCGCTTTCGTCGAGATCGGGGTTCTTCTCAGCGATGATGCCGGCGGCGCGTTGCTCCGCTTCATCGAGCAGATCGATGAGGCGGACGGTTTCGCCTGAGCGTGTTTTGAAAGGTTTGTTGTCTTCGCCGAGGATGGTGCCGAAGACGACGTGATCGAGGCGGGTTTTTTCGACCCAGCCTGCGAGGCGGGCAGCTTCGAAGAACATGGCGAAGTGCTGTTTCTGGCGTGCATCGGTGACGTAGATGACACGGTCGGCGTGGAGATCGCGGACGCGGTGGCGTACGGCGGCGAGGTCGGTGGTGGCGTAGAGGAAGCCGCCGCCCTGCTTGCGGATGATCAGCGGGAGGGGCTTGTCGTCGGTGCCGAGGAACTGAGGCATGAAGAGGCAGACGGCACCGTCGCTTTCCTCAGCGAGCCCCTTGTTTTCAAGCTCGGTGACGACGTCGGGGAGTTGATCGTTATAGAAACTTTCAGGGCGGATATCGTCTTCGGTGAGGGTCACGTCGAGACGGTCGTAGATGGCGCGGAAGTGGTGCTTGGATTGTTCGACGAGGTACCGCCAGATGTTGAGCGTCTGCTCATCGCCCTGCTGAAGGAGGACGACGCGCCGGCGTGCACGGTCGGCGAAATCGGGGTCGGCGTCGAACTGTCGCTTGGCTTCCTGATAGAAGCGGTTGAGGTCGCCGATGTCGGTTTTGCCCTGGCCGTCGGGCTTGGCCCAGCCGCGCTGGAGGACGGATTCGATGAGCATGCCGAACTGCGTGCCCCAGTCGCCGACGTGGTTCTGGCGGATCACGTCGTGGCCCTGGAAGGCGAGTGTGCGGACGACGGCGTCGCCGATAACGGTGGAGCGCAGGTGCCCGACGTGCATTTCCTTGGCGACGTTGGGGCTTGAATAATCGACGACGACGCGGCGGGGCTCGGCAGCGGCCGGAACGCCGAGGCGGGGATCGGTGAGCAGGTCGGCGGCGATGCGGTCGAGCGTGTCGTTACGCAGGGTGATGTTGATGAAGCCTGGGCCTGCGATTTCGGGGGGGGTGGCGAGGTCGTCGATTTCGAGTGCGTCGACGATGGCTTGGGCGACATCGCGAGGCTTCTGGCGCAGCTGTTTGGCGAGGGCCATGGCGCCGTTGGCCTGGTAGTCGCCGAACTTCGGGTTGGCCGAGGGGCGGATGATGGGGTCGGCGTGGCGGTGTTCTTTGCCGAAAGCGCGCTGGAGTGCGTCGGCGAAGCGTTGTGCGATGATTTCGGTGACGTCACTCATAGCCGGGCTATGGTGCGAAGAAGAGGGGGAAACGTCAAGCGGTGAGCGCGAGATAAACACAAGGAATAGCAAACTGGCCTTGACCCGCTTGGCCGTTGCACCTTTAATACAGAGGATGCTGATAGATGGTACACTGTCGGCATCGTCGTGCCCCACCTCACGGGCTTGTGAGGCAGTTTCATGCCCCAGTTGGGGGCTTTTGGGTTGCGTGTAAGAGCGCAGCCAGGCAGGCAGGCGACCGCCGCACTCGCGGCCGAGCCGACGCGATTCGCTAATGAGGAGTCTCACTGATGCCCAGTCCGAACGATTGTTGGGGAATCGAAGTCGGCGCCAACGCGCTGAAGGCCATTCGTCTCCAACGTGCCGGCAAAACGGTGGCGATGACGGACTTCGAGATCATTCCCTATAAGAAGGTTTTGACGACGCCTGACATTGATCGCGAAGAGGCGATCCGGGTGGCGCTGAATCAGTTCACTGCGAAGAAGTCGCTTGATAAGGCGACGGTGGTGGTTTCGGTGCCGGGGCACTCAGCGTTCGCGCGGTTCGCGAAGCTGCCGCCGGTTGAGCCGAAGAAAGTGCCTGACATCGTGAAGTTCGAAGCGGTGCAGCAGATCCCCTTCCCCATCGACCAGGTGGAGTGGGATTACCAGACATTCCAGGATCCTGATTCGCCTGACGTGGAGGTGGGCATCTTCGCGATCACGCGTGAACGGGCGATGAACTGGCTGGCGAACTTCCGCGCCGTCGGCATCCCGGTGCATGGCGTGTCGCTGGCGCCGGTGGCTTCGTACAACGCCCTCGCGCACGACCAGGAGATGGGACCGGATTCGCCGGGCACGCTGATTATGGACATCGGCACGTCGGCGACGGACCTGATCATCGTCGAAGGCTCAAGGCTGTGGCTTCGAACGATCCCCATCGGCGGGCACCACTTCACCGAAGCGCTGGTCCGCAGCTTCAAGCTCAGCTATTCCAAGGCTGAGAAGATCAAACGCGAAGCGGCGACGAGCAAGTACGCCCGGCAGATCTTCCAGGCGATGCGGCCGGTGTTTGTCGACCTCGTCGGCGAAGTGCAGAAGTCGCTGGGCTTTTACCAGTCGGCCAACCGCGATGCGGAAATCACTCGGGTGATCGGGCTCGGCTCGACGTTCCGCCTGCCGGGTATCCAGAAGTTCCTCAAGCAGCAGTTGCAGGTGGACGTGGAGCGGCTGCAGAAGTTCGAGCAGATCGAAGCGTCGTCCAAGGTCGCCTCGCAATTCAACGACAATGCGTGCTCGCTGGCGCCGGCTTACGGGCTGGCGTTGCAGGGGCTCGAGGTTGAGCGGGTTTCGTGCAACCTGCTGCCGCTGGCGATCGCAAAACGCCAGATCTGGCAGCGGAAGCAGCCCTGGATGGTGGCCGCGACGCTGATGTTCGCCGCCTCGGCGGGCATCGCGTACAGCTCGAACATCGTCGACAAAGGCAAGTACGAAGCGAACGAACCGATCCGCCGTGAAATTCAAAATGTGATCTCCCGGGCGGAGAGCGCCCAGCGTGATCTGCGGGCGATCGAAGGCGGGCCGGATCCGCGGCTGAAGATCGAGAACATCCGCAACACGCAGGAATACCGGAAGATCTGGCCGATGATCCTCCGGGACGTGCAGCAGGCGCTGCAGTCGAGCCAGGCGCAGGAAGCGCTGGTCAGCGGTGATGCCGAATCCGTGGCAGCGATCCCACGCGCCCAGCGTCGGCTGCTGGCGGTTTCGCAAATCGAATACAGCTATTCGTACAACGATGAGCTTCACGACATTCGCACCGGCGAAAGCAGCAGCAGCATGGGCCCCGCCGGGCGCGGCGGAGCAGGCGGCGGGCGAGGCGGTGGCGGCGGATATCCGGGCGCTGGTGGCGGTGGATACCCCGGCAGCGCGGGCCCCGGCAGCCTGAGCCCCGGCGGATCGGGCGGTTATCCCGGTGGAGCCGGCGGTGGGTACCCCGGCGCCACCGGCAGCGATCCCAGTATGGGCGGCGGAACCAGCGGCCAATCGCCAGCACGCGGTGGGGCCTCCTCTCGCGGTGGGTCCTCACGCGGCAGCTCACAGTCGTCCTCGGTCGATTCCTCCGTAAGGCCCGTGCTTGAGATCACGCTCACCGGGACGACCCCCTACAGCGAAGCCTACAAACTGCTCGACGAAACGGTCGTCCGCTGGCTTCAGCAGAACAGCGATCGCCCCGACCGCCCCTACCGCATCCTGTCGGTGGAGCTGGACAACGTGATGCCCGCCGATGCCGCCCCGGAAACCGAGCAGCGAACACGGGATACGCGTCGTCAACGAGGCCAGACATCCGGCCGGGGCGCTTCGCCCTACGGCGGCGGTGCGGCACCGGGCGGCTACCCCGGACTCTCAGGAGGCCCGGGCGAACTCGGCCCCGGCGGCCCCGGAGGCCCCGGCGGCTCCGGCCCAAGCCCCTACGGCGGAGGCGGTGCCAACCCCGGTTATCCCGGTGCCGGCGGCGGCGGCGGTTACCCCGGCTCGGTGGGCGGATACCCAGGGGCAGGCGGCGGCTCGCCGGGCGGAGGGCGCTCGATGCGCCAGTCACCGACAACGCAGAACGTCCCCGAAGGCGCGATGGAAGCGCTGCTGCCGAAGCATCCGCTCGCTGAAGAAGAGAAGACCGGAGATTGGCGTTTCGTGATCCGCTGGCGCGTCGAGATCCTCGATCCGGAGACGCGCCGCCAGAACAACGAAGAGACTGACCCAGACGAACCGCAGGACATGCAACCCGTCGCCGACGCGGAGGGCCGCCGTGAATAACGTTCATCAAGTGCTTGATTGGATGAAAGCTTACCCGCTGATGGTGCTGTGCATCGTCATCATGCTGGTGTCGCTGGTAAGCTTCTATTACCCGACGTACCGGACGTCCAGTGAGTTCCGCAGTGTGCTCAGCGAGCGTGGTCGCGATATCGACACGCTCCAGGGGCTGCGTCGGACCTCGATCACGGCCCCGGGCCCGGAGCCGGACGATGCGCCGCTGCAGCTGCAGGTCGTCGCGAACTCTGGGGCGATCAGCCAGCTCGAAAGCATCTACAACGATCTGGAGCGCGAGTACCAGGGCGTTTACCGGACGGTTTCGCAGTTGAATCAGCGCGGCCATGAGCCGATGCTCGATGGGCTGCTGCCCGATCCCGGTTCGTTCCAGTCGCGCCGCTTCCAGGCCCGTGACGCCTACGCCGCCGCCTTCGCCACGCTTTACAAACAGCTCAACGCGGGGTCGGTGCCGACGCAGGCGGAGGTCGACGATCTGCTCAATCAGGAGCGTGAAGCGATGCTGAGGCAGATCTTCCCCGCTCCGGAACAACTTAACGAAGAGCAGACCACCGAGCTGCGCGAGCGTCAGCGTGAGCGTCTGTTCAGCTTCCTGCGTGAACACCCCACCATGTTCAGCGTTTTCGCCGACCCGGTGTCGCTGGACATCCGTGGCGACTGGAACCCCGGCCCGTTCGACGTGGGCGACTGGGCACAGTCGTCCAACCCGGACATGTTCGACATCTGGGAAGGTCAGCTTCAGCTGTGGATTCAGCAGGATCTGGTGCGGGCGATCAATCGCGCCAACGGCTCGGATGACCCCGCCGATTCGCTGCTGACGATGCCGGTCAAACGACTGCTCTTCATGGAAGTGCTGCCCGGTTACATCGGCGACCTGCAGCCGGTCGAGGGCCCGGTGGACGAGTCGGCCGCGGAGCAGTTGATCAGCGATCTTGAGAGCCAGGCGAGCGAGCGTCTTCCGCAAGATTTCTCGGTGAGCCCGACGGGCCGCGTCTCCAATGCCATCTACGACGTACGGCATGCGAAGATGGCGGTGATCGTCGACTCGCAGCAGATTCCCGCGCTGCTGAACGCCATCAACGACGTGAACATGATGACCGTCATCGGCACGGACATCGAAGACATCGACGAATACGCGCATCTGCGTGACTTTTACTATTACGGCTCGGTCGACGCGGTGCGACTGGACCTGGTGGTCGAGACGATCTGGCTGCGGTCGTGGACAGCAGGCCATCTCTCGCAAGAGCACGCCGAGGAACTGGACGAGCCATTCAATTCGGGCCTGATGCCCGACAGCGTGCGCATGTGGCTGGGCCTGCCGCCGCGTGAACTGGAGGAAGCCAGCGATGGCGGCGGCAGCGGCGCGGGGGGCCAGTCGGGGGCGGCGCCTGCTCGAGGCGGGACGCCGTCTCGTACCCCGACGGATCCCGGTCGGACCCCCACTCGGACCCCCGGGCGTTAAGCACGTGACCCACTCAGCCTGTTAAGCGGAGATCCGCCGATGAAGATTCGTAATATTAATTTTTTCGAGCGTAACGCTGAGAAGATCGTGCTGGGCGTCACCGGCGCGATCCTCCTCGCCGCGACGTACCACTACCTGATCGGCACGCCGAACACAGTGGAGATCAGCGGTCAGTCGGCGGGTCCTGCCGAGGTCGACGAGGTCATCAACGACGAGGCGCAACGGCTACAGGCGCTGCTCGAAGGCGGGACGCCTGAAGAGCTGGCGGGGATCGTCGTGCCGCCTTACAACCAGACCCTGCAGATGCGTCAGCGGGAGCCGCTGCTGGCGGAGGCGCGTTTCGATGCGCCCGTCGGCGCGTTGCCGCTGTTCCCGGGCGATGATCCGCTGCCGGGCACCAGGCATCCCTTCCAGGTTCCCAACATCCCCACCGTCCCGATCGTCGCGGCCAAGGCGGACATCGGCACCATCGAACAGTACGAACTTGAGGAAAATACCAGGCTGGCGGGCTACTTCGCCGACCGCGGTCGTGAAGAATCGGCGGACCTTGCGTGGGTCTCGCTGGTCGGCGAGTTTGACGTCCTCGAACTCGTGCGCGAGCTGAGCAGCTACGACGACAACGCCAGCCGGCGCGTGCCTGAGAGCTGGTGGACGGATTCGCTGGCGATCGTGAGGGTCGATGTCGAGCGTCAGGTGCAGTTGGCGGACGGGTCCTGGTCGTCGCCTGAGCCGGTGCGTGAGGTACCGGGCTCGCTGGGCTTCGGCGAGACGCCCGAGCGTCTGGAAGCCGAGGAAGCCGGGGAGATCGTCAACGCCCTGCACGAGAGCCAGCTGGACGTGATTCAGCGACCATTCTTCGCGCTGATGGCGCGGAACTGGCGTGCGCCCGATGCCGAGGCCATGAAGGAAGTGCCGATCGCACGGATCACGGAACTGCGTGAGCAGATCGAAAGCGACGAGCGCCGTCTCGAACAGGCGCAGCAGCAGATGCAGCAGCTGCAGCGTTCGGGCCAGCGAGCGGGCAACACCCGGCGGCCTGACCGTGATCGCGGTGGCTCAGAGCCGGGCGGTATCGAAGGGTACGGCCCAGGCGGTGCGACCAGCGGCGGCGGCGGCGGCCGGGACCGCGACCGGCAACGCCCCAACAACGGCAACAACGCACAGCAGCAACGGCTCGAACAGCACCGCCAGCGTGTGCAGCGGCTGCAAGAGGATCTTTACGAAGCCGAGGTCGAGTACGCTGAATTGACGGGCCAGGAACCGCCACGCGGTCCACGACGCGGCGGCGGAGCAGTCGGCGGCGGACTGCCTGGCGAACTCGGCGGCTATCCCGAGACGGGGCCCGCCGGACCGGGCGGCTATCCGGGCACGGGGCCTGCCGGACCGGGCGGTTATCCCGGAATCGGGCCTGGTGGGCCTGGTGGGTCGGGTGGGCCTGGCGGATACCCCGGCGTGGAGCCCGGGGGCTATCCGGGCGTCGGGCCGGGCGGATACCCCGGTGTCGGCGGCATGCGTCCTGGCAGCGATCCCCGTCGTCGCACCAGCGGGCGACGCACATCGCGCGCCGAGGCTGGTCGTCGGCTCGGCGAGTCCGAACTTGCCGAGGAACTGACGATCTACCGTCGCACGCACTTCGGTGCGATTCCCCTGGAATACGTCCACGATCGTAACCTTGATATCTGGGCGCACGACATGTTCGTCGAAGAGGGCAAAACCTACCGCTACCGCATGCGTGTGTCCGTGGTGAACCCGCTGTTCGATCGCGGCAGCAGTCTGCCCGAAGAGCAGCGTGAGGAGCATGACGACCTGTTCCTGCTTCACAGCGACTGGTCGGACTGGTCCACGCCTCAGCACGTTCAGCCGTTGCGGCACTTCTTCTTCGTCGGTGGTTCGGCGAACCCCTCCCCCGGATACGTCACCGCTGAGGTCTGGCGTTTCACGCAGGGCGCGTGGTTCCAGAATGAGTTCCGCGTTGTGCCGGGCGATCCCATCGGCGAAACGACGACGGTGGAGACCGAGTACGGCGAGGTCGACATGGACTTCTTCACCGACGCTTATGTGCTGGACATCGACTTCGATCATCCCCTGCCGGGCGGCGGCATCCTCACCCGCACCACCCAGCGGGTGAGCTTTGCGATGGAAGATTCAGGCCCGGGGACGCTGAGTTCCCGCGTCGTCGAGCAGGACGTCGAGAACACCCGCCGCCGACTTCTGCAGCTGGAGAAGGAGCTCGGCAGAAGCCTGACGTCACGCTGATTCTGCGGGCGACCGGCTTAAGACAATGAATCAGGAAGCCCACGGCGTGACGCCGTGGGCTTCTTTCGTTCGGTGGCAACGCGTGGCGTGGACCAGCTCCAGAGGCAAACGCCTTGCGCGATGACCGACCGAATTGACGCCTCGAAGGCGTGCGGTGTCGTCCGTCGCCTGAGCAGTCTTTTTCATCTGTTGCGTAAGTCGTTGATTTTCGCCGATCGCCGAGGCCTGGCCCTGTATGCAAATCGCGCGCAAAATTCTGGCACACAACCGCTCCCTGACGGTCGCGGCTCGTAAGGTGTCGCGTTGGGGGTGGCCTCATTCAGGCTGAAGCCACTTAGCGCGGCCGGTCGGCTGTCGCACGACGACAATATCGTCTCCGCGGCCGTCCTCCCACGTGCCGTTCGCGCCGGGACTGGCAAGCGCCCACACGCTCCCCTCGACAGCAATCACCACGACGGTCTGACCCCAATCGTCCACGATGCGGTCGCCCTCCAGGTCGATGGCGATATGCAGCGGCAGGTCAGGATAGCGATCAACCCCGTCGAACATGGCCAGCCATCGCACCAATTCCGATAATTCTGTGGGAGCCGGCCCCTTACGGCTCTCGGCTTGCTCGATCATGTCGAGAAGGCCACTTAAGCGTGAAGCAGTCATTGCCGCGCTCCTCCACGCGTCGTGATTGTCTCGATGGGGCACGAACTCGAGCACCAGTGGTATCGCTGCGATCAGAATTAGTGCGATTAGTGCCGCTTGCAGCCACCGTTTTGAGCGCATGGTTTTCCTCATCGGTGCTGGGACGCTGGCCGATCTCTCGGCGTGACCGGCTTGGGGACAAGCCGGCTCCGATGCGCCGGCTTACCAGGCGCATGCCCAAACCAAGATGCGCAAAAGGTGAGGGGGGTCAGGGTTCGTCTTCTTCGCGGAGGTGGAGGGTGTCGGAGCTGTCTTCGGTTTCGCGTGATTGGTGGTGGTACATGACGCTGCCGGTGGGCCAGGCGAGTAGAAGGAGGGCCATGGCGAGAACGGCAGCCATGAACTCGCACATCCATGCTTCGACGCGGACCATGGCGATGACGCTGAGGATGACGACGGTGAGTGCGTAGCCGACGTAGAGGACGGATTGTGCGATGAGGTAGCCACGAGGTTCGACGACGCCGCCGCGCCAGAAACGGTGCATCAGTCGCCAGTGGATGGCGAGCGGGATGACGACGCCTAGCACGGCGATGAACGCGGCGATGATCAGCGAGGGCCTGATGGGCTGGTCGGGCATGGTGGGCGGATCGGCGGTGGCGGCGACTGCGAGTGCGGTGCCGAATGCGCCGCCGGCGATGACCAGTGAGGTGAGCCAGACCATCATGGTGTAGCTGAGTGCATCGCGAGGCGAGAGGCGGTGTCGTGGATGGTGTTCCGGCTGGTTGGCATCGGCCATGATGCGTAACCCTTTCGATGTTGAGTCGCGTGTTTCCCTGCTGATGATAGCGTGCGGCGGCGGGGTGGGCGGCGTGTAGCGGGGGGCGGGAAGTGGGG
>JBBDRF010000015.1:0-55184 GCA_040905565.1 Phycisphaeraceae bacterium | reverse complement strand
TTTTCAGCGCCGATCTACCCTCTCGAGGTGGGTCCCGTTTGCATGCCGATCACCAATCTTGGCGGTGTAGCCGAAAACGAAATCCGAGCCGATGCAGGAGAGACCTGGTCAGAAGCTCAGGTTTGGTGTCTTTGCCCCGTATGCGCGACATGTTCCAGCTTCGCTTCTCTGGGCTCAAGTCATCCATGTCATTGACCTTGTCCCTTGAGCACTCCATGGACGATGCGAGCGATCGATCTGGCGAGCAGCGGTGGGACCGCGTTGCCCACTTGGTGATACTGCGCCGTGCGTGGACCACAAAAGAAGTAGTTGTCCGGAAAGGTCTGGATTCTCGCTGCTTCGCGGACCGTCAAGCTTCGACACTGGGTAGGATCGGGGTGAATGTAGTAGTGCCCGTCCTTCGAAATGTGGGAGGTGATTGTCGTGGCAGGACGTCCGTAACATTGCACGCGAAATCGATCGGCGAACTGCCCTCCTCCATTTGCAGCTTCGGCAGCGTTGGCGTGCTCGGGAAGAAGCCCTGTCGGAAAGTCTCCCAACGAAGGGGCACGACCGTGCTCGGCGGCAAAGCAAGATGCGAAGAGATAGCGGTGTAGGTCGTCCTCTCTGTGCGAGCGTGCCTCATGATTGAGCGCGACCGAAAGCCTTTCGTCCCAGAACCAATCATCGGCGAAAGCAGGCATGCGACCTCGTCCGGAACTGGTCTGGCGCAGTTCTCTCTGACGAGTATTCAGAGCCAACACTGCGTCTGCCATTCTCGCATGTATCGCGGGAGAAATGTCCCTCATCCAAGCAGATGAGAGTGCTTGAGCCACGCACCGTCGCCAGTTTTCCCAAGAATCAGAAGTTAAAGCGTTCCTCGAAAGACCGCTGCGGAGTTGCGGAAGCGTAAGCACGGATTCGATAGACCGCTGCTCATCTGCGCGCTCCAAGACGGGTATCGGAGTCCCGTTGATCAAGTCCTCCCGGACACCCAACAGGATGACGCGATGCCTTGCTTGGGGAATGCCATAGTCTTCTGTACATACCACAAAATCAGATGGCTGGAAGTCGAGGCAATTCTCTTTTATATCAAGTGAGAATATCCGATACCGATGCGATTGAGTGACACGTACGGCTTTCCCCGGATTCTGCAGATCGCCATGAACCGCAGGGAAAATACTTGTACCCTTGACCTTTGCACTCAGCATGCCCTTTACGTTCTCCATCACGAATACCGAGGGCCAGTGCTGGGCGATGATTTTCAGGTATTCCCGGTAGAGAAAGTGTTTCTCATCGTCCTGAAACGTGGCGTTCTTTGCGTTTCGTGACCGACCAGCCAGCGAGTAGGCTTGGCACGGGGGCCCCCCGATGAGGACCCAATGGGGGTGTCCTTTTAGCCGCTTGGAGATGGCCTTTTTTATCTCCATGTCCGCTGTCGAGTCGCCGAGTTGAAGGCACTTCGCTTCCTCTGATGCAGCCTTGGCCTGCACAGGGTATCTCTTAAAAAGATCATTCTCCGTATACGTCGTCGGTTCCGTGACATGCTCGTAATATTCATCAGGGACACGAAGGCCACTTGCTAGGAACTGCCGGAAGAACGATCGCAACCTCAGAGTCTTCCACGCCGTCTTGTCCTTCTCGACTGAGAGGTGGATTCTGAACGGGTACCCCGTCTTCTCCCGCAGGGCAGAGAACCCCTCTCCCAGTCCTCCAGGACCGGCAAAAACATCGATCACCGGAATGTGCCTTCTCTCGTTTGAATCCATGTGTAAACTACTATCATATAGTGCCTTGCGCGCTATGGCAATTCCAAGCAAGTCGATAACAGACCACAGGTTGCGCTTGGCTCCGTCGTCCGCGTCAACACTTGTTGCCTCGATGTGACTCGTGCCACAGCTGGCGTTGCTCCCTCCAAGATTGCCGGCCAACAATCGACCGAACGTGACGTTCGGTCAGGAGGTCGGGGCCCTCCATCACGCAAGGGAGGTTGAGAAGCGATTCTTGAATATCCGGCGCAAGATGCAGCAGGTTCAGGATCTGCGTCATACGCGGCTGACTGACATGTACCAGACGGGCGAGCTCGGACTGGTCGTGCACCTGCCCCGAGCGGAGCATGTCGTCGAAGTGGATCGCCAGAGCCATGAGGCGGGCAACGCGGGGGATGCGGCCCTTGGAATGATCGTTCCTGCTGGCGGCGTTGGTCGCCGGCCTTCCGCGGCGCCGGCTGCGGAACGCGACCTTCTTCTTGACGTTGATCATACGGCCTCCATCGAAGGTTCGGCGGCCAGCGCCGCAATTCCGTCGGCTTGGAACGCGACCTCGATCGTGCTGTCGGTCACGTCGTAATCGACGCGTGCGACGAGCAGTTGGATGACGCGAACGCGCTCGCGCTGGCTGAGCGTGTCCCACGTGCGCTCGAAATCCTCCAGTGCCTCGGCGACGTCGGAATGGCTGACTTTCCGGGCATCATGTTCGGCGAGTTCGTCCGCGATCTGCCGAAGCCGAGTCTCCGCCTGACGGATCTGGTCGTTGAGGTCGGCAACCCGCCGGACATTTTCATCCGCTTCGGCGTGCTGCGTGACCAGTTCCTCGATCTGCCGAGTGTGCTGGTGGACCGCTCGCTCCACGCCCTGTTGTTCCGCGACCAGACGATGCCGCTTCTGGTCGAGTTCCCGCTCAGCCGTGGCGAGTGTGGCAGCGGTCCATTCCGGGTCGCTGAGCATTTCATGCACCTGGTCGACCACGGCCTCTTCAATCTCGCCAGCGGGCAGTGAACCGCTCGGGCAGCGTTTGCGGCCGGATTTGATGGCGTGTGTGCATGTGTAATATCGATAGCGCCGGCTGCCCTTGCTCGTGAACGTATGCACCATTGTGCGGCTGCAGGCCTTGCACCGCAGCAGACCCCGTAGCAAGGCACCGTGCTTGTTGCGCATGTCGTATCCACCGTTGCGGCCGTTGCGCTGCAGTAGGGCCTGCACGCGGTCGAAAACATCACGTTCGACGAGAGCTTCATGCTCGCCGTCGTAAACATCCTGTTTGTGCTTCACCTTCCCGACGTACGTCGGGTTCGTCAGCAGCGTGTAAAGCGATCCCCGGTCGAAAGGCTTCCCGCCGCGATCTGCCCCCGCACGCGTCCTCCACTGTTTCGTCAGCCAGCCCCGCTGGACCAGTTCCTCAACGGTCGGCAGAAGCGACCCCTTCTCAAGGTACAGCGCGAAGATGGCCCGCACGCGTGGCGCTTCCATGTGATTAACCACGAGCCGCGAGCCGTTCTCCTTGCGATCGACGTCGTACCCGAGGATGGGAATGCCGCCGGCCCACTTCCCGCGCCGGCGCTGGGCAGCGATCTTGTCGCGGATCCGCTCGCCGATAATCTCGCGCTCGAACTGGGCGAAGGACAGCAGGATGTTCAGCGTCAGCCGGCCCATGGAGTGGGTCGTGTTGAAATGCTGGGTGACCGAGACGAACGAGACTTCGTGCTTATCAAACTGCTCCATGATGCGGGAGAAATCCAGTAGCGAGCGGCTGAGGCGATCTACTTTGTAGACGATCACGCAATCGACCTTCCCCGCGTCGATGTCGGCCATCAGGCGAACCAGTGCGGGCCGGTCCATGTTGCCGCCCGTGAATCCGCCATCGTCGTACCGCTCAGGCAGGGCGACCCAGCCTTCGTGGTGCTGGCTGGCGATGTACGCTTCGGCCGCCTCACGCTGGGCGTCGAGCGAGTTGAACTCCTGCTTCAGCCCTTCCTCGCTGGATTTGCGGGTGTAGATGGCGCACCGGATGGTCGGTGCCTTGGCTTCAGCCTGCGATTGCTTGCCGCGTCGCGTCATGCCTGGCTCCCGAGGTTGAAGAATCGAAACCCATTACAGTGCGAGCCGGTGATCGCCTTCGCCACGGCACTCAGCGAGCGGTAGCGATCGCCATCGAACTCGAAGCCGTCCGCCAGCACCGTCACCTGGATCAGCCGCCCTTTGTACTTCCGCGTCAGCACGGTGCCGACAGCGGGAAGGCGTGGATCGGTCGTCGCCGCGAGGGTTCCCCCGTGTTGGCGCGTCGCGGGCGCCGCCTTGCGAGCGGGCCGGTGGTCGTCTTTGGGCGGCGTCGCCCGCACGTGAGCAACGTCGGCCAACTCCGCCGCCCGTGCGCGGAGGCGCTTCGCCCGCTCGGCGAGTCCGCCCTCGGCGTCGGCCTGCATCTTCCAGATGATCTTGCGGATGAGATATTGCTTGTGCCGCGTGCGTGGCTGGTCGTCCCACACCTCGGCGTAGCGCTGCCGAAGCTGGTCCGTCGTCATCGCCCGCAGTGCGTCCAGTTCTCGTTCTACGTTCATCGCATGGCTCCTTCCTCGCGGGCTCCACGGCGTTCACCCGTGGGCCCCGGAGCCACATGAAGGCCAAGCCGGTTGGGAACTTCAAGGCGATCGTCGCCACTGTGGGCAACTTTTCCGGCTTTTCCGCTGCCGGCGTCACCCATGCGACGATCCTGCTCGATGCGGCGCAGAACAGCCTTTGCCAGCAGCCGGGCCACCTCGGCGCAACGTTGCTCGGGCGTGAGCTCGTGGGGAGAAAGATGTGCAGTCATAGATGCCTCGGTGCGGGGGAGGGGAATCCGTCACCGGTTATCTATGCCGTGGTCGCGCTCGCCGCCCGCCTTAACCGAGCGGCGGCGGTGCTCGCGGTCGAGTTTGGATCAGATGCCCGGCGGGCGGGTCTGCGGCGGCTGTGCCTGGGCAAAGGGAAAAACGAAAATCAGGCAGGACCGAGCCTATTAACCAACCGACAAATCTCTAACTCGCCATAGCAACGCCGACAACCGCAAATCCGCTGGGGTGGTTTGTTTATTTGGTATCATCTTTCGATAACACGGATACAAGATGCGCGGCGATTGGACGAATACGTTCCTGTAGAGATCGACGAATGCGCCGGATTGATACTCCCGTCCAAATGTTTAACAACCCCAGAGTGTACCACACGCTGGCCACGGCCCCGACTATTGACTTAGCAACTACCCCACCGGCTGGCCATGGTACGAAAACGCCAATGACGACCACGATCACGAGTATCGCCTCCACCGCTACGGCAACGCCTGTGGCGAGGCGATCGGCGAGGCGATCATTTCCTGCCCGGAGTTGTTGCGCTTCGCGTTCGGCCTTCGCTCGTAAAAGCCGGTCTCGGTCAGCCTGTTCACGCGCCTCCTTCGCAAACTGCTCCTTCGCGTGCTCAATGACTTCGTAAATGGTACCTTCCGTGAAAACCTCTGGGTTACCTTGTGTAGCTTCCATGAGCGCGCGTTGGGCTGTCGTCGTATACCGCAAGATCGCAAAATCGGATTCGTTGATCTTATTCTCGGAAAGAAGTCGCTCCGCGTGGTTGAGCACTTGCACCCAAACTTCCTCACCGGGATTGATGGCAGCGAGGCATTCAGCGACGAGGCGAGCGCGAGGCATAGTGGCTGCGGCGTCTGGGTCTTTAAGCCAAGCCAGCGAGGTGAAGAGGTCGTCGGGGAAGGCATGCGGCACGAACTCTCCACCGACAAGAGATTCCTTGAAGAAGGCTGCCGAAGCCTTCGAGAGACCGTGATTGGTCGTGACAAACACAGCCTTGCTATCTTCCAAACGACGAAAGGGCCGTCCCTGCCGCATTTGGTGGATGGCAGTTATGGATTTAACGTCGGGGACAACTGCATCGGGGTTCGAATACGTAACGTGCGTTTCGACCAAATTCTGGAGCGCCGTCTCGTTAATGCTGAGACTAGGGTCAAAATCGGGGGGATCCGTCGGAGCAATGCCGCAGGCGAGCAAGGAATCGTTGAGCTTCGCGCGAAACACCTCTATTTCTGGTGCATGCAGGCGCTGTGTTATTGCCCAGTCGGACACCTCGTACCGGCCTGGCTCATAACGACTACCCATCGTGATGGCGTTGGATGTGGCGCCGAGGATGGCATCTATCTCGGTGATCGTGTGCTCAAAGACATGAACGGAAGCCCCATGACTACGGAGCAGTCGTAGCAACTCCTTCGCCGGCGTTTCGCGTATAGCGCCAGCGTAGCCGAGGGCGCGTAAAACGATACGAGTATCCAAAAACACGCGAAGTTTTTGGAAGGCGCCAACAGCCTCCGATGGGTTTGGCAGGGTCAGTGTGTCAGCCAGCATGCTCCCTTTTGCGATTTGTTCCAAGCGGGACACGTCCTTCGTCTCGGTGTCGAAGGAATGAAGAATGAATGAAGCGGCGAAATAGTCATCTTGAGAAGACGATTTCGCGAGCCGGAGTTCGTTGCGGTCACCTCCGGCACGGAGGAGCGACAGTGAATGCCTTTCGAGGTATCCCAAGATCGTGGTTGCGGCACGATCGGGGCTGAGGCTGCGGCCATGTTGCCGTTCCGTGTAATCTCGGAAGCTCTCGCTGAGATTGTCAAGGGTGTGATTGGCATCGTGCCGTTGTGGCGCAAGCGAGGCGTTCTTGAGTTTTACGGGGTTCTTCACATAAATGTGGTTTTCCTTGGTGACATATCCTTGGCGTGCAGCGCGGCGTAGTATAGTGCGTAGTGCGGCTTGCGGAATTTCAAGGCCAGTTTGGGCCCGAAGAACCGTTTGCAGGTCTTCTAGCGCAATCGCGTGTGATTGAGTTTTGCGTAAAGCTTCACATACGAAAGGTAGAAAGAGGTCGATGTAATCTGTACGATTCGCCTCTCGAAGCGTGCAAATGATCGCGAAGCTGCTGACCAAGCGGTTATCCATGAAGCCGATTCTCAATTTGGACGGCTGCGAACCCCACCTCACTGGCCATCGCCTCGGACACGAGGGCAACATAGTGGCGGTGGCAGATTTCGGGGCTTTTACCCACGAGGGTGGTGAGTTTGTAGAGGCTGACGTTGTTTTGCGCCAGCTGTGAGCCGAAGGTGTGGCGGTAGTCGAGGCAGGTCCAGCGGAGGCCTGCTTCGGCGTTGGCGGCTCGCAGATCGGCGGAGGAGTTGTCGGCGTCCCAGTGGGTGCCGTTGGGGCTGGGGAAGTACCACGCTGCATCGGAGGCGCGAGGGGTGTAGCGGTCGAGGCGGGAACGAATGGCACGGCTGATGGGCACGGCCCGGTTGCCCTTGGGCTGCCAGGATGTGCCGTCGATTGTTTTTGCCCGCACACGAATCATGCCGTTGGCCCCGTCTCTCAGTCGCACATCCTCGGCCGTGAGCCAGAGGGCTTCTTCGCGGCGGAGAGCTGCATAAATATAAACCTTGACCATTGTCTGCAGTTGCGGCTTGAACCGCAAGGCGCAGTTGTTCCTTGATCAGCGGCATCGCGAGGAAGTGGGTTTAGGGGGCGCGAGCGGTTGGCGGACGGATGAATTGCGTCCACGCTGGGATCCTGCGGCTCGATCAGCAGTTCGAAGCGTGTTGGCGGAGTACTCCGAACCCAAACCCCTCATAACCAGCGGGCAGAGAGGCTGCAGAGACTCTGAGGCTTTTTGTCGGAAAGACGCCCGGTCTGCGCCGAACGGCGGACGGTGAGGTGTCTCAGTCACGGCAGATGCTGAACCCCGAGGCCAGCGGGGGAGGGCGTAAATTCTTGGAAAACTCCCGTAGAACGCAAAAACGCCGAGGCGTGGTGCCTCGGCGTTCTGCGTTAACTGGTGGGTCGCTAAAGTTCGCGACCGTCTGCTTCAATAGCGGGGGGTGGATTCGAACCACCGACCTCCGGGTTATGAGCCCGACGAGCTACCAGGCTGCTCTACCCCGCATCATGTGCGACGCATTGTACGGCCTCGGCACGGGGTGTCAAGTCGGGGCTTATGGTGTGTTTCTGCGCGGGTCGGTGGTGCCAGAGTTCGGCGGTCGGATCACGGGCCGTTGAACATTTGTGGGTGTGGCCCGGGGGGACCGGCTTGGGGACAAGGCGACGGTATCGTGGGTAGCTGCTGTGGGTGACGTTACGGGGTGTGTGCTTTCGGGGCGTTGGCGCAACTACTATAATGCCGCGCCCATTTTGCCGATTCCTTTTACCCCCGGGCTGCGGGGCGAGAGTGACTTGATGTCCACCAGCAACGCGATTCGACAACAGTTCATCGATTTCTTTATCGACAAGTGTGGCCACAGCTTTGTGCCCTCTTCGCCGGTGGTTCCGCATGATGATCCGACACTTCTGTTCACCAACGCGGGGATGAACCAGTTCAAAGACGTGTTCCTGGGCGTGGGCGAGCGGCCCTGCTCCCGGGCCGTCAACAGCCAGAAGTGCATCCGGGCCGGTGGCAAGCACAACGACCTCGACGACGTCGGCAAAGACACCTACCACCACACCTTCTTCGAAATGCTCGGCAACTGGAGCTTCGGCGACTACTTCAAAACCGAAGCGATCGACTGGGCCTGGCAACTGCTGACCGAAATCTGGGGCCTCGATCAAACCCGCCTCTACGCCACCTACTTTGAGGGCAACGCCAGCGAAGGCCTTGAGCCCGATCACGAAGCCCGCGACCTGTGGCTGAAGTACCTGCCTCCCGAGCGCGTGCTGCCGGGCGACATGAAGGACAACTTCTGGGAGATGGGCGAAACCGGCCCCTGCGGCCCCTGCTCCGAAATCCACATCGACCTGACCGACGACAAAACCGGCGGCAAGCTGGTGAACCAGGACGATCCACGCGCCATCGAAATTTGGAACCTTGTGTTCATCCAGTTCAACCGCAGCGCCAGCGGCGAGTTGAGCAACCTGCCTTCGCATCACGTGGACACGGGCATGGGCTTTGAGCGCATCTGCGCTGTGATTCAGGGCAAGAACTCGAACTACGACACCGACGTATTTGCCCCGCTTTTCGAGGCGATTCGTGAGATCAGCGGTGTCCGCGCCTATGCGGGCAAAATGGACGACCCGATCGATACCGCCTACCGGGTGATCGCCGACCACGCCCGCTGCCTGACGTTCGCCATTGCCGACGGCGCGATGCCCAGCAACGACGGTCGCGGCTATGTGCTCCGCCGAATTCTTCGTCGCGCGGTGCGCTACGGTAGGCAGAATCTGGAGATCGACGACCTGTTCCTGTATCGCCTGGTGCGGGTGGTGGTGGATCAGATGGGCGATGTATTCCCGGAACTGAAGGACGATCCCGAACACATCGCCACGGTGGTGCGTGAGGAGGAGGAATCGTTCGGCCGCACGCTGGACCGGGGCATCGAGTTGTTCGAACGGGCTGCTATTACCGCGGCAGACGAGTTGATCGAAAGAAGCTCTTTCGCGGACCTTCAGCCAGTCCTCGAAGCGAATGGCATTCGGCACGACGTGTCAAGGCCTGAGCACTTCCGATCCGCAAGAATTGATTGGACCTTAGCGCCGAAGAATCTACGGCCCAGGATCTCCGGCGAAGACGCCTTCCGCCTCTACGACACCTACGGCTTCCCGCTCGACCTCACCATGCTCATGGCCGAGGAACGGGGCCTCCAGGTCGACGAGCGGGGCTTTGACGATCAGATGGAGAAGGCGCGGAAGCGCAGCCGCGCCGACTCGGGAACGGGCGACGGCGCACGGCAGTCGCTGCTTGAACTCGTGCAGAAAGAACAACTGCCCGCCACGCGGTTCCTCGGCTACAAGACGCCTGTCAACGACGACGGCACGCCGCTGCGGATCCTCGCCAAGACCGACGATCACTACGAGCCGATCGACACGCTGGAGGTCGGCCAGGCCGGTGCCGTGGTGGTCAGCCGGACGCCGTTTTACGCCGAGGCCGGTGGGCAGGTGGGCGATCGGGGTTACATGCACACGCGTCACGGGGCGGTGTTCCGTGTCGACGACACCATCCGAATCGGCGGCGTCTTCTTCCACCTCGGCGAGCTCGAAGCCGGCAGCGTCCACCGCTCCGACCGCCCGTTCTCGATGGACGATCAACTGCTGCTCGAGGTCGATCAGCCCCGCCGCCGCGCCATCGCGATTCACCATACGGTCACGCATCTGCTCAACTGGGCCCTGCGTGAAGTGCTCGGCGACCACGTGCAGCAGAAGGGCTCGCTGGTCGACGATACCCGCACCCGGTTCGATTTCTCGCACCCCAAGCCGCTGAGCGCGGAGCAGGTTGAGAAGATCGAGAAGCTGGTAAATAAGGCGATCGAGGAACGGCTCGTCGTCTTCGCAGCCGTCGCACCCCAGGAAGAAGCCCGCAAGATTAGGGGGCTGCGCGCGGTGTTCGGCGAGAAGTATCCGGAGAAGGTGCGCGTCGTTTCCATCGGCGTCAGCGTTGACGATCTGCTGGCGGCTCCGACGCGTGACTGGACCGACTACTCCATCGAGTTCTGCGGCGGCATCCATCTCAAACATACCGGCGAGGCCCAGCGTTTCGTCATCACCAACGAAGAGGCCGTCGCCAAGGGCATCCGCCGGGTGACCGGGATCGCCGGTCCGATGGCGGGCCGCGCCCTCGCTCACGGTCAGGTGCTCACCGAGCGTATCGCCGCACTGAAAGAGGCGCACCCCGATTCGATGGAGCAGGATCTGCAATCGCTCAACGAAGCGTTGACCGTCGTCACCATGCCCCACACGGTGCGGATGAAACTGCGGCAGGATCTCACCGATCTGCAAAAGCAGGCGAAAGCGCATCGCAGGCAATCGGCTCTCGCCGCGGAGGGGCAGGTCGTCGATACCGCCCGACAACTGGCCGACCAGGCGAGCAACGGCGTGATCGTCGCTTCGATCGACGGTGCCGACGCGAACTCCCTTCGCACCGCCATGGACGTGATCCGCAAGAAGAAGCCCGACGCGGCGATGCTGCTGGCCGCGGCCGGTGAGGACAAGATCGCCTTTCTCGCCGCCGTCCCTCAGCACATGATCGAGCAGGGCCTCAAGGCCGGCGACTGGGTGCGCGAGGTGGCGAAGGTCGCCGGCGGCGGCGGCGGTGGTCGCCCCGACATGGCCCAGGCCGGCGGCAAAGATCCCGCCAAGCTCGACGAGGCGCTCGACACCGCCCGCCGCTTCGTCATGCAGAAGATCAGCGCCTGACCCCCCCACCACGGCAACCGGTCTTGCCCCGAAACGGGTGGCGAGATAGATGGCGTCGTTCCTTCGGCAAGACATCACCCCGCCAATGTGGGTCACATGGCTGCGCGTGCGTGCGAAAACCGACGCTGGTTTTTGCCCCTCTTTGATTGCACGAGCCGCACAAGCCTTCTATGTTGAGCTAGACGGGAGCCCCCTTCTGAAGCGGAGACGAGGCGTATGACACGATTCGGTCCCATCGCCGCACTACTGTTGGTGGTCCTGCTCACGCCCCCACCGCTCGAGGCTGCCGACGGCATCGCTTTCAACCGCGACATCCGCCCAATCCTCGCCGACGCCTGCTTTACCTGTCACGGCTTCGATGCCGCCTCGCGCGAAGCCGACCTTCGACTCGACACCTTCGAAGCGGCGACGGCAGACTTCGGCGGCTACCAACCGATCGCCCCAGGCGATGTCGACGAGAGCGAAGCCTTCCAGCGGATCATCGCGGAACATCCTGCCGACCAGATGCCTCCGCCCGACCACACGCGGCAGCTGACGGACGAGGAAATTCAGCTCATCGCGCGATGGATCGACGAGGGGGCGGCATACGAAGACCACTGGGCCTTCATCGCTCCGACGCGCCCCGAGTTGCCGCGCGTCGACGACGATGGGTGGATTCGCAATGCCATCGACCATTTCATCCTCGCCCGACTGGAGCGCGATGGCATTAGACCGTCCCAGCCCGCTGCGCGGCACACGCTGATCCGCCGCGTCACGTTGGACCTGACGGGCCTGCCTCCGACGCCCGAAGAGGTCGATGCTTTTGTCAATGACGATCGGCCTGACGCGTACGAACGGCTTGTCGATCGCCTGCTCGCGTCACCACGTTACGGTGAGCACATGGCGTGGACCTGGCTTGACGCGGCCCGCTATTCCGACACGTCCGGCTACCAGGCCGACCGCACGCGTGAGCAGTGGCCGTGGCGGGACTGGGTCGTTCGCGCCTTCAACGCGAACATGCCTTACGACCAGTTCACCGTAGAGCAAGTCGCCGGCGATCTGCTGCCCGACCGCACGCGTCAGCAGCATCTGGCGAGCGCCTTCAATCGCAACCATATGGCCAACAACGAAGGCGGAGCGATCGCTGAGGA
The DNA here is from genome assembly GCA_040905565.1 of Phycisphaeraceae bacterium. Taxonomy (GTDB): domain Bacteria; phylum Planctomycetota; class Phycisphaerae; order Phycisphaerales; family Zrk34; genus JBBDRF01. The sequence goes on along the minus strand of JBBDRF010000015.1, from coordinate 43,103 downwards.
ATCGCGCGTCAACTACGTGATCGACCGCGTCGACACGACCTCAACGATCTGGCTGGGCCTGACCATGAGCTGTGCCCAGTGCCACGATCATAAGTACGACCCGATCTCGCAGAAGGACTTCTACCGCTTCTACGCCTACTTCAACAATGTCGCGGAGACGGGCGCTCCTTACGACACGGCCCCTCTCATGTCGATGCCGACGGACGCCCAACAACAGCAGCTCGACGCGTTCGCCGCCGACATCGCCGACCTCGAATCCCGGTTACAGGCCGATCCGCAGCCGAATCCCGACGAACTTGCTCAGTGGTCGCAGCAACTGCTGAGCAGCGTGGAAGGCCCGACGTGGCATCAACTGCCCCCTACCGCTATCGATTCCGAAGCCGGCGCTACTCTCGCGATCGCCAGCGACAACATCATCCACGTCAGCGGCGAGAATCCCATCAACGATACCTACACCATCACGCTTGAGCTCCCCGCGGGCAAGTTGACGGCCCTTCGTCTGGAGACCTTCACAGACGCAACATTCACGCACGGCGGCCTGGCGCGTTCCGACAGCGGCAACTTCGTGCTCACCGGCATCGAGGCCGAAGTTCACGGCGAGCAACTTCGCTTCGCCTCCGCCGATGCCGATTTTAATCAGAACGGTTTTCCGCCGACCAACGCCATCGACGGCAATCCCAGCACGGGGTACGCGATTCTCGACAACGTCGAGGCCCACCGCGATCGGGTCGCCATTTTCACCTTCGCCGAGCCGCTTCACTTGGAGGCGCCGGGCGAGATCACGGTGCGGCTTCGCCACGACTCACCGCATGCGCATCACAACATCGGTCGCTTTCGGCTGCTCGCCACTTCTGCCGATGCCCCCGCGCTCGATCAGGGCACTGCCCCGCCGGCACCACTCATTGACGCACTTCGCACCGATCCTGAAGAACGCGACGCCGCTCAGCAGGACTTGATTACCGAGGCCTTCGCCGATCACCGTCGACGCACGCTCCAACAGCAGATCGACGATGTGCGCGCGCAACGCCAGGCCGTGGAAAGCAGTGCTCCGCAGGTCATGGTCATGGGCGAACGCGACGATCCGCGTGACACCTTCGTCCTCGAAGCTGGCGGATGGGACCAGTACGGCCAGAAGGTTTCCACCGGCACACCTGGGGCCCTGCACGCTATGCCCGGCGAAAGCGGCGGCAACCGGCTGGATCTCGCCCAGTGGCTCATCAGCGAAGATAATCCTCTCACTGCCCGCGTCACTGTCAACCGATTCTGGCAACACTACTTCGGCATCGGCATCGTGAAGACGGCGGAAGATTTCGGCGTCCGGGCCGAACTTCCCTCCCATCCGCAGCTACTCGACTGGCTTGCGGTCGAGTTCGTGCAGAGCGGCTGGGACGTGAAGCGTATGCACCGGCTCATCGTGACGTCCAACGCCTACCAGCAGTCTTCACGCATGACGGATTCAGACCTGCGCGAACGCGATCCGGAAAACCGCCTCATCGCCCGAGGCCCCCGCCGTCGCCTCCCCTCCCACGTCCTGCGTGACCAGGCGCTCGCGCTCGCCGGCCTCCTGGTCGAGAAAACAGGAGGCCCGGGCGTGACCCCCTACCAACCGCCCGGCATCTGGGAGGAAGTCACCTTCGGGCAGATCAGCTACACCCAAAGCACCGGTGAAGACCTTTACCGGCGATCGCTTTACACATTCTGGCGTCGTATCGTCGGGCCGACGACATTCTTTGATGTGAGCGATCGCACGGTCTGCGCCGTCACGCCTCGGCTAACAAATACGCCGCTTCACGCGCTCATCCTGCTTAACGATCCAGCATACGTCGAAGCCGCCCGCCATCTCGCGCAAAGGATGCTCCTCGAAGGCGGCGACAATGCCACCGACCGCCTCACCTGGGCGTTCAATCTCGCCACGACGCGCGATCCTCAGCCCGACGAACTCGCGATTCTGAAAGGCGGGCTGCAGCGCGCCCGCAGCGAATTCGCCAACGACCCTCAGGCCGCCAACGAGCTCCTGAGTGTCGGCGACTCGGCCCGCGATGAGACGCTCGACCCGGTTGATCATGCCGCCTACACCGCCATCGCCAGTCTCATCCTGAATCTCGACGAAGTCCTCATCCGGGAATAGCGAACAGGTCAATTGGATCGCCACATGCACCCACTTCACGAAAAACAGCTGATCGAAACGCGCCGCCAGTTCTTCGGCCGCGCCAGCACAGGCATCGGCATCGGTGCGCTGGCGACGCTGTTGAATACGAACCGCGCTTCCGCGGCCGACGACGCCAGCGGCCTCGCTGCACTGAACCGCCCTTTCCCGAACTTTGCCCCGAAAGCCAAGCGCGTTATCTACCTTTTCCAGTCCGGCGGGCCTTCCCACGTCGATCTGTTCGACTACAAACCGGCTCTCGGAAAGCAACATGGCCAGGAGATTCCAAAAGACGTCCTCGGCGGCCAACGCCTGACGACCATGACGGCGGGACAGGCTCAGCAGCTTCTGCTCCGCCCACGCACCGGCTTCAAACAGTACGGCCCCAGCGGTGCATGGCTTTGCGACTTCCTCCCGCATACCGCCTCCATCGCCGACCGCCTCTGCTTTATCCGCTCCATGTACACCGAGCAGATCAACCACGCACCCGCGACCACCTTCTTCCTCACCGGTGGCGAAACGCCCGGTCGCCCCTCCATGGGTGCCTGGCTGTCCTACGGCCTCGGCTCCGCCAACGCAAACCTCCCGACCTTCTGCGTGATGACTTCACGCGATCGCGAAGCCACCTGCGGGCAGCTCTTCTACGACTATTACTGGGGATCCGGCTTCCTGCCCAGCGTGCATCAGGGTGTACAGTTCCGAGGCTCGGGCGATCCGGTTCTCTACCTCTCCAACCCGCCGGGCATGAGCCGCCAGACACGACGGGGACTCCTTGATGACCTCGCAGCACTCAACCAGAAGAAGCATGAGCAGGTGCAGGATCCAGAGATCTCGACCCGCATCGCGCAGTACGAACTGGCCTACCGCATGCAGGCTTCCGTCCCGGAGCTGACCGATATCGAAACCGAACCCGAGCACATTCTGGAAATGTATGGCTCGGATGTCCGCAGGCGAGGTTCGTTCGCGTTCAACTGCCTGCTCGCGCGTCGCCTTGCCGAGCAGGGTGTGCGGTTTACGCAGCTCATGCACGCCGGCTGGGACCAGCACCAGAACCTGCCGACGCAGCTGGAGATCCAGTGCACCGATACCGACCAACCCGCCGCCGCCCTCGTGAAGGATCTTGAACAGCGTGGCCTACTTGAGGAAACGCTGGTGATCTGGGGTGGCGAGTTCGGCCGAACCGTCTTCTGCCAGGGTGATCTGAACAATGCGGAGCAGCACGGCCGCGACCACCATCCCCGCTGCTTCACGCTCTGGATGGCCGGCGGCGGCATCAAGCCCGGATACGTCCACGGCGAAACGGATGACTTCGGCGCCAACGTCGCCAAAGACGGCGTTCACACCCACGACTTCCAAGCCACCATACTCCACCTGATGGGGATCAACCACGAACGCCTTACGTACAAGTTCCAGGGCCGCGACTTCCGCTTGACCGATGTCCATGGCAAGCACGTCGAGGCGATCATCACCTGACGTTCACTTCTTTCACAGCGCGCGCGAGCAGCCGTGGCCGTTCGCAGCTAGATGAGCAACTTCCGGGCGACTTTTCCGTGGACGTCGGTCAGTCGGAATTTCCGGCCCTGGTAGGTGTAGGTCAGCCGTTCGTGGTCGAGGCCGAGCAGATGAAGGATGGTGGCCTGAAGGTCGTGGATGTGGATCGGGTCTTCGGTGATGCTGTAGCCGAGCGGGTCGGTCTGGCCGATGGAGATGCCGGGCTTGATGCCGCCGCCGGCCATCCACATCGTGAAGGCTTGGGGGTGATGGTCGCGACCGCCGGTCCTGCCGAGTGCGGCGATGGCTTCGACCATGGGCGTTCGACCGAACTCGCCGCCCCAGACGACGAGCGTGTCCTCCAGAAGGCCGCGCTGCTTGAGGTCTTTGATGAGCGCGACGGAGGGTTGGTCGGTTTGTCCGCACTGGTTGGCGAGGCCGCCTCGTACATCGCTGTGGTGGTCCCATCCTTCGTGGAAGAGTGCGACATAGCGGACGCCGCGCTCGACCAGCCGCCGTGCCATGAGACAGTTGTTGGCGTAGGAAGCCTCGCCGGGTTTCGCACCGTACATGGCGAGCGTCTGCTCCGATTCCGAGGCGAAGTCCATCAGCTCCGGGGCGGAAGCCTGCAGGCGGAACGCCATTTCGTAAGCATTGATGCGAGCGGCAATCTCGGGATGGTTGATATCTTCCATGCGGTGGCGGTTGAGATTGCCGATGGTATCGAGCGAATCGCGCTGGAGTTCGGCATCGACCCCGCGGGGGTTGGAGACGTTGATGACGGGGTCGCCTGTGGTGCGGAACGGGACGCCTGAGTAATCGCTGGGCATGAATCCGCTGTTGTAGTTGGCTCGGCCGCCGCTCGTGCCCGAGCCGGAACTGAGGACGACGAACGACGGCAGATTCTCCGTCATGTTGCCCAGCCCGTAGGTCACCCACGATCCGAGAGAGGGCCGACCGGGGAGCGGGTCGCCGGTGTTCAGGAAGATCTGAGCGGGGGCATGATTGAACTGATCCGTGTACAGCGATTTGACGAAAGCGACATCGTCAGCGATCTCGCCGAGGTGCGGCATGATTGAAGAGATGGTCTGGCCGGACTGGCCGTAGCGAGCGAATTTGTACTGTGGTTCAAGCACTGCTGCGCCAGGCTCGGTGAAGGCCAGGCGCTGATCGGCGGTGACCTCAGCGGGAAGCGGCGAGCCTGCCAGACGGCGGAGCTCGGGCTTCTCATCGAACAGGTCGAGTTGGCTCGGGCCGCCTGCCATGAACAGGAAGATCACGCGTTTCGCTTTGGGCGCAAAGTGGGGCTGGCGCGTGGCGAGCGGATTGCTCGGCGACTGGCCCGCAGCGGCCGAACCTAGCAGGCCGTTGCCGAGCAGTGTCCCCAACGCGATCTTCCCCAAACCGACGCCGCAGTTGCTGAAAAAGTGACGCCGGGTGAGATGGAGCGGGTTGTGTCCGGCGGCTGTATGGCCGTGGTACGGGGTGGACATTGCCGTTACTCCTTATTGATGGTTTCGTCGAGATTCAGCAGCACACGGCTGACGGCGGTCCACGCAGCCTGCTCGTGAAGACTGCCCTCGACTTCGGGTTCGCCGGCCAGTTCGGCTGCATCTAGCTCGCCGCTGTTCAGACGCTCGGACTGCTTGTGGAAGAACGCGACCAGCATGGCCAATTCGTCATCGTGCGGGGGCCGAATGAGGGTCCGTCGGAACAGCAAGGCAGCCCGTGCGGCAGGGTCGGCCTGCTCATGTGCAACGGCCACCCGCCCCATCGCCTGGGCAGCTTCGGTGAAGACGATATCGTTCAGGAGCGTCAGTGCCTGAAGGGGCGTGTTGGAAACCTCGCGCTTGGGGAAGCACGCTTCACCGCTGGGGGCGTCGAACAGGCTCGCCATGGCATACGGATTGGTACGCTTGGCGTAGGTGTATATGCCGCGACGGTAGCGCTGAGCGTCGGTCGCGGTCCGCCATTGGAAGCCGCCCCATGACAGAGCGCCGACACCGTCGGGCTGCGGCGGAAAAACGCTTGGGCCGCCGATCTCACGCGTGAGTAGTCCGCTGATGGCGAGGGCGTTGTCGCGAATGAGTTCCGCTTCTAGACGAACACGGGGCCCTCGCGCCAGCAGCCGATTTTCGGGATCGCTGTAGGCCAGATCATCCCTCAGCTTCGAATCCTGGCGGTAGGTGGCGCTGGTCACAATCAGCCGATGCAATTGCTTGCGTGACCAGCCTTGCGTGCGGAACGATACCGCGAGCCAATCCAGAAGCTCAGGGTGCGTTGGGAGGGCACCCTGAAAGCCGAAGTCTTCCAGCGTCCGGACAAAACCTTCACCAAAAAACGCGGCCCAGTTGCGATTGACCGTCACGCGTGCCAGAAGAGGGTTGCTATCTGCGACAAGCCAACGTGCGAAGCCAAGCCGGTTCAACGGCTCGCCCTCGGGCCAGTCGTTAAGCACCGCGGGAACGCCCGGCTCCACCGCATCGGTCGGCTGAAGAAATTCGCCTCGGTTGCGCATCTTCGTCGTACGCCGAAACCGCGGCTCACGCTCCTGCATCACCAGCGTGGTGGGCAGGTCGGGCTTGCTCGATTCCAGCTTTGCGATCTTCTCGTGCTCAGCTTTGAGTTGCGGCGCGATCGAAAGAAAGTGCGTCAGCAGTGTTCGTCCCTGCGAATCCGTCCGGTCCGCAGCTGGCGTCGCCAGGACCGCTTCAACCTCTGCGGGGACATCGACAGCGACGACTGGACGAGCATCTTCCGTCACCGAAAGCCGAAACCGGCCGATCACCACCTGATGGATCATGTTCTGCAGAAGCGTCACCCGGATTCGGGTGCCGCCTTCGAAACCGATCGGCTCAGCGAAATTGAAGACGGCGTGGTGCGATCGTCCCACCTGCCCCCCCACCATCCAGCCGTTGTCACGCTCGCCATCGATCGCGGCGCTGATGGGATGATTGCCTGCCGCATGCGTCGCTGACGCATTCACGACTTCCACCTCACGCCAGGCCTCCGGCTTGTCCGCCGGGGCCACCTCCACGCGGAAATCCGTAAGGATAAAGTCGCCCGGCTTGAACATGTGAGCGCGACCCGGTCCGCCCTTCGGCAGCGACTCGTGCGTCAGCGCCTCCAGCCTCATCGCACGCATGTCAACGCGATCAGATTCGAGCTCGACGATGTACGTGTCGTTGTTCGGCTTGTCGCCATGCACCAGCACCGACGCGTCATCCAGCAGCGTCATCGAAGCATATGTCGTGGATTCGTAGACGCTCGGCGTCAGCTTGTGCCACGCAACGGCCTGCGGCTCCAAGCCATCAACCCACGCTTGCAAGCTCTCCTCCAGATGCTCGGCACGCAGTTCGGCGGCCTGCTCCGCGTCGAGCCCCTCCGCATCGGCACCATCAGGAAGCGGAAAGCGGTTGGCCAGATCAGCGCGAACCCGCTCAATCTGCTGGTCGATCGCTTCACGCTGCTCGACCAGCTCCGGCACGGGAATCTCGAAAGGATCCACCTCGTCCACGTTGTCGAAGATCGCCATGATCTGGAAGTATTCGCGCTGCGTGATGGGGTCGTACTTGTGAGTGTGGCACTGCGCGCAAGCCAGCGTCATGCCGAGGAAAACGGTGCCTGTGGTGCCGACGCGATCCACCTGGGCGTGGTAGCGATATTCTTCGACGTCGATGCCGCCTTCTTCGTTGATCATCGAATTGCGGTGGAATCCGGTCGCGATGATCTGATCGACACTGGCGTTCGGCAGCAGGTCTCCAGCGAGCTGTTCGATCGTGAACTGATCGAACGGCATGTCGTCATTGATGGCGTCGATCACCCAATCCCGCCAGGGCCACATTTCTCGGGGCAGGTCTTTCTCATAGCCATTGGTGTCGGCGTAGCGGGCGAGATCCAACCAGCGTCTCGCCCAGCGTTCGCCGTAGTGTGGCGAATCCAGAAGCTCATCAACAAGCCGCGTGTAGGCATTGGGGTCCGTGTCGTTCACGAAGGCGTCAGCCTGCTCGGGCGTTGGAGGCAGACCGATGAGGTCCAGGTAAAGCCGCCGCACCAGCGTGTACCGGTCAGCCTCGGACGATGGCGACAAGCCCTGCTCATCAAGCTCCGCGAGAACGAAGTGATCGATCGGATTCCGAGGCCACTCCGGATCACTCACCTCCGGAAGCTCCGCTTGAACAGGAGGCTCGAAGGCCCAGTGCGGGGCATACTCAGCCCCCTCTTCGATCCACTGAATCAGCAGTTGCTTGTCCCGCTCGTTCAGTTCGCGATTGGCATCAGGCGGCGGCATGATGTCGATCTCATGATCGGCCAGGATTCGGTGTGTCAGTTCGCTTTCTTCGACATCCCCGGGAACGATGGCAGCAAAACCTGAGTCTGCGGGCTTGACGGCTTCTTGCCGAAGGTCCAGCCGCAGGCCGCCCTCACGCGTCTGCTCGTCGGGGCCGTGGCACGTAAAGCAGTTCTCAGAGAGGATCGGACGGATATCACGCGCATAATCAACGGTCTCGGGAAGCTCATCGCCAATCCCGGCCTCCGCGTCCGCCTTCGCCGCGTCAAGCTGGCCCAGCCCAAACGCACCCAAAAGGACAAGAAGGCCGAGTGCTGCGGACCACGTGACACTCAAGCCGCCACGATAGAAAGCGTAGCCTGCGTTCATGAAATAACCCTACGACGGAGAATGGCGCAACGGCCACGGTGATCGGTCCCCTATCCTCAGATCCAGCTGTCGAATTTTACCACAACCATTCCGCCCAGTCGCTGCGACTTCACGCTCGATCGAAAAGCAACCGTGGAGCCTGCGCTTATGAGATTGCGAAGTTCTCGAAGCCCGACCACAGATACGCCCCGCACCCGCTGCCGCCCGCCTGGTCATCCCGCGTAGCGGCTGGGGCTTTGGAAGCAGGCGAAACGCTCGTCATGAACGGCTTTGTAACCCAACAGGTATGAAGCGGCGGACCATGCCTGGTAAGCCCGGCCCATCGGCGCGCCGGTCTTACCGTGAAAGTATTCGTGAAACTCCCAGTTATCTTCACCGTCGGCTGAGAGACGAAGCGAGCGCGCGAGATCGACCATCGCGCGGGCGGCTTCGTCATGCCGCTGAGTCCCCGTAAGCAGCACCGCCCACAACCCCCCAGCCAGCGGCCATGCGGCGCCGTTGTGATATTCGTAAGGCTTCTGCTTGGCGTGATAGATGCCGATCCAGTCTTCGTCGCCAGCCTGAACGGGTGGGTCGAGCACACGAATCGGATGCGGCCTGGCCATCTGCCGCTGGCGCACCTGCTGGATGATCTGCTCAACCCGGTGAGGCGGCGCGATGCCCACCAGGCACGCGAGAATGTTGCCGAACGCGTCAAACCGCTGATACCAGAACTGCTCGAACGGCTCTAGATAGCTCTGGTAATAGGGAAGCTCACGCCCATGTGGCAGCGGGCTGGCGATAAGATATCGCTTGGCCGCGCGCGCGATGCCGTCGGTGTCCCACCAGAACTCCGCGTTGAGCCGCTGCTGCACAAGGCTCGCCCGCTGCTTGAGGGTCTCAGCTTCGGTCTCATCACCAGCCAGCGACATCAACCGCGATTCACAAAGCAGCGCCCGGAACCACAACGCCTGATCGTAGAGCACGTGATACGAACGCGTCAGCAGATCCGACCAGTCGCCACCGACGGGAATCTCCAGCAGCCCACAGGTGTCCGCGTCGATGCTGTCGAGGTGTCGCATGGCACGGCGATAAACGTCCAAGAGATTTTCCGCAATAAACTCCTTCCGGCCGATTTCGTCGTAGGCGGTCTGGCAGGCGATGACGAACCAGAGGTTGGCGTCGATGGCGGTGACGTTGCCCCACCCGCCATGCACGACCTGCGTGACCTGATCGCCCTTGCCGATTTCGATGTACGAGGGGATCTGTCCATTGGCGGCCTGATGCTCAGCCAGGCTCAGCAGCGTGCGAACGCCGATGTCAATGAGTTCTTCATCGTCACTGACAAAGGCGGCCGCGGCACAGATGGCGCCGTCACGTCCCCAGACGGCGTTGTAGTTCGCGCCGCCGCCGCGTGCGGCGAGGAAGCCGGTGTCGCAAGCGTTGAACTTGAGGATCTCACGCGATCGATCGTACGCCTCATCGATGAGCGCGTAGTCGTCCGGATCCGGCCATAGCGTGTGTGCGTTGCGATGTGGATCAGACATCGGAAGTCCAGTCCTCTTCGAATTGTGGGTACAGCGTGAGGCCGCCGTCGACGAAGATGGTTTGGCCCGTGATGTACGCGGCATCGTCGGAGGCAAGGAACGCGAAGACGCCCGCCACTTCCTCTGCCGTGCCTGCACGGCCTTGGGGGATGTTGCGCTCCACCTCCCCCCGCTTCTGCGGATCGTCAATCCATGCCCGATTTATCGGCGTCACAATCGCCCCCGGCGCGACCGCATTCACACGAATATCCCGCCCGGCGTACTCCAGCGCCAGTGTCCGCGTCATGCTCCGCATGCCCCCTTTGCTCACGGCGTAACCGAGGAAGCCGGGCTTGGGGATGATCTCATGTACGGACGAATTGTTGAGGATGATCCCCCCGCCGTCGCGCGTCAGGAAGTGCTTCAATGCCTCACGAGAGCACAGGTACGCCCCCCGCAGATTCACCGCTACGACCTTGTCGAAATTGTCAGCGGTCAGGGATTCGCTTGCTTCAGCGATCTGGATACCCGCGTTGTTGATCAGGATGTCCAGCCGGCCCCACTTCTCGAGCACCTTCTGGAACATCTGCTGGACCTCCGCCTCGTCGGCGACGTTTGCCTGCACCAATAGATCCTGGCACCCCTGCTCACGCACCTTCTGGCAGGCCTCCTGAACCGAAGCTTCGGTTTGCTTGGCTTCATCGGCCTGAGTGAACCAGTTGATGGCCACGTCCGCCCCCTCGGCCGCGAAGCGAACCGCAATCGCCTGCCCAATGCCCGTCGCCCCACCGGTGACGAGCACTTTTTTACCCTTGAATCTTGCCATCGTGCGTTCCTCCATCGTCTGCTGACCGGGCTTCCCGCCGCCGACACCGCCTCGGCCGACGTTACAAACCATCGCGTGTTTCAGAAAGCCTACGCCGTCACGATTCATGAACTTGTGTGAACCTGCTGCGAGCAATCCGTAGGCCAGATGAACCACAATCTGAGGCCGCCCGCGCGTATACGACAACACCTTCGCATGGATCAGCGGCCTGCAAGGCTCGCCACATCAATGCGAAGGTGTTTATCGAAGTAGCCTTTGGCTGGGTACCGCCGATGGCGGATCTCCAGCTTAAGCTTCAGTTAATCTGTAACCAGACCCGGGATGGGTGCCTTATACCAGTACTCGCGATACCCGTCCCACATCGCGCCGATCTCGATCTCGCCTCCGTCGAACCAGCGGACACTGGCGTCTTCGAAGAGCATGTTGCTGCCGAGGACTTTCTGTTCGTCGCTGGGATTCAGGTGAGAAGAGAACGACCGCCCGTCAGCCAGCGTCATGTCGCCGCCCTCTTTCTGAATGATATCCGTCATGGTTGGGGCGCGGGAATACGGGCCGTCAAGATGCGTACGGGTGACCCAGGGCTGGGTGCCGTACCAATCGGTGATGGCGCCGGGCGACGGACTCCGACCGGGGAGCGTGAAGTACCCGAGCGTCAGCACATTGTTCGTGCTGCCGCCCGAGGTGTAGTTCCGTTCCAGTTGATGGGTCGGGCAGAAGGTGACGTCATTCTCGCCATCCCGCACCGCCTCTTCGTCATAGTCGGTGATGTACTCACGCAGAAGGATGTGGATCTCGCCGCCCCAGGTTTCTTCCGGCTCGGTGCGGTAGAGTCCCTGCCCGCCGCCGTTGTAAGGGAATTTATTGTTGTGCTCGCTGGCGAAACTCTGCATGCCGATGCCCCACTGTCGCAGGTTTGCAGCACAAGACACTTTCAAGGCTTCCTGTCGAGCGCGGCCGAGCGCAGGCAGCAGAATCGCCATCAGCAGTGCAATGATCCCAACGACGACCAGCAGTTCGATTAGCGTGAAGCCGACGATCCGGCGTGACACAAACGCACGATTCGTACTGCGAAACGGCTGCATGAGGAAGTCCTTGTTAAAGAGATTGCCCCCACTGTCGCATGTTGCGGGCGTCTGGTGATGAGTCGAAGAGCCCCACACCACATAAAGTATATACGCCACGATTATTCAGGCAACTCCCTTTCTACAGGTAAAACGGGGGCGAGCAAATTTGATTCGCCGCGTACAACATCAAAAATTTGCATACCGCTGGTTATGAACGGCGTCGGCGAGGAACGCTGTTGAGTCAAACCCCGCGTTCAGGCCCGAAAGCGGTGACATATAAGCCATCACTTTAGATGCAACGCAAGAGCGGCGATGGCAGGACCGGGCGCAGCGGCGGGATTTTCAAGTACTTCGGGTCCAAGCGCGATTGCAGCGATATTTCGCAGCGGCCCCCACGCACCGTCACCGAACAGCGAGGCGAAGGCGAGTTCCGCAGTACAAAAGAGCAGGCCCACGATCACGCCAGACGCCACCGCCGCGCGAACATCGAGCCACTTCCGGCGCCGCTTCTGCTTGTGCCCACCCTTGGACATCGCCGCCCCCGTTGCATTCCCTCTCATGGTAGGGAGGCAGCAATAGGCGGTTGCGATGGCGGGTCAGCATCGGATGATTCGTGCGCGGGGCCGTCTGTCAGGAGCGTCGACAACGCCAGGCTCACTTCCTCCGTGCCGTTGATGTAAGCGCGCTCGACGAACAGCTTCGCATCGATCAGGGCCTCACAAGGCTCGAAAGATCAATGCGGAAGTGTTCGCCGAGGTTGCCTCACTGGGGGCCGCCGATGCGAAACCTGGCGTTTCAAGGTCGGCGGCGCTTGGGTCAATCTGTAATGAGGCCGGGGATGGGCACTTTGTACCAGAACTCGCGATACCCGCCCCACATGGCGCCGATCTCGATCTCGCCTTCGTCGAACCAGCGGACACTGGCGTCTTCGAAGAGCATGTTGCTGCCGAGGACTTTCTGTTCGTCGCTGGGATTCAGGTGAGAAGAGAACGACCGCCCGTCAGCCAGCGTCATGTCGCCGCCCTCTTTCTGAATGATATCCGTCATGGTTGGGGCGCGGGAATACGGGCCGTCAAGATGCGTACGGGTGACCCAGGGCTGGGTGCCGTACCAATCGGTGATGGCGCCGGGCGACGGACTCCGACCGGGGAGCGTGAAGTACCCGAGCGTCAGCACATTGTTCGTGCTGCCGCCCGAGGTGTAGTTCCGTTCCAGTTGATGGGTCGGGCAGAAGGTGACGTCATTTTCGCCCTCGTTGACGGACTGTTCATCATAGTTGGTGATGTAATCACGCAGGAGGATGTGGATCTCGCCGCCCCAGGTTTCTTCCGGCTCGGTGCGGTAGAGATTCTGTCCGCCGCCGTTGTAGGGGAAGTTGTTGTTGTGATCGCTGGCGAAGCTCTGCATGCCGATGCCCCACTGTCGCAGATTCGCCGCACAAGATACTTTCAAGGCTTCCTGTCGAGCGCGACCGAGCGCGGGCAGCAGAATCGCCATGAGCAGCGCGATGATCCCGACGACGACCAGTAGTTCGATAAGCGTGAAGCCGACGAGCGGTCGCAGCTGTGGGCGAGGATGATTTCTCATAATAGATCTCCTGGATCTTATGGTGTTGAGTAGTGCGAACAGTTTTTAAGGATCAAGCTCGCCGCCGAACGCCTCGGCGGAGTCGTAGAGGCTGGCGACCTGATCATTCGATAGGGCTTTCGTGAAGAGAACGAGCTCCTGGATCCCGCCCTCCCAGTAATCTTCGGGCGCGGCAAGGTCGGCGGGGTTCCGTCCGACCGTCAACGGCATCGGCGTCCGAAGCGTCGCCTGCTGGGCGGTCGCCTCACCGACGTTGGTCCCCGAGACGGGCTCGCCGTCAATGTAGAACTGCACCTGCATGCCCGGCGTGGCCACAGCCGCGACGTGAACCCAGCGGTCAGACGGCACCGACTGATCGCAGTGCACGTCCAGAATGCCGAAGAACGTAAACATCAGCATGTTGGATTTATCATTGCCGAGGCGAGCCGAATCATTCACAGCCAGGCCGAAGCCCCGGTCGCCGTCGCAATTGGAAATAATGCGCATCAAACGTCCGGTATCCGCGGGAATGTTCACCCACGCAGCAATCGTGACGCCGTTGTCCCATACCAGCCGCTGCGAACCTTCCAACGCGATTGTGCCGTCGGTGCCGTCCAACCAGAGCGCCTCAACCTCACCCCCGATATGGGGAGCGGCGGCTGCGCCGACGGCCCCCCGCGCGATGGTCTCTACGGGCCTGGTACTGAAAAGCGTCCACATCTGATCTCCGCGACGGCGTGCGAACGGTACGAATACCGAGGGGGCGCTGGCGAGAATGTCCACCTCACGCTGCGTCAGAGGCATCTGCCTTACGAAGAACAAATCGTGATCCGCAAGAGCCTCCGCCGCGGTCGGGATCACGCGGTCGATGCCGACGCGTGCGGTGGTCCCGCTGTGCAGTGCGAGCCTCACGGTTCGCTGGGAATCGCCTGCGTCGGCGTTCGTTTGCTGCAACTCGACGAGCCCATCGAAGACAGCGGCCTGCGTCGATCCCTCTCTGTCGACCTCTACGCCGAATGCCGTGCCGAAGTCGACGACGTCTACCGTTGGCGTTTTCACCGTGAAAAGCCTCGCCTCCTCCGGCACCAAAGCCGAAAGCCTGCCTCGATCGAGGGAGACGGCATTGTCATCTTTGAGCACCACCTCGCACGGCCCCTGCAGCAGGATCGTCGCACCGCGGGCCATGGTGATCTCGGCGAAACCGCTCGCCAGTCGCACCGCCCCGGTATGTAGTGTGGCCCCGTCGCGTTTGAACTGATCGGAGTCGGCCCAGACGGCCTGGTTCTGTTGTGTCAGCGTGGCGACCACCGGCGGCCTGGTCGGCGCTGTCGTCCGCTCCGGCTGAGTGGGAGGCATCAGGTAAAAGAGCGCCGCCAGAAGGACGGCAGCGGCGACGGCGAACCGGCGCCATCGGAAGCCGCCGGACCGACGCTCGCCAGCGTGGCGGTAGACCTGCATCCCACCGATCTGGAACACCATCGCATTCGGCCCAGCCTCGGAAGCTTCCGCCTCCCCAAGTTCCTGGCCCCCGCTCCGGTTTTTCCGTTGAACGATGTTGCTGTAGGAACGATCATCCCCCACCTGCGTCGGCAGCGGCGATGCTTGGTGTTCCTCGCGGATGAGGTGCGTCCACACCGCCTCGCTGGTCTCCTCGTCCAGGAGCATCTGGCTCCCGTCGAGCCGATACTTCTCCTGCAGGGTGGCTTGAAGCGTTGAAAGGCTGATCAGCATCTCGCGCGCCGCGGGATCGCGATCGAGCAACACCTCCAGTCGCGCCACCTGTTCAGGCGATGCGTGATCCTCCAGATAGCACATGATCAGCGTCGCCAGCTCATCCATGTTCAGTTTTTCTGGTCCGTCGGGCATAGGCTTCCGTGATCAACTTTGACGGGCCAGTTGACTTCTAATGCATTCGGCAAGGGCGCGGTGGATGCGTGTCAGAGCGACGTAAACCGCGTTCAGCTTGCGGTCCAGAAGCTTTGCAATCTGTCCGGCCTTCAGGTCCTCCGCATAGCGCAGGCGAATGAGGTTCTGGGCGTTCTCCGTCAATGTCTTCATGCAAATATCAACCGCATGAAGCGAAATCTGCGATGACGCACGGCCATCGGTCTCGCCCCAATCCTGCTCCAATTTGTCCAGAACCTGCGAACTTAATGTTACAGCCCGACGGTTACGCTGACGCAACTCGTTCATGGCCTGATAACGCACCACCTGCCGCATCCAAGGCAAGAAACCGTCGGCATCTACTTGATCAGCGCGGCGTAAAGCCACCACAGATGCGCTCTGAAAGATGTCCTCGGCAAGGTCGTCGTTGCGAACGACCGCGCGCGCAAACGCCAGAATGCGGGTTCTGTCGGCCAGGAGGCGTTGGACGATCTGTTCATGGTTCATGGCCATTGGGGGGAGTCGCTCTCATATATAGATGTCGACACTCTCGAAAAACTGTACACCTGACGCACAAAAACTTTGACTGTCGACGCGACTGGCATTGTAAACGCGCCCTCTCAGCCAGCTTATACAGAGCATCGTTTTTTGATCGGTTAGGCGCGCGGGGGGCGTGGGCACATCGGCCCACTTCATCAAAAAGCCTCGCAGCCTCCCTCAGCGCGGCCTCTGCACTCGCAGCGGGGCAGAACATAGTCCGGCACGTCTATCGATGCAAGTCATCTTCTATAGTACGGCGAAACAACAATTGGTAAGTTGTCAGGGGCGAGCAAAGGTTATAGGCTCTGGCTAGGAATCTCTGCTAACTATGCATCGCCTCATGCAATATTATGAGGCTGTATGCGGTTGGATATGAACTTGTAGGCGATTAGACCCGGCCCCGGCTGAATAAACAACTGTGGGAGCGACCATGACCATAAACACGCAGCGGCTTGTTTTCTGCGTCGGCCTTTTGATGACCGTCGCGATGTTTGGTTGTTCCGTAGCGAACGCGGGCGGAGCGGCTGCAATCGGGGAGAACATTAACCGCCTCATCGCGCCGGGAACACCCGGAGCGCTTGCGGTCTACGGAGAGGATGCTGCGGTCATCGCCACCGGTCGATCGGGCGACGTGGAGGTGCCTGTCGTGGCAGCTGGCGGGGTCGGGACGGGGCATGTCGTGGCATTCGCTCATACAGACTACATCAACGCTCGGGCGTTCGACCATGACGACACAGCAAGACTTCTCAACCAGGCGGTGCTGTGGGCGTCAGGCAAGGACGACGCGGCAACGGTAAGAGTGGCCGCTTATCGCAACAAGCCCCTGGCCGACCGGCTGCGTAAAGCGGCGTTCGACGCCGTGGCAACCCCCTCACTCACCGATGCCGCCCGTGAAGCCGACGTCATCATCCTCCACGGCAGCACCATCGAGAATGCCGACCAACGCAGAACGCTCGAAAAGCACCTGCAGCGCGGCGGCGGAATGCTCATCGCTGATACACCCTGGGGCTGGCTCCAGATCAACCGCGGAACGCTCGACGACCATCAAGGCAATCAGATCCTCAGGCACGCGGGCATCGCCTACACCGAGGCGACGGCCGGCCCTCATCACGACGGCGAACTCGACCTCAGCAGGAGAACGGACCTCGCACACAGCCGTCGCGCCGTTGAAGCACTCATCGCCAATCATCGCGAAAGCGTTTCGATGAGCAGCGACGATCTCGCGCAGGCCAGCGCCTCCGCCATCGCCGCGGTCAATGCGGTCCAAGCATCCGACGAATTTGTCGCCTGGATGCAGCAAGCCCTTGGCGACCTCGACGATCTTGCGTACCCCAGCGAGACCAATCCCCTCACCGGCGACAACGGCATCGCGCGGCTGAGTCTGTCGCTGGAGCACCACCTCGCCCAGAATCTGCCCTTGGACAAGATCAAGCCGCACATCGGCGCCGAGGTTTACCCGGGCCTCCCGACCGCGGACGCCGGCACCATCAGCAAAACCATCGCGGTCGATACGTCCATCCCCGACTGGCACAGCACGGGACTTTATGCATCGCCGGGGGCGACAATCGGCGTGCGCATCCCGAGGCAGGCGGTTGACGTGGGACTCCGGGTCCGCATCGGCGCCCACCGTTACGCCCTCTGGCACCTTCCGGAATGGAAGCGGCATCCGGAGATCGATCGCACGGCGTTACTCGATCAACTCTCCGTTCGAGTCGCCAATCCATTCGGCGGGCTCATCTACATCGAGGTACCCGGCAACGCCGACCCAACTGAGGTGCGGGTGCGCATCGATGGCGCGGTTCGAGCCCCCTACTACGTGCACGGCCAAACGTCCGTCAGCGATTGGCGCACCGCCATCCGCAACGCGCCAGCCCCCTGGGCGGAACTCGCCAACGATCAAGTCATCCTCACCGTTCCGTCCTCGGTGGTCCGCGATCTGGACAACCCTCACGAGTTAATGGACTACTGGTCCGCTGTGATGGACGCGTGCGCTGAGTTGGCGCAGTTGAATGGTCGCCGTCGCCCCGAGAGGCTGGTGCCCGACGCCCAGCTGCGCGTCGGCTACATGCACGCCGGCTATCCGATTATGACGCACATGGATGTCCAGCGGGCATTCGTCGATCTCCAAACCCTCAAAAACGACGGCAATTGGGGCTTCTATCACGAAATCGGACACAACCATCAGTCCCCCGAGTGGACCTTCGATGGCACCGTCGAAGTCACCGTCAACCTCTTCACGCTCTATGTCTACGAAAAGGTCAACGGCGTCGTCGCGGGCGACCACCCACGCATCAACACGCCCAACCATCGCCGCCGTGTGAGGAACTACCTCGAGGGCGACGGCGAATTCGACCAGTGGAAACGCGATCCCTTCCTCGCCTTGGAAATGTACGTGCAACTCCAACGTGCTTTCGGATGGGAGACGTACAAAGCGCTGTTCCGGGAGTATCGTGACCTGCCCGATGGCGAACGGCCACGCAGCGACAGTGCAAAACGCGATCAGTGGATGGTCCGCTTCTCCAAGGCCGTCGGTCGCAACCTTGGCCCATTCTTTGATGCATGGCGCGTGCCGATCTCCCAGGCTGCGAAAGAGCAGGTCAAGCATCTGCCTGTCTGGCTGCCGCCGGAACTGTCCGAGCAATGATCGGACACCAATCCCTACGGCGACCCCTTGAGCTTTTCGACGCCGCCGTGCCCTCTCTGATTCAAGCAAAAGCGACGTCGATCCAGCGGAAGGCAGTAAGCGACGTACGACGGCTCCCTCAACCTCAGATAAGCGCGATGCCGATTGTTGCCGGGGGACGTTGAGGCCGCCCCGGCCGACTCTGGCATCATCAGCCCCCGCTCAGTGACCGCCTCTCAACACCGTCCGCGGAGAGATGCGTCGTTCGAAGCGTTAAACGTGTAGGCAAATTCTTGACATATACGAGGGACCCGGACGTTTCCCCCGCCGCACAACGGGAATTGCCTCAGCATGACACCCTGATGCATGGCCTAGTATGGCCACAAGAAGAAGCTGCAACGAGCAGCTTGTAACCAACATCGTCCAAGGGGGGAAATTATGTCCAGATGGATCAGCCGTTTCCGTACAGCCACCGCAATAGCAGGCACTGCTGCATGCATCAGCCTCGCGGCACCGCATGCCGAAGCCAACTCTTGGTGGAACTTCCAGAAAGTCGTGAACAGCGAAGACGCAATGCCGGGCACCGACCCCGAGCGAATCTTCAACAGCTTCAATCCGCCCTCCATCGACGAGAATCAACTTGTCGTTTTTCGCGGCAGAACCAGGGGCGTCGGGCACGGCCCCCTCGACCCCGGCCAACTCGAAGGCATCTACACACGCGACATGGCCATCCTCGGCCCCATCAACCTCATCGCTGACAGCAACACACCCGTTCCCGACAGCGAACTCGCCGATGTCACCTTCAGGCGTTTCCCCTCATTCCCGCGAATCGATGACGGATCAGTCGTCTTCCGCGGCATGTCTCCGCCCATCGTTCCCGAAGGCGGTGGCAATGCTGGTGTCTATACCAACGCCCCCGGCGTCCTCACAACCGGCGTCAACCGCACCTTCACGGTACCACCCGATAACACGGTAGTTTTCGGCCAATTCCCCGGCGCTCCAGACATCGTCGACGGGACCATCATCTTCAAAGGCAACCTGAGCGAGGAGGAAGAGGGCGGCGACGAAGCCACCGGCATCTATTTCCGCGATGTCGTCAACGACGGCCCCGTCCAGCTCGTCACCGGTACCAATCAGAATATTCCCGGCACCACCACGCCCTTCGGCAGCACCTCCCCGCCCAGCGTCGATGAAAATCTCGTCGCGTTCCGGGGCGTCGATGACGAAGAGAATCCCACACTCGGCGGCCTCATGCTCGCCGACCGCTCAGCAGCCGACATCCCTTTCTCCGTACAGAGCCTCGTCTCAATCGGCGACAGCATCCCCAACGGCACCGGCGCCTTCGCACGCATCGGTGAAGCCATCAGCTTTGACGGCGGCACCATCGCCTTCAACGCCTACAGCGACAGCGGAGAGCAGGGCATCTACCAGTACGACGTCGACACCGACGATCTCTCAACCGTAGCCGACCTTGAGACCCTCATCCCGGGATCCTCCGATACCTTCACTTCGTTCGAATTCGAAAGCATCCGGATGGGCGGCGAAAACGAAGGCGAACTCCGCATCTCCTCGTTCCTCGCCGCGGATAGCGAGGTCGTCGCTTTCCTTGGCAAGGGCCCCGATGATCTCGTCGGTCTCTACGCCCTTATCGACGACACACTCACGAAGATTCTCGACACCACCGACAACGCCGGATTACTCGAACCGGAACTCGATGGATTCCTCATCACCGAACTCGGCCTCGAGCGCGACGGCCTGGCTGGCGGCACGCTCGCCTTCTCCGCCAGGATGGAAGACCCCGACGGCATCCTCGAAGGACGGGCCGGCATCTACACCGTCCCCATTCCTGAACCGACAACCGCAGCACTCGTCGTCCTCGCCGCCACCTTCGCAGGGAGTCGCCGCCCGCGTCGACACCACGCGTAACACCACCTACGCATGCGTTCGCCGGGGGCGAAAGCCCCCAGCGAACTTTCACCCGGCAATCATGGTGCCTCGGCGTGGGCCGGAGGCGAAAGCGCAGCCGAAGAGCACTCGCGTGCCAGATCACACTCAAGCAGGATTACGGTCCCATAACTGCGCGATGCTGATGAGGCAGCTACTCGGCGGTGCCCAGCGGGCGGACGTTGGGGCCGGGGGAGATGTCCTGCAACGCATCGCCCAGATCGTTGCGGTACTGGTCGGCGATCTGCTGCATCTGATTGACGACCTCGGGGTGTGCACCGGCTAAGTTTTCGGTCTCGGGTGGGTCATCGTCGAGGTTGTACAGGGAGAGGCCGATGTTTTCCCATCGGTAGCTGCCGCGCTTGCCGTCGTGACCCTCTCTGTCCACGATCTGGTGGCGATGGGGGAAGTGGAGTTTCCACGGGCCCATCCGCATCGAGAACAGACGGTTGGAGGAGTAGTCGTAGAACATCAGCGGCCGATTCGGATCCACCGACGGGTAACGCCCGTCCAGCAGAAGCGAGCGGATGTCGATGCCGTCAACCACGCGATCGTCGGGAATCTGACCGCCCGCCAGGTGCGCGAAGGTGGGAAACAAGTCGATGGTCATGGCGGGCGCGTCCTCGACAACGCCGGAGCGAACATGCCCCGGGCCCCAGGCGATCATCGGCGTGCGCACGCCTCCCTCGAAGGTATTGCGCTTGCCTCCACGCAGCCCGCCGGTGAGGCCCGCGTGGTTGCCATAGGAACCCCACGGCCCGTTGTCGGAAAGGAACAGCACGATGGTGTTGTCGTCCAGGTCGTGTTCTTCGAGCGTATCGAGGATGCGGCCGACGTTGTGATCGAGTTCCTCCATGACGTCGCCGTAGAGGCCGCGTTGGGAGCGATCTTTGAAGCGGTCGGTCACGGCCAGGGGCACGTGGGGCATAGGGTAAGCGAGGTAAACAAAGAAGGGGTCGTCCCTGTTGTCCTCGATGAACGTGATTGCCCGGTCGGTCAGACGCTGTGTGTAAAGCTCATCGGGAATCTGCCTGTCAATGATCCGTTCGTTTTCATAGAAGGGCATGCCCTTTCCGTCGGGATAGTTGTAGTCGTGGGAGACGGGGATGCCGTAGAAGAGGTCGAAGCCCTGCGCGTTGGGGCGGAGGTTCGGGGCGTTGCCCAGGTGCCATTTGCCGATGGCGGCAGTCGTGAAGCCGGCTTCGCTGAGCATGTCGCCCAGGGTAATTTCATCAGGATTCAAACCTCGGTCGGACTGGGGACTGAACACAGTTCGAACGCTCAGTCGCTGGTGGTATGAGCCGGTAAGGAGCGCGCCGCGGGAGGTTGAGCAGGCGGAGGAGGAGTTGTAGAAGTTGGTGAACCTCACGCCTTCGTCGGCCATCTGATCGAGACGAGGCGTGCGAAGATCTTCTGCGTTGTAGCTGCTCAGCTCGCCAAAGCCCATATCATCGGTGTAGATAAGCACGATGTTGGGTGGGTCGCCGTTCCGATCGTTTCCGTCGGAGCCGTCGGAGGCGGACAGCGTGTGGACGCCTGGCATTCCCGCGCTCAAAGCGATGAGAGTGACGCATGCGATGAGACACTTGACGCTCATTCAGTCGCTCCAGGATAAGTTGCAAATTCCATACATCTGTTTCTCCTTGGTAGGCGAATGAAGCGAAATCTGCAACACACAGAACACATGTCTACTGGCGCGCCCCGCTCTGTGGTATCTTACTTAGACTTCCTCGATCCCAGGCAAGGCAGAATCTATGAAGCTGACAGGTGCGTGGTTTCTCGCGGGCATCACAATGGCATTGACGGTGGCGGGGCTGGCCGCCGTCAACGCCGCTGACGAAGTCATCCCTCATGGGCAGGAGGTCGCACCGGGCGCAGCGCTGACCCCCGAGGAAGCTCAAGCAAAAATGGAAGGCCCGGATGGCTTCGAAGTCGAACTCGTCGCTGCAGAGCCCGACGTGATCAACCCCGTCGGTATGACGATCGACGAAAAAGGTCGCTTCTGGGTGATCGAAAGTATCGAGTACCCACGCAATGAGCCTGGCCCCGGTCGCGACCGCATCCGCGTACTGGAAGATACGAACGGAGACGGCAAGGTCGATTCCGTGACCACTTTTGCGGAAGGGCTCAACATCCCCTCCGGCATCGCCGTTGGCCACGGCGGCGTCTGGGTCGCGAACGCTCCGGACATCCTCTTTCTGCAGGATACCACTGGCGACGGCAAAGCTGACAAATCCGAAGTCATCGTCACCGGCTTCGACCGCAACGACACGCACGAACTTCCCAATTCCTTCACATGGGGACCCGACGGCTGGCTCTACGGCCTCCACGGCGTTTTCAACTACTCACGCATCCATCAAGGCGACGAGACCTTCGACTTCAGTGCCGCGATCTTCCGCATTCACCCGGTCACCCACGAATTCCAGCTTTTCGCCGAGGGCACCAGCAACCCCTGGGGCCTCGCCTTCGACGCCGAAGGCAACATGTTCATCAGCGCCTGCGTCATTGACCACCTCTGGCACATCACCGAATCCGGCTACTACGTGCGGCAGGCCGGCACCTACCCTCCGTTCACATGGCGCATCGAGTCCATTGTCGACCACCGCCACCAGATGGCTGCCTACGCAGGGCTTGTCTATCTCGATTCGGATGCTTACCCCGAGCCGTACCGCGATGCGCTGTTCATGGGAAACATCCACGGTGGCGCTATTAATCACGATGTTCTGCAACGCCGTGGCTCGACCTACCAGGCGACACCCCGCGAAGATTTCCTGCAGGCCAACGACCCGTGGTTCATGCCCGTGTCACAGTCCGTCGGGCCGGATGGCCTTCTTTACGTGCTCGACTGGTACGACCGCTATCACTGTTATCAGGACGCCCGCCGAGATCCTGAGGGCGTCAATCGCACCCACGGCCGCATCTGGCGACTCCGGCACAGCGACTCGCCATCACCCGACGGGCCGTTTCCTGACATGGGCGAGTTGTCCGATGATCAGCTCATTACCCACCTCGCCTCGCGCAATGTTTACCACCGTGAAACCGCTCAACGCCTTCTCGCCGAGCGGTTGATCAGCAGCGAAGCAGACGCGGGAACCCGTGACAAACTGCAACACCTCGCGCTCGAAGACGACACCGATCACAAAACCCGGATGCACGCGATCTTCTCGCTTGTCTCCAGCTTCGAGCTTGATCGGGATTTCCACCTGGCCATGCTCGAGCACGACGTTGATTCTGTCCGCACTTGGGGGGTTCGTGCCGCCGGCAACTTCGCGGACGACTTGGATCCCGCCATCCACGAGCGTGTCCTCACCATGACCAACGACGGCTCGCCCGATGTGAAGCTCCAACTCGCCATCGCGGCAACCAAGCTCCAGGGCCGTGATGCCGTGGAGTCGCTTGCTCAAGTCCTCGGCCACGCCGGCGACGATCCGCTCATCCCGCAGATCGTCTGGGCGAACCTCCACCCGCTTCTCGCCGACGGCGCCCCCCGCTTCCTTGAATCGATCGAAGAATTCGACCTGCGCGAATCCCCCGGCCTCCGCGCCGTGATGCCCCGCGTCGCCGAACGCCTACTCGCCGTCGAGGATATCGAGTCCGAGGTTCTTGCCTCCCTTGTGCGTATCTGCATTGAGCAGGGCCTCAACAGCGAAGCCCGCGACACGCTCGCCGCCCTCGCCCAGCGCGTCCGTACCGGCGAGGTCCGTGACGACCGTCTCGCACGTGTCCGCCAGCACGTCGAGCCCGTCCTCGAACCCATCCTGACCGGTGAACCGGACCATCCCCTCTACTTCAATGCCGCCGTCACCGCCGCCACTTGGCGGCACGCCTCCGCCATGAGCGCGATGCACACCTTGGCACGCGACGGCAGCGCCTCCGCAGAACACCGCGTCGCGGCGCTCGAGGCACTGGTCACCGGCGGCGCCGAAGACACGCGCGAGCTCGCCGAGTCTCTCCTGTCCGCCCGCGACAACGTGCCGCACCCGCTCAAACTCGGTGTCATCCGCATACTCAGCCGCGTCGATTCCCCAGACGTCGGCGTCGCCATCGTCGCAGGCTGGGACACCTACGATTCCGCCTCACGCGTGCTGGCTATCGAAACGCTCACTCAGCGTACAGCCTGGAGCCTCGCCCTCCTCGACGCCGTCGCCGAAGGAACAGTGCCCCAGCAGCAGCTCAATCTCAACCAGATCCGAAGCCTGATCGCCACCGGCGACGACCAACTCCGCAAACGCGTCGAAGAAGTTTACGGGCAGGTCCGAGAGCAGCGCAACCCCGACCGCGAACGCGTCGTCGCCGAAGTCACGCAACTTGCACAACGGCTGCCCGGCGATCCCAAGCGCGGTCGCGCCGTCTTCGGCCAGAGTTGTGCCGCCTGTCACACGATCTATGAAGAAGGCACCCCCCTCGGCCCCGACCTTACCGTCAACGGCCGAAGCTCATTCGAACAGATCGTCTCCAACGTCTTCGATCCGAACCTCGTGATCAACACCGGCTACCGTCTCAACATTGTCACCACCGAGTCCGGCCGAGTCGTTGCTGGCATGATCACCGAAGAAAACGATCAGCGCATCGTGATCCAGATGATCGGAGGCCAGGAAGAAGTCATCGCGCGAGACAAGGTGCACGACATTGCCACCTCTCCCGTATCGTTCATGCCGGAAGGCCTCGAAAACGCCATGACGGATCAGCAGATCGTCGACCTCCTCGCCTTCCTCTCGCTCACGCAGCCGCCCGACCACCCCGATGCCATCTTGGCCCCCGGTACGCCGATCGTTTCAGGCCTTGATCCCGATCGCATCCAGATCCCCGACTCCGTCGCCAATCTCCTCGTTCATGCCGACTACGCCAGCAACATTCCCGACCGTGGCGAGGCACGACGCGGCGAGATCGGCGACATGATCTGGGACCCCACCGCCGGCCGTTTCATGCGCGAGACAGAGTGGCATGAATTCGGCGTTGGATTCGGCGAGGATCTTGGCGTCATCGAGGAAGATGAGGCGCTTTACTGGCAAGCCGAATGGGACCAGACCGTTCAAGCGAACCTCATGGTCTTTACCGGCACGTACCCCAACCAACCGCAGGAACAGACCGCCTGGAAAATCGAAATCCGCGTTGACGGCGTCTGGGTGACGCACGATCAGGGCGTCGGTGGTTGGATCAACAGCCAGCGCTACGTCTGGGGCGGTGCGGGTATCCCACCCATCGCCTTCGACGCACTCCGCATCAGCGTCTTCAGCAGCGACGACGAAACACCCGTCGTCAGCGTCAGCTTCCGTGGTGAAGAACGCGTCTCCTGGCTGGTCGCGAACGTCGTCGACTCATCAACCTCCCTCGAACGCTGAACAGCGCCCCCCACTCTTCACGACCGTGAAGGATGCACAGCTGTGTTCAAGGATTCGATCCCGGCAGCCTTACCAGGCGAAAGCCGGTGTGGGAGGTGCTGGTGTCGGGTGTGCTGGGGGAGCGGGCGCTGGGGCGGTAGCGTAGGCAGTAGCTGGGTGCACAGAGGAATGAGCCGCCGCGTGCGACGCGCTTGGCCAGGCCGGGTTCCTTCGGATCG
The DNA here is from genome assembly GCA_040905565.1 of Phycisphaeraceae bacterium. GTDB lineage: Bacteria > Planctomycetota > Phycisphaerae > Phycisphaerales > Zrk34 > JBBDRF01. Next base: position 17,294 of record JBBDRF010000015.1, on the reverse strand, counting down.
GCGCTGTCGGCTTCTGGCGGGCCTGTGGGGTTATGCTCGCCCTCGGCTTCGCGATAGTAGGTGACGTTGTACCAGTCGCTGGTCCACTCCCAGACGTTGCCAGCCATGTCGTAGAGGCCGTAGCCATTGGCGGGGAAGCTGCCGACCGGGGAGGTGCCGACGAAGCCGTCGTCGGCGGTGTTCTCGATGGGAAATTTTCCCTGCCAGGTGTTGGCCATCCGCTTCCCGCCTGGCATGAATTCGTTGCCCCAGCTGTACATCTTTTCTTCTAGTCCGCCGCGAGCCGCGCGTTCCCATTGCGCTTCGGTGGGCACCTGTTTGCCAGCCCAGTCGGCGTAGGCTTTGGCATCTTCGTAGGCGACATGCACGACGGGATGATCGAGGCGATCCTCGTAAGTTGTGCCCGGCCCTTCGGGGTGGCGCCAACTCGCCCCGGGCACGTACTGCCACCACTGTGCGATGTTGCCGCGTGTGTCCGCCTGTTCGGGCATGACAAAGACGATCGATCCCGGCACAAGCAGGTCTTCCGGCACGCCTGGGAAGTCAGCGGGATCAAGCTCACGCTCAGCGACGGTCTTGTAATCGGTCGCCTCGACGAATGCCGCGAACGCCTCGAATGTCACCGGATGTTTGTCCATCCAGAAACCATCGACGGACACGCGATGCGCCGGCCGCTCTTCGGGATAGGTCTCATCAGATCCCATCACGAATTCGCCGCCCGGCACCCAGACCATGCCCTCGGGTGCTGGGCCTTTGGGGCCGCTGGCGGGATCGACGTCGTCTTCCGCTTGCGTGGCGGTGTTCGCCGTCTGGGCCATCATCACCCCTCGCGAGGCGGGCAGTTCGCAGCACGACTCGATCGCCTGCTCAGCTTCCGCATTTTCAAGCGAGGTCCAAGCCGTCACTGCGATGACGCACGCGAACGCAACGGCGGCAAATTTCAGCATTACAGCCATGGGTGTTACCTATTCGCTCAGCATATTGCGATCCGTAGACCGGTGGGCCTTGGTGCTCGAGATCACTTGCCGTCCCACCATCCATCGACGAGCCTCATGAGGTCCATCGCGCGGTCAGGCTGTTCGTCAATAAGATTATGACGTTCATTGGGATCGTCGTGGAGGTTGTACAACTCGATCTCCATGTCTTGCCGGCTTTCGTCGGCGTACCTGGGGTAAATCAGCTTGTAGTCACCCTTAATCACCCAGCGATGACGAAGCCCGGCCGCCGCTTTCCCCAGCGGGTCTGGAATGTCGTGCTCGAAGATAGCGCCGAAGATCGCCTCGCGGCTGTTAACGGCCTCCTCGTCCAGAAGGTTCACGCCCGTCATCTGCTCCGTCGGCTCGAGCCCGGCGATGTCGAGGATCGTGGGCGCAAGATCAATCGTGCTGACGAGGGTGTCGTCGTCAACCCCAGGCTCCACCATGCCCGGCCAGCGCACCAGCATTGGCGTGCGGAGCCCTCCGTCGTAAGGCGATCGCTTCGAACGCGGACCGTACGGCTGGCTCCATGCCTGCGGCAACGGCAACTGCGCGTGCCTTTGAATCCAACCGTTGTCACAGACGAACAGCACCACCGTGTCCTCGGCCAAACCCTGATCGTCGATATGAGCGAGCAACTCCCCGACCGTTTCATCAAACCATTCAATCATGGCGTAGTAGCGCGCCACCGCCAGCGGACGCCCTTCCGACCGATACTTGCGAAGCAGGCGCTCGGGCGGGTTGTGCGGCGTGTGAGGCAGAAATGGGGCATACCAGAGGAAAAACGGCTTCTCCTCCGCCTGGGCATGGTCGATGAAATCGACGACCGGCCCCATTCCCTCCCGGCCGATCTTCAAACCAACATCACCGTGCCGACCACGACGCTCCGGGTCCCCATGCGTCATGCCATGGGTGAACCCGCCACGGGCGTAATTGCCCTCCCACCACTTACCTGATTGATGCGAAAGGTAGCCACGCTCAGCCAACATCGTCGGCAGCGTCGGCACCTCATCAAGCAGTGCTATCACTTTTTCATGACGCTCGCGCGTCTTGTTCACCGGATCATTGCCGGTAATGCGATGCTGGTGCGGCTGCAATCCCGTCAGCATCGAGGCCAGACTCGGCCGACACAGGCTCACAGGAACGTACCCCCGCGTGTACGTACGGCTCTCCTGAGACAGACGATCAATGTTCGGCGTCTGGATCACGTCGTGACCCATGAAACCGTAGTCGCCCCAGTGCTGATCGTCGCCAAGAATCAAAACCACATTCGGCGAACGCTCAGCGAACGCGGGAACGCTCAAAACAAAAACGAGGGCAAGGGCAAGTGCGGCACGTGTCATCAGCAACTTCCTCTCGGTGAACTCGAACGCTAAACAGATTCGGAAGATGGCCAAGCTAACCCCGCCACTGCCACCAACCCCACCTGACGATTATCCTCTATTTGACCCGTTAGTCCAGAATCATTGTGAGCGTCACTTCTGTCCATCCCGAGAAGACAGCAACGCCGCAGCCCCACACGATGCAAAAAACCATCCGCTGATCCTGTTACCATCCTTTGAGCAGACGATCAACACTGTTCGTCACCGGCTCGCCCGTCCAATCAGACAGCTTTGAAAGGATCACACAATGCAGCGAACCTTGACACTGATTCTGGCGGCGATCGTCGCGGGCCACGTGATGGGCGTATCCCTAGACGCGGACGATCGCCGCCAGCCCAATGTTCTGTTGATCTACACCGACGACCAAGGCTCCGTCGATCTCGGTGCGTACGGCGCCGACGATCTGGTGACCCCTAACACCGATGAACTGGCCGAGCGCGGCATCAGGTTCACGCAGATGTACGCCCCGGCACCCATCTGCTCAGCGTCCCGGGCAGGCCTGCTCACCGGGCGTTACCCCCCCACCGTCGGCGTGCCGGGGAATGTCAGCCCCGCTGGCAAAGGCCTCTCCGGTGCCCCTACCCTGGCGCATATGTTCAAGGAGAGCGGCTATGCCACGGCCCTCATCGGCAAGTGGCACCTCGGGCACAACGAGGAAGACAGCCCCCACGCCAATGGGTTCGACCACGCGTTCGGGCACCTCGGCGGGTGTATCGACAACTACTCACACTTCTTCTACTGGAACGGTCCGAACCGGCACGACCTCTGGCGCAACGGCGAGCGCGTCATCCACGCCGGCGAGTACTTCCCCGACCTGGTCGTCGATGAAGCCGAAGCATTCATCAACGCTCAGGAGGATCGGCCGTTCTTCATGTACGTGGCGATGAACACGCCGCACTACCCTTACCAGGGCGAGGCCCACTGGCTCGAACATTACCGCGAAGCCGGCGTCCCCTACCCACGCAACCTCTACGCAGCGTTCGTCAGTTCTCAGGACGATCGCATCGGCCGACTCGTCGCCATTCTTGAAGACAAGGGCCTTCGCGAGGACACCATCATCATTTTCCAGGCCGACCACGGTCACAGCGTGGAGGAGCGAGCCCACTTCGGCGGCGGCAACGCAGGCCCCTACCGCGGCGCCAAGCAGAGCCTGCTCGAAGGCGGCCTCCGCGTCCCCGCCATCATCAGCTATCCCAACGGGCTCGCCGAAGCCCAGGTGCGCGACCAGATGGTCCACGCCACCGATTGGCTCCCGACCCTCGCGGACCTCTGCGATATCACGATGATCGACGAGAACGTCGACGGCCGGTCCATGACCGAAATACTCGCCTCAGCAGACGCCCCGGAAATCCACGAAAGCCTGTACTGGCGATTCGGCAATCAATGGGCGGTGCGAAAAGGGCCTTGGAAACTCATGCGGAACCTGCGTAACCCCGTCCCCGGGGACGCAATCCCACAAGCCGATCGAGACTGGTTCCTCGCAAACCTCGAGGACGATCCGGGCGAGCGTAAAAACCTGGCTGACGAGCACCCCGACATCGTCAAGCGACTCACCGAAGCCCGCCCCGAATGGGCAAAGTAACCAACACCCGTTCTCCTCGCGCCAGCAGAGAGCACCTCGTGTGCATCGCCGGAAATCCGAGAAGATTACCAGCTAATCGTCACCGCGGTGCTTGAAGCGCGTTTTCCTTCGCAGCGTGCGTATCATCGCTGCACGCCGTCTATAAGCCAACGGATCGCGGTGTCCAGCGCGTCACCTTCTGTCAAATTTTCCGCGCCTTTTGCCGCTTCGTACGCGGCCTTGGCGACATTGGGCAGCTGCCCGCTTACCCACATCGGCCGCGGCGCATTCAGCGCCAGCAATGCATCGACATCGCCGTAACGCACCATGCCCGGCACGAACATCGGGTGCTCAAACCGATCGGCATGCACAAACCGGAACCCTGCGTTGTCCACCGCCAAACTGTGCAGGCGATCGTCCGCCATCGCTCCAGCCGCGGCAGCAACAGGGCCTACCGTCTCGCCCATCGCCAGCAGGTGAACCCGCTCCGTCTCGTAATCCGTGGTGTGCGCCATCTGGACGATCGTCAGCACATCATGAACGCGCTTGGAAAAGAGCGACAGGTTGTAGCCGAACTTGTACCCCGCGTACTGCTGCCACGGCTGACTCCCGTCGCCGTAAACAGCCGTGCGGACCCGGGTGATCGGCTCGCCGTCTTCCGTGAATTCGCCTTGCATCAGCAGGTCCACGCCCGCCACGGCAAACCCCGCCTCCACCAGTTGCTTGACCGTGGGCGTCAGCGTGCCGTCTGCCTGAAGCAGCCCATCCTTGCCCTGCTCGTGCAGGTAGATGACCACCTCGGCGTTCCACGTCTCCCGTGGAAAGACGAAGAGAGTCGGCAACTGCTCGTTAGCCTCCACATGCGTCACCAGACCAGTCATTATCAGGTGCCGCTCGTGCTCAATCTTCTCCACCAGATCGAACGTGACTTGCCCGACATCACTGAGGGTGCGTGCGATAATGGTGTCGATCGCCCCGCCGATCACGTCTCGGTATTCCTCCAGCGAAGCTTCGTCCGTGGGCTTCATCGCCTCGATTCTTTCAGCCTGCTGCTCATCCCACCACTGCACCAGTTGCCGCTCGTGAGCTTCGCCCACCTGGTCGCCCGAAGGAGCGGGATGCTCCGCCGTCCACACCGTCGCCTCGTCTTGGCTCAACGGTTGGAAATCTCGCTCAATCACCGGTTCCTGCTGCCCCAGGCCGAGATGCCGATTCATCCAGTTGTACATGTACATCCGCGAAACGGCATTGAAGTTGTGTCCGAAGTGGTAAAACCCCTGCCCATCGACCTTCTCTTCATGTCCCAGCATGGCGTACAACTGGCGAAGGTCGGGCATGCCCTTCTCATCCATTTCCACGGTCCAGTCGTCCGCGTGAATCAGCGCCTGTGGCCGCGGTGCGGTGAGCGCCGCTAAGTCGATGTTGCCGCCATCGACCCGGAGGTGGGCTGCGTTTTCGCAAGGACAGCCGCCCTGCATCGCCGTGGAAACCATCACCGCCGGGACCGAAACCGCAGGCCTTTCATCAATCGCGCACAAGACGAACGTCTGCGTCGCACCGCCGCTGGCGCCGGTCACGCCGATGCGGTTCGCGTCCACGTCCTCCAGGCTAAGCAGGAAGTCCAACGCCCGGACCGAATTCCACGTCTGCAAGCCCATCAGATTAATCTGTCGCAACTCCGCCTGCGGACTGAAAAGCCCAAACCCCTCGGGCGTGTTCATCGCCTCCCGAAAGCCCGGCCGATGCTCCTGGAACTGCACGCTGTCGGCGTAGCCGATCATGTCGTAGAGGAACACGACGGTCCCCATGCGCGCCAACTGCACCGCCCGCGCTTGCAGCGGGTACCGCCCGCTCTCCTCAAAGCGTTCGCCCCCAGCGGCAATCTGCTGCCTTACATGCTGCTCACCATGATCGTGAAACCGACCGCCCGGCCAATGCCCGTGCGGACTCAGCACAGCCGGCCGGCGCATCTCCGCCTCGCCCCTCGGCCGATACAGCGAACCGGTCACGAAGTGTCCAGGCATCGATTGAAAATACACCCGCTCCACCGTGTAATCATCTCGCTCTACCTTGCCATGCACCACAGCTTCCAGCGGCGTCCGAGGAAGCATCGGCCAAAGGCCGTTGGCCACCAGCACCCGCTTACGCAGATCAGCCGCTCTTGCCTCCCATGCTTGAGCTGATGCCACCTGTCGGAACGGGAACTGATCATTCAGCGTTCGCAGATCACCCAGCCGAACGTCTTCAGGCTGCTGCCCCTCAGGGAGGGCACGCGGCCGCTCCGCCCAAGCCGTCGCCGTGATGAGCATCGTCACCATGAAGATCCCGCCAGCCAGCCCCCATACGGCCATTGCTCGTAACATCGTCGGCATCGGCTGAACCTCCAGTGCTGAGTAAATAATGATTTCCGTTGGTGCCCTCAGGTCCAACGAAGCATAAAGCGCTTCGCGCACGCTATCAATTGGCAATCGTACTCCGGCGGAACGGTTTCCGCGGTCGCGTGACAGCACAACCAGCCAAATGCACTTACTCTGATGTTGCGCGGGTAGACCGATGGGTCTTGGCGGTAGCTGAGTCGGCTTTCTATAATTTGATATAGATTAACGCGAATAGAAGGGGACTCCGTTTTGGTGACGAACTGGTCGGATGGAATCAGATCGCTGATCGCCATGGCAGGGATTCTGCTGGTCGCGGCGGAGGTGGGGTTCGCGGACGAGGCGGCGGCGCTGGAACATTTCGAGCGCCGCATCCGGCCGGTGCTGGCGGAGCGTTGTCTTGAATGTCACGGCTCGAGCCGGGCGAGGAACGGCCTTCGGCTTGATTCGGCGGCGGCGATGCTTCAGGGCGGCGAAAGCGGGCCTGCGATCGTGCCGGGCAACGCGGAAGCGAGCCTGCTGATCCGCGCGATCAGTTATCACGATTCGACACTTCAGATGCCGCCACGCAACCGCATGTCTGAGCAGGTAGTGGCGGACTTCGTGCGCTGGATAAACAGCGGCGCGGTCGATCCGCGCGAGGAAGCGGTGGCGACTGAGGAAGACCCCCGGTGGGCGGGGTCATCGTTCGATGTGGCGGAGGCGCGTGAGCACTGGTCATTTTCGCCGCCACGCGCGGTGGAGCCGCCTGCGGTGGAGCATGACGACTGGGGGCGCGACCCGATCGATGCGTTCATCCTGGCGAAGTTGGAGGCGCGTGACCTGGTACCTGCGGAGGAGGCGGATCGGCGTACGCTGATTCGGCGTGCGTACTTTGATTTGATCGGTCTGCCGCCGACGCCGGCGCAGGTCGCAGCATTCGTGGCCGACGACTCCGACGGTGCTTTTTCGCGGGTGGTGGATGAACTGCTCGCTTCGCCGCAGTACGGCGAGCGTTGGGGCCGGCATTGGCTGGACGTGGTTCGTTATGCCGACTCAAAGGACGCACGCGGCACCGGAACCCGGGGCGATATCGCGAATGCCTGGCGATATCGCGACTGGGTCGTCAACGCATTCAACGAAGATTATCCATACAACCAGTTCATCGTGGATCAGGTGGCGGGCGATCTGGTTGAGGGCGAACACGACGCGGATCGTGTGATCGCCACGGCCATGCTGGCGCTCGGGGCGTGGGATGAGGGAGATTCGGACAAGCGGAAGATGATGTCCGATATCGTGGACGATCAGGTGGACGTCGTCAGCCGGGCGGTGATGGGACTGACCGTATCCTGCGCACGGTGTCACGACCACGTGTTCGACCCGATCGGCATTGAAGATTATTACGCAATGGCGGGTTTCTTCTTCTCAAGCCACGTCGTGCCGGAGCCCGGCAACCCGGCAGCGGGGACGCCGATGGTGAACATTCCCCTGCTCTCACCGGAGGAGTTGCAGCGGCGTGAGCAGGCGGGAGAGGTACTCGCGCGGCTACGAGCCGAGATCGAGGCGGCGGAAAACCGGCACAGACGCGAGCAGGTCGCGAAGCGGCTGGGAGAGGTGCTGACGCATCTGGCAGCGGTGCAGGATCAAGGCGGCACGCCGAACATCGAGGATGCGCTGCTCGAACGGCTGGTGCGTTTCGCGAAGGGTGATCGTCGGTCGCAACCGCACGAGGACGGGCTCTTGACGCAACGACTGGAACCTGATCAGGAAGGCTTGGCCGGCTGGGGCGCGAGCGCGACACCGTGGCTTATGGCCAACCAGTTGGAGGTTCCTCAGAGTTCGGCGACGTGGACGATGCCGGCGCGGAGCGTGGCCGTGCATCCCGCGCCGGACCGCGCGGTTGCCATCGGCTGGCGTAGCGACGAGAACACCGAACTGATAGTCCAGGCGACGATCCACGACGGCGACCCCAACGGCGGCAACGGGGTCGCATGGTCGCTTGAACTCACCCGTAACGGAGCGCGGCAGCAGGTTGCGGCCGGGATTTCCGAACGTGGCGGTGAGGCGGAGGCGAAAGCGGCCATCAATGTTCAGCCGGGAGACGTTGTTTCGCTCGTGATCGACCCGCGGGACGGCGACCACAGCTTCGACACCACCATCGTGAATATGCTCCTTGAATCGCCGGGGAACGAGGAACATTGGGCGTTGGCGGAGGTGCTGGACGATGTGGACGTGAGCAATCCGCATTTCGCCGACGGCGAATCGCCCCGTTGGTACTTCTACACGATTGGTGGGGAAAGCATTCCCGCCGTGGTGCCCGCTGGCTCGGTGCTGGCCGCCTACATTGACGCGGTGCATCAAGACGGCGCTGCGGAAAACGGGGCCGACCTGCGCGATCAACTTCGGGATTTGCTGAACGAGCCAGCGCCTGATGAAACCACGCCGGACGCAAAGTTGATCGCGACGGTGACCGCTCCTGACGGACCGGTGTGGCTTGGGCTTAATGTGACACAATTGCTCGATGACGAGGCACGCGAGGAACTGGAACACCTGCGAAGCGAGCGGGCGCAGACGCAGCGGTTGGCGGAGCGCCCGGTGCCGGTGATTGAGGGCACGCGTGAGGGCGGGGTCCCGGGTTCGGAGCATGCGGGCTTCGCCGATGCGCGGGTGCATTATCGCGGCCGTTACGATCGGCTGGGCGATCCGGTGCCGCGCGGCTTCCCTCGTGTGCTGGCGGATGATGAAGATCAACCGGAAATCGCTGAGGACACGAGCGGTCGGCTTGCGTTGGCGCAATGGCTCGTGCGGGAGGACCATCCTCTGACGGCCCGGGTCATGGTCAACCGGATTTGGCTGCATCATTTTGGACAAGGACTGGTGCGGACGCCCGACGACTTCGGCACACACGGCGCCAAGCCGACGCATCCGCAACTGCTTGATAATCTGGCACGCTCGTTCGTCGAGAGCGGCTGGTCAATCAAGGCGATGCATCGGCGGATCATGCTTTCGTCGACGTATCGACAATCAACACGGGCGGAATCGAGCACGCGCGCGGCCGATCCGGAAAATGAACTGGTGGGCCGCATGCCGCGCCGCCGCCTGGAGGCCGAGCCGTTGCGCGACGCGATGCTGGCGGTAACGGGGGAACTTGATCTTACCCGCGGCGGGCCTGCCATCACCGATCTGCTTACCCCGCGCCGTACGCTCTACCTCATGTCCGTCCGCTCAGACCGCAGCGGCTACGATCTGCTCTTCGACGCTGCCGATCCGCGGGCGATCATTTCGCAGCGGCAAGAATCCACCGTCGCTCCCCAGGCGATGTTCATGATGAACCACCCGTTCGTGCTGGACCGCGCAGCCGCGCTGGCGGCACGGGTCTCCGAAGAAGTGCCCGATGATCTGGAGGCGCGAATGGAACGGCTTTATCGGCTGCTTTATGCACGCGAACCGATGGAAGCGGAAGTCAGGATCGCCCGCGATCTGATCGAGCAGGCGGACGGCGACCAGGAGGCGTGGCAGCTTTACGTCCACGTCCTCCTGTGCGGCAACGAGTTCATCTACATCGACTGAAATTCACAGCAGAGGCCAAAGATGCAATCAGCAGGACGAGGAACCAGCAGGCGAGAGATGCTCCAACGCTTCGCCGGCGGATTCGCGATGCTTCCGCTGGCGGATATGCTCAGCCGCGAAGCGAGCGGAGCGAGTGCACCGACCGGCGGGGCCCACTACATCCCGCGCGTCCGCAACGTCATCTTCCTCTTCATGTCGGGCGGCCCCTCGCAGATGGATCTGTTCGACCCCAAGCCGCTTTTGAAAGAACACGCCGGCAAGCCGCTGCCGTTTGAGAAGCCAAGCCTGATGCGGACGCAGACGCAGGGCCTGCTGGGCTCGCCGTTCAAGTTCAAACGTCATGGCCAGAGCGGGACGCAAGTCAGTGAACTGCTGCCGAACATCGCACGCTGTGCCGACGACCTTTGCGTGATTCGCTCGATGGTGGCTGACAATATCAACCACAACGGCGCCTGCCTGCAGATGAATACCGGCGAGCAGGCGTTCAGCCGACCGAGTCTTGGATCATGGCTGCTCTACGGCCTTGGCACAGCGAATCAAAACCTGCCCGGCTACGTCGTCATCAGCCCGCAGCAACCGGCGCAGGGGGCACCGCTATGGAGCAGCGCGTTCATGCCCGCTGCCTATGAGGGCACACTGGTAAGCGATCTGAACAACCCGATCGCGAACGTCCGCAACCCCACCTTCAACCGGAGCGAGCAGCGTCAACAGCTTCAGGCATTGGCTGCACTCGACCAGCAGTACAGGACACAACGTGAGCATGATTCACGCCTGAGTGCGCGCATCGAATCGTTCGAGCTCGGCTTCCGCATGCAGTCAGCCGCCCCGGAAGCCTTCGACGTCGACCGCGAATCGCAGCACACACAATCGCACTACGGCATCGATGAGCCGGAAACGGCGCACTTCGGGCGTCAGTGCCTCATGGCCCGGCGGCTGGTTGAGCGCGGGGTTCGATTCGTGCAGGTCTATCACACGCAGACCACGCACCGCACAAGCTGTCAGCTTTGGGATCAGCACGACAATCTCACATCAGAACTTCGCAACAACTGCCAGGCGACAGATAAGCCCGTGGCGGCGCTGATCCAGGACCTCAAGCAGCGCGGTCTGCTCGACGATACCTTGGTGATCTGGGGAGGCGAGTTCGGCCGCACACCCACGGCGGAGACCTCAGATGGGCGCGAGCATCATCCGTTCGGATTCACGATGTTCCTTGCCGGCGGCGGCGTCCGAGGCGGGCTCACCTACGGCGCCACCGACGACCACGGCTGGCACGCCGTCGAAAATCGTGTGCATGTGCACGACCTGCATGCGACGATTCTGCACCTCATGGGCCTTGACCACACCCGATTGACTTACCGCTACGCCGGCCGCGACTATCGCCTCACCGACGTACACGGCCATGTGGTGCACAACATCCTCAGTTAAGACGCCGCCCCATATAAAACGAGCCAATCGCAACAGAAGTAGCAAGGCAACCCCCCTCTCGTGGTCAAGAACACTTGACTCCTTGACTCAACCAATCAAATCACCAAGACCAGCCCCCCCCAGAGAGAGGGCGTGGGCCGTATCGTCCCGCCGGGTCCGTTTACCCGACCGCAAAAAAATTCAAGTTATATTTGGCGCGGATCAATATTTGATATAATATACCTATGTGCTCCAATCAAAGCTCCTCCTCGCACTGCCGTGGTTTCGTCGCGTTGCGGGATGGGGACGCAGGGCCTGCGTTGGGGCTGCTGCCGACTATCGTGGCGAGGTTCGTGCCATGAGACTGGTTTAGACTTTCAAGTCAATGTCAAATAGGAGGATATCAACGACGCGACCTCGAAAATCGATTTGGGACCGCCTCATCTGGATTCTTCGCTGAACACGTTCTATTCCCCTCTTCGCACGACAAGGATCATCGCATGTTTCTCAAATCTCTTTCCCTGACAGCCGCACTGGCGCTTTGCGTCACCGCGTCGCACGCCAACGCCGCTTTGGTCAATCATTACACCTTTGATTCGGACGCAAGCGACAGCGGCACCATGGGTCGCAACGGCACACTCGTCGATAATGCGTCCATCAATACGACCGAGATTTCCCGAGCCTCCGGCAGCACCGGGTCCCTCGACCTGACAGCGGGCGGCTACGTCCAACTGCCCAGCGGGTCGACCGACACGTTCGGCGAATGGACACTGGCGATGTGGGCCAAAATCGCGCAAGAACCCGAGCCCGACGGTATCGCCGCCCTTTTCACAAATGATGCCTGGCCTCCTAGTTCTAATGAATATATCCACGTCAATTATGTACCAGGTGAGCTCTCGGCCAGCGTTGGCTTCCCACTGACGTACGAGGGCGTGTCCGCCCCGCCAACGGATTGGATTCATGTGGCCATCACCCACCAGTCCGTCGGTGAGGGGACGAAGTTGTACATCAACGGAACCGAGGTCGATAGCATAGAGTTAGGTGGCCCGACACTCATCTTCGATAGTGCGCGGGTCGGCAACTGGACGGGTCAGGAGCGGCCGTTCAACGGCTGGATCGACGACCTTCGCATCTATGATGAGGTTCTCACCGGCAGCGAGGTCATGGCGCTGGTCCCCGAGCCCACCTCGATGGCACTGCTCGGCCTGGGCGCTGTGTCGATGCTCAAGCGTCGCCGCCGCTCCTGATCTAGCTCGCCGCCGAGAAATTTGAATCGTTGAAATGGCAACGGCAGTCGTTGTTTCGAGCCGGTGTGTGACGCATCAAGCTCGAAAACAGCGGCTGCCGTTGTCGCATTAGGGGGACACGGCGTTCGCGCCCAGCCGATCGCTTTTGGCCATGCCGGCAGCGTCACCGTACACACGACATCCAAAGCTAGTTGAGTTGATCGCATGAAGTGGATGAATCTATTCAAGGTACTATCGCTGCTTGCGGGACTTGGAGTTATCACCGGGTGTCAAGTGAAGGGAATCCATGTCTACAGGAACGACACCTTCACGATGACGGCGGTTCCCGACACGGGCGATCGTCCTGCCAAGCACGCTCGGGAGACGAACCACCAGTGCCTTATTTGGGAGGACCTTCAGCTTGACGAGTTCTAGGGCCTCTGCTCCGAATCATCCGCGTTCGGTTGCCGCAACGCGTCGGGGGGCTCGACCTCGTTGGGGACGGAGCTGCTATTGTCGCAACCTGAGATCACGGCGAAACTGAAGACGATGAGTAGCCCGATCGTGGCTCGGATCCACTGATTGTTTATCGCAATGCACTTCAAGTTGATCACCCTGCCTTTGTGTTATGGGATCGGTGGGCGGCCGTCGCCGATTTTCAGTCGACGATGCCGGGGACGGCGATCAGGAAGTGAGGGGGCCAGGGATCGCCGGCGCGGCCGGAGCCGACTGAGATCTCGTCGTCATGGAACCAGCGCACGCTCGCATCTTCGAACAGGAAGTTACCGCCGGAATAGCGCGCCGCGTCGGTCGCATGGTTGGCCACCTGCATCCCGTTGGCGGCGTACACCCAACCGTCCTCGTGCACACGCTGAATGTCCGATGCCACCGGCGCCCGACTGTATGGGCCGTCAAAACGACTCCTGGTCATCCAGCCTTGTGTTTCGGGAACGGTTTGCCAGGAGGTAAGGACCCGGTGGGGAAAAGTGAAGTACCCAAGGAGGGTGGAATTGTAGTAGTAATTCGCTGCTTCAGGATCAAACCACGTGTTCGGACAAACGACCACGGAACTACTTTCCTTTCGATAGACCTCTTCAGTCAGGACCATCAGGTACTCATTTAGGAACTCGCGGTATTCAGGGACGTGGCGTTCTTCAGTATTATCAAGCGGGTTCGCCCAAGGGCCCCCAAGGAACTTATTAGCTGGGAACTGGCTATTATTGTCGTGTGCATACGACCCGTAGGCCTGGCCGAACTGCCGTAGATTTGAGGCGCAGGAGACGCGCGTGGCTTGCTCACGAGCCCGCCCAAGTGCCGGCAACAGGATCGCCATGAGCAACGCGATGATGCCGACGACGACAAGCAGTTCGATCAGGGTAAAAGCTCGTACGTTCTGACGCGGAGCAGCGGCCGGATCGATGGCGTATGAGTGCGACACGTGAGTTCCCTTCATAGATGGTGTGTGATGCGGTGAACGAATTTGAAGTGGTTGACCGGAAGCCAGGAGGTCCCGGCGCGGGCGACGGCCTGCGGTATCTCGGACGGCGAGTGTTGAGCGGGTTGTTGCGTTCGGGAGCACAGTCAGATCTCCGAAAATCTAAGGGCAGCGATCGAGAACCCGTCACAACCGCTGCCGCAAGATCGGCCTCCATCGAGCGAGAACGTACGTACTGAAGCGCCTTCGCGCTTTTTCATGGAAGTCAGACAGCCGCGACAAATCGACGGTCAGCGATCCATGAGGATCAGGAACAACACGACCCTGCCAAGATAATATATAAAATCTAGATCGAGTCAACCTCTATCTGAAGATCGCCATAATTTCTTTGAGCGCGTCCGTGCTTTGCGCCCCCGCTGTTGATGAGATGTTGAGGCGAGGACGTTGCTGCGGGCTCCTCCGCTCTCCCCCAGCATTTCGACGTTACGCTTGACGCACCCATAGATCATATATAAAATAGCAACTCATCGTCCGACTGCGTTCAAGGGAGTTGCCATGCCGCAAGCCACATATAACCATAAAATTGTGTCTGGACTTGCGTTAAGAAAATTGTGCGTAGCTCTACTTGTTGCATCAAGGCTTGCACCTGACGATGCGATGGTGGTGGCGGATTCGTTGATTGATGCCAATCTGCGGGGGTGGGATTCGCATGGCGTGGCCCGGCTGCCGCACTATTTGAGGCGGATTGCGGGGGGGAGCATCAATCCGCAGCCACGGATTCGCAGCGAGGTGCTCGGCCCGTCGGCGGCACGGGTCAACGGCGACCATGGCCTGGGCCAACTGGTGATGTCGCACGCGGCTCAGCGGGCGATCGCCATGGCAGGTGATACCGGCGCGGCCTGGGTTTCGGTCGCCGATTCCAGCCACTGCGGCACGCTCTCTTACTTCGCCAGGCCGATCGCACAGGCAGGCATGATCGGCTTCGCCTTTACGCATGTGGATCCGATGGTGGTGCCGTTCGGCGCCAGCCAGCCGTTCTGCGGGACCAATCCCATCTGCATCACCGCACCGGGACGCGACGCGCAGATGCTTTGCCTGGACATGGCCACCAGCGTGACGCCCTGGAACAGCATCGAGAACGCGGCGATCGAAGGCGTGCCGATCCCCGAAGGGTGGGCGATCGACAACGACGGCCAAGGCACGGTCGATCCCACGCAAGTGAATGCAATCCATCCGTTTGGTGGGTATAAAGGATCGGGCCTGGGGCTGATGGTGGACGTCTTGTGTTCGATGCTCAGCGATAGTCCCTACGGCCCGGATATCCCGAAGATGTACGGCGACCTCACGGAAAATAGAAGACTCGGCGGCCTCGTCGGCGCGATCGACATCACCCGCTTCGTGCCCCTTGCTCGCTTCCATCAACGGGTGTCGGAGATGATCGAACGCTGGCGCATGCTTACGCCTGCGGAAGAGGGCGGCCGCGTCCTTTATCCCGGCGAGCCTGAGGAGATCAGCCTTGAGAAGCGGCGACGCGAGGGCATCCCGCTGGGTCTGCAGCTTGTGGAGTTGTTGAATGAAGCGGCCGCTGCCCAAGGCATCGCGCCACTGCAGGCTGAGGCTTCAACCTCGCCTTCGGGCGAAGCGTGACACGGCACCGCATCAGCCAACGGTCTGAGAGATTACGATTCAGGAGTCGGGCATGAACATCCTGGCGACGGCTGAGCGGGGCGGAAATGCGATCGATCTGGCGATCATTGTCGCCTACATGGTCGCGATTCTGGGCGTCGGCATCTTTGCCGCCCGCAAGTCGGGCAGGACGAGCACCGAATATTTCCTCGCCGGCCGATCGCTGCGATGGCCGGTGATCGGGCTGGCGCTGTTTGCGACGAACATCTCAACGGTGCACCTGGTCGGCCTCGCTGCGGACGGCTATCGCCTGGGCCTGGTGATCGGCAACTTCGAATGGCTGGCGGCGTTCTGCCTGGTGCTGCTGGGCCTGGTGTTCGCGCCGTTTTACTTCAAGAGCGGCATCTCCACGCTGCCGGACTACCTCGAAAAACGCTTCAGCGGCGGTTCACGCACGGTGCTCGCTTTCATGGCGGTGGTCGGGGCGCTGTTCATTCACATCGGCATGAGTCTGTACGCCGGCTCGGCAATTCTCGAAAGCTTCTTCGGCATCAACGTGATGGCTTCGATCCTGATCATCTCTGCGGTGACGGCGATCTACACCGTCGTCGGCGGGCTCAAAGCAGTCGTGGTCACCGAGTCGATCCAGACGGTCCTGCTGCTGTTCGGGGCGGTGGCGGTGACGGTGTTTGCCATGACAGCTTTGTCCGATCGCGGCATCAACTCCTACGCCCAGCTGAAAGAGGCGATCGACCAGCAGGAACGCGCCGACCGCGAGGAGATGGTCGCCGCCGTCGGCGAGGTTGTGACCGTGCTTGAATCCGGAGCGAACCCCGACGATGCCAACGGCGACGCCGATACCCTGCGCGAAGCAGTCGATCGGTTGAAGGCGACGGCCACGCTGAACGGGGTGCTGGCGACACTCGGAAATGCCGGACTCGAATCTGAGGCAAACGTGCTTGCGGAGATCGCCACGCTCGACGATCCATCCGGTGAAGCGGCGGCCGGCGCACGCGTGGAACTTGTGCAGCATCTGGAAAACGGCTTCGCCTTTGCGGACGCTGCAGCAGCGCTCACGCCCGTGGTCGCACAGTACCAGACCGAAGCAAGCAGTTTTCAAACAGCTGCGGATTCGGGCGAAAGCAAATCCAGTCGCACCAGCATGCTTCATCCCAGCGGCGGCTTATCGTGGTTCGCGGTGCTGCTTGGCTATCCGATTCTGGGCATCTGGTACTGGTGTGCCGACCAGACCATCGTGCAGCGGGTGCTCGGCGCCCGCACGCAGCGCGACGCCCAGCTGGGCCCGATCTTCGCAGGCTTCATTAAGATCCTGCCCGTGTTCATTATGGTTTGGCCCGGCGTATTTGCTTACGTGCTATACCGCGAGGAGATCGGCCATGAGTACAACGCTGCGTTGCCCGTGCTGATCGATCAACTCATCCCCGTCGGCCTTAAGGGCATCATCGCAGCGGGCCTGCTCGCAGCACTGATGAGCACCATCGCCGGCGCGCTCAACAGTACCGCCACGCTGGTGAGTCTGGACATCGTTAAGAAGCTTCGGCCACAGACCAGCGATGCTTCGCTTGTGCGGACGGGGCGCATCACTGCCTGCGTGGTGATGCTTCTCGCGATGCTATGGTCCACACAGGGCGGACGCTTCGAGAGCATTTTCACCGGCATGAACGCCATGATCGCCTGCCTCGCGAGCAACTGTCAAAACTTGTGTTCCAGCGTCATGATCAGGCGGCGGGTTTTTTTA
>JBBDRF010000014.1:29871-56073 GCA_040905565.1 Phycisphaeraceae bacterium | reverse complement strand
CCCCCCCCACCGTGCCCCCACCGACGGGTGCCCCCGCAGCCCCCGCCGACCTCCCCCGTTTGCGGGCGATCCCAGATCGCCCCTGTCCCCGATGAGGCCAAGCGCATGAATCGAGCGGTTTTTCTAGATCGCGATAACACCCTCATCCAGGCTGAGGGCGGGGCGGTGACGTCCCCTCAAGCCGTGCGGCTGATTCAGGGTGCGGCCAGTGCCGTGGCATCGCTGCGTGGGCTCGGTTATCGCATCGTGGTGGTTTCCAACCAGAGCGGTGTGGCGAAGGGCGAGCTTGCCGAGGCGGACGTCGATGCGGTGAATCGGCGTATCGCCGAGCTGGTGCAGTTCAACAGCGGCGCAAGCATCGACCGGTTTTACTATTGCCCGTTTCACCCGGAGGCCGTGGTCGAGGCGTACCGGGCGGAGGACCATCCGTGGCGGAAGCCGTCGCCGGGCATGCTGGAGCAGGCGGCTGAGGATTTGAAGCTTGATCTGAAGGCGTGCTGGCTTGTGGGCGATCATCCGCGTGACGTGGCGGCAGGCAGGGCCGCGGGCGTGCGGACGGTGCTGCTGCGGGCCGACGCGCCGGAAGGGGGCGAGGCGATGACGCCTGTGGAGGACGATCTGGAATCGCCTCATTTTATTGCGGGGAATGTGGTCGAAGCCGTGAGGCTGATTGCGCAGCGGCCGCCGGGCGAGAAGCTTGATGCGGCGATGGGGGGGCGACCGGATGCGCCGGGCTCGCTGGAGCGCGAGGGGGCGGGCGATGCCGAGCAGCCGCCGACTGAGGATGAGGGGGCGATGGATGAGGCTGTGGCCGATCGCCCGGCTGCGCCGCCTTCGCAGGTGGAGGAAACTGCGGAGGACGAGGGGAACGCTTCGCCCAGCACGGCTGACTTCGAGATCAGTGATCACGACGAGGCCCCGCCGACGCCGAGGCCGGCTGCGGTGGAAGAAGCCATGGACGACGATTCGCCTGTCTCGCACAGCAGTGGGATTCCTTCAACGACGTATGAGGAAGTGCCATCGGCAGCGGTCGCTTCGGCTGCTCCGAAAAAACGGCGGAAGGCGGCGGCTTCACCGGCTCCCACAGCGGCGGAGGGCGATGCGGGGTCGAGCGATGCGTCGCTGGTGGATGTGCTTCGTTCGATTCAGCGTGACCTTAAGGCCCGCCGGGCGGACTACGGCGACTTCTCCTACGCCAAGAT
The DNA here is from genome assembly GCA_040905565.1 of Phycisphaeraceae bacterium. GTDB lineage: Bacteria > Planctomycetota > Phycisphaerae > Phycisphaerales > Zrk34 > JBBDRF01. The sequence continues at coordinate 54,871 of JBBDRF010000014.1, read as the reverse complement.
GGGCGCCTCGCTGTGCCAGATGCTCGCGCTGGGGTGCGTGCTGTTCGGCATGATCAACGTGGGCGAGCAGGAAAGCTTCGTCCGCTGGATGATCGGCGGCACGTTCTCACAGCTGCTCGTCATCACGCTACTGATCGTCCACGGCCAACGATGAATCCGTGTGTGATTTGTGATGTATCGGGGGGGATCTTTTTCATGCGCCCGACCGGCAAGCAGCACCCTTCGGGCTGCTGCGTGGCACTCTGCGCATGTCGATAAAACAAAGGTGGGGGGAAATGGGCAGAGGCGGACTTGAACCGCCGACACCGGCATTTTCAATGCCGTGCTCTACCAACTGAGCTACCTGCCCGGCAGGAAGCGTAATCGTAGTGGAGACGCGGGCGTTGTCAAGCGGCGGCCGAGCGGTGGTGGTGGGAGGCGTGGGGGGGTGGTCGCTGGTTTGGCGAGCGTGTATCTTGCTGGCTCGATAGGTTTCGCATTAGGAGAGGCAGCATGGCGTTTTTACTGGGTATCGATGTCGGCACGTCGGGGACGAAAACCCTTGCTTGCGATCTCAACGGCAAGGTGCTGGCGACGGCCACGGCGGAGCACGATATCGCCTCGCCGAACCCCGGCTGGAGTGAGCAGGATCCGCAGCAGTGGTGGCAGGCGACGATCGCGTCGACCCGCGAAGTGCTCAGCAAAGCGAAACTCGACGGCAAGGCCTGCAAGGGCATCGGGCTGAGCGGCCAGATGCACGGCTCGGTCTTCCTCGGCGACGACGGCCCCGAAACGGCTGAGCCTCTCCGCCCGGCCCTGCTGTGGAACGATCAACGCACGGCTGCTGAGTGTGCGGAGATCGAGAAGGCGGCCGGCGGCCGACGCGAACTCATCGACATGGTCGGCAACCCGGCGCTGACCGGCTTCACCGCGCCGAAGATTCTGTGGGTGCGTAAGCATGAGCCGGCTGTTTTTGAGAAGACGCGGCATATCCTGCTGCCGAAGGATTACATCCGCTACCGGATGACCGGCGAATATGCCACGGAAGTCGGCGATGCTTCGGGGACGCTGCTGCTGAACGTGAAGGAGCGGAAGTGGCATACGAGCTTTATCCGCACGCTTGGGCTGGACCCGGCCCTGCTGCCCGATTGCTTTGAATCGCACGAGGTGAGCGGGAAGCTCAGCAAGTTTGCAGCGCACCTGATGGGGCTCTCTGAGGGCGTGCCCGTGGTCGGCGGCAGCGGTGATCAGCCGGCTGGTGCGGTGGGCAACGGCATCGTGCGAGGCGGCATTGTGAGTGCGACGCTGGGCACGAGCGGGGTGGTGTTCGCGCATGCCGACGAACCAATCTACGATCCGCAAGGGCGGGTGCACACGATGTGTCACGCGGTCGAAGGGGCGTGGTGCGTGTTCGGTTGCATGCTGTCGGCGGGGGGGTCGCTTCAGTGGTTCCGCAATCACTTGGGCGGCGAAGAAATCGAGCGGGCGAAACGCAAAAACGTCGACCCGTATGAACTGATCCTTGCTGAGGCTGAGCAGGCGCAAGCGGGTTGCGAAGGGTTGATGTTTTTGCCTTACCTGACCGGCGAACGCTGCCCGCATCCCGACCCGATGGCGCGAGGCGGCTGGATCGGCCTGACCGCACGACACACCCGCAAAGCGATGATCCGCTCCGTGCTCGAAGGCGTGACCTACGGCATGACCGACGCCTTGCGCATCATGCAGGAAATGGGCATTGACGTCGACACCGTGCGTCTCTCCGGCGGCGGGGCACGCAGTGCCTTCTGGCGTCAGCTTCAGGCGGATATCTACGATGCGCCGACGGCGGTGATCAACGCGGAAGAGGGCCCGGCCTACGGCGTGGCGATCCTCGCCGGTGTCGGCACCGGCGTCTGGAAGAGCGTGCCCGAAGCATGTGATGCGGTCATCAGTGACGTGGAGAATCGCACGCCCGACGCAGACACCGCACGCTACTACCACAAGGGCCACAGCGTTTATCAGGGCCTGTACACGACGCTGAAGGACACGTTCCCGAAGCTGGCGGAACTCTAAAACTTGACGCGATGCCAGGAGCCGGGCTGTCTCCAGCCCGGTCGCACAGGGTTGGCGTGAGGTGGCGGACTCTTGTTGCGTGGTTGGGAGGGGACCCCGGCAAGGCCGGGGCTATGTGGGGTCGTTGGGCTCGTCTGGGGCCGGTTCGGGCTCGGGGGCGGGTTCAGGTTCAGGTTCAGGTTCGGGCTGAGGCTCGGGTTCGGGCTGAGGCTCGGGTGGGGCCTCGGCAGGTGCTTCGGGCTCGGGTGTGGGCTGCGGCTCCGGGTCCGATTCGGCCGCCGGTTCGGTCTTCGGTTCGGTCTCGGGTTCAGGCTCCGGTTGCGGCTCGGGCTCCGGCGTGGGGTCCGGTTTCGTCTCCGGCTCGGGCGTATTCGAAGCCGGCTCAGGTTCGGGGGCCGGTGCGGGAGAAGGTGGGGGGGTTGGGGGGGTGGCGAGGCGTTCGAGGGCTTCGATGCGGGCTTCGCGCTCAGCGGCTTCGCGCTCGGCGGCTCGCTCAGCCTGCTCGCGGGTGGTCTCGAGATCGCTCCGGGCGGCCGTCAGCGTCTCATGCAACTGTTCAATCTGGGCCTGCTGCTGCTGGAGCGACTGCTGCATGGCCGTGACAATCTGGTCGTTCTGCGTGGCCGATTCCGAGCCGCGGCTGGCAAGTTGCTCGGTCCGCTCAGTCGTCCGCGCCAGGTCGGCCTGGGCCTCGGAAAGCGACGCAGCGAGGGTTTCGATGCGGGCCGTGAGGTTATCGGCTTGCTGGGCGAGCTCGTCACGTTCGTTTTGCGTTTGCTCCAGCCGTTGCAGTGCCAGGCGGGCCTCGGCCTCGGCGTCGGCGGTGGTGCGGGTCGCGAAAAAAATGCCGACGCTGCTGAGCAGCACGAACGTAGCCAGCAGCGACCAGCCGATCGTGGCGACGCGCCGCGAGCGATGCAGTTCCCGCTCGGTATGCTCGGCCATGCGTTGCCAAGTAGCCGCAAGTCCGCCTGCCAGCTGAAGTTCGCGGCGTGTGACGAGCTGGCCCTGCGCTGCGTCGCTATCGACAGGCTCGGCATCGATGACGTGGTCGGCAGCCTCGGATTCGGCGGATGCTGCGTGATCCGCGGCGTCATCGGCCTCATCGGAGCCGTCGTCGTTTCCGTCGTCGTCTTCGCCCTCGTCGGCATCGGGAAATTCGATGAGCACTTCAACCCGGCCGTCGGTTGAGCGCGTGGGAGCCCGGCCCTGCTCGATCAATTCATTAAGCGTCGGGAGGTCGACGTCGAGCGTCTTCGCGGCCTCATCAAGTGGTTGCCATTGAAAGCTCATTGCCACAAAAGGTATCGTGACTTGTGTAGCCCATCAACGGCTGCGGGCGCATTTCCTCCGGCGGCGGGCTCGGCCGTGGCGGCAGCGCCAGGGCGGATCGTGGTCCGTTTGTGCCGATTTTGACGCGTGGTGGGGCGACCGAGGCGCGAGAAAATAAAAGCTACAGCCGGAGGCCACCTATTGACGGGCGCGCACTGCGGGTTTACTATCGCCGCCGCATTATTCGTGCCCTAGTGCGTACATCGGATTTTCGGCCGATGGCCTTTAGCGCGAGGGGGGGGAAGGGCGTGATGTGCGGGCGCAGTTTGCAAAAGAGGAGGCGTGTTTATGCCAAGCCGTCAGCAACGCAGTCGTGGCCAGGGTCGCAAGCAGAAGGCTACTCGTCTGCGAAATCGGAAGCCGAAGGTGCATCGTGGTCTTGAGCTTGAACCGCTCGAGCCTCGGATCCTGCTGACGACGCTGGTCGGGGGCGACGTCTTCGAATACATCGACGGCGATGGGCAGACCATCCGCATCGCGGTCAGCGGCGACACCATCGCTGAGCTGATCGCCGCCGACGTCGACTACAACAATGAAGTCGTCCTCGGTGACATGCCCGGTGTCTGGCTTGAGAGCGAGACCGGCAAGGAAGGTGAGAATATCCTCGGCGGTCGCGGCGGCGAGCGCGGGATCCTGCCGATCGACGAGATCATCAACGGCGGCGCCTACACGTCCATCCTCGACCAGGACTTTGGGCTGTTCTCGATCTTCCGTGGCGATACGGAACTCGATAACCCCAACATCGCCCTGCAGGCCCTGGCCACCCAACTCGCGGAGGAGGGCGGCGACAGCTACGGCTTCAACATCGCTGATGTGCAGATCGGCGACCAGACCCGCCGGATCATCCAGCTTGTTGAGATGGACACCGACGACGACGAGCAACTCACCGGCAACGCGCTGGTCGAGGCGATGCTTCAGTCCGCAACGCTGCGCGAAGATACGACGGACCTTGACGAAAATATCGGCACGGTCAACGCCTTCACCGCCGACCCCGACGATACGGGCTACGGCTACGCGCTGAATACCGACGGTGAACTCTATCGCGTTAACCTGCTCGACGGCTCGCTGAAGCTCGTCGGCGAGGTACTGAACGCCGACGGCGACGGCATCGGAAACGTCGGCGCGATGGCGATGGGCGAAAACGGTCAGATCTTCGCACTCTCGAACAGCTACGACGACAGCGGCGCCGCCTACCTGCTGCGCATCGATACCCACACCGCGGACGTCGTCTGGGCCGAGTCGGTGCAGGGCGGCAACGGGGCCCAGTACTTGGACATGGTGTTCGACGAGGATGGATCAATCCTCGCGACCACCCGCACGGGGGACGAAAACGAGCACACCCTCCTCCAACGCATCATCATCCAGGGTGAAGACGAGGTCGTCGCAAGTGACGTCGTGACTTACGAAGAGCGGCACCTCAACGGCCTTGCCTTCGCGACCAACGCCGAAGGCGAGCGGGTGCGGGTTTCGACGATCGGCTCGCAAATCGTGGAAATGGCCTTCACCGCCGGCGGTGCGCCCATCCTGGGCGACGACGGGGGCGTCACCTTTGTGCTTAACGAAGAGCTGATGGCGTCGGGTGTCAGTTCGCTGGACACAGCCGTGCTCGGTGACGGCGAGGACGGCGTGCTGGTGACGGTCACGGGCAGCCAGGTGATCCGGGGCTCGATTAATTCCCTTGCGATCGATGGGGACGGCGTGACGCGGGTGCTCGGCATCCAGGGCGCCGACTTCCGTCCGGAGACCGGCGACGAAGAAGACGGGCTGCTGTATTTCGTCGTGCGCGAAGAGTTCAACATCGGGGACGACACGTTCGAGCGCGAGGTGCTCTACACCATCGACACGCGGCTGGAGACCCGCTCGCAGGTGCAGAACAGCCTGGATCGCCTGGGTGTCATCAGAACCAACGTAGGTGGCTGGCCTGGCGCGATCACCACGCTGGCGTGGGAGCAGACCGGGCCTCAGGAAGCCTCCCTCTGGGCGTTCGACACCGCACGCGGCATTACGCCGACCGAACAGGACACCGGCTCGCTGGTTGAACTTGACGCCGACACCGGCGGCGTCATCAACACCATCTCCCTGCACCATCACGGCAACGCGATCACGAACCTCTCGGGCATCGAATTCGTCAACGACGACCCGAACGCCCAGGAAGATTACTTCTACGGCATCCGCAACGCCGGCGGCAGCAGCGACCTCATCCGCATCGATCGGGCTGGCGGCGCGCTCATCCTCGGACCCACGCCTGATCTCTCGGACCCCGAAGGGCCCGTCCGCGGCACGAATCTCCAGGGGCTCGCGTGGAACGATGATCTGCTCAACCCCTTCACCGGGGAAGACGGCGTCCTCATCGCCACCGATACCTCCAGCGATGAACTGGTCTACGTCGACCATCGCCACCGCATCGTCGGCGACGCGTACGCCATCTACATCACCCAGGCCGACGAAAATTCCTCCATCGCGATGGCCGTCGTCCCGCCGTTCGATCCGGCGAACCCGGACGCACCGCGCCCGATGCAGCCGTTCACCGGCAGCACGGGAAGCTTTACCGTCCTGCCCGTCGGCGGCGGCGACCTGATCACCATCAGCGCGCCCGGCGGCACAGGCGGCGTGCTCATCGGCTCCAAGACCATCGATCTGCCTGAAGAGGTCACCCCGAACTTCGTCGGCCTGCAGCCGATCATCGAAGCCGATATGGCCAGCGCCATCGACGGCGAGACGATCGGCACGCGGCCGGAGTTCCTCGACGATGGGCCGTTCGGAGGCGTCTCCGCAGGGATCCGCGTCGTCGAAAGTCTCCTCCAGTTCATCGTGGACGCCCCGATGGGCGACCAGCTGATGGGCGAGAATCTCCAGAACATCGTCGCGATGGGCATCTCCGCGGACGGCAACGTTGCCGTCATCGACGGCGATCGCATCGACGCCGACGGCGACGCGCTCGACGGCTTCGAACTGGCGCTGCTGAACGCCTCCACCGGTGAATCTGAAGATCCCACGTGGGTGCTGATCGACGCCGGCACGGGCATGCCGCTCAGCGGCGTCGTCGGCCTGGACTACGCTGAGCTCGACGGCGATGGCCGTGAGAGGCTGTTCACGCTCCTGGAGAAGTTCGACTACCGTCCGACGTTCGACCTCGGCGACTTCGACACCGACACCACCGGCATGTTCGAAGCACTTGCCGTCGCAGACAACGGCCGCACGGTCTACGGCGTTCATCGCAACGACAACGGCGACTACGAACTCTACATGGTCGAGCGCGAGCTTGACGGCGCGCTCGACGAAGAGGGCTCCACACTGCTCGGCGTGATCGTCGATCGCTTCGGTAACGCCATCACCGACATCCACGATATCGACATTGATCAGAACGGCACGCTCTTCGTCGCCGGCTGGTCGGATCATGCGCCGGTGCCGAACGGCTCGGCTGGGCGACTGATCGGCCCGGATGAGATCCTGCTTGCAACGATCAACGGCGGTGCGGGCTTGCCGACGCTCGGTGAAGGCAACGATATTCGCATCAACACCAGCAGCACCAGCTGGTTCAACGTCGACCTGACCGCCGCCAGCGCGGGGGATTCCGACGATGATGTGACCCTCCAGGAAGTCCTCGACGCGATCAACAATCACGCAGAGAACCTCCAGACTGCGACGCTCAGCTTCAGCGATCAGCCCAACGACGGCGACGTCATCCGCATCAACGACGGCACTGACGTCTACATCTTCGAATTCACCAGCGACAACCGTGGCGACTTCGCCGGCGGCGGCGGGGACGGCACGACGATTGAAGTCCAGATCGGCGACGATCCCGACGATGACCTCGCATTGGCCGAGACGCTGGCGAACTTTGAGACCGCGGTCAACGGCGCGGCGATCGATGTCACGGCGGAAGTCGAAGATCAAGACATCGTGCTGCGTCACAATGAAGTCGGGCTGGCCAACGACATCGCAACTGTCCAGGCCGACGCGACGAACGTGGAGGCGGAAACCTTTTTCGCCGTCCGCGCCCGCCTCAACACGACCGGCAACGCGATCGTCCTCGAATACCGCCCCGACGCGACCAACTTCAGCGTCGCAACGCTCAGCACCGCGGGAACGCAGCTCGGGATCACCGGCCTCCCCGCGGACGAGGACGGCCGCATCGTCAGCCGCGACCTTGGTCTGGGCGACTTGCCCGCGATCGACATCCGCGGCCTCGCGACCGATCGCACGGACGATGACCAGATTTACGCAGTCAACTTCGACGGCGCCGGCTTCAACCTTAACACGATCGACCGCGACAGCGACGGGGCGGTGACCGATTTCACGCTCGAGAGTCGGCTTACCGACAACGGCAATCTCATCCTGGGCATCCGCGGACTCGATTCAGACAGTCTGGGGAACTTCTACTTCATCGGGCAGACGTCCGACAGCTTGAATCCCGACAGCGAGGTGACGGTCGTCGACGAAGAGTTCGACATTGTCGCCGCGATCACCGAATGGGAGACGGGCGACTTCTGGTACGTTCACCGCGAGGCCGGTGGCGAGATCAACACCGATGGCACCGGCGCGACCGAACGCCGCTTCACCAACTTCATCAACCAGATTGTCGATCCCGGGGACGTTCCGCTCGTGAACTTCGGCGATGACAGTGTGGCCGTCGGTGACATCTACGGCAACGACCTGCGGCTGCTTTCGATGACCGGCAGCGACGGCACGTTCTATTCTGCCGCGGACAACAACACGGCCCCACTGCCCAATGCGAACATCGGCGGTGCGCTGGACGAGGTTGTCGACGTGTTCGGCACGGCGGTGGACGTGAACGGGACGGCGTACACGGCGTTCTTCTCCGGGGGGGTGGGTGGCGACAGCCACTTCCGCATCGGGCAGCTTGAGCAGGACCCGATTACCGGGGAAGTCACGGGGACAAACGACCTGGGCCGCATTGATCTGCTTGATCCGAGCCTCGGGTCCGCGGGCGAGCTGGTAAACCTTCGCCAGATCCGCGGGATGGTGGCCGACGTTAGCGTCGCCGATCGTATGTACGTCATCGGCACGGAAGATTCTTCCGCGTCTAACCCCGCGCTGAATCTGTATCAGATCGACATCGTCGGCGGAGAAGTTGTTGTTCAGCAGCTCCTCGATCTCGCCTACGGCACGGACAGCGGCCTGTTGTACGGCCTGGCGCAGGATCCGAACAACACGGACCACTTCTATACCGTGCAGGTGGACCCGGATGACGACAGCTCGGCCCTGATGCGGATCGACCTGAACTTCGATGCGGGGCTGGGTGAGGAACCGATCGACTTCGCGACGGGGGCATCCGGTGCCTCGACGGTTTCCACTGACGCAGTGACGTCGCTGGCATTCAATGGGCGTGGTGATCTGGTCGCCATTGAGGGGCGAGTCGACGACAACGGGCGGAACCTGTTGGTGATCGACCGGGAGCGTACGACCGACTTCACAGCCGATGTGGACGTCAACGCGTTCACGGGGTCGGCTGAGGGCAGCATCGCCCAGGGTGTGCGCGACCTTGCGTGGGAGCAGAGCACGGATCGCTTCTATGCGGTGAACACGGTTGACGTGGATGTCGAGGTTGAGCCGGGCGAATTCGAGACTCAGGAGCAAAGCCAGCTGTGGGTGTCCGCTCCGGAAATGTATGCCTTCGACCCCGGGCTCGGGACGTACCTCGGCGGCTCGGCGCAGGGCGCCTTGACGCTCGACGGACTCGCCCTGCTGGGCGACACGGTCGCCATCGCGCAGGACAACGACTCGATTTACACCGTGATGCGGGTGGATACCGACGGCGACGGCACGGTCGATACCGACCGACTTTATGAGTTCGACATCACCACGTTCGGCGCCAGTCAGATCGAAGCGACGTTCCTTGGTGATGTGCGCTTCGACGACGGCGCGACCGCCAGCACCATCGTGGACATGACGTTCGCGGCCACCGGCGAACTGATCGCCATCGACGAATCGGGTGGCGCAGCCAACCGCATGCTTGTCGCCCTCAACACCGATAACGCGAGTGACTCGGGCACCGTCACGGATCCCGGGGTCGTCGATGAGTTCGCCGCGGGGCTGAGCACGGACCTGGAAGGCACAATTTACACGATGTCGGCTGCCACCGGCTCGGGCGAAACGCGACTGCTCGAAAGCGTCAACGCAAGCTACCTCTACACCTTCAACGCCAACGATGTTGAGAACAACATCGTCAACGGCGAACTGGACCTCAACGGGCAACTCATCGTCGGCGACGGCAGCGAAGCGGCGTTCACCGGCATCGCCATTCACCCGGATACCGACGCCATCTACGCGATCAATGAGGTTGACGGCGAGGACCACCTGGTTCTGATTTCGCCGGGAACGCCGAACCCCGGTGAGGCGGAGATCACCCAACTGGGCCGGATTGAAGTCGGCAGCTTCGCCGAAGACGCCCCGCCGCGTCCGGTGAGCGATCTTTCTGCGATCCAGTTCACGGTACATGGCGACCTGCTCGGCTTTGACGATCGTCGTGACGCCGGCCGAACGCTGATCAGCATCGACATCGACGATCCGACGGGTAACTCACTTCTGCGTAGTGCCCCCGGGTTCGTCTCCATCAGCGGCGGGCTTCAGGGCCTGACGCGTGATTCGGACGGGCGTTTCCTCAGCGTTGAGCATGACCCGAGTTTCAACGACCTCGGCGAAGACGAGTTCGAAAGTGCCCTGATTCCGCATCTGTTCATCAGCGGCGCGTCGGTCTACAACATCGACCCTGAAGTGAACGTCGACAATCCCGCCCTGGCGCAGGTTCGTGAGCCCATCCTTCACAACGGCATGGCCCTTGCGGAACCGATCCGTGGCCTCGCGTACGACCGCAACGAAGACGCGCTCCGTCTGGTCATCCACGAAGGCGACGATTCGGTGCTTTACACCGTCGACCCGATCACCGGCGAAGCAGTCCGCAACGGCGTCATCCGCGTCGACGGCCTGTCCACCACGGTGACGCAGGTTGCCTTCGGTGAAGACGGCAACGTCCTGCTGGGCGTGGAGACCGACAGCAGCCGTCTGATCGCGATCGATCTGGACGAGCCTTCGCTCTCGAAGCAGGCGACGGCCCCGGGATCTTATAATCCGGATCTGATCGGCTTCGCGATCGACGGCGACAACATCAGCTATGCCATTAACGCCGACGGCGACCAGCTCTACCGCAGCAACGGCATGACCGGCGCGTTCGGCGTCATCAACCTGGTGCAGGGCGAAGCGCGCTTCGAAACGCTGGCTTACATCGACCCCGAAGACATCAGCCAGGTCGAGGCCATGGCGGTGCATCCTTCGCCGCCGAACAACGACGTGATGATCGTCGGCCTCAACGCCAACCAGCAGCGGATGCTCTTCCGGCTGAACCCCGCCACCGGTGAGGTGACCGAGATCGGTGCGGTCGATCGCGAAATCCAGTCGATGACCTTCGCCACAGGCGGCAAGCTGATCGCCCACGACGCGCAGACCGGCAACCTCGTCGACATTCATTACAACATCGGCGCTCGCGAGGTCGTGGTCGGCGGCAACGTGTCGACCTCCGACGGCAGCCTCAGGCCCACCGTCGGCGCGATCGCGTTCGATCCGTCACTTAACCGCGTGCTCGCCAGCGACAACGCCAATTCGCACCAGTGGCTCTGGTCCCCGAACGGAATGACCGAAGACTCAGCGATCCTGATGAAGCTCGTCGGCATCGACACGGACTCGGCCCGACCGCAGCACTTTAACCGGCTGTTCATCGGCGGTACGGTGACCGGCCGCGTGGAATCTGCCGGCTCGCTGGACACCATGTACGCCGGCTGGTTGGTCACCGGCGAGACGGGTGGCACGCCCGCGCCGTTCGCGGGCCCTGCGAACTTCGACATCGCTGGCGACCTGCGGAACCTGTTGGTCGGTTCGACGATCGGCTCGGTTTCCGGCGGCAGCGGCACCGACCCCGCGTACCTCTCGGGCTTCAGCTTGCACGTCGGCGGCCGGGTGGGCGAGATCCGGGCGGTCGGTGATTTCTTCGGGCAGGTTGAGATCGACAACGACTCCACCGCCCCGGGCATGACGATGGCGATGCGGGTGCCGCACGAGATCGAAGCACTGCTGCTGCACCAGCGTGTCAGCGGCCTCGGACAGCTGCCCGTGCCGACAGCGCCGGACAACGTGGGCGATCTTTTCGAAGACTATCTCCTGGGCCATCCCGCCTTCAGCAACGACACGATCGGACCCGGCTCGCAGCGGCTCGGATCCGTTGACACAGGCATCAACGGCGAGGCGCCGATCAGCTTCGTCAACGGTCAGCTCATGGGGGAAGTCGGCGACAACGTCGACTACTACAGCGTTTCGCTGATGGCCGGTCAGACCGTGACCGCCCAGCTGTCCCATACGGCTGAGGCAGCGCCGCTGCACCTGGGCGTCTTCGACCCCGACGGCCGCCTCGTCTACACCGACTACGATCGCCACAGCGACAACGAGGCGTTCCAGTTCACCGCCGACCGTGCCGGCGAATATCAGTTTGCCGTCGCTTTCCTGAACGATGTCAACTTCAACGGTCAGCCGGACGAGGACGAACTTCCCAACGCCATTTGGGAGGCGCAGACGCTGTACGAGCTTCGCGTCGACGGCGTCGGCGACATGGCGCTCGGCGGCTTGGTCGCCAATCAGGTCACGCTGCTCGGGCCTGAGGGGATACTGATCAACCAGGGCGACCTTGGGGCCATTCAGGCCCAGGCGTTGGCCTCCCTCGGCGGCAGTATTCAGGTGCAAAAGGGCGATATCCGCTCGATCAGCGCGGGCGTCTTCAGTGACGGCACGACCGATTTCGCCTTCATGATCGACGTGGTTGACGGCAACATCGGCCTGCTCGAAACCACCGGCGGGCCCATGGTTCTCGCGGGGACGCAGGTCGGCGGCAACATCCAGATCATCGACGCCGCGGCCGACCTTGCTGGTCAGTTCATCATCGACGGCGGCATCGGCCTCATCCGCGCCGACGCCATGAACAACTCCATCACGTCGACCCTCTTCCAGATCAACGCCAACGGCAACAGTGGCAACTACATTGGGCTGGTCGACATTGCGGGTGATCTCACCGGCGTACCGTTCCTCGTCGGTGACGGTGGGGACATCCACTACATGCGTGTCGGTGGCACCGCGTCGAGTCCGCTGCAGGGCTTCTCAGTGGTGGAAACCCACGACCCCGGTCGAAGCCATACGTTTACCGACGGCTCGGGCACCGAAATCACGCTGACACCTCGCTTGCTGGGCGATGAAGACCGCGACAGCAGCGGCGATCCCATCAACGAACACGTGTTGACGACCCGGCTGTACCCGCTCATCGGGGCACCAGGCCTCGGCGCGACGGGCGGTGCGGTCTTGATCGATGCGACCTCGACCGGCGGCATGACCGTTTACGCCGACGGTAACTCCGACATCGCCAATGTCTACCTCGGCGAATTGATTGTCGAGGGCGAAGGTCGTGTGGTCGAGGTCGAAGGCGACGACGACGACGATGATGATGATGATGACGGACTGACGATCGACGCGTCAGACCGCGAATTTGATCAGGCATCGGGCAACAACGATCTGGCGGTCGTCATCCACGGCAGCCGGCAGGGCATCAGCGTCAACGTGCTCGGCATCGAAGGTGGTGATTTCTCGCTGATCGATAACCGCACCGGCGGCGAACTGGTGAACATCACCGCCGCTAGCGTCTGGGAACTGAAGACGCGTGGATCACTCGGCGTGCCGGGTTCGGCCTACGGTGCCGCGCTGGTCACCCATGCCGGCAACAGCACCTTCAGCCAGGCCGATGCCTACCCGTTCCGTGGGCAGACCACGGGCATCGACATCAGCGGCAACGCCTACTCGATCACCAGTCGATCGGAACTGGGCAACATCCACGTGGCGGGCGATCTGTACCGCGTGGCGGCCAACACCACCAATGCCGATTACGCTGGGGAACACCACGGCATCAACGCCCCGATCTTTGTGCAGGGCCATTTGGACCGCGTGAATATCGGGCACGGCGTGCTCCCCAGCGGCTCAGGCGACGTCGGCTTCTCCGGCGTGTTCGTTGGCGGGCAGCTGGATATGCTGACCAACCAGGGCCAGCCGGCCGGGTCGGACATCCGCGGCATCATCAACGCCGGCTTCGGCATCCGCATGATCTCCCTGACGGATGGCTCCATCGTTGATACGTTCGTCGGGACCGCTTCCGATACAGAGTCGGTGCGACCGCTCTCCCGCGGCGGGTTGATTCCGGACAGCGGCGAATCCACCTTTGAAACACCTGTCTACACGATCGATCGAATCCGCATCACCGGCAACGGCGGCATCATCGGCTCCGAATTCGTCGCGCTGCAAATCCGCAGCATCGAATCGCTCGGCTTCGGCATCCTCAGTAGTGACTTCCGCACCATAGGCGGTCGCATCGACAGCATCACCGCTGGCGGACTGGGCCTGCAGGATTCGAACATCATCACCCGCTCCTCGATCGGCGACATCAAGGCGACCGGCAACGGCGATGTGCTGGATATTCTGGACTTCAACCGCACCGTCCGCCTCAGCGACGAAGGCGCAATATTCGACCCGTACAGCGGCAAGTCCATCACCGGCGGCAACGACCTCCACGCGTTCTTCGACACCACGCTCGACGAATCTGCCGTGGACGATGTCACCAACGCCGGCATGCTGCGGGACTTGAATATCGCGGCGAACCGGACGCTCGACAGCCTCAGCGGCTTCCGCATCGATGCGACGGATCCCCTTTCGCCGAACATCGTTGAAGTCGGCGGCGCGATCGGGACCATCTCCACCATTGAAGATATCCGCAATCTCGTCCTCACCGCAGGTCGAATCGATCGCTTCCAGCCAGGCGGCGACGTGCTGGCGACGACCATCAACCTCGCCGGCGAAATGCGGCGGTTCCAGGTCGACGGCGATTTCGGCGAAAACTCGGTCCTCAACCTCAGCGGCCCCGATGCCGGGCTGACCATGTTCCGTATCGCAGGCGATATGGACGGCGACCTGATCGTCCACGGACTGGTCAACCGCATCGACATCGGCGGCGACCTGTCCGGTTCCATCACCATCACCCCCCCCGAAGCAACCAACCGCGACGCGCTGCGGATGTTCAACCTCGGCGGCACGATGTTCTCCGGGTCGTTCAATGTTCTCGGGGACGTCGGCAACATCCGCGTCGCTGGCAGCCTCGGCGACCCGGACAACCCCAACGCCGCGGGCGAACTGGTGATCGACGGCGACCTCGGCCGGCTCGAAGTCGGACGTGATCGCAACAGCACCGGCAGCGTGCTGGCGATGGATGTGACCGTGCTGGGCGACATGCGGATGCTGAACGTGACCGGCAAGATCGTTGGTGACATGCTCGTGGCAGGCGACCTGCTCAACGCACGCGTCACCGCCGACGACGCCACCGGCCTCAACGCACCGCCCGTGCCGAGCCTCGCTGTGGGCGGTCTGTTCGACGGACCGACGGACCTCTTCGACGTCCGCGCCCTTACCGTCGGCCCCGATGGCCAGATCTACGTGCTGCACTTCAACGACGGCACCGATACTCACGAACTTTATGCCGTCAACCGCCTGCCCAACGGCGAGCTGGATGCGAGCGGGTCGATGGACTTCGTCGGCGAACTGCTCGACGGCAACAGCGATCCCATCGAAGAAATCCACGCGATGGACTTCAACCCTGACGACGGGCTCATCTACCTCGTCGGCAGCAGCCTCGGCGGCAACTTGACGATGTTCGCCTTCACACCCGCCGGCACGCTGGACAAGGCCGCTCAGGTCACCGCTCCCGGGACGCCGGCCGTGCGAGCGATCAGCTTTGATGACCGCCGCGAAACGCTTTACGCCGTGCTTTACGACGATGACGGCAGCGGCCCCGCTTCGACGCTTGTCGAACTCGATGGCTGGCAAACCGGGGCAGCGGTCACAACGACCGTGATCGACGAGATCGAAGTCGACGGCTCCGCGACCGACATCGTGGGCATGGACATCGTCTCCGACCGCTTCGGCATGAAGCTGATGGCGATCGATGCTGACGAGGATCGCATCGTCCAGATCAACGTGGGCGACCCGACCGAGTCCATCGCCGTGACCGAGGCCGACACCGTCGCGACGAACGTTCACGGCTACGGCTCCGACGCCGACGGCGTGTTCTACAGCGTCCGGATTGCCGCCGGCGCCGACACGCCCACGCAACTGGTGATGAGCAATCACAACCTCGTCGAAGGCGACATTCACGTCAGCGGCGACCTCAGCCGCTTCTCCGTCAGCAGCGGCCACTTCGATGCAAACCTGCAGGTCGGTCGCGACATCAACATGTTCGACATCCGCGACGGCGACTTCGTCGCAGGCAATACGCTCAGCTCCGCAATGGGCGACATCCGAAGCATCTCCATCCGCAACGGCGACCTGCACGGCGACGTGGCCGCAAACCACGGCGAGATCAGCCGCATCCAGATCAGCGGCTCCGACCTCGGCGGCTCGATCGAAGCTGACTACCTCAGTCAGCTTCGACTGGACGGCTCGATCCTTTCGACGGCAGCCATCGATGTGCTCAATGAACTTGGCCGTCTGGACGTGCGAGGCAATGTCGACGCCGGTGCCGCCATCAACGCCGGGACGCTCAGCAGCGCCAACATTCACGGCGACATGGCCGGCGATCTGACCAGCGGGTACCAGTCCCGCAATACGAACATCAGCATCAACAACAACTTCACCGGTTCGATCACCTCCAACGCATCGGACACGCGACTCAGTGTCGGCGGGAACTTCGGCGTCGACGCGCTCGGCGACGCCACGCCTGCCACCTTGCTGGTCGGTCGCAACCTGTCGAGCCTTCGCGTCAACGGCGACACGGTCGGCCAGATCACGGTCAACGGCGAAGTCCGCTCGATGCAGTTCCAGGGCGACGTCGGTCATGCCGATCACGACACGGTCATCACGACCGCGTTCGACCTCAGCAACTTCAGCGCCCGTGGCGACATCAACCGCACGATGGTGCAGGTCGGTGCCGCCTCCGGTCGCGACCTCACCTTCGGCACGGGCGACGACCGCGAAACCACACGCATGGCTGAGCTTCGCAGCTTCAGCGCCAACAGCGTGAGCAACTCCGTGATCGCAGCCGGCGGCGACATCAGCACCTTCCGGGTTAACGACGGCCTGACCGATTCGTCCGTCTCCGCGGGCATGGTGGTCGACACCGACGCCATCGCCGATCTACTCGATGGCATTTCGCCGCTGGACGATGCCACCGGCCGTGACGATCTCCGTACGGGCGTGACGCTCTACCACGGCTCAATCAACAACCTCCAGATCAACGGCACCGGCGCGGTCAACTCCTTCATCACCGCAGGTGTCGATGCCGGCACGGCCGGCGACTTCGCCGACGCAGGCGTCATTGACAGCCAAACCGGTGGCCAGAGCGATATCCGCATGCTCAATCTCGCCAGCTTCGACGGCGACTCGAGCATCCTCACCGACGCGGGCATCCAGAACGAGCGCATCAACGGCACGAACCTCGGCTCGATCCAGCAGATCGACTACGACCTCGCCGACGTTCTGCCCGACCTCGATCTCGTCGCCGATCTTGACCACACCGTCGACAGCGACAACCCCTTGACCCTCACCGTCAACGGCGAGACGGTCAATATTGACCTTCGCGGCGACGGAGCCGTCGACGTCTATCTCAACGGCGACGGCACGATCGACGCCCTTGTCCTTCGTGACACCGACGATCGCGGCACGTTGACGATTGAAACCACCGCCGATGCTGGCGACATCACCGTCGACCGCATCATCGCCGCCGACAACGCCACGATGGGCCGGCTTGAGATGGCGGGCATCAGCCTGGGCTCGACCAACGACGGGCTCGCCGATTTCTGGCTCGATGGCGACGTGAACAACCTCGTCTTCCATGCGATGGCGCAGGACGCGAGTTGGACGGGCCGCATCGGCGGTGACGTCCGCTCGATGGAAATGCACACCCAGGGCTCGGGCGCGTTCATGATCGGTGGCGACGTCAGCAGCCTGAACATCGCTGACAGCTCGGGCGTCAGCCTGCTGCAGACGCTTGCCGATACCCCGGTTGCCGCCGGCGATCTGGCCGCTTCGGTCCAGAAGCTCGCCCTCAACTCGCTCGGCGACGCCTACTACTACGATGACGTGCTCGGCCTCGTCCATGTCGATGTCGAAGACGGCAGCGAACTGGATTCGCCCCGCGATGTCGTCGACAGCTACACCGAAGAACTGCTGACGCTCAACGGCATGGATTTCGACGACGCGCTCCTGCTCGCCACAACCGAAGTCCACAGCTACCAGCCCGTCGTGAACGTCGGCGCGCTGGCTGATGGCCACATCAACCTTGAGTCGCTTGCGGTGGACAACGGCCTGATCTACGCCGTCGAAAACAGCGGCTACTACTTCATCGACGATTTTGACACCACCTTCAACCAGATCGTCGGCACCGCCAGCATCGCCACCGACCTGTTCTACATGGTCGACATGACCGCGGGCGGCGACTTCGAACTCGTCCGTGTGGACCGTGCATTCGACGGATCGATCACCGACACCACCATCGTGGGCACCATCCAGGTCGCCGGTGACGATGTGATCGATATCAACGCACTGGAATACGACACGGATCTGGAGACCCTGCTCGTGGCGGGTCGAACGGCCGGCGACCTCGATCAGTACCTCTACCAGGTCGATCTGGACACCGCCGACGCGACGTCCGAAGGCACGCTCTTCACGTTCGATCCGGAAACCTACGGCCTCAAAATCAACGCGACCGGCAACAGCAGCGACTTGTTGGCAGGCCTGCTGCCCGACACGCCTGCTGGGCTGTCGAACATCACCATCGATGCCGATTCTCACTTCGACGCGGCCACCGGCGCCCGCTCGACCGGTGTCTACAACAACACCGCCGGCATCTACGGCATCGGCAACGGTGTCGTCCTCAGCACCGGCGACGTCCGCGACTACGAAGATGCGCCGTTCGAGATCGACAACACGCACGTCGGAACGGCCTTTTCCGACGAGCCGATCGACCCGATCGACGATTTCACCTACTACTCAAGGCTGGCCGAAGTCTCCGGCTTCACTGACGCCGACTTCTTTGACGTCAGCGCCCTGACCGTCAACTTTGATCTGCAAGCCGGTTTCGACACGGTCTACTTTGACGTCGCATGGGGCTCGATGGAGTACCCCGACTTCGTCGACTCACAGTTGATCGACGCGTTCGGCATCTTCATCAACGGCGAGAACGTCGCGGAAGTGGAAGTCGACGGCGAACTGGAGCCGCTGAACGTCAACAACTCCGCGATGGCCGAAATTCCCGGAACGCAGCTCAATGCTGTCATCGCCCCCGATGGCACGCCGCTGCTCCGCTTCGCCGTCGGTGTTGAACATCTCAACGCCACCGACAACGAACTGATGTTCATCATCGGCGACACCAGCGACGCCGATCTGGACTCCACCGTCTACATCTCCGGCCTCTCGGCTGAGCAGGAAGACCCCGAGTTCACGATTCCTGGCAACATCCACGGCATGGCGTTCCGGACCAGCCAAAGCGACCCCACCGAGCGCACGCTCTACGTGGTTGCGGACGATGTTGACGGTCTTGCACGCGATGCCACACGCCTGTTCCGACTCGATCGCGATGAGAACGGCCAGACCGTCGGTGCCGCCGACCTCGGCCTCATCGAGATCGACGGGCTGAACACCAACGTGCGAGGCATCAGCTTCGACAGCGACGGCCGCCTGATCGCCCAGAACAATGCCGACGGTCAGACCCATCGCATCCTGGTCGATCTGGATGACCCCACCGACAGCGTTTACTACAGCCGCCCGGGTGCAAGTGACGCTGACCCCGATGCCATCTACGCCCTCGGCGGTGCCGCTCAAGGCGACCAGGTGCTCGGCGTTCGCAACGACGCCGGCGGAACGCAGCTCTACGGCTTCAACGCGGTGCCCGATCGCCTCGTGCAGATCAACCCCGACACCGGCGCCACCAGCGTCGTCGGCGAATTCACCGCCAGCGACACCGGCAACCGTTACTTCAACAGCGTCGACCACATCGCCTTCTCGCCGATGGTCGACTTCAGCCGCCCCGAAGGCGGCGGCACGCTGTACGCCCTGCTCAGCGATCGCGACGGTGGCGGCACGTTGAACCACTTCGATGATGGTGCCGCCCTGGCACAAATCGATTTCACAGCGGTCGGCGACGGCCTCCTCCGAGCGGTCAACCCCGGCGTCACGGGCAGCAGCCTGCCCGCGTTGCTCGATGCCGGTGCCGATCCCGAAACCGTGACGCCCATCACCGACGAGTTCGGCGGCCTCGCGGTCGCGTCCAACGGCATCGTGCACGCCATCCAGAAGGTCGGCGGCGAAGATCGACTCATTGAGATCGACCTGACCAACACCGTCAGCAACGGGCTGCAGACGACGGACCTGTTCGGGGTTGAACTGCCCGATGGGGCGGATACCGACATCCTCGGCATCGGCTTCGACGACCAAGGCCGTATCCTCGCGATGAACCGCACGGTCGACGGCAACGAGATCATCTCCATCAATCCGGCCGACGGCACCGACGTTGTCCACATCTCGGTTCGTCAGATCCTCGATTCCAGCCTCAACGCGTTCGCGGTCGACATCAGCGGTGACCCCGCCGATACCTACGCTTACGACCTGACCGCAGGCGTCGGCGGCACGTTCTACGCCAGCCCGGGCGTGCAGAACGCGCCGGTGCTTGGCCAGATCGATGTCAACGATCTCAACGCCGATTATCGCTTCCTCCAGGCACTGCCGCTGCTCGATGCGGACGGCAAGCTGCTCGGCAGCAGCGTGGCCGACATCACCGTCGATGAAGCGAACAACCTTGTTTACACCGTCACCACCGACGGCCGCATCTTCGCCCACACCGCCGATGAAGGGCGTTTTGTGCAGGAGTTCGGCCAGGTGGTCTCCGATGCGGGCGACGGCGACCTGGACATCAAGAGCATTGAGTTTGATGCCGACGCCGGACAACTCATCGGTGTCGACGCCCGCTTCAACAACATCGTGCGGATCAACCTCGGCAGTGCAGCCAACGGGCTCGTCACCGCCAGCGCGACCGGTGAGACCGGTACCATCAATGCCGCTCGCATCGCGGACATGGCCTACGACGCGATCAACGGCCGAATGCTCGGCACCACCACTGCACCGAACGCCGTCTTCGGCGAGTTCCTTGATGCAAGCGAAACCGCGCTCGGCGGCATCACCGCTTCCAGCTTCAATCGTGTGCAGATCACGGTGCCCACGCCGAACGACCCCGACATGCCGCGGGACTTCGATGGCAGGCTCGTGGCAACTGGACTCGGCGGCTTCAGCAACGTCAGCGTCGACGGCAACTTCACCGGCTCGATCGTCTCAGCCGGTGAAATCCGCAGCATGAACATCGACGGCGACTTTGGTGGCAGCCTCCAGGCATGGCGTGATGTGAATTCCATCAATGTCGACGGAAGCGTGCTGCCGGGCTCGACCATCTTCGTCAGCGATGACCTCAACAGCCTCCGTGTCAGCGGCGACGACGCCAGCTTCGATGGTGTGCTCATTGCCCGGAACGTCAACCGTCTCGACATCCACGGTGACGTGCTCGATGGTGCCTCCATCACCGTGGCCAACGACCTTTCCTCGCTGTCGATCAACAGCAGCTTCAACGGCGAACTGCACGCCGGCTCGCTTAACCGCTTCAGCCTGCGGGGTGACCTCGGCAGCGACGCCGACATTCAAGTCGATGGCGACATGAACATGCTCCAGATCCGCGAAGGCACGGCCAGCGGATCGAGCATCTATGTCGACGGCTCAATCAACAACGTGAACGTCGGCGGCACCCACGAGGGCACGCTGGCGGGCAATCTGGATATCCGCTCGGCCCGCTTCAACGACGTTGACCGCGGCCTCATCGCAGCCGGCACCGAACTGGGCATGATCCAGGTGAACAACATGACCGACTCGGTCATCAGCTCGGGCGTCTCGCTCGGCAGTGACCGCGTCTACAACACCGCCGACGACGTGATCTTCGGCGGCTCGATCGGTCGGGCAATGGTCCGCGGTAACATGGTCGGCAGTGTCTTCGCCGCCGGCGTTTTGCCGAGCATGAACAACGCCGTCGCCGCCGGTAGCCCGAACCTCGTCGACAATACCCGTGCGTACGTCGGCTACGAACTGGACCGCCCCAACCGTGCCGCGACCTATGTTGACGATGCGGAGGCGGGTGGCCTGCTGACCAGCACCATCGGCAGCCTGAACGTCAACGGTCAGGTCCTCTCCAGCGGGAGCGCGAATGTCGAAGGCGACAACATCGCCCGCGACAGCGTCCTTGCCGCCGCCGACGGCATCGGTCGCCTCAACGGCAGCGAAACCTTCAAGTTCAACACGAACGCCTCGGCTCGTGTCTACAGCGACGCCGTCGGCGCCCCCCGCGTCGATAGCGTCTCCATTGTCGACGACGGCAAGTTCCAGATCGTCTTCAGCGAAACGATCAACACGGGCTCGCTCGTGCTGAGTCAGGACCACAACGGCAACGGAAACGTCACCGACCTGAATGACGTGCTCGGCACGGTGACGGTGCGTGACTTCGAAACGCAGGAAATCCTTAACGACGTTGAACTCGTCTATCATCTCGAGACCGACGGAAGTGGTAACACCCACGGCGTGCTGACCATCAGCCAGCCAGGCGGCTTCACCAACGAACAGCTGCAGGTCGATCTCTCAGGCGGCGGCGACGGCACCGTTCCCGCAGTCTTCGACAGCTCGGGCGGCCGGTCCATCTTCCGAAATCCCACCAACGACGGCGGGCACACGCTGGAAGCCGCATTCGGTGGTGAAGCGGTGACAAGCTTCGAGATGGACCCCTACGGCACCATCCTCGACGGCGACAACAACGGCACCGAAGGCGGCCTCGCCCGCTTCATCCAGGCCCTCTACGCTCCTGATTTCATCCAGATCGACGAGGACGATACCGAATTCATCGGCTCCGATGTCGCCAACGACTTCGAGGAAGCGCTCGAAGCTGGCCCGTTCATGGACGCCCTCGAAGACGGTGAAGACTTCTCCACCGTCAACATCAGCAGCGCCTTCATGGGGCCCAGCGACTCGGATGTCTACCACTTCAACGCCAACGCGTACGACTTCTTCTCCGTCGATCTCCAGGCCGACGTGCCCGTTTCGATGGGCCTCTTCCTTCGCGATCATCAGGGCGATCCCGATTCCTTCTTCTACACCGAGCTAGCCGATCCGTTCGACCCTGACTTCGATCCGGACGATCCTTACGCCGTCGCCTTGGTGGAGGACACCTTCGAGCTGCTGACCCGTTACGAGTTCGGCCTGGATAACTCCGCCTTCCAGGCTGTGGAACTGCCGTCGCTCGAAGCGGCGATGGGTTCCGATCTGGACCTCCTCGGCAGCGACGGCCTGCTGGATGCCGCCAACGAGGACGGGCGTCAGGAGCACGATCTGGACTTCTTCATCGTCGTCTCCCCGCTTAACCTCGGCCCGGCTGCCAGCGGTGGAAGCCCGAACTACACCCTCACGCTGAACATGGCCAGCACCGACGACATGCTCGACGGTAACGACGACGGCCAGATCTCGACGATGCCGGAGGACGCGCAGCTCGGGTACATCTCCAATGTCCTTCAGGATCAGACCGATCCGAACAACACGCGGGGCAACGAGCTTGGCTACAACGACCCGCGTCAGCTGGTCTACGTGAACTTCGATGGTGGCATGTCCACCCGCATGGACCTCAACGGCGACGGTACGGTCGCGGATACTGAGTTTGCCAGCTTTGATTCCACCTTGCTCGATGCCAGTTTCGCCGGTATCTCCGGGGATCCTACGGTCGACGGCATCCCCACTCTCGACCAGACGCTCATCCATGGCGGGGCGTTCCAGAACGTGGCGATCAACGGCATCATGCCCAACATCCTCGAGATCTACCGCGACACGCCCGAAGATCATCCCCTCGGCCAGCTCAACGTCCAGTTGATCGAGAGTGCCGCGGACTTCAGCGTCTACGATAATGCGGACTCGGGGATCTTCTTCACCGTGCTCGACCCCGAAACGTACACGGGCATGCAAGCCGGCGTCGACTTCACCACGATCTTCGTCGGCGAGGCCGACATGCCACAAACGCCCCGCTACTACGGCCTCGCCCAAGACATCGGCGTGGCAAACATGGACAAGGGGCTCGACGCGGTCATTCCGACCCAGACCTTTAGTGGGCTGTCACTGGCGAACGATACGGCCGACAAGCTCAATGAATACTCGCGAGCACTGTCCAATGTCATCGCTCACGAGCTCGGCCACGTGCTTGGTCTCAACCACCATGGCAGCGCCGCTAACCTGCTTTCGCACGATTCGGTCACCAACGATCGCGAGGATGACCCCTCGTGGAACTTGGGCACCAGCACGATGGGCTCCGGCCCGACGTCCATGCCGGGCGAACTGGTGGCTGCTCTCTCGAGATTTGGTACGGCCGACGTCCCCCTCGGAGAGTTCCCGATGGGGCAGATCGACCACGTCGACCAGCTCCTGCGTTGGCTCGGCAGCCAATCCTGATAAGCGTCGTAAAACATCAGCTAACGAACGGGTCGCCCCACAAAGGCGGCCCGTTTTTTTTGTTGGCTTGGGCGCGGCGGAATGGTGCCGTTGGCTGATGCGTGCTCAGTGGCAACAGCGCAGCGGCGACCGCCATGGCAGATCATGGTGATCGCGGTGGTGAAGGGGGTGTCACAAGGGGAAATGCCGGAGGTGGGACTTGAACCCACCGGAAAAACGGCCTTCATGGCACCGTCAGCGGGGGGTGACACACAGATAGACACACGCGATGCATCGCTTAACCGCGTCATTGCCGCATGGCCAACGCTCCCGGACCGGGTGCGTCGTGCGGTGCTGCGCCTCGTCGAAGGGAGCGGCGATGCGGACGGTTGAATGGTTCGAGCGGGAAGCGTGGCCGATCTTACGGGATGCGATCTTGGCGGGCGGCTGGCGTGTGAAAAAACTCTATGCGAGCCGTGACGGTCGCAGCGTCTACTTGTCGGCGTCTCATGATCGACGGCCAACGGCATGTGTGCGCATCTCCGATCACGCGATGAGCGCGAAACGCCAGCGTCACCACAAAAGGCTATGGGAAGTGAAGGCGGGACGCATCGGCCAAGCTCGTCACGTTGCCAACCGATTTGCACGCGGGACGTGCATCGGGAAGGGGCAGCGATGAGCGGCGGCGCGTGCGTGCATATGCTCCGGGCCGCTGGCGGCGGTTCGTTGGGTAGGCGTCGGCGACGTGGGCCGTCCGCATCGGCTTCGGATGGCGGGTTTCCATGCTCAACGCAGGCTCGGCAAGCCTCCGCTCGGACAACCTGGGTGGGGGGCGAGCCGATGCCGCGGGCCCCGACGAACCGCCGCCAGCGGACCGCGTCGGGCCGTCCGTGTCACCCACGAACGGCGGGTGGCGTCGGTGCGAGCGTTTCTCTTGGGAGTATTTTCAATGAGCCATCATCGTCAGAAGGTTGGAATAGCAGACGTTGAGCCGAGTGGTGCGGAACTGGCGGCGGAGCGGCGGCGGTCGGCGGGCGTCCCGGCTACGCCG
>JBBDRF010000014.1:0-29861 GCA_040905565.1 Phycisphaeraceae bacterium | reverse complement strand
CCCCCCCCCCCCCGCCGCTCCCGCCGATGGTCTGCCTTACGGGGCGGCCGATGTCCGTATCCCCCCATTGCTAGTAGGGGGGGCAAATGGACATTCGGGCCTCTGGGACGACGTCAGCGTCGCAGTAGGCATCGACTGGCTGCGCCTCACAGGCCCACGGGAACGCCTGGACGTGATACGCGCTCTGATTCGCGATGAGTTCGGACCGGGCGAAGAAGGCGGCGGCCGTTACTTCTACAAACAAAGCGAGCGCCACCTGGAAGGCGTGGCAATCATGTACGACCCGGACGAACCGGGGATGGCGACGCATTGCTGTGTCGAACTCCCGGGCAAAGCCTGCACTGTCACGACTCAGGAACGGTTGCGCGCGTTGCTTTGGGCGATCATGTGGGAGGGCTTCTCCTGCAAACGAATCGACCTCCGGGCAGACTTCCGAAGCGAGGATAAGCCGGTGGGACTTTGGGAGCGGATGCGGCAGTCCTGTCGGGCTGGTGAAATGTGCGGGGCAAGGCGGCATCGAAGCAATGAGGAAGAAGAAGGCGACGTGGTTGTCGGGCGGACTTTGTACATGGGCAAGCGTGGCGATGAGGGGAGCGGGCGTTTCGGTCGCTGCTATGACAAGGGGCTTGAAACGGGCGAGGCTCGGATTGGCGAGTGGGAGCGTTACGAGGTCGAGTTCACCGGTGATTGTGCGGTTCAGGTGGCGCGTGCGTTGTTCGAAGCGGGCGAGAATGTGAGTGTCGAATCATGGCGGCTTCTAATCGGGGCGTTCGAGTTTCGGGAGAAGAACGGGCAGAAGCGAAGCCGTCGGCCGCTGGTTGAGTGGTACGCCGATCTGCTGGGCGGCGTTGATCCGGTGCAGGTGCGCGAGCGCCGGAAGGAAAGCACGCTCCAAGGGTTCCGCGATTGGCTGGATCGCTGCGTGAAGCCCACGCTTGAGGACATCTGCGTGCATGGCGGGTTGCAGCTTGAGGATGTGTGGCGGGATTTGATGGCCGATTCACTGCTCGACGCTGTACCTGATGCGGAATTGGCGGATGACCTGGAAGCCGAAGCGCGTCCCATCGTGTGGGCCTACTTGGTCGAACGGGGATTCATCGACAAACGCGGCAAACGCCGGGCCTCGCCGTTACGCGGTGCGGGCGTCAGTCGTAGCGATGGAAATGCGCCATTCTGAACAGGGTATTGACATGGTATGACTATATGGGTACTGTTTGGTCATGAAGGACAAAATCGCAATTTCGATGGACGGCAAGCTTCGTGCTCGCATCGACGCCATCGCCAAGGAGACGGTTGAAAGCCGTAGCCAGGTGATCGAGCGTTTGTGCGAGGAACGGCTTGAAACTGATTACGTTGAGTTTGTGCGTCTCAAGGCCCTGCCCACGCAGATCAGGCAGTTCGTCAAGGGCTGGGTGATACGTGGCGAGGACGAGGAGGCCGACAGCTTCGTTGTTCATGACGATGACGGGCCGGTTGAGATGGTGCTTCGTGCCCCGCGCCGAGAGTGGGAACAGGCAATGAAGAAGTCGCAGGATCGTATGAAAAAGGAGCGGAAAAAATGAGTGTTTCCGATGGCGGAAGAATGTTGCGTGTGAACGAGGTGGCTGAAATTCTGAACGTGTCTACGAAGACGGTCCGGAGGTTGTGCGAGCGTGGGCACCTGGACTTTCGGCGGCCGGCGTCGTTGCGTGCGGTGCTGATTCCTGAGTCGGCAGTTCATTCATTCCTTGATGCTGGGAGGCGTGTGTGATGCAGAGGCACGTTTACAAACCGCGTCGTCGCAGAGGTGGCAGGGTGAAGGTCGCCCGGTTGTGGCGTGGTCGGTACAGGCTTGACGGCGACCGGAAGCCGACTGACGTTGCGCTTCACACAGCGGATAAGCGGGTCGCCTTGCAGAAGCTCGATGAACTGGTGAAGGAAGCTGAGTACGAGCGTGCAGGCATCGCCTTGCCGAAACGACTGGTAGACGCCGCTTCAAAGCCCCTTGCGGATCACCTGGCGGATTTCATCGCAGACTTGCAAGCGAAGGGCCGGGCGGCTCGGTACTGGCGTGCTGTGAAACTGCGGGTAAGCAAGCTCATTCGTGAATGCGACTGGCATCAGCCCCGTGATGTTTCCGTCGATTCCTTCGTCTCGTGGCGAGCGATCCAGCACGACAAGGCGCCCAAGACGCTCAACGACTACCTGGACGCTGCACGGGGACTTCTTGCCTGGATGAAGGCAAACGGGCGTCTCGTAACGAACGTGCTGGACTTGCCGGGCCTCAAGGTGACGACTGCCGGGAAGGAGACACGCAAACGCAGAGCGTTGACCGACGACGAAATGCGGCGGCTTCTGGAAGTAGCGGGGCGGCGGCGGGTGGTTTACCTGGCTGCAGCGCATACGGGCTTGAGGCGTTCAGAGCTTCGCAATTTGCTGTGGGATGATGTGCACCTGGAATCTCCGAAGCCGTTCGTTGATGTCCCGGCATCCACCGCAAAAAACGGCAAGCGGGCATTTCTTCCGCTCACCGATGAGCTGGCCGACGCCCTGCGAAAGCTCAAGCCGGACGGTGTCTCACCGAGTCGGCGGGTATTCCATCGGCTCGTCCCGCGAATGGATACGTTCAAGCGTGACCTGGGCAAGGTGGGCATTCCTTTTGAGGATCGTCAGGGGCGACGCGCTGACTTTCATGCCCTCCGGCATACCTGCGCCACGAACCTTCACCGTGGCAAGGTCGGGGCACGCATCGCGATGTCGTTCATGCGGCATAGCGATATGAAGTTGACGGCAACTACGTACACGGATGCGGGGGCGTTGCCGGTGATGGAAGCTGCCGACCATCTGCCGCGATTTCTTACGCCTGAATCGGTCGAAACGGCGGCAACGGGGACGGATGGGGACGTATCGACTGACACACAAATAGACACACGAACCACGGTCCCAACCCGTGATAGTGAGTCCCTACGTGTCCATCCCGCCGAACTGATTCAGGATGCGGGAAGTCGCAAAAACACTGTAAATAAAGGTGTTTTTGTGCATTCTCACGCAATGCCGGAGGTGGGACTTGAACCCACACGACCCGCAAGGGCCAAAGGATTTTGAATCCTTCGCGTCTGCCAATTCCGCCACTCCGGCTGGGACGTGAGGAGTTTAGATTAGCTGTCGACGCTTGACAAGCACACGTCTGCTTGGCACCCGGAGCAGCCTCCCTAGAGATAGGTTGGGGTTTACCCGCAGGGCAGGGGTGTGATTGCCAGCTCTAGTATGAACGCGAGAAGGAGGGCGGCAGTTATGGCCAATCAGACACACTCGACCCGGCCCAAGGATGATGCGCGGACAGGCATCGTCGCGATCATTGCGATCATTTGTGCAATCGGCAGCTACCTGGCCACCTTTACGGGGAGTCCGATCCTGGGCCTGATCGCGGCGTTGGCTGCGGCGGGACTGGGCATTGTGGGCTTGGCTATCAGTGTCTCGCCGAAGGTCGGGGGCGGCATCATGAGCATCATCGCGATCGTGCTCGGCGTCTTCGGCATCGGAGTTGCAATCCTTGGTTTGATCGGCGTCATCATTTTCTGACGTCCTAACGGAGAAACGTTCATGACTGTTCAGCTTGCTGAAGAAAAACGCGGCAAAACCATCACCGTTCACGTCACCGGCAAGCTGAGCCGGGCCGACTATCAGCAGTTTGTGCCGCAGGTTGAGCGAGCCGTCGCTGAGCACGGCAAAATTCGTATCCTTGTGGTCATGGACGATTTTGCGGGGTGGGATATGGGTGCCCTCTGGGAAGATATCAAGTTCGACGCGAAGCACTTCAGCGACGTCGAACGCATCGCGATGGTGGGCGAGAAACGTTGGCAGGAGGGCATGGCGCACTTTTGCAAGCCGTTCACCAAAGCCGAGATTCGCTATTTTGAGCGCGGTCAACTTCCCGAAGCGCACCTGTGGCTTGAAGAAAACGGCGAACGTAAAGCGGTGCCACGCTCGCGGTGATGCCTGCTGAGGGAACCGCGCCAAGGGCCGGGGTATGTGGGGTCAGGCGCGTTCGTCGGCCTGGGTGGTGTATTCCAGTGCGGGGTCGACGCTGTCTGGCGCTTCGTCGAGCGGCGTGGCGAGGACGTTCGGCGTGGTGCGGTTGCGGAGCTTGGCATAGAGCAAGCTGCTGGGCGTGGAAAGCGCGTAAACGGTGAAAGCGATGGCGAGCGTCATCTGCGGGAACACGAGCAGCGGCACCATCAGGATCACCGCGGTCGCCAGGTAAGCGAACGGGGCGCGGCCGCGGACGTAGCGGTTGAGCAGGTGCGTGTAGCGCATGGTCGAAACCATCGCGATGGCTGTGAGCAGCACGATCGCCAACATCGCAACCACGGCGGCCTTGGCGAGATCGAGAAACTCCAGTGACATGCCCACGAGCAGTGATTCGTGCACGAGCACGAGGGCGCCGACGGTGCCGGCCGCGGCGGGCGAGGGCAGGCCCTTGAAGGAAAGATGATCCGCCTCGCCGGGCAGGTTGATCTCGATGTTGAACCGCGCGAGCCTGAGGGCGCAGCAGGCGACATAGGTGGCGGCGATGACAAGGACGCCGCGGTCGAAGAAGGTATCGAACCCCTCGAGGCCGAAGAAGGGGGCGCCGATTCCCGCCATCTGAATGACCAGGAAGGCGGGCGCGACGCCGAAGGTGACCATGTCGGCCATGGAGTCGAGTTGTTCGCCGAGTTCGGACGTCTGGCGGGTCATCCGGGCGACGCGACCGTCGAGTGCATCGAACAGCATGCCGAGGAAGATGAGGCTGGCGGCGAGCGTGAGAGGGGTGGTATCGGGGAAGAGGCGGTCGACGCCTGGCATGCGGGAGGCGTAAAAGATCGCGGCGAATCCGCAGAGCAGGTTCGCCAGCGTGAAGGCGGACGGAAGCACGCGGATCATGCCCGTGCCGATGCGTTGCCGCCGGCGGCCGCGGCGGCGGCGTCGCGAGTTTTTCGGATGTTCAGAATCAGGTGACATAGGCTGACATCTTAGGTCACCGCCCCCGAGCGTGACAGTGGCACACGCGCTTGAAAGTGCAATCCTCCCCCCGGCCCTGAATCAGTCGGAGATGACCAGCAGGACGATCTGCACCTGCTGACGCCGATGCTGCCCCTGCAACATCGCATGGCCGAGTTTGATCGGCTCAGGCTCGGCGGCTCCGTCTGCCTCGTCGCCCTCTGCTTCGTCCTCGGCGGGTTCGAGGGGGAGGTCGGCGGCGAAAATCCAGACGCGTTCGGTGCTCAGCGGATGGTAGAAACGCAGGTTGTCGAAGCTCGTGCCGTCGAGCACACGATCACGCGGCGACCGGGGCAACAACTCCGCCCGGACGCCCTTGTGGTGCGGAAGCAGGTCCAGGTAGATCTGTTTACGATCCCGATCGACCGAAGGCACCAGTTTGATAAGGAACTGGAACTTGCCGCCTACCAGCCGATGGGCTTCGATGTCACCCGCCGCATCGGCCACATTCACGTATTGAGGCCCGCGAAGATGGTCGATTAACGTCAAAGGCCAGTAGGCGTTCACCCGATGCAGCGTGGAAACGTCAATCGAAAGCGATCGCGGCAGGTTCGCCAGGAACAGCGGCAATCGGCGACGGTCGAGTTCGCCCACGACGAACCCGTTCTCCCGCCACGCCTGCTCCTCTGCCTCGGGCAGTGTGCCCGCGAGCATATCCGTCGCCCTGGCCACCCGCGGATCAGGATGCTCAAAAACCATCAATCGCATGGTGACACGGCGAGGCGGTCTTGCCTGCTCCGCCGCTTCTCGGGCCGCCTCGCGGTCGGCCTCGGCCTGCTCAGCGATGGCGCGTTCTGCTGCCTGGCGTTCCTGCTCCGCCCGCTGCTGTGCTGCGGTTTCCTCGTCAGCATCGTCGTCATCGAGCCCGGGCGTGAGCACCCTTGTGCTGCCGAGTAGGGAGCCGTCGAGCACCGGCTGCTGCAGGCGGTCGGGTACGGCCATGTTGAGGGCCGTTTCGCTGTCGGGGAATGCGTTGTCGAGCGTGGCGTGGCGAGGCGGCGTTCGCAGATCGCCCAGGCGAACGTTTTCACTGGGCCCGTCGGCTTTGGGGGCCGTTTCGCAACCGATCAGCGTGATGAGCAGCCCGAGCGCGCAGGCCGTGCGGGCCCAGCGTGGCAGTCGTTGCAATGGTGATCGTGCTGTGGTCATCGTCTGGCTCATCCTCAGGCTGCCTCAGCCTTCAATACCCGCTCAAGAATCGTCAGCCCCTGGTCGAGTTCATCCTCGGTCACGGTCAACGACGGCGCAAGACGAATCACGCCCTGCTGAGCGGCGCAAAGCAACAGGCCCTCCCCAAGACAACGCTGGACGACCGTGGCGGCGTCCTCGATCGCGTTCGTCTCAAGGTTCATCTCCGCGCCGATGAACAGCCCCTTGCCTCGCACTTCCCGCAGCAGGCCGGTTTGGCGGCCGAAGTCGTGCAGCCGTTGCATGGCCGTTTCGCCGAGCGTGGTCGCCCGCTCCAGCAGGTTGTCGCGCTCGATGACTTCGAACATGCGATGGCTGACGGCCATGGCGACGCAGTTGCCGCCGAGCGTGGTGGCGTGGCGGACCGCGCCCTGCTTGCGGGCATCATAAAGCTCGGCGCATCTGGGCCCGGCGGTCATCACGCCCACGGCCATGCCGGCGCCGACGGCTTTGCCGAGCGTCATGATGTCCGGCTCGATGTCGAAGTGTTGATAGCCGAACCATCGCCCGGTCCGCCCGCAGCCGGTCCAGACTTCGTCGCAGATCAACAGCAGATCATGCTCGTCGCAAAGCCGGCGAAGTTCGCGGAGGTAGTCGGGGTCGGGCACCTGCACGCCGCCTTCGCCCTGGATGGGTTCGACGATGATCGCGATGGTCTGCTCGTCGATCGCCCGGGCGGTGGCGATGATGTCGTTGTAAGGCACATGCTCGAAGCCTGGCAGGTACGGCGCGAAGCCGGCCCGCACTTTGTCCTGCCCCGTCGCCATCATCGAAGCGAACCCGCGGCCGTGGAATGAGCCGAGCGTCGCGATGATCTTGTGGCGTTTGCCCTGCCCGTAAAGGCGAGCGAGTTTGAAGGCTGCTTCGTTCGCATCGGACCCACTGTGGCAGAAGAAGCTGCGGCCGCCGAAGCCCTTCTCCGCGATCTGCTCCGCCAGCTGCGTTTGCGGCTCGGTATGAAGCAGATTCCCCACGTGCCAGACTTTGTTGAGCTGCTTCGTCGCCGCAGCCACGAGGTCGGGATGGCAATGGCCCAGGATGCCCGCGCCAAAGCCTGCGAAGAGGTCGAGGTACTTGCCGCCTTGCGAATCGGTCAACCAGCTACCGCGGCCCTCGGTGATGGTCACGGGGAAACGCGGGTAGTTGAGCGTCATGAACTGGTCATGACGGGCGATCGTGGCATTGGTCTGAGTCACCGGGGGCAAGCCTCGCAAGATAAGCACGGTCAACAAACTAGGCCGCCCATTGTACCGGCCAACCCCGCCGGCGCGTAGGGTTTCCCCCCCACGCCTTCGACAATCGCAGCACATAGCCCCGGCCCTAGGCGCGGTCCCCCTCGCATTTCGTCAGAGGCAAGCCCCGCTTAGAAGGTCGCGGCTTCGATCTCAACGTCCGCGTGCTGCCATGCGGTTTCGAAAAGCTGCTGGACCATCGCTGAAGCGTCCGCTTTGTTCTGGGCTGCCAGTGCGTCGCTCAGGCCCCGCAGCGACCAGCCGTTCCGCGGATGCTTGACCAGGTCCTGCCGAAACGCCTGCTCCGCCTCCACGGGCTGCCCCGCTTCCAGCAGCACCCGGCCGAGCGTCTGACGCACCGGGTAGTACCAGTAAGGCGGCTCCATATAAGGCACCCCGTCCTCGAGCGCCACCGCCTGTCGCAGATGTTCGATCGCCTGGTCGTGCTGTTGCTGAGCAGCGGCCAATTCTCCCTGAACGATCTGATGCGCAATCCGCATCTGCGTGTGGCCGAACAGCCCTTCCTCCGCAGCCTTCGCTTCGTCGGTTTCGATAATGGCAGCCAGCCGGCGAGCGTGTTGCTTCGCTGCTTCCAGATCGCCTGTGCGGAGGTGCGCCATTGCCCGTCCGTAATGATCCATCGCGGCGGGATACACCTCGGCTGCGGGCGGCGTCGGCTCATCCAGCAACTGCTCCCACTGACCGAACCGCACCAGCGTAAACGTGATGATCGGATCGAACCGCGGCCCTTCGGGCAGTTCCTCCGGCTCATGCAAACCGTCGTGAGCGTGCAGGCCCTCGGTCACCTCGCGGGCAGCCTTGATGGCCGTGTCGCCCTCCCCGCTGAGGATGGCCGCATACCACGTAAAGTGCATGTTGTGCGGATAGTAAGCCAGCGGATAGAACCCCTGCACCCGGCACTGCGTGATGTAGCTTTCGTCGGCCGCGACCGCATCGTGGTTCACCTCCACCGCATCGTGATAACGACCGATGCGCACATAGATGTGCGCGGGCATGTGCACCAGATGCCCCGCCCCGGGCACCAGCGTGCGAAGTCGGTCGGCCATGGCCTCAGCTGTCCACGGCCGCGGGCCCGCCTCCACGAGGTGAATGTAGAGGTGATTCGCCCCGGGGTGATCCGGATTGCGCTTGAGCACTTCCTCCAGGGCGCTCTGAACCTGCCGAGCGTCGGGCTTCAGCTCCTCGCGTCCTTCTTCCCAGTAGTCCCAGGGCATGGTGTCCATCGCTGCTTCGGCGTAAAGCGTCTGGGCATCAAGGTCGTCCGGATATGCACGTGCGACCTCCGCCATGGCCTCGGCATACGCGCGATCGAGGTGGGCGCGGTCTTCAGGCGGGTCGGCTTCATACCGCTTCGCCAGTGCAGCGATGTAAGCCTGTTCACGCGGCGACGCATGCTCCGCCAACGCCTTCGCCTTCTCCAGGGCTGCGTAAGCCAGCCGGCCCTCCTCGGCGCTCATCGGCTTGTTGATGTTCGGCCCGTGCGCCAAGGCCACACCCCACCATGCCATCGCGCATTGCGGGTCGACCTCGGCTGCTGCTTCGAAGCTCCGGATCGCTTCGAGATGATTGAAGGCATACGCCAGCGTCAGGCCCTGATCGAAGTACTGCTGGGCAAGCGGTTCGTCCGTCGAGATGCGATGATGATGGTCGCCGAGGTCGTCGAACAGCGGGGCGGGCTTCGCTTCCTGCTGTGCGGCCAGAGCGGGTAAGCCGCTGAGGAACATCATCATGAAGATGCTGGGCACCAACGCGGCTCGTCCGACTTTCGTGATCGTAATCATGACGCACCCTGCCTTTCGGTCGACATGCAGCTTCGCCGGGACGCTGTGGGCTAAACGGAGGCACCGACCGACTCCGCTGCCTGAACGTCCGAGGCCATCAATTCAGATTATAGAGACAAGGGGATGTGATGAATATGGGAAATTTCCGCATATTAACGTTGCTGAACGCGTTTCTGCGAAGGTATTCGAAGCTATAAATATAATTATCTGAGAAAAAAGGCGTGGCAGGCGCAGTCGCGGCAGCGGCGGCCTTCTACGGCTCGGACATCAACTGATATCATGTTCCGAGGCGGAACTTAGTCGTCGGTTCGTGAACGGGAGCATGGCATGAGTTTGGCGTTTTTGATGCCGAGTGGCTGGGAGTGGGTCGTGATTGGTGCGATGCTGCTGTTTCTCGCAGTGCCGATCGCTATCGTGCTTGCGGTGGTATTCATCAGCAGACGTCGCGGCGGCCCGGACGATCGGGAGTAGCGGCCAACGCGGTGGCGGGGGGGCAAACGCTCTATGAATGGCAGGTGCCGAGAGGGCGGCTGCCACAGTGGCAGGATTTCTGCGGCAGGCCGAAGAGGTCGTGTTTTACAAGGCCATTCCGATACAATACTTGTGTCTGATAGCGAAAACTGAGCAGGACGGGGCGGCTGGCATTGTTCTTGTTGCTTGGGGTTGGTTGTGGGCCCGGGGACGGCGTGTCGCGCGGTCCCTGCAGGCTGAACTTTTGCGATAGCGATCACGGAGATTTTGAAACATGGCTAAGCAGTTGGCCTTTGATGCGGATGCCCGGCAGAGTTTGTTGACCGGCGTGGAGAAGCTCGCCAATGCCGTCAAGAGCACGTTGGGGCCCCGCGGCCGCAACGCCGTTCTCGATAAGGGTTGGGGAAGCCCCAGCGTCACCAAAGACGGTGTGACGGTTGCCGAGGAGATCGAACTCCGCGACAAGAACGAAAACATGGGCGTCAAGCTCGTCAAGGAGGCCGCAAGCCAGACTTCCGACAAAGCAGGCGACGGCACCACCACCTCCACCGTCCTCGCCGAGGCACTCTTCCGCGAAGGCCTCCGCATGGTCACCGCAGGCGGCGACGCCAACGCACTCGTGCGTGGCATGAAGCAGGCGATCGACGTCACCGTTGACGAGATCCGCAAGCTCGCCAAGCCCATCGATCACAGCCGCAAGGCCGACATCGCCAACGTCGCCGCCATCAGCGCCAACAACGATCAGGCCGTCGGCAAGATCATGGCTGACGCGTTCATGAAGGTCGGCAAAGACGGCGTCATCACCGTCGAAGAAGGCAAGAGCCTGGAGACCTACGTCGATGTCGTCGAAGGCATGCAGTTCGACCGCGGCTACCTCTCGCCGAACTTCATCACCAATCAGGACGAGATGAAAGTGGAGCTCGAGAAGTGCTTCATCCTCGTCCACGAAGACAAAATTGATAACGTCCAGAAGCTCGTCCCGCTGCTTGAGAAAGTGCAGAAGGCCAACCGCCCGCTGCTGATCATCAGCGAGAACGTCGAAGGTGAAGCCCTCGCGGCGCTCGTCCTCAACAAGCTTCGCGGCGTCCTCCAGGTCTGTGCCGTGAAGGCCCCAGGCTACGGCGATCGCCGTAAGGCCATGCTCGAAGACATCGCCATCCTCACCGGCGGCACCGCCATCATGAAGGACCTCGGCGTCGATCTCGACAAGGTCGAACTCTCGCACCTCGGCATGGCCAAGAAGGTCGAAATCGACAGCGACAACACCGTCGTCGTCGAAGGCGCCGGCGAGTCCAAGGCCATCCAGGGCCGCATCGCTCAGATCCGGCACGAAGTGGCCGAGACCACCAGCGACTGGGATCGCGAAAAGCTTCAGGAGCGGCTGGCGAAGCTCGCCGGCGGCGTCGCGCAGGTCTACGTCGGCGCAGCCTCCGAAGCGGAAATGAAAGAGAAGAAAGCCCGAATCGAAGATGCGCTGCACGCGACACGCGCAGCGGTCGAAGAGGGCATCGTGCCCGGCGGCGGCGTCTCCTTCGTCCGTGCGATCACGGCGGTCGAGAAGCTCGCGAAGAAGCTGCACGGCGATGAGCAGCTCGGCGCGCAAATCGTCGCTCGCGCGCTCGCGGTCCCCCTCAAGACCATCGCGGGCAATGCCGGCGAGAAGGGCACCGTCGTCGTCTCCAAGGTTCGCGAAGGCAAGGGAGCGTTCGGCTTCGACGCGTTGAAGCTCGAGTACGGCGACCTCATCGAGAAGGGCATCATCACGCCGGCCAAGGTCGACCGTGTGGCGCTTGAGAACGCATCGTCCGTCGCGACGCTGCTGCTGACTGCCGACTGCATCATCACCGAACTGCCTGTCGAAGAAGAAGACGACGGCGGCCACGATCACCACAGCCACGGCGGTGGCATGGGTGATATGGGCGGCATGGGTGGCATGCCGGGTATGGGTGGCATGGGCGGCATGCCGGGCATGGGCGGCGGGATGGGCTTCTAAGCAAGCACCGTCGACCGCTCAATTAAACGAATTTAGCTACGAAAAGCATACGAACGGAGATAAGTAACGATGGCGACCAAGACCGCGAAGAAGGTAAAGATCCGCCCCACAGGCGACCGTATTGTTCTTCAGCCCCAAGAGGCTGAGGCCACCACCACCAGCGGCATCGTGCTGCCTGATTCCGCCCAGGAAAAGCCCATGCAGGGCACCGTCGTCGCAGTCGGCCCCGGCCGCCTCAACGACGAAGGCGAGCGCGTCGCGCCCAGCCTCGCTGTCGGCGACCGCGTGGTCTACGGCCGCTTCGGCGGCACCGAGATCGAACTCGAAGGCGAGTCGTTCATGGTGCTCCGCGAATCGGAACTTCTGGCAAAGATTGAAGACTGAATTCGGGTCGGCTAACGCCGCTTGATCAGACGAAAAAGGAAACGCTCACTATGTCAAGCAAGCAAATGTTGTTCGATGCCGACGCTGCGGTCGAAATGAAAAAGGGCCTGGACCAACTGGCCAACGCAGTCGCGGTAACGATGGGCCCCACGGGGCGGCACGTCGTGATTGATAAAAGCTTCGGCGGCCCCGCGGTCACGAAGGACGGCGTCTCGGTCTCCAAGGAAGTCGAGCTGCCCAACCCCTTCCAGAACATGGGCGCGAAGCTCGTGAACGAGGTCGCACGCCGAACCGCTGACAAAGCCGGCGACGGCACCACGACCGCCACGGTCCTCGCCCGCGCTATCTTCGAAAAAGGCCTGAAACTCGTCGCAACCGGCGCTAATCCGATCGTGATGCAGCGCGGCATCCTCGCCGCGGCCGACATCGCCTCGGAGACCATCCGCAACAGCGCCACCAAGGTGAAGAATCGTGAAGATCTCAAGAAGGTCGCCACGATTTCCGCCAACAGCGACGCGCAGATCGGCGACCTGATTGCAGACGCGCTCGACCGTGTGGGGCCCAACGGCGTGGTCGAAATCGAAGAAGGTAAAGCTGCCGTCACGACGCTCGATTACGTCGAAGGCATGCAGTTCGATAAGGGCTACCTCTCGCCTTACTTCATGACCGATCCGAAGACGCAGGAATGCGTGCTTGAGGATTGCTACGTTCTGATTCACGAGAAGAAGATCAGCAATCTCCCCGAGATTCTGCCGCTTCTCAACAAGGTCGCGCAGTCCGGCAAGCCCCTGCTGATCATCGCGGAGGATGTCGAGAACGAGGCACTGGCGGCACTGGTCGTTAACCGTCTCCGCGGCGTGCTTCAGGTGGCGGCGGTCAAGGCGCCTGGCTTCGGCGATCGCCGTCGGGCCATGCTCGGCGACATCGCAGCGCTCACCGGCGGTGAGTTCCTCAGCGAAGACATCGGTGTGAAGCTCGAGAACCTCGAGATCGAGCAGCTCGGTCAGGCCAAGCGCATCGTCATCGACAAAGAGAACACCACCATCGTCGAAGGTGCGGGCAAGAAGAAGGCGATCAAGACACGCGTCGACCAGATCCAGAAACAACTGGATCAGGCCACCAGCGAATACGACAAAGAGAAGCTTCAGGAACGCTTGGCGAAGCTGACCAGCGGCGTCGCGGTCATCAACGTCGGCGCAGCCACCGAAATCGAAGCCAAGGAACGCAAGGACCTCGTCGACGATGCGGTTCATGCCGCCCGCGCCGCGGCCCTCGAAGGCTATGTGCCAGGCGGCGGCGTCGCTTACCTGCGTGCGATCGAAGCGGTCGAGCAGGGGCGCTCCAAGGCGCGAGGCGATGAGAAGTTCGGCTTCGATATCATCCTCGAAGCGCTCGAAGCCCCGGCCAAACAGATCGCCCAGAACGCCGGCGTCGATGGCGACGTCGTTGTTGAACGCGTCAAGGCGGCCAAGGGCAACCACGGCTACAATGCGGCCACCGGTGAGTATGTCGACCTCGTGAAGGCCGGCGTCATCGACCCGGCACTGGTCACGCGGACGGCCCTGCTGAACGCAGCTTCCGTCTCCGGGCTGATGCTGACGACCGATGTGCTGGTGACTGAGCTTAAGGACGACACCGCCCCAATCCAGGGCGCCGTCGCCTGAGGCAGCCATCGGCCCCTCATGTAAGATTTCGAACCCAGGGGCCTGATAAGCCCCTGGGTTTCTTTGCTAAGGGTGGGAGCGGTCCGGGCGTTGGGCGGGCGGTGATAGGGGGGGTGGGGAAGGGGCGGTTGTTTCAAAGTTTAGAAGATCGGCGTGAGTGGATGAGCACGCAACGCGATTATTATGAGATTCTGGGTGTCGAGCGGCAGGCTTCAAGCGACGAGATCAAGCGCGCCTATCGCCGCTGCGCCATGAAATACCATCCGGACCGCAACCCCGACGATCCCGATGCATCAGCGCAGTTCAAAGAATGTGCCGAGGCATTTGAGGTCCTCAGCGATGCGGACAAGCGGCAGCGGTACGACCGCTTCGGCCACGAAGGGCTCCGCGGCACCGGCATGCATGACTACGGCCACATGAACGCTTCGGACATTTTCTCGATGTTCGAAGATCTCTTCGGCGGCGACATGGGTGGCCGGAGAGGCGGCGGCCGAAGGGCCCGGCGCGGTCGGCGTGGGTACGATCTGGAAACCGAGGTTGAGATCGATCTCGACGAGGTCGTCACGGGCACCGAGCGCGAAGTGGCCTTCACCAGGCAGGATATCTGCGAGACCTGCGAAGGGTCCGGTGCGAAACCCGGCACCTCGCCGACGACCTGCACGATGTGTGGCGGCCAGGGGAAAGTGGCCATGCGGCAAAGCTTTTTCCAGATGGTGCGCACCTGCCCGACGTGCGGCGGTACCGGGTCGATCATCACCGAACACTGCGAAAGCTGTGACGGCAGCGGCAGGCGACCGATGTCGCGCGAACTGAACGTGAAAATTCCCCCGGGCATCGACGACGGCATGGTGATCCGCGTGCCCGGTGAGGGCGAGCCGGGCGTCGGAGAAGGCCCCCGCGGCGATCTTCACGTGGTGGTGCGGGTCAAGGAACACAGCCTCTTCGAACGCGACGGCGACGACCTGATCATGCACATGCCCATCAGCTTTACGCAGGCGGCACTCGGCGATGTCGTATCCGTGCCGACGCTGGGCGACGGGCAGGCGGAGCTTCACATCGGTAGCGGCACCCAGCACGGACAAACCCTGCGGGTGCGGGGCGAGGGGCTGCCTGGTCTTCGCAGCGGGCGGCGGGGGGATCTGATTGTGCAGGTGCGTGTGGAGATCCCCACGCGCTTGAGCGGTCGGCAGAAGGAGTTGCTGCGGGAATTCGCCGAAACAGAAGATCGCACGGTGATGCCCGACAGCACGGGGTTCTGGGACAAGATTAAGACTTACCTTGGCGGCAGCGAAAGCGCCAAGAGGAGATAATGATGAGTGACAGGTCGCACGAGCATGAGGAAGATCAGGGCCGTGAGCAGGAGGCGCAGCCGACTGACGCGGAGATGTCCGACGATCCTTCGACGGAAGGCGAGGACGCCGAAGCCAATCCCGTGGCGGAACTGCTGAAGGCGGAAGAGGCGATGCAGTCTTTGGAGGGCGAACGCGATAAGCTCTTCGAGCGGCTTCAACGCGTCTCGGCTGACTACCAGAATTACATGCGGCGGGCGGAGCAGGAACTCGGCCGGGCGATCGGGCGGGCGCAGGGCGATCTGCTTAAGCACTTCCTGCCCGTGCTCGATCACTTTGATAACGCATTGGCCAGCGAACCGACGGGCGAAGAAGGCAAGGCCTTGCACAAAGGATTCGCCATCGTTCGGGATGAGCTCTTGAAGGTGCTCAAGCAGGCGGGCGTGGAACGGCTTGATGTCGCGGTGGGCGAGCCGTTCGATCCGCATCGCCATGAGGCGTTGATGCAGCAGAAAGTCGAAGGCGTCGAGCCCGGCCATGTGGCGGCATCGATGCAACCGGGGTACGTTTACGGAGAGCGGACGCTGCGACCGGCGAAGGTCGCGGTCGCGCCGAACTGAATCCCCCCGGATGGCGTGGGGCGGTGGGGGGGCCGGTCTGTGGACAGATCGGCCTTGATGGCGAGATGGTAGCAAGCTGGAGAGCGTGAATGCCGACTTATGATTATCGCTGCGAGGCCTGCGGGCACGAGATGGAAGCGTTCCAGTCAATGACGGCCAAGCCGTTCAAGAAGTGCCCGGAGTGCAAGAAGCTGAAGCTGGTCCGGCTGATCGGAACCGGAGCTGCGGTGCTCTTCAAGGGCTCCGGCTTCTGGCAAACCGACTATCGCAGCGAAAGCTACAAGAGCGACGCGGCCAAGGATAAGCCCGCCGATACCAGCAAGAGCGATAAGAAAAGCGACGCCAAGGCCGGCGACAAGAAAACGACCGAGACCAAACCCGCAGCGAAAAAGAGCGACGGCGGCTCGTCGTCTTCCAACGGCAAGGGCGGCAAGGCTGAGGGCGCGAAGTAGGGGAAGTGGCGATCTGCGATCGCCCGCTAACGCGTGGGGGCGGTCGAGAGGGTCGTTGTCATCGTGTGCGAAGTTCGCGGGGCGATCTCCAGCGCGTTGTCCGAGGCATGGCCGGTCTCCACGCAGAGGAGGTGGGGCCAATCTTCGTCAGGTATGTCGCGGAGCGTTTGCGTCTTTGCCACCCACGGCGTCCAGACGACCGTCGTCTGCGAACCCGACTTTTCAATGATGATCTCACGATCGCTGGGCACGTCGAGCAGGCGGCAATGGGCGGGGGTATCGAGGTAGATGCGGTCCGTTTCGCCGGCGAAGCTCAGGGCTTTCGTCGGCTGCGTTTTTTGGGCGTAGTCATCTGTTTTGTCGAGATAGTTGATGTTTTCCAGGCCGAGCAGTTGCACCTGCCGAACGTCGCGGACGGCGAGGTAGGTATGCATCATCGCTTCGCAAGATAGGGGCTGATCCCCCGTGTTCTCGATGTGCAAATGCAGGTCGAGCGCGTTGCCGACCGTGATGCTCAGTCGTAGCCGAAACGGGTGGGGGAACGCGCTGTACATCTCGTCGGACTGGTGATGTTCGAAGGTGAAGCCAACGCGAACTCGGCCATCGGCGCTTTCTGTAAGTTCATCGATCTGCCATGGCAGGAGTCGGACGAAGCCGTGCAGCGGCAGGTCCGGGTTCGTCTTGTGCTGCGCGAACCACGGGAAG
Source organism: Phycisphaeraceae bacterium (assembly GCA_040905565.1). GTDB lineage: Bacteria > Planctomycetota > Phycisphaerae > Phycisphaerales > Zrk34 > JBBDRF01. Next base: position 13,039 of record JBBDRF010000014.1, on the reverse strand, counting down.
CAGATGGGGATGCCGCCGCGGATGGGTTGCCTCGGCGCGAAGGCACTTTCGGGACTGAGATAGAGCAGCGGATCGGTTCCGGCGGGTTTGAAGTGCGTGACGTGGGCGCCGTGGAGGTAGATATCGGCTTCGGCGAGTGGGGTGCGGATGGCGAGCTTGGGCAGGCCCCCGCGCCCTTGATCGAACCGGGCGCGATCGTCGATGCCCCAGCGGCGGCCCAACTCCAGCGTTGCAGCGTGACTCGGCATGTTTTTCAGTCTAACGGCTCGTGTCGCGTCGCGGAAATCACAGGGCGCGAGTTATCCCGGCCTGTCGCCTCGCCGATAGAAGAGAAGCCGAGCAGGCAAGTAGTTTGGCCCATGATGTTCAAACTGGAGGCGCAAGTGGCAGAGCACAGCAAGAAATTCACGAGCGAGAGCACCCGTAAGCTGGTGCGCGAAGCGCAATCGTTCTTCCTTGAAGACGACGATCCGACGCAGGCCGCTGAGGAGTCACTGTCGGAACTGGCTGGTCATTTCGATCAGTTGCTGGACGGTGAGCGGGAGCGGATCGAGGAACTCTCTCGACTGCTGAAGCTCTCCGAAGCCGACGGCGGCGACTCGAATAATGCCATGGCGGGTATGTCGCGCGATGGGTCGTTCGAGACAACGGTCAGCGACGACGGCATGTTCATGACCATCGGTCTGCAGCCTCCTATTGCCGGCGGCGAGGGGGTGAAGCCCGACACGGTGCTCGCCTGGCTGCGTGAGCAAAGCATCGCGCAAGGCGTCGACGTGGCCGCCATTCGCAGCGCGACGGAGCAGGCGGCGGCGGGCGACGTGGTCGAAGATGTGCTGATCGTTCGTGGTCGGGATCCCAAGCCGGGCACGAGCGAAAAGTTCGAGTTGTTCGGCCGCGCCGGCACCGACGAGGATCTCTGCCAGGTGGGACCGGAAGAGTTCATCCAGAAACGCGGCGGCCCCATTGTCTGCCGCGTCGGCGATCGAGTCCTTCGGCGTGTCCCCCCGACCCGTGGAAAGCCCGGCTACAACGCGAAGGGGGAGGTGCTCGAGCCCCCGGCCCCTGCGGAGACGTCGCTGGACGTCGGGCCGAACATCAGGGCGGCGGGCGACGACTATTTCTCAGAAGTCGGCGGCGTGGTGGTCTGGGACGGTCGACGCATCGAAGTACGGAAAATGCTCGTCCTCTCACAGGACGTGATGCGGACCGACGGGCCGATCGACTTCGATGGGGATGTCCACGCCCGCGGCGGTGTCCGCAGCGGTGCGGTGATCAAAGCGACGGGCAATATCCAAATCGATGGCCCGGTCGAAGCGGCGAAAATCGAATCAACAGGTGGTGAGGTGGTGCTGCGTCACGGCGTGGCCGGCCGGCGGCAAGCGGTGATCCGCTCGTTCGGCGATGTGTACACCCGCTTCGCTGAGAACGTCACGATCATCGCCCGCGGGTCGATCCTGATAGACGTGGGGGCCCTGCATTGCCATCTCACGGCCGGCAACGCCATTCGCCTGCCGCGAGGCCGTGGTCAGTTGCTCGGCGGCGTGGCGATGGCGGGTGAAGTCATCGAGGCCAAGCAGCTTGGCGCGAACAGCGGCGTCGTGACCGATGTCAGCGTCGGACTTTCTGCGGAGGTGATGGACGCGATTGGCAAAGTCGATGGCGAAATCAAGGATATTCAGCAGCGCCGTGATGCCGCGGCTGAGCTTGCGGAGAAGATGAAGCGTGCGATCGGTGACCCCGCTCAGCTTTGCCCGGATGAGCTGGCAACGTATACGCGCCTTCGCCGGGCGGAGCTGACGTGCGATCTGAAAATCCGCGGTCTTGATGAGCAGCGTCAGGAGATACTCGAGGCGGCGGCGTCACAGCACAGCGGCAGCGTCGATGTCACCGGCCAAATGTTCCCGCGCGTGATCGCACGCATCGGCTCGGCGACGTTTGACAATCGCGAACTACGTCGGCGCTGTCGACTGAAATATGACGAGAAGGCGCTTCGGATCGTTGCAGTCCCGCTACGGTGAACGAGACCCCCAGCCACTCCGCCAGTGGGGGGCGAGGCGTTTTGGGGTGCCCCGGCCAGCGAAGACGGCCGGGTGGGATCTCGGCATGGGTGCGGTAGCTGCATGCTTCCGGGAAGCCCGGCGTCTCGCTGCGCTAGCTGGCCGGGGCACCCTTGCGCGGGGAAAATGGTCACCGGGCCGGGAAAGGGGGCATGTCAGATCGACTCGGTGATCTGCTCGCGTAGCTGCTTGGCGGTGGCGTCATCGAGTTCGCCAGCGGGCCAGCGGTAGCCGAGTCCGTCGCCCTCGACGCGGGGGATGATATGGAAGTGGACGTGGTCAACTGCTTGCCCCGCCACGCGGTGGTTGTTCTGCAGCACGTTCCAGCCGTCGGCCTCGGTCGTCTTGATGATCGCCCGGCTTAATCTGGGGATCACGGCCATGCAGGCGGCGGCGAGTGCGTCGGGCATCTGATCAATCGTCGCATAGTGATCCTTGGGAATCACCAGCGTGTGGCCACGCGCGAGCGGGCCGACGTCAAGAAACGCCAGCACCTGCTCGTCTTCATATACCTTGTGACAGGGAATCTGCCCGGCGACGATCTTGCAGAAAATGCAGTGGGGATCGCTCATCGTTCGCTCCTTCAAAGCGGCAAGCATCACACTTCGACGGTCGTCTCGCGGAGCTTCTCGGAATCGAAGGCGAATTCCGCCTCGGCGGCCATCTGCTTAAAGCCCTCAATCTCCGCAGCGGAGAAGAGCAGGCCGTCGTGCTGTTCGCTGAGTTTCGCAGCTTGGGCTTCGATCTGGCCGGGCAACAGGCAGTCCTCATTGCCGTGGCCGAGGATGTCGTCGAGGACTGCTTTGACGTTCTCATCCTGCGATCGGCCCTGAGCGAACTGCACCGAGATGGCGTCAGGATGGATGCACTGGAAGATGAAGTTGGCGGTGTGCTTTTCTTCAGGGACGCCTTCGCTCCAGCGGTTGCGGAGCGTCGGCAGCGACCCGCCCATGTACGCGCCGAGCAGTTCGTCGATCAGCGCGAGGCCGTAACCTTTGTGAGCGCCGAACGGCATCAGGGCGGCGACGCGATTGGGGTCGGTCGTCGGATTCCCCTCGGCATCAACGGCGGCATTCGGCGGCAGCTGCTTGCCCTCGCGCGCGAACTGCTGAACCCGGCCCATCGCGACGGTGCTGGTCGCCCAGTCGACACAGATGGGGAAGCCGACCGCGTCGGTCGTGGGGAATGCCCATGAATGCGGGTTGGTGCCGAGTGTGGGGTGCTTGCCGCCAAAGGGCACGACCTCGGCAAGCGCGGCGGTACAGGCGGTGTAGGCGATGTAGCCTTTCTTCGCCGCGTCGATGACGTACCCGCCGCCCCAGAGATAGTGGAACGCGTTGTCGACCGCGACCACCCCGACGCCGAATTTGTCCGCCATCTTCATGCAGGCGTCCATCGCTTCAAAAGCGACAGCCTGCCCGAGCTTGCGGTTCGCGTCCCAGCGCTGCACGGCGTCGAACTTGGAATCGAGCTTGTCGATCACGGTGCCGGGCACGCAGCCGCCGACGGTGGAGCCGAACATCTCATCGAGGTGCAAAGCCTTGAGCGCGTTGTGCGTGCGGATGCCGTGCCAGGCAGCAAGGCGACAGAAGCGTGCCCCCTGCGCCGCTTCGCTGACGCTGTAGCCACGCTTGCGGTAAGCCGCGGCGACGAGATCGTCGTGCATTTCAACGGGCATCACGAATTGGGTGGACATATCAAGATCCTACTTTCACGAGCTTCTAGTAGCCGCCTCTAAGACGGCGGGAGGCACGGAGGACGTTCCATGCCTGGTTCAGTGCTGTGCAAACACCTCGAAGGTAGACGCCGCGGCTGCGGGTGACATCGTGTTGGCGATCCCATCCGAATCGGGCAAAGAGATCGCCGGCAATGAACTCGATATCGGCGAGCGCCGCTGGTTCTAGAGAAGACTGGCTTCGCCCGATGCGTTCGGTGTGAACCTGTCGCGTCGTATTCTGGTGCGGACCGCTGGACGTCTTGGCACCCTCGATTCGGGGGTCGCTGGCACTCTGGTGGAACTCTAGCATCGCATCGTTGAAGTCCACGTTGAGAAAGTCGCAGAAATTTCGCGCATGCTGTTCGGGTTCGCTGACCGTGTCCTCGTACCTGGCGCGCATGTAGCGTTCGGGGCCGAGCGATTCGCCACACCGCAGCGTTTCGAGGTTGGCCAGTCGCCACTGCCAGGCGGTGATGATGTGAGACGGTAAAACCCCGCGGCCTCGCACTTGCTCGGGGAAATGTTCTTCAACGGAGGCAACTACATCTCGCGGATCACGCATGATGTGGATGTACTGACTGGCTGGGTAGAGCGACGAAAGCTTGTAAATGTACTGCCAGTGGTGAGGCTTCTTGTCGCCCCATCTTGCGTGAGGTTTTCCGATGATTGTCGCCCACTGTTGATAAAGGCACGCCACGATGGTTGGCGTATCAGCCGGCAGCACGGCGTGAAGCGCGTCGCGGACGGCGTCTTCGTCGAGTTGATTCTTGAAATTGCTCCGTGGGAGTTGGCTGATACGCCGAGTCAGTTTTTCCAGGTCATCGGCCCCGTGCCGACGATTCCCGATGGCCTGAGGTATCCGAAGGAAGTATTCGGACTCGGGGGGTACGGCAAGGTCGGGGTGCGCGTTCAACATCAGCCGCGTCATCGTGGTGCCCGAACGCTTGTAGCCGATCACGAAGAAGGGATCGACTCGCACGGCTGTCGCTGTCTTGACTGCCATCTGTCAGGCCTCAATCTGCGGTCGCTGGGGGTGGGGCCAGTCGACGTGGAAGAACTTGCCTCGGGGCTGATCGACGCGTTCGAAGGTGTGGGCGCCGAAGTAGTCGCGTTGAGCCTGGAGGAGGTTGGCCGGCAGACGCGCCGCCCGGTAGCCGTCGTAGTAGGCCAGGGCGCTCATGAAGGCCGGGGCGGCGACGCCTTGCTGAGCCGACAGGGAGACAACCTTGCGCCAGCTGGTCTGGCCGTTGTCGATCGCCCGCTTGAAGTAGGGATCGAGCATGAGGTTCGTCAGGTTCGGCTCGCGGTTGTAGGCCTCGGTGATCTTCTGGAGGAATCGTGCGCGGATGATGCACCCGCCGCGCCAGATGCTGGCGATCGAGCCGAAGTCCAGGTCCCAGTCGTACTCCTTCTGAGCCGCGGCCATGAGCTGAAAGCCTTGGGCGTAGGCACAAATCTTTGAGCAGTAGAGGGCCTCGCGGACCATGTTGATCAGCTCGTCGACGTTGCCCTGGTAGGCGGCATCAGGCCCGGTCAGAATCTCTGAAGCGGCGACGCGTTCTTCCTTGAGTGCTGAGAGACAGCGGGCGAAGACGGCTTCGGAAATGGCGTTCGCGGGAATGCCCATGTCCAGTGCGTTGACGCTGGTCCATTTGCCGGTGCCCTTCTGGCCGGCGGTATCGAGCACCGCATCGACGAGGAAGCCTTCGCTTTTCGCGGGGTCGGGCTGCTGGAGGATGTCGGCGGTGATCTCGATGAGGTAGCTGGCGAGGTCGCCGCTGTTCCACTCTTCGAAGACCTTCGCGAGTTTGTCGGGCGTGAGGCCGGTGAGGCGGCGCAGCAACTCGTAAGCTTCGCAAATGAGCTGCATGTCGATGTATTCGATGCCGTTGTGCACCATCTTGACGTAATGGCCCGCGCCGTTGGGGCCGATGTAGGCGGTGCAGGGCGTGCCCTGGGTGATGGGCTTGCCGGGGGCGTAGTCTTCGATGGGGTCGCCGGTGGATTCGTCGACCTTGGCAGCGATGGCTTTCCAGATGGGCTCGAGGTGTTTCCAGGAGTCCGGATCGCCGCCCGGCATGAGGGAGGGGCCGAAGCGTGCGCCGAGCTCGCCGCCGGAGACGCCTGAGCCGAAGAACTTAAGCCGGTCGGCGTATTCCTTCTCGCGGCGGATGGTGTCGGTCCACAAGCTGTTGCCCGCGTCGATGACGATGTCGTCTTTCTCAAGCCCCGCATCAAGCAGCGACTCGACGACCTTCTCCACCGCAGGCCCGGCCTTCACAAGCACGATGATCTTGCGAGGCTTCTTCAGGGCCGCGACGAAGTCTTTGAGCTCGGCACAACCCAGGACGCCGCCGGGCGTGTCGGTGTTTTCCGCCACGAACTTCTCCATCGTGGCAGTCGTGCGGTTGTAGACGGCGATCTTGTAGCCATGGTCAGCGATGTTCAGCGCCAGGTTCTGGCCCATGACGGCGAGGCCGATGAGGCCGATGTCTGCGGAGGAGTTCGTGGGGGTGTCGGTCATGTTGGAGTTCTCGTGATCGGAGGGTGTCATTGATGCTTGTATGTATGAAGTGTGATGTATGAGGTGTAATTTGGAAAGCGGGGAGCGGGTGCTATTTTAGGTTCGGCGTGTTGCGGCGGGTTGTCTGCCTCGCGGCGCTGAGGATGGCGGTCAGTTCGTTCGCTTCGGTCAGCAGTGGCTGAACGCGGTTGGCGGTGAGGATTTCGCCTTCGATGATCAGTTCCAGCCACCATGCCGTTTCGTCGGCCTCCTCCAGCGCAATGGCGAGTTTTGCAGCGAACTCGGCTCGCGATCGACCCCGGCACGCTGAACGATAGTTGGCGCCGATCGAGGTGCCGCTCCGAACGATCTGCTGGGCGATCGCCCTCGCTTCCACGCTCCGCGGCATGCTCTTGACCAGCCTAAGGATGCGAAGGGCGAAAAGCTTCGTGCGTTGCCGCATCGCGTCAGCATCCACGACCGCTCCTCAAATCAAACCTCATACCTCACACATCGCACATTCTAAAACTTGTTCGCCTGAATGAAGTCGCTCTCGCCTTTCAGGAAGTTGACGACGTTCTTCGTCGCCCGCACGGCCTGGCGTTCGACGCTCTCAAACGTGCGGCTGGCGACGTGGGGCGTGACGACGATGTTGTCGACGTCCTGGAATGGATGAGGCGTCTGCATTGGTTCGTGTTCGAGCACGTCGGTGCCGTAGCCGCCGAGTTTGCCCGAGCGGCAGGCGTCGGCGATCGCGTTTTCGTCGACCAGACCCCCGCGGGCGGTGTTAATGATGATGGCGTTGTCACGCATCGCAGCGATCTGCTGAGCGTTCAGGAAGTGGCGGTTGGTGTCGTCGAGGTTCATGTGCAGCGAAAGCACGTCCGCTGCCTGCGTGACCTCTTCGACCGATTGGCCCCGCTGAACCTTGTATTTCCAGGCGAACGCGCCGTCCCAGTAAAGATCGAAGGCGATCGTCTTCATGTCGAACGCTGCCGCCCGCTTGATCACTTCCTTGCCGATGCGGCCCATGCCGAGCACGCCCAGCGTTTTGCCCGCCAGTTCGTTGCCGGTCGTCCGCTTCCACTGCCCGGCCTTGGCAGCCCGAAGGTGCGGCACGAAGTGCTTGGCGACGGCGATCATCAATCCGAACGCATGCTCAGCGACGGTGGTGTGATTGACGCCGGGCGTAAAGAGGACGGGCAGCTTTTTCGAGGTGGCGTAATTGACGTCGATTGAATCGAGCCCGATGCCGTATTTTGCGATGCAGCGGATCTGCGGCAGCAGGGCGTCGATGACGGCGGGGGTGAAGGCATCGTCGCCGTTGAGCGTGGCATCGAACGGGCCTTCGCTGGCGATCAACTCGAGCATCTGCTGTTCGTTGAGCGGCCCCCGGGCACGGACGACTTCGAAGCCGCTGCTCTCGAGCAACCGATGGTGCTCGCCGGGCGTGTCCTGATAGCTGGTGGTTGTAAGCAGCACGCGTGGCATAAGGTAGATTCCTCGTGGTGAGCGGAACCCTCCAAGATACCGAATAATGATGGTCCCGCCAAGTCTGGCGCTTAGTGGATCGCGTTAGAACTGCCATGTGATCGTGCAAAGCGGGCGTCGGCGTGATGAGGTTGGGCTGAGCCCTTGCGGCTGGTACATTGGCAGCGTGTCAGAAGAGCCGGTCATCTCGCTCGATCAGGTCGTCAAGAGTTTCGCCGGGCACGTTGTGCTCAACGGTGTCACCTTCGATGTCCAACGCGGCCAGACCATGGTCATCATGGGCGGCTCAGGCTGCGGCAAAAGCACGCTGCTGCGCATGATCATCGGCGCGATCACGCCCGACAGCGGGGCGATCAAGCTCTGGGGCGAAGATGTCACCCAACTCGCAGAGCCCGGCCTCAATGCCCTGCGACGGAAGTTCGGCATCCTCTTTCAGAGCGGTGCCCTGTTCCAGTCGATGACCATTGCGGAGAACGTGGCCCTGCCGTTGACCGAGCATACCGAACTCGACCCGGCCACGATCGACATCATGGTCAAGATCAAGCTCGAACTCGTCGGCCTGCGCGAACATGCGGACAAGTACCCCGCTCAGATATCCGGCGGCATGAAGAAGCGGGCCGGGCTCGCAAGGGCGCTCGCGCTCGATCCACAGATCCTGTTTTACGATGAGCCTAGCGCGGGCCTGGATCCGGTGACCAGTGCCGAGATCGACCAGCTGATTATCAACCTCTCCAGCAAACTGCATGTGACCAGCGTCGTCGTCACGCATGAGATGGATTCCGCGTTCGCCATCGCCGACCGCATGGTGATGCTGGACAAAGGGCAGGTGCTGGCGGTGGAGGATCGTGCGTGGTTCGAGCAACTGCGTGACAGCGAAGCGGAGCTTGATGATCGCGAAGGGTTGATCCGCCAATTCCTGCGCGGCGATCCGGAAGGCCCGATCACCCGGCGCAAACTCGGCTCGAACTATGCGGAAGATTTGCTCAGCGACCCGGGCGTCCCGATGATGCGCGATCCGTCCGTGATGCCCAGTCGACGATGAACCCCCACGCCTTGCTTGCAAGCAGAGAAACCGAGAACAGCGGCTATGAAGACAGAGCGTAATAATTTCGCAGCGGGGGCCTTCGTGCTCGCCGGCATCGCACTGGCGCTGGCGGTCGTGGCGCTGCTGGCGGACTGGAACCGACTGTTCACGCCCATGCAAAGCGTCTCCGTCCGCTTCACCCTCAGCGACGGCGTGAAGGGCTTGCAGGTCGGAGCGCCGGTCGACATCGGCGGCTCCACACGCGGCACCGTCATCGACATCCGTGATGCCGTTGAAGACCAGGTTGTAATCGCGCAGATCGTGGAGTTCGTCATTCCCGCGGACTACACCGTGTATGAAAACGCACGCATCGAACTGCAGGAGCCGCTGATCGGCGGCGGCACACGGCTGAACATTCGATCGTTCGGCGGTGAGCAGGCCGGTGCCACGGCGAACGGCGAAGGCTCTGCCTACGAGCACGGCATCGACCCGCCGATCGCAGGCGGCATGGCGGGCAACGAAGCCGTCGCGGCAGCCGTCCGCGAACTGGGTATCGAAGACCTCCAGCGCCGGCAGATTCAGAACATCATCGCGAATCTTGATCAGCTCGTCGCAGCCGTGGGCTCTGACCCCGCGCCCGTCGCCGAGATCATCGCGAACCTGCAACAGGCGACAGGCACGCTTGCCGATGATCTGCCCGAGATCGCAGCGAACCTCCGCTCAAGCACCGGCGACTTGCAACATGTCACCGCCGACGTGCGCGAACGCTACGGCACCTGGCTCGAGGGCATCGACACGCTGCTGGCCAGCGCGATGGACGGCGTCGAACGGATCGACGGAGCGCTCGCCATGGTTAACGGCATGCTTGACGAAAACCGCGAACCGCTGGCGGAGGCAGTGCAGCGTGCCGCAGCCACCATGGCCAATGCTGAGCAGATCACCGACCAGGTGCGGGACCAAACGCTGACGCAGATCACCGCGATGCTCGACGAAGCGAAGGTCGCCGTCGAAAACATCCGCGTCGTGACCGAAGACACGCAAGGCTTCATGGCCGCGCAACGCCCCGTGCTTGAGCGCACCATCGCCAACGCACGCATCGTCAGCGATCAATTGAAACTCACCGCGGTCGAAGTGCGTCGCGCCCCGTGGCGTCTGCTTTATGAGCCGACCGATGAAGAGCTCAACACCGACAACGTCTACGATGCCGCACGCAGTTTCGCCCTTGCAGCAAGCACTTTGAACGCCACAGCCGACAGCCTGCAGGCGATCGTTGATCGGCGCGGCACGCTCGATCAGGATGATGCCAACGTGCAGTTGATCCTTGAGAATCTGCAGCGCGTCTTCGAGAAATTCGACGATGCGGAAAATAAATTCTGGGAAGCGCTGGACGAGATGCCTTCAAAGTAGAACAATCACAACGAGAGCAGCAAAGATGTTCGCTCTGACCAATGCCCCGCGGACGATGCGCCACGCGTCCCCGGGGTTTTTTCTTGCGCCGACTCGGCGCGCAATAGCCGCTGCACGACGCGCCGCCGGTTCCGCCTGAGATTGGGCGCGCACCTGTTATACTGCTCGCCATGCGCGACGGATTAACAACAGGGCAGCGTGGTGAATTGGCGTTAACGGTAGGGCCCGAGCACACGATTCACCTGAATGCGGCAGGGCAGGCCGCCGGCGAATCGGGAGCGGTCGTCTTCTCGACGCCGAACATGATCAACCTGATGGAACACGCCGCGCGCGAAGCGTTGCATCCCTTCCTCGAAGCCAACGAAGAGTCGGTCGGCATGACCGTGGACATCGCGCACACCGCCGCGACGCCGCTTGGCGCCGACGTGCAGGCCGTTGCCACCGTCACGGCTGTGAAGGGGAAGGTGGTCGATTTCGACATCGAAGCGTTCGACGGCGCGGAGCCGATCGGCAAGGGGACGCACCGCCGGGCGATCATCCGTGTCGACAAGTTCCGCGAGCGTTTGACTGACAAAACGGCTGCTTTGCCGACTGGAGTTGTTTGGCCCATGCACCTTCGCCCTGATACCGGAAGCCTGCCGACTTTTCCGACGCTTGCTGTACAGCTTGATGGTGGTGTGGCGACGGTCACGCTGAATCGGCCGGGCAAGCTGAACGCGGTGGATCGGCAGATGACGGGCGACATGGAGAAGCTTTTCGCCTGGCTGGCGGGGCATCCGGAAGTGCGTGTGGTGATTATGACCGGCGCGGGGCGGGCGTTTTGTGCCGGCGATGACGTGAAAGAAGTCGGCACGCTCGATCTTCAGGAAGCGGAGCTGCTCAGCCTGCGGCAGGCACGCATGTACCTGGCGATCGAGCAGCTGCCGCAGGTGTTCATCGCCGCGGTCAACGGCCAGGCGTTCGGCGGCGGATGCGTCGCTGCCTATTCATGTGACATGCGGCTGGCCTCGCAGTCGGCCAGCTTCGCCATGCCTGAAGTGCTGCTGGGCTGGCCCCCGGGGTACGGCATCGCGCAGCTCACGCACCTGGTCGGCAAAGCCAAAGCGATCGAGCTGTGCACGACGGGCACGCCGATCAACGCCGACGAAGCCAGGCAGATCGGGCTCGTGAACCGGGTCGTCACGCAGAATCGGCTGATGCCCGAGGTGCGCGAACTCGCTGACCAGCTTCTACGCACGCCGGCCGAGGCGCTGCGGCAGACCAAGCGATTGTTCCATCTCGACCAGGGCAACCAGCCGAAGGTTGCTTACCGCGCCGATACCGATGCCTACATCCGCTGTCTCGCGCTGCCGGATGCCAAAGAGGGCATCGCGGCGTTCGTCGAGAAGCGACCCGCCCACTTCCAGGGCCCCTGAGTTTTCGGAGTGTGCTCCATGCCGATGCCGCGACTCGAACGTGACCGGACAGCCCTGCTGGTTGTCGATCTTCAGCAGAAGCTGATGCCGTTGGTTGAAGACCACGAGCAGGTGCAGGCCCAGACGATTCGGCTGATTCGTGGCTGCGGTGTGCTGGGCGTGCCGGTGCTCGCCACGGAGCAGTACCCTGCCGGGCTGGGGCAGACGGTCGAGCCGGTTTCGCAAGCGCTGGCTGAGACAAACGTACAGATGGTGGAGAAGATGAAGTTCTCCGCATGCGTCGACGCGGTGCATCGGAAGCTGGTTGAGCTGAACCGGACAAAGGTGCTGATCTGCGGGATCGAAACGCACGTCTGCGTCCTGCAGACAGCGATCGATTTGCAGCAGCGCGGGCTGGTGCCCTTCGTCGTAGGCGATGCGGTAAGCTCACGACGGGCGACCGATCGGGATCTCGCGATGCAGCGGATGGTGACGGGCGGCGTGGCGCCGGTAAGCGTCGAAATGGCGCTGTTGGAGATGGCGGGCGAAGCGGGCACGCCGGTGTTCAAAGCACTGCTGCCGATCATCCGTTGAGTGCCGCTTGCCACGGCGGCGCGAGCAAAGTAGCCTTTACCTCTCAGGGGGGGAGCAACAGGAGCTGATCATGCAGGAATTTGAGCAACTAAAATCCACCGTCGAAGCAGCCGAAGCCGACCTCGAGAAGGCGGAAGCAGGCAATAAGGCCGCGGGCACACGTGTCCGTAAGCACATGCAGGACATCAAGGCTGCGGCTCAGGCTGTGCGTCAGAAGGTCCTGGACCTCCGCGGCAGCGACTGATCGTCGCCGTTTCGTCAGCAATTTGTGGCAATGGTGTCGCTGAGTGACGGCGATGCGACAACGCACCAGCGTCGCGGGAGATTGTGCCCGCATGGCTGTTCCCCATCTCGTCACAAGATGGCTGCGCACTGGGTGACCTTGCAGCACTGGAGAGATTCGCCCGATGGCGTCTACGTTTTTTATCGATCTTGAGCAGGTTGACTTTGACAACCCCATTGCGGGGGTCGAAGAGATCGAAGCGGTGAACCCGCAGCGGGGCGACATGCGCCACCTCGACGCGGTGGTCAGCTTCGATGCCGAGGCGAACATCGGCGTGGGGTACAAAGACGTGCGTCCCGACGAGTTCTGGGTGCCCGGGCACATTCCCGATCGGCCGCTTTTGCCGGGCGTGCTGATGATCGAAGCCGCGGCGCAGTTCTCGGCATACCTGATGAAACTCAAGCGTCCCGAAGCCGGCTTCATCGGGTTCGTCGGATGCGACAACGTGAAGTTCCGTTCGCAGGTGACGCCCCCCGGCCGACTCGTGATGGTCGCGCGGGAGAAGCAGTTCCGTCCCCGCCGCATGATCTGCGACGTTCAGGGCATCGTCGACGGCACCCTCGTCTTCG
>JBBDRF010000013.1:0-11426 GCA_040905565.1 Phycisphaeraceae bacterium | reverse complement strand
TCGGCGTCGGGCCGAAGACCTGCTTCAGGTCCACGCGCGCCAGCAGCAGACGGTCGCTCAGCTTGGCCAGCTTGCACTGGTGGGCGAGGACCTCCAGGCCCTGATGGAAGAGACGGTCCGTCGCGTCGCCGAGGCGTTCGACGTGCCTTTGGCGAAGATGCTCGAATGCGAGCCGCACGGCCGATCGCTTCGCCTGCGGGCGGGGGTGGGTTGGCAGGACGGTCTGGTCGGGCAGGCGATCGTTCGGGCGACCCCCGACTCGCAGGCGGGCTACACCTTGCTCACCGACCAGCCGGTGATCGTGAAGCACCTGCCGAGCGAGACGCGATTCGTCGGCATGCCGCTGCTGCATGACCATGGCGTGGTCAGCGGCATGAGCGTGATCATTCCCGGCATCGGCGGTCGGCCGTGGGGCGTCTTTGGCGTGCACACGCCCGAGCAGCGCGACTTCACCCACGATGACATCAACTTCCTGCAGTCGGTGGCCCACCTGCTCGCCGCCGCGATTCAGCGCAAGACCGGCGAGCGCGACCTTCAGGCCTTGAATGAAACGCTCGAACAGCGCGTCACCGACCGCACGGCCGTGGCGGAGCATCGCGCGGCTCAACTGCGCGCCCTCGCCGCCGAACTGGCCCAGGCGGAACGCCGCGAACGGCGTCGGCTCTCGAAACTGCTGCACGACCACCTCCAGCAACTGCTCGTCGCGGCGAAGCTGCGCGTCGACGCCCTGACCGGCCGGCGCGATCACGGCGAACTCGGCGACATGGCCGACCAGATCGACGAACTGCTCGACCAGGCGATTGAGGCGTCACGCTCGCTCACCGTCGAGTTGAGCCCGCCGATTCTGTACGACGCCGGCCTGCCCGCAGCGATCGAATGGCTCTGCCGGTGGATGCAGGACAAGCACGGCCTGACCGTCGAGCTGAACATGGACGTCGTGGCGAGCCAGACGCCCTTGGCGTCGGAAGTGTGTGTGTTCCTGTTCGATGCGGTGCGGGAACTGCTGTTCAACGTCGTCAAACACGCGGGCGTGCAACAGGCGGAGGTGCGCGTCACCCACAAAGCGCGGGGGCTGTTGCGCATCACCGTGCTCGATCGCGGTGCAGGTTTTGACGCGGCCACGAGCAAAGAAGCCGACGTCACCGCCGCGGGCTTCGGCCTGTTCAGCATCCAGCAGCGCGTGCAACTGTTCGGCGGCCAACTGGACGTCCACAGCCAGCCGAACACAGGCACGGAAATTTCCGTCGAAATCGATCTTGCCGCCGACGAGACCAGTCCACGCACCACCGGCGACCAGCCGGTGCTCGACGCCGCGACCGATCGCGGGGTGTCCGAAGTCTCGCCGCCCTCGCCAGTCGCCGGCGAAGCGGTGAGGCTGCCGAGCCTGGGCGAAACACAGCCGGTGGGCGCCTCGGCGGACGACGGGCCCGACCCCGGGGCCGCTGCGCCGATTCGCGTGCTGGTGGCGGACGATCACGCCCCGCTGCGCAAGGGGCTCGTCACCCTGCTCACCGCCCAGCACGACATCAAGGTGATCGGCGAAGCGGTCGATGGCGAGATGGCGATCGAAGCGGCACAACGCCTCCGACCGGACGTCCTGCTGATGGATATCCACATGCCGGGCCTCAACGGCATCGAAGCCACGCGGCAACTGGCGAAACAGATGCCGGAGCTGCACATCATCGGCCTGTCGATCGAAGAGCACGAGGAGATGGGCCGCGTCATGCGCGATGCCGGCGCGGCGACCTACCTGCCCAAAGGCAGCCCCCCCGCAGTGCTCTTCGCCGCCATTCGCAGCGCCATGCCCGTGGCCGAGGAAGCCTGACGGGCGCGAGGCGTCGAGCCCCTCGGCCATGAGAAAACAGGCAAACCTGCAAAGCGGGGTGATTCAGACTCGCCGAATCCCCGATAATTTTCACCCCGAGCCGGACACGCTGCTGTTGATGGCCGCGGGCGCCCTGACGCTCGTGGTGCGAACACGCCAGCAGGGTACGTCCTTGGCGGCGTGAGAAACGGCAAAAATCGCACGCACGCATCGGTGAGACCACCAAGTCAACAACCGGGCCATGGCTCTGAGAAAATGCTTTGCAATCGGTGCCGCGCGAGCTATGCGGACGCGTCTGTTTTCTCTTTCTACACATCCATTCATGAGTTACAGGCGTACTCCTGACGACCGAGCTGTGCGCCGTCGGCCGGGCCCGCAGCGAAAAACCGGGGGATCGCCAGCATATTGTGCCTTGTATTCACTTGAAGGCCTGCCTATAAGAAAGAGTGTCCCGTTGAAGGCGGCGTTCGACGGATGATGCCAAGTGCCTCCCGGAACGAGCGTCGTCGATGGACGAAACGGCCGGAACGCCTTGAGGTGAGGGGGGATTGCCGCAGCGGCCTTGTTCGTTTTTATTAAAGGATTTGTTAGAGTAAGAGAGATATTCCTCTTGTAGGGTAGGGTGACTGTGCACCTTCTGCGAGTGGTCGGGTGATGAAGCCGGGCGTCGTTGTGCGACGACGCAAGTCCGGCAGACGAATCTTGAAGATGCCAAACAACAATGAAGGAGGCGTCGTGATGCGATACCTGATGATGAGCTTTCTAGCGGTGGCCGTGATGTCGGCCCCCGCCCTCGCGCAAGCCCCCGGGGCCTTCGGCCCGCGGGAAGGCGACTGGGAAATGACACTCTCCGGCTTCGGTAGCAGCGACCGCGATCTGGACACCGGCGGGTTCGCCATCACCGGTTCCCTCGGCCACTACGTGAGCCGTGAGCTGATGGTCGGCGTCCGCCAGGACCTCAACTGGCTGGGTGGCCAGGATACGGCCGACGATTACCAGGCCGCCACCCGCGCGGTGGCCCAGTACCACTTCGACCACGGCGAATGGCGGCCGTTCATCGGCGCCAACGTCGGCTACAAATACGGGCGTGCGCGCGACGACAGCGGCACCCTCGGACCCGAAGCCGGTGTGAAGTGGTACCTCCAGGAAACCACGTTCCTCTACGGCCGTGCGGGCTATGACATCGAGTTCCGTAACCGCGATGACATCGATGGCAGTCGCGGATCGTGGGCCTATGCCCTCGGTATCGGTTTCAACTTCTAAGATAGACAACCAACACCAGCGCCTGGCCCACCCCGGTGGGTCAGGCACTCCATTTACATCACCCGACCGTTTTCACAGAACGCAGATAAGACCGGCTCCTCGCGAGCCGGTTTTTTTATGGCCGCCATCACGCCGGGCTTGGCGAGCTATTCGCCGATGACCTTCTTCCGCCGCAGGATGTGATGGTAGTGCTGGGCAAAGCGGTGCGCCTCGTCGCGAATCGCCTGGCATAGCTTCAGCCCCGCATTGTTGCGAGCGAGATGGATCGGCTCAGCCCTCTGCTCCGTGTAGATCAGCTCTTGCTTCTTCGCGAGCGCGATCACCTGCGGCGGCTTCATGTCCAACTGGTCGAACGCCTCCCGCGCCGCGTGCAGCTGGCCAAGGCCGCCGTCGATCACGATCAGATCGGGGTACAGTTCGTGGCCCTGCCCCGCTTCGCGATAGCGCCGGCTGACCACCTCGCGGATGCTGGCATAGTCGTCGTTGCCTCCTTCGACCGACTTGATCTTGTATCGCCGATAGAGGTTTTTCAGCGGTCGGCCGTCGATAAAGGCCACCTTCGAACCCACCGTTTCCCCGCCCTGCAGGTGAGCGATGTCGATGCACTCGATGTAGCGGATCGGCTCGTCCGCGCCCAGCGTTTTGCGCAGCGACTCCAGCCCCTTGCCCGGATCGCTGTAAAAGGTCTCGGCTTCAGGTTGCCAGCCCTGGCTTTTCTTGCCGCGCTCGTCCAGCTTCTCGATGGCCTTGACCTGATCGCGCAGCACCGCCGCCCGCTCGAAGTCCAGCGCTTCGCTGGCCTGCTGCATCTCGTTCCGCAGCTCGCGCAGCATCACCGACCGCTTCGATTCGAGGAAACGAATGAATCGGTCGATGTCTTCGCGATACGCCTGCCTGCTGATCTTCGCGGCGCACGGGGCGGTGCACTGCTTGATCGGGTACAGCAGGCAGGGGCGGAAGTAGGCCCGGCCGTCCTGCTTCGGGTCGCCGTCGTTGATCTCAAGGTGGCAGGTGCGGAATTTGAACACGCGCTGCAGCAGTTGCACCGCGTCGCGCAGGGCCCCGCTGGAGGTGAACGGCCCGAGCACCTTCGCCCCTTTGAACTGCGGGTTGCTTGGCTCGCGGGTGATGTACACGCCGGGGAAGTCGTCACGGAGCGTAATGACCAGGTAGGGGAAGGTCTTGTCGTCGGTCAGGCGGGCGTTGAAGCGGGGATGGATGTCCTTGATCAGCCGATTCTCGGTCAGCAGGGCTTCCCATTCCCCTTCGCATTCGATGGTGTCGAAGTCGTCGATGACGCCGAGCATGCCCTGCTTCTTGGGCCCGAGTCCCCCGGAAGTTTCGGCGGAGGGGATGAAGTAGCTGCTGACGCGGTTGGGCAGCGTGCTGGCCTTGCCGACATAAATGACCCGACCCTGAGCGTCTTTCATGAGATAGACGCCGGGCGTTTTGGGCAGTTGCCGGGCCTTGGCAAGCAGTCGGTCGAGCTTGTCGCGGGGATGGGTCATGGAAGGGGTATTTTAGCCCGGCTGCGCGAGCGGTGGCGTCGTTGGAGGGTCGGAAGCGCGAATTGAGCGGGCCGGTCGGCCCGGGGGGCGGTTGACAACCGCAACCGTGTGCAGTAATTAGTGTTGGGCGAAAAAGATCGTCCATCTGATCAGCGTCCGGAATGTTGCGGTTATTCCCTGTGCCTCTGGCCCTTCCTTCGTAGGAGAGGACACTCCCTTGAGCATGCTCACCAAGGCGTTCGTCGTACTCGTCACTGTTCTGGCGATCCTTCTGGTTGCCCTGACCGTGTCGTCGGTTGCCCAATACGAAGATCTGGATGCGGAGGTGCAACAGCTTCGCAGCGAGCGCGACGCCGCACGCACCACCGCCACGCTTCGCCAGTCGGAGGTGGAGCGCATCCGCTCCGACTACGACCGGCAACTCGCCCAGCGAGGCGACGAGGTTCGCCAGCAGACCGAGCGGGTGACCGCGCTGGCAGCCGACCTGGCCGCAGCGCGGGACGCAGCGAACGAGGCGCAGGCTGACCTGGAGAAGTGGGAGGCCTCGCTGGAGCGCCTCTCGGCCGCGCAGTCGCAGAGCACCGCCCTGCTCGGCTCGCTTAACGAGGAACTGGACCGTCGCCGCGGGGAAACGGTGGAGTTGCAGACGCGTCTGGTCGAGTCGGCCAGCCGGATCGCCGAACTGAGCACGCAGGGCGACAGCCTGGAGCGTCAGGTCCGTCGCTTCCGCGAGCGGATGCAGTCGTTGATGGAAGCCAGCCGCGAGATCGAAGAGAAGATCGCCCAGGCGCCGCCTGAGCTGCGTGAGTTCATGGCCGACCCCGACCGCGGTGAGCGTGGCCCGACGCCGCCCCAGCCGATCGCCGGGCAGATCGTCCAGCTCGACCAGCAGGGCAACGACGTGTTCGTGCAGGTGAACGTCGGCAGCAACGACGGCGTCGCCGAGCAGATGGAATTCATGGTTCACCGAAACGACCGCTACCTCGGCCGGCTGGTGATCGACTCGGTCGAGGCCGACGTCGCGGTGGGTCACATGACCTTGATCCAGGACCAGGTCCGTCAGGGCGACGAGATCTTCGCCGGCAGCATGTGAGCCGGTTCACGATACGAACCACCAGACGGGGACGCGCGGCGACCGAGCCGGCGCATCCCGGGAGTGTGCATGATGGCGGAAATGGGCGGATCGCGAGGCAGTGCGGGCCACAACATTTACACGGTGCTGCTGGCAGTGGCGTTCGTCGCCCTGCTGTTGGGCGTGGGCATCGTGTGGTGGCGGTTTGCGGAGCTGTTCGACACAGCCAACCCGTTCGACGTATCCCAGATGACGATCGATACGCTGCGCACGACGATGTTGATGTGAGGCAGCGGGTGGGCGTGTGTAAGGCACACAGGCCCCATGCGGAAGGATCGGGTTGGGGGGCCCAGTCGGCGATCGTCCCATGCTTGCGTGTGGGATGATTGAGGGCGCGTCACGTCGCCCACCGTAGATCGGCAGCGTTTTGTCGCTGCTGCGGCGGCGGCGACGAATTCCCAAGCTGAAAACTGAAGGGCGGGCGGGTCAGATCGCCGAAGAAGGGGAGGGATGCTCGCGGTGCCCACCTCGTTGTGGTGCGCGCGTCCCGGCCGACAAAGCCGCGATGCGACAGGCACGACCGTTATCGGTATCATTGACGTTTTGAACTACATCGACGGCAGTTGCCGTCATGGCCTGAAAAGGATCGGGGCTTGTTCCTCGACAACATCTTAAGCTGGTTCAGCGTCGACATGGGCATCGACCTCGGCACGTGCAACACTTTGGTGTGCGTGCGAGGCGAAGGTATCGTGTTGAATGAGCCAAGCGTCGTGGCGGTGAAAAAGGGCACCAACCAGGTGCTGGACAACGGCAACGCCGTGGGCTGGGTCGCGAAGGAGATGCTCGGCAAAACGCCTGGCAGCATCACCGCCATCCGCCCGCTGAAAGACGGCGTGATCTCCGACTTCGAGATCACCGAGGCGATGCTCGGCTACTTCATCCGCAAGGTCAACGGCAAACGGCCGTTCGTCAAGCCGCGCGTGGTCATCGCCGTGCCCAGCGGCATCACCGCCGTCGAAAAGCGGGCGGTGCTCGACTCCGCCGAGCGGGCCGGGGCGCGGCGGGTGTACCTCGTCGAAGAGCCCATGGCCGCAGGCATCGGCGCCAATCTGCCCATCGTCGAAGCCACGGCCAGCATGATCGTGGACATCGGCGGCGGCACGACGGAAGTGGCGATCATGTCGCTGGCCGACATCGCCCAGTGCGAGTCGGTGCGCGTGGCCGGTGACGACCTCGACGAGTCGATCATCAACCACATGAAAAAAGCGTACAACCTGATGATCGGCGAGCAGACCGCGGAGAAGATCAAGAAAGAGATCGGCTCGGCGGTGCCCATGGGCGAAGAGCAGTCCATGGAAGTGCGCGGTCGGGACATGATCTCCGGCCTGCCGCGCAAGACCGTCGTCACCAGCGAGGAAATCCGCGAAGCCTTGCAGGAGCCGCTGTCGGCCATCATCGAGACGGTCACGCGCACGCTCGAACGCGCCGAGCCGGAGCTCGCCGCCGACCTGGTGGACAACGGCATCGTGCTCGCCGGCGGCGGGGCGCTGCTTCGCGGCATTGCCGACGTGATCTCCAATGCCACCGGCCTGGACTGCCGCGTCGCGGAAGACCCGCTGACCTGTGTCGCCCGTGGGACGGCCATCTACCTTGAGCACATCGAGGAGTGGAAGCACACCATGGAAAGCGACATGGACGAGAGCTAATCGGCCACGCCTCGTTGCGGATGTTTAGCCACAGATAAACGCAGATGCACGCAGATCAAGACAGGGGATATAGCCGCGAATGAACGCCAATGAACGCAAATAAGAGATCCCGAAAGAAAGACCCTTTTCCGGATTAGCGTTTATTCGCGTTCATTTGCGGCTCAATTCCCTTCTGGTTTTTATCCGTGTGCATCCGTGTTTATCTGTGGCTAACTACACTCCCCCGCCCTCGTTGAAGGTGCTGCTTTCATGCGTCGTTCGCTGTTGACCCCTCGCCGAGCACTGGTGCTTGTGACGGCGGTGCTGCTGGTCACAAGCCTGCTGCCGTTGCGGGTGATCTCGTGGGTGGGCAACCCCGGGCGGGACGTCGTGGCGGCGGTGCAGATGCCGGTGACGGTGCCGCTGAAAAGTCTCGGCGATGCGGTGCGGCGGCCGACGCCGGTGCAACTGGACATCGCGGACGAGCATCATCCCGGTCACGCGCGGCTGTACATCGAACAATTGGAGCAGGAAGTCCAGCAACTCCGCCGAGAGAACGAGGCGCTGCAGCAGGTGCGTGGCGTGCTGGACGAGGATCGGCCGATGCGAGCGCTGCTCGCCCGCGTGGGGTCGGTGTCGGGCGATCGATTGAACCCGACGCTGCGGATCAACCGCGGCTCGCGCGACGGCGTGGCACGGGGGCAGGCAGTGGTGACCCAGTTCATCCTGGCCGGTGAGATTGAGCGCGCGGGGCCGGTGAGCGCGGACGTGCGTCTGTTCACCGCGGCGGAAAGCCGACTGCAAGTGCGGATCATCCCGCCGAACCCGACCGCGACGGATCGGCGCTATTCGGCGTGGATGGAAATTCAGGATGACGGTCAAACCTTCCTGATCGAAGCGGAGCGGGACGATCCGGTGGAGGAAGGCGACTGGGCGCACTTGGCGGACGATCGCTGGCCGCGCGAGGCGCGGGGGTTTGTGGTGGCCCAGGTGACGGATGTTCGGCCCGATCCGAGCGACCCGCATCGGCTGAAACGGGTGACGCTTTCGCCCGCGGTGGATTTGACGGCGTTGCGCCAAGTCACGGTGCTGGTGCCGGAGGAGTAAGCGATTGCTGATTGCTGATTTCTAATTGCTGATTAAAAGGCGAAGTCAGCAAATTAGAAATCAGCGATTAGACATTAGCGATTCGCAATGAACTGGCTGATTTTTATCATCGCGGCGTACGTGTTGCTTGCCCTGGAGTCGGGGCTGCGGATGTTGCTGCAGGTGGGCGGCGTGGCGCCGAGCTTTGTGCTGGTGCTGGCGTTGTATGTGGGGTTGATGGCGCCGAGCGCGGTTGTGCCGTGGGCGTTTTTGATTCTGGGACTGCTCGTGGACCTGCAGCCGGGGCCGGTGCGGGACGGCACGCTGATCGGGCCGATGGCGTTGGGGTACCTGGCAGGATCGTACGTGGTGCTGCAGTTGCGGACGCTGGTGTTTCGCGAGTCGGTGCTGGCGTTAGCCGTGCTGGTGCTGGTGGTGGGGATTTTCATACAACTGGTTTACGTCGCGTTGCTGACGATGCGCGGGATGGGCATGCTCACCGCCGAGCCGATCATGGGCTGGAGCGCCCCGGATCAGTTGGCACAGCGGTTTATGATGCTGCTTTACAGTGCGGTCGTGGCGGTGCCTCTGGGCTTTGTCCTGTTCCGCACCGCGTCGGCTTGGGGCTTCGCCAACCGGGCGCGGGCGGAAAGACACTTCTAGCAAAAGGGGCCAGGGGCCGAGGGGCCGAGGGACCAAGTAAAGCCCATCGTGTGGGTTATGGCATTTTTTCGCTCGGGGTCCCTCGACCCCTTGGCCCCTCGGCCCCTTCGCAGGACAGTTGCCCCCGTGCAGCCGCTCGGCTAACATCCGGTGCATCGGGATTCCCCGTAGACTTGGCCCCGCACAGGATTTATCCATGAGCGGATCGGCAACAGCGCTGAACAGCCACGTACTCGTCCTCAACAAAATGTGGATGGCGATCCGCGTCGTCGATGCTCGCCGCGCGTTTTCGCTGCTGTGCCGGGACCTGGCCGAAGTCATCCGCGTGGATGATGGTTCGTACACCGCTCACGATTTTGATTCATGGACGGATGTGTCGACCACACGCGATCAGTTCGCCCGCCTCGAGCCGGAGGCGTATGAGTGGGTGCGGACGGTGCGGCTCGACCTGGCGGTGCCGAAGGTCATCCGCCTGCTGGGCTACGACAAACTGCCGCGGCAGGAGGTGAAGCTGAATCGGCGGAACATCTTCGCCCGCGACCACAACCTCTGCCAGTACTGCGGCAAACGGTTCCCCACCAGCGAGTTGAGCCTGGACCACGTCAACCCGCGCACGCTGGGCGGGATCAGCTCGTGGACGAATCTGGTGTGTGCGTGCACGCGGTGCAATGCGAAGAAGGGCGGGCGCACGCCGGAGCAGGCGCGGATGCACCTGATCCGCAAGCCGGCCAAGCCGACGCGCAACCCGGTGATCAGCCTGCGGCTGGGCAGCGACAAGTACGCGTCGTGGCGGGCGTTTCTGGATAACGCGTACTGGTCGGTGGAGCTGAAGTAGGCGCTTTAAGCGAACCACAGAGGCACAGAGGCACCGAGAAGAAACTTGAAATTTAGCCGCGTCGCTTGCGACACGCTGCTGCCGGGCGTTTCATCCAGCTCCAGACGGCCGCCAGTGAAAATGCCACCAGCAGGCCAACAGTCGCCAGCATCTGCACCCGGTAGGCAATTGGCAAACCCTGATCGGGAAACGCCAAACCGAACTGCCGGACCCGGTACAACACCAAGAGCGTGACCAGCAACCACACCGCCACCATACTGGTCAGCGCATGGTGGGTGGCCACGGTGATCGTGTGTCGGGAAGGTTTCGCCACCACTCGATCCCCCTTCCTCTCCGTGCCTCTGTGTCTCTGTGGTTATTCCCACCCCGTCATATCTGGAAATCGTGCCCCTTGGGCAGATCGAGTTCGGGGATGTCGGAGTCGGCGTCGCGGCGCTTTTTCTTGCTGCGCACCTTCTTGGCGCTGAGCTTCAGTTCGGGCTGCTTCATGGTGACGGTGTGGCCGGCGGGCACGCTGCTGGTGATGAAGACCGAGCCGCCGATGGTCGAGCCTTCGCCGACGATGGTTTCGCCGCCGAGGATGATCGCCCCGCCGTAGATGGTCACGTCGTTGCCGAGCGTGGGGTGTCGCTTTCGGCCGCGCCAGGCCTGGCCGCCTTTGGTGGACAGGGCGCCGAGGGTGACGCCCTGGTAGAGCTTGACGCGGTCGCCGATGATGCAGGTTTCGCCGATGACGACGCCCGTGCCGTGGTCGATGAAAAACGATTCGCCGATGGCAGCGCCGGGGTGGATGTCGATGCCGGTCTCGTTGTGGGCGTACTCGCTCATGATGCGCGGCAGGAGGGGCACCTCAAGCTTGTAGAGTTCGTGGGCGACGCGGTGGATGAAGATCGCGTCGACGCCGGGGTAGCAGAAGATGGTTTCATCGGTGGAATTGGCGGCCGGGTCGCCGTCGAAGGCGGCCTGCACGTCGAGCGCGAGCTGTCGGCGAAGCTCGGGCAGCTCGTTCAGCAGCGCGTCGGTGAGTTCGCGGGCGCGGGTGTCGCAGGCGGTGCAGTTGTCGCCGGCCCCGGGCTCACCGGTGCGGTTCTTCTCGTAGCGCAGGGCCTGGCGAATCTGCTCATACAGCGTGTCGTCGATCTGGGTCAGCAGTTCGCCCACGTGGAAGCGGACGTTTTCGGTGGTGATGCGGTGCTCATCGAAGAAGCCGGGGAAGATGACTTGGCGGATCAACTCCAGCAGTTCGATCGTGCGGACGCGGTTGGGCAGAAAGGTGGCATCGAGGTGCTGCGTGCGGTCGTCGGCCTGATAGCTGCGGACGAGCCGTTCGACGACATCGGTGATGCGCGCCGCATCATGGTCGGGTTGGTCGGGTGACGAGGGCATGGGCGGGTATTGTAGCTGATGACGCGCGCTAAGCCGCAAGCGGCTTGGGACCTCAGCTGGTGGGCTGGAGGTCGGTTTTGGGCAGCCAGCGGGGGCTGATCTG
>JBBDRF010000012.1:0-183965 GCA_040905565.1 Phycisphaeraceae bacterium | reverse complement strand
AAGGTACGCCGCCTTTTTTCATTCAGCCAAAACACGACTTTCGGTTATAGCTCCTGCCTCGCCCCGCCGATCACTGCGGTCTTCCTCTTCGGCGTCTTCTGGCCACGCGGCACGCACCAGGCTGCCCTGACGACGCTGATCCTCGGATTCATCCTCGGGGCGACCACGTTCGCGTTCGACTTCCCGCTCATCGGTTCCACCCATCTGATCACCGACGGCCTCGGCATCCCGTTCATGCTCCAGGCGTGGTGGCTGTTCGTCATCTGCTCGATCATCTTCACCTGCGTCACACTCATCACGCCCGCCCCGGCACCAGGAAAGGTGCGCGACCTATGTTGGACCTCACCCCTCGCAGCACTGCGTGGCGGCCCCGAACTGCGCATGGCTGACCCCCGCACCCTCTCCGCGACGCTGGTCGCGCTGATGGTCATGCTCTACTGGACTTTCGCCTAACTCCCCAAAGCTGCCTATGCCTTCCATCATCGACACGCATCTGCATCTGTGGGACCCCGGCCGCTTCGCGTACCCGTGGCTGGAGGGTGTGCCCGCGCTGAACAAGCCGTATCTCATCGACGACTACGATCGCGATTGCGGCGATCATGTCGTCGAGCAGATGGTGTTCATTCAATGCGAATGTACTGATCCCTTCGAGGAACTTGCGTGGGTATCTTCGATTGCTGAGCGCGATCGGCGCATCACGGGTATCGTGCCGTGGGCTCCACTTGAACGGGGCGAAGCGGCACGCGGTCACATTGAGCAGATGGCAGCGCACCCTCTGGTCAAAGGCGTTCGGCGCATCATTGAGAACGAAGTCGACCCCGAGTTCTGCGTGCAGCCGGCCTTCGTGCGAGGTGTGCAGCTGCTGGCCGAGTTCAACCTCAGTTTCGACCTCTGCATCAGCCACACGCAGTTGCCTGCGACGATCAGCCTTGTGCAGCAGTGCCCGAACGTGCGGTTTATTCTCGATCACATCGCCAAGCCCGTCATCCGCAAACAGATCTTCGAACCTTGGCGCACGTATCTGAGTGAGCTGGCGAAGCTGCCGAACGTGGCCTGCAAGATTTCGGGGATGGTCGTTGAAGCCGATCATCAGAACTGGGCGGCTGCGGACCTCAAGCCGTACGTCGAGCATGTGATGGCTTGCTTCGGTAGCGATCGCGTGATGTTCGGCAGCGACTGGCCGGTGGTGCGGCTGGCCTCCGAAACAACACGCTGGATCGAGACGCTAGAAAAGCTAACGCAGAACTACTCGGAACTAGAACGAACGAAACTCTTTCACGACAATGCCCAGAGCTTCTATCGCCTGCCGAGCGAACCCAGGCTCTAAACTAGCATATGACGCCTACCAAGCATCGACGGGATCAGGTGACGCAATGGCAGACAAACTCGCAGGCATTTTCACGCCGAACATGGTGCCCCTGCACCACGACGGATCGATCAACGAAGCGGAGCTCAGGCGGTATATCGACTGGTTGATCGAGAGCGGCGTGCATGGGCTTTACCCCAACGGCTCGACCGGCGAGTTCACCCGCTTCACCGCCGACGAACGCCAGCGGATCGTGCGCATCGTCTGCGAGCAGGCCGCCGGCCGCGTGCCTGTGCTTGCAGGGGCCGCCGAGGCCAACGCGCGCGAAACGATCAAAGCGTGTGAACGTTACTACGAATACGGCGCTCGGGCCGTCGCCATTGTCTCGCCGTTTTATTACAAACTCAGCCCGGATTCGGTGTACGCCTATTTCAAGTTGATCGCTGAAGAGTCCCCGATCGATGTCACGCTCTACAACATTCCGATGTTCGCAAGTCCCATCGATGTTCCTACGGTGCGTCGGCTCGCGGAACTGCCTCGGGTGGTGGGGATCAAGGATTCGTCAGGCGACATGGCGTTCATGCTCCGCATGATGGCAGCGGTTCAACCGATGCGTTCGGATTTCGCCTTCCTCACCGGTTGGGAAGCTGCCCTGGTGCCGATGCTCCTGATGGGCTGCGACGGCGGGACCAACGCGACCAGCGGCGTCGTGCCGGAGGTCACCCGGAAGATCTTCGACCTTTGCAAAGCCGGCCGCATCACCGAGGCGAGAGAGATTCAGCTGCGGATGATCGAACTGTTCGATGCGATGATCTTCAGCACCGACATCCCCGAGGGCATCCGTGCCGCGGTGGAACTGCGTGGCTTCAACCTCGGGCCCAGCCGCCAGCCCGCCAGCGAAAGCCAGCGTGCCGACCGCGCCGCCATCCAACGCGTTCTTCAATGCATCCTCGCCGACTTCGGCTACGCCTCCACGCCGGAAGAAGGCTGTGCGCTTCGCTCGGGCGACATGAAAGACGACCGGGTGAACCAGATCACCCAGCGCGTCCTCGAACAGCTGCGCCACCGCAGAATGGTACAAAGATAAGCTGCATCGATCTCTACAGCGATTCGTTCCACCAAAGAGTCTTAATCGTTGACAAGCAACATGGTTAGATCTAATATAAAAAACATGGCGAACGTAGCAATTAACCTTCAGCCACTTGTCCGCGGCACCGGCTTGCGAAGTGATGTCGTGACGCAGGTCGTGGCTGCCGTGTTCGAAGGCCGAATCAAAGCGGGCGACCGTCTGGTCGTTCAAAAACTCGCACAACAACTGGGCGTCAGCGCGACGCCCGTTCGCGAAGCGCTGGTGGAGCTTGAGACGACGGGCATCGTCGACCTGCTGCCCAACCGTGGCGCTGTGTGCAGGCCGTTCGGCCCCCAACAGTTACGCGAAATCTACCAGATCCGGCGAATCCTCGAAGCCGAAGCGACACACGCATCCTGCGGCCGCATCCCTGACGACGAACTCGAGCGGGTGCGAGACGAATCGCGGCAACTGCTCGAGGCCAGCGACGACGCACCCGGCTGGTCCGACAGCGCCATGGCGCTCGATCAGCAGCTGCATAACCTCGTCAGCCTCCATTCCGGTAGCGATCGGCTCGGGCATGAACTGGCACGCTACGCCACGCTGATGCATGCCGTGCGTCAGTATGTTCACAATCGCCTGAACGTTCAACGTCGCGCCATCGAGGATCATTTGGAGATCCTCGACGCCCTCATCGAGCGTGATGCAGACAAGGCCGCTGCTGCCATGAGCAAACATATCCGCAACACCGCCAATCACGTCGTTCAGCTTATGTTCCCCTCGCCAACGACGTGACCGCGACAACTCTCGCCTGAAGCAATGCTGATGAAACTCGAGGGCAAGATCGCCATTATTACCGGTGGTTCAAGGGGCATCGGCTTGGGCTGTGCGCGCGTCTTCGGACGGCACGGCGGCACGGTGGTCATCGCCTCGCACGACGACGTCGAGGGTCGGGAAGCCGAGGCGCAACTGTCCAGTGCCGGTATCAATGCGATGTTTCAGCACTGCGACGTTCGCGTCGAGGCAGACATCCGTAACCTCATCAACGTCACCGTTGACCGCTTCGGGCGACTGGATTGCATCCTCAACAATGCCGGCTGGCACCCCCCTGCCGCGACGATCGACCAGATCGATCTCGAAGCCTTCCAGTCGCTTTTGCAACTGAACCTCACCAGTACATTCCTCGGCTGCAAATATGCCGTGGAACATCTCAAGAAGACGCGCGGCAACATCATCATCATGTCCAGCGCCGTCGCCTTGATGGGTCAGGCCGGTGCGGCAAGCTACGTCGCGACCAAAGCTGGGCAGATTGGACTCACCCGTTCGCTGGCGATCGATCTGGCGCGGGACGGTGTCCGTGTCAACGCCGTGTGCCCCGCAGGCGTAAGAACGCCCCTCGTCGAAGAGTGGGCGCAAAGCGAATACTCCCCCGAAGAAGCGCTGCGGAAGGTCGACTACTGGCACCCCCTCGGACGCATGGCGACCGCTGAAGAAATCGGCGAGGTCTGTGCCTTTCTTGCTTCCCATGAAGCTTCCTTCATCACCGGTCAGGTCATCAGCGCCGACGGCGGTGCGGGACTCGGCTACGCCGAGAAATTCGACGGCTAAAGGGGACAAAGCCGAAGCTCACGGCGTCAAAGCGGTCGCCCCCGCTGTCGATCGACGACTTGATCGATGATTATATTTAATGTATAATAGCGGCCCGAAGTCTGCTCCCTTGAAGGACAATCTCATCCTTCGTAATCCTAGAAAGGGCCCCCATGGCGTACCTGCAAAAGATCTTCGCGAGTCGCATGTTCCAATGTGTCGGTGTCGGAACCGTGCTGATTGCTGCGAGTTTTGCTTTCGCTGCGGAGAAACCCTGTCGCGAACTGGGGGACAAGCAGGGCCCCGGTATCAAGAAGCTGGGGACGATCGATCTGGATATGGTCGAAACGACCCCCATTGTGTTCGACGATCGCTTGTACCGATTCGAGTCAGTCCGCCCCGACTACAAGGGCAATGAAGGGGACCAGCCGTACTTCCGTTTCATTGATGTGGAGACCGGCGAGCCGACGCCAGCGTTCGCCGATGGGCACGCCCTGGGCTCTGCCTACACCGAGGACGGCACCATGTACGTCTTCGGCGTCCGCGGATGGGGCACGTCCACCATCTACGTGTTCTCCTCGGACGACCTGCAGACGTGGGAATCGCAACCGGCGCTGGAACTGCCTGGCTGGACGATCTACAACACCACCGTCTGCAAGGCGGATGGCCGGTACGTGATGGGCATCGAGATCGGCGACCCGCCGGAGGTCGTTGGTGCCGGCTTTACAGGGCGATTCGCTGAGTCGAAAGATCTGAAGGACTGGACCTTGATGTCCGACGAGCACGTGTTCACCAAAGAACATTACTCAGCTTGTCCGTCCATCCGTTACATCGACGGTATGTTCTACATGACGTATCTGCATCCTCAGCCCGGCTATCACTTCGAGACGCACATCGTCCGATCGACCAATCTCATCGACTGGGAAGCAAGCCAACTGAACCCAATTATGAAGTGTTCGCCGGAGGACAAGCAAATCGCGAATCCGAACGTGACGGCCGACGAAAAGGACGAAATCAGCAACGCCCTCGATCGTAACAACTCCGACGTGGACTTCTGCGAGTTCGACGGCGAACTGGTCATCTATTACTCGTGGGGCGATCAGGTCGGCAACGAGTTCTTAGCCGAAGCCCGTTATGATGGCACACTCAAACAGTTCTTTCTGGACTCGTTTCCAGCCTCACCCTGACGCGACTGGCCAACGGTAATAAGGCAACTTATGAATCATCACAAGCACCGTCTTTGCTGGTATTCATTAGTTGCCGCCCTACTGCTTCAGGTCGTGTCTGCATCAGCATTCTCAGCGGACCTAGCGCGGATCCAGACCGACGATCTGCTGATGGAGATCGACCGGGTAACCGGTCGGGTGCAGTCGCTGGTGAACCGTGCTGATGATGCTGAGTGGGTCAATGATGAGTGGGCGATCTATCGATTGAACGCCTCCGGCGCGATTGAAGCGTCACTGGATGCTACCGCTACGCCGGACGGCGTACGCCTGACCCTTCAGTTGCGCAACGTGACCGACGAGCCGGTGGACGTCACGCCTACATTCCCAGCGTTGCAGTTGCGTGGCCGTGATGCTGAGCTGACCCGTGCGTTGCGATACAGTTTCCCAGCACGTTCGTCGCTCGTCGGCACGAGGAATGTGAGCGATCGCGGTTACTACAGCGGCATTTTCCCGTTGCAGTTCTTTGCAGCCGACCACCCCGACCAGGGCGTCATCTACGCCGTCATTGAAGACACGGGCAACACGCGGAAATTGTTCGCTCTGGATAAGACGGACGACGCTCTCCAACTATCGGCAACTTATGAAACTGCGCAACTGGCTCCCGGTGCGGTCTGGCGACTTCCATCCGTGCTGTTGAATACAAAGCCCGGGACATGGCACGAAGGGCTCATCGCCTATCGTGAGTGGTTGGCGACATGGTATGCACCGGTGGCTCCTCGCCAGAAGTGGTTCCGCGAGGTCTTCAACTTTCGCACATATTATCTTCACCGTGGGCAGCCGCGTGGCACGGAGATCTTTGAGCCCCAGAAGCAAACGCTTCATCTTCAGAAGGCGGTCGAGCAGGACGCAGAAGCATTCGGCGGCGTCGATTTTGTTCACCTCTTCGACTGGGCATACACGGCGAAAGACGGTCGCGTCGGCAATTATGAGCCTTGGAAAAAGTTCGGCGGGGTTGATCAATTCAACGCTGCGCTCGATTCCGTCAGCGATCGCGGCATCGCATCAGGTCTTTACATCGAAGGCTACCTGGTGACGAAACAGTCACCGCCCGGCCTAGACCTGGGGAAGACGGCCCGCATGACCGACGCGCGAGGTGAAGATGTAGAACATTGGGGCGACGATTATTTCACCATGTGCGCTCACGTGCCTGAGTGGCAGGATCGGCTGGCAGCGATCTACGGCCAAACTGCCAAGCAAACGAATGCACGCGGGTTTTATCTCGATCAATTCGGCTTTCTGACACAGTATTACTGCCATAACCCGGCGCATGCTGCTTATCACAAGCCCGGCGAGCACATGCTCAACGGCGAGCTTCAAATACTACAGAAGGTGCGGCAGGCGGTGGGCGACCGTGTCGTCCTCTATACCGAAGAAGCGCCGACAGATGTCATGACGCAGTACATCGACGGCGCGTACACCGCATCAGTCAACATTGCCATGAAGAAGGGATATCCCTGCCCGATCAACCTCATGCGATTCGCATTGCCAGAGTTCAAGCTGATCGAATTGATCTCAGAGCAGGGACTCGGCCACAACGCCCACGCGGTACGGTTGTGCTTTTTCAACGGCAACGGCATCTACCTCTCGGGCGACGCTCAGCAGCGTTTCGCTCCGGAAACGCTCGCCACCATTCGCAAGGCCCACAGGCTGCTTCGCAAATACAGTGACGCCTTCACCAGTGCCGATCCGATGCCGCTCGTGCTGACGAAACACGAGATGCTGTTCGCCAACCGTTTTCCCGGCGACGAACGCGTGGTGTGGGTTCTCTATAACGGCGGCGAGGCCGATCTCTCCGGTCCCGCGATCAGTGTGGCACACGTTGCGGGCGCGACCTATTACGATGCGTGGAACGGCGTCTGGCTCGAGCCGATCGTGGAAGGTGACGAAGCAATCTTGACGCTGTCGATCGCCCAGAAACAAGTCGGAGCCGTTGTGCAGGTGTTGCCAACCAACAAGTAGATGACTGAAAGGCGTGAGGTCAGGCGTGCGTTTACTGGGGGAGGCCCTGGAGTTGGGTGCGGCAGAGGACGCGGTAGACGTCGGAACTCTGCAGCAGTTCCTGGTGCGTGCCGATGGAAGCGACGGTGGCGTTGTCCATCACGACGATCATGTCGGCGTGGATCACGGTGCTGAGGCGGTGGGCGATGACGAAAGTGGTGCGGCTACGCATGAAGTCGGTGAGGGCTTCGTTGATGCGGGCTTCGGAGTCGGCATCGATCTGGCTGGTCGCTTCATCCAGGATAAGAATGGCGGGGTCGCGGAGGATGGCGCGGGCGAGGGCGAGGCGTTGGCGCTGGCCGCCGCTGAGTCGCATGCCGCGCTCGCCGATGTTGCTCTGGTAGCCGTCGGGCATGCTTTCGATGAACGCATCGGCGTAGGCCTGGCGTGCGGCGGCGACCATCTGCTCGTGCGAGACGTGGCGGGAACCGTAGATGATGTTGTCGGCGATGGTGCCGTCGAAGAGGACGGTTTCCTGCGTAACGAGGGCGATCTGGCGGCGGAGCGAGCGGAGGGTGCAGTCGGCGATGTCGACGCCGTCGATCAACACGCGGCCTTCGGTGGGTTCGTACAGGCGTGGGAGCAGACCCAGCAGTGTGCTTTTGCCGGAGCCGTTGCTGCCGACGACGGCACAGATGGAGCCGGCGGGCACGGTGAGATTCACGCCCGCCACGGCTGGTGATTCGGAGCCGGGGTAGGTGTACCAGACGTCGTCAAAAACGATGGCCCGGCGGTGACGGGGCACGGCGGGGAGGGCCTGGCCCTGCTCGTCGCGGGCGGTGTTTTCGACGGGAAGGCTGAGCACTTCGTCGATGCTCTGGGCGGCGGCGGCGGCTTCCTGCAGATGGTTGTTGAGCCCGGCGACGCTTCGGAACATGCCTGCGGAGGCGGCGAGCATCATGAGGACGCTGACGACTTCGCTGGCCTGCCGACCGCCGCCGTAGACCGACCATGCGGCGATCATCATGACGCCCATCACGCCGATGAGCGCGAACAGTTCAACGGTCGGGGCGGACATGGCCTTGGCGACGCGGGCACGCATTTCCTGCGTGAGTGCTTCGCGATTGATGCGGTTGAAGCGTCGGCGTTCGTAGCCTTCTGCGTGGTGAACCTTGACCACGCGGAGGCCCTGGAGCGATTCGGTGATGGCGCCGAGCATGATGCCGTAGTGCTTAAGGGCGCGGCGGGAAGCTTTGCGCACCTTCTTGCCGAATTTGCGGATCATGATCATGACCGGCGGCACGATGAACAAAAACGTCAGCGCGAGCACGTAGTCGAGATAGAACGCCAGCGCGAGCAGGGCAAGACCGAGCGCGATGCCTCGAACGGCACGGCTGACCAGGGCGGTGAAGCCGTTGGTGAGCTGCTGACAATCACGGATGACGCGAGCGATGCGGCTGGCGGTGGAGTCCTGATTCGCCACGGCAACGGGGAGGTGAACCAGACGGTTGAAGAGTCTCTTGCGGACGCGCATGACAGTGCGCATGACGACGGTCATGGTGCAGTATTCGTGGGTGAATCGGCCTGCGGACCCCACGAGCGAGAGGGCGAGAATGAAGACCATGATGAAGGCGAGGCCGGCGAGTTCGCCAGCGGGAATCCACTGGGCCAGAGGGCTGAGGTCGAGCCCGGTCCACTGTTCGAGGCGGGAGTCGGCGAGCTTGTCGGCAACGAGTTCGCGGATGGTGACGCCTTGCTCGAAGAACATGGTGATGATCCACGTGAGCGAGCCGAAGCCGCCCATCACGCAGATAGCGTCGATAAAAACGCCGACGGCTGCGATGATGAGCAGCCGACGGTAGTAGAGCATCATTCGGGCGAAGCGCCAGAACTCGGTCATGATTCAGCGTGCTTTCGGAGCGGCGTGGCGGCATCGCGCAGACGATCAAGGAAGGCCCAGAACTGCGGGAAGGTTTTGTTCACGCAGGCGGGGTCGAGGATGGTGACACCTTCGTGGCGGAGGCCTGCGACGGCGAAGCTCATGGCCATGCGGTGGTCGTCGTAGGTTTCGATGCGTGCGGGGTGGAGATGGCCGGGGTGCGGCATGGTGATGTGCAGATCGTCATCAGTGATTTTCACGCGAGCGCCGAACTTGGTGAGCTCATTGTGCAGGGCGGCAAGGCGGTCGGTCTCTTTGACACGAAGGTTGCCGACGTTGCGGATGGCCGTTGGGCCGTTTGCGAAGAGGGCGACGATGGCGAGGGTCTGGGCCATGTCGGGCATGTGGTTGAGATCGACATCGATGCCGTGGAGCTGGTCGGGGGCCTGGACGGTGATGCTGTGCTTTTCGTAGCGGACGGTGGCGCCCATTTCCTGGAGGACATCGGCGAAGGCGACATCGCCCTGGAGGGAGCGGCCGGAGAGGCCATCGATGGTGCATCGGCTGCCGGGGATGATGGCGGCGGCGGCGAGGAAATAGCTGGCGTTGGAGGCGTCGGGTTCGATGGCGTAATCGACGCTGTGATAGCCGCTGTCGCCTGCGACGCGGTAGCTGAGGGGTTGGCGGTTGACGCGTGTTTTGACGCCGAAGCGTGTCATCAGGGTGCGCGTCATGGTGACGTAGGGCTGGCTGATGATGGGTTGATCGAAGCGGAGGGTGAGGCCGTCGCGGCAGCCGGGGCCGATCTGAAGAAGGGCGCTGATGAACTGGCTTGAGAGGGTGGGGCCCATGTTGAGCTTGCCGCCGGCGAGGCCGCCTGTGCCGCGGATACGCAGGGGCGGGTAACCTTCTTCGCCGAGGTAGTCGATCTCGGCGCCGAGGGAACGGAGGGGTTCGACGAGTTGCCTGATGGGGCGTTCGCGCATGCGTGAGACGCCGTCGAGAATGTAGACGCCTTCGCCGAGACAGCAGGCGGCGGTGAGGAATCGTACGGCGGTGCCGGCGTTGCCGAGGAAGAGTTCGGAGCGTTTGCCGGGGATGGTGCCGTTGCAGCCGAGGATCTGCACTTCGCGTGCTGCTTCGTCGAGATGCAGTCGGAAGCCGAGGTCCCGCAGGGCGCGGATCATCACCTGCGTGTCGTCGGCGACGAGGACATTGGTCAGGCGTGATTCACCCTCCGCGAGTGCTGCGAGCAGCAGTGCGCGGTTGGTGAGACTTTTCGAACCCGGGGGGCGCAGCGTGGCATCGAACGGGCCCACGGGGTGGATGGTCAAGGCGTCACTCATCGATTGGGCACCGTCCCCGAAAGAGCTGGCTGCTCGTGGGGGGACGTCTCCATACGGCCGACGGCCGTGGCTGATTCGTTACTTCACGAAAGCCGATTCCGGGCGATTACTCGCTTTTGCGGAAGACGGCGACAATGTTCTCAACCGGCACGACGAACAGCCGATTGTCCCCCTCAAAGTCCACCGGGATGGCCTCCTTGGGGTTGAACAGCACTTTATCGTACTGCTCGATGGGGTAATCTTCATCGTGGGCAATTTGAGCGCTGATCGCGACGATGCGGCCGGTCAGCGTGGGAATTTCGATTTTGTCGGGCAGATGGATGCCGCTGCGCGTGGTCTTTTTGTCCTCATCCTTGCGGATCAGCACACGCCAACCGATCGGCTCGACCGTCTCGAGGACGTTGCTTTTCGATCGCGTTTCACTCATGGGTTTATCCAAACGGTGTTAGTCAAGGCAGAAGGGACTAGGCGAAAATGACGAAGTCTGTTAATTATATCGACATGAGCACGCACGACCACCCGTCCCCCCCACCGTCTCGCCAGCCGTCCGCCTCCAACCCTGCCTTCGATCCGACCGAGGCAGCCGAAGCCCACCTTCAGCAGTTCATCGCGGACGTGCCCGATTGGCCCAAGCCCGGCGTGGTGTTCAAGGATATCACACCGCTGCTGCGTGATCCTGCCGCCCTGGCCATGGCCGTCGAACTCATGGCGAATCCGTACCGGGGCAAAGGGGTCGGTGTCGTCGCCGGGGCAGAGTCACGCGGCTTTATCTTCGGCACGGCACTGGCGCAATCGCTGAGCGTTGGGTTTGTGCCGATCCGCAAGCCGAAGAAGCTGCCGCGTGAAACCCACGCCATCGAATATGAGCTTGAATACGGGACGGATCGCCTTGAGGTGCATCGCGATGCCGTCCAGCCGGGCCAGCGTGTGCTGCTGGTGGACGATCTGCTGGCCACCGGCGGCACGATGAAAGCCTGCTGCGACCTGATGCAACTGCTCGGTTGCGAACTGGTGGGCGTAACGTGCCTGATCGAACTGAGCTTCCTCAATGGTCGACGCCAGATCACGCCGTACGAGCATCTGCTGCACGCGGTACTGCGGTATTAGAAGAGACGACACTGACCACAAAATTTGTAAGGGGTAACGCATGAGCAGCATTCGTGTTCTGATCGGCACACGCAAGGGGGCGTTTGTGCTGACGTCCGACGGCGATCGTAAGCACTGGGACGTACGGGGCCCGCTGTTCGGCGGCTGGGAGATGTACCACCTCAAGGGGTCGCCCGCCGACCCGAACCGCATCTATGCCTCGCAATCCGTCGACTGGTTCGGCCAGCAGATTCAACGCTCCGACGACGGCGGCGAAACGTGGGAGCCCGTCGGCAACAAGTTCATCTACGAAGGGGAGCCCGGCACGCATCAGTGGTACGACGGCACGCCTCATCCGTGGGAATTCAAACGCGTCTGGCACCTCGAACCCTCGCTGACCGATCCCGATACCGTGTATGCCGGCGTTGAAGATGCTGCGATCTTCCGCACCACCGACGGCGGCCAAACCTGGCACGAACTGCCCGGCCTCCGCCAGCACAACTCCGGCCCGCGATGGGCCCCCGGAGCCGGCGGCATGTGCCTGCACACCATCATTCAAGATCCGACCGATCCTGCCCGGCTGTTCGTCGCCATCTCCGCAGCCGGCACCTTCCGGACTGAGGACGCCGGCCAGACCTGGCAGCCGGTCAACAAGGGCCTGCACTCGGACTACATCCCCGACCCCACTGCGGAGGTCGGCCACTGCGTGCATCGCATCGCCATGCATCCTTCGCAGCCGAACACTTTGTTCATGCAGAAACACTGGGACGTGATGCGGAGCAACGACGGCGGCGAATCGTGGCACGAAGTCAGCGGGAACCTCCCCAGCGATTTCGGCTTCCCCATCGAGGTGCACGCGCACGAGCCGGAGACCATTTACGTCGTCCCCATCAAGAGCGATTCGGAGCACTATCCGCCCGAGGGGAAGCTGCGCGTGTATCGCAGCCGAACGGGGGGCAATGAGTGGGAGGCGTTGACGGAGGGCTTGCCGCAGCGTGATTGCTATGTGAATGTTTTGCGGGATGCGATGGCGGTGGACACGCTTGATCCGTGCGGCATCTATTTCGGGACCACGGGCGGGCAGGTGTATGCCTCGGCCGACGGCGGCGACCACTGGCAAGCGATCGTGCGCGACCTGCCGGCTGTGCTTTCGGTCGAAGTGCAGACGCTGCCATGATCGTGCGCGTCGAACTGCCTCAGCATCTGCGGACCCTCGCGGAGGTGGAGCGTGAGGTGAGCCTTGAGGTTTCGCCGCCGATCACACAGCGGGCGATTCTTGATGCGCTCGAAGCCCGTTACCCCGCACTCAGCGGCACGATGCGGGATCATGTGACCAACCGCCGCCGCCCGATGATCCGGTTCTTCGCGTGCGGGGAGGATCTCTCGCACGAGGACCCGGACACCCCCCTACCGGCTGCCGTGGCTTCGGGTGTTGAGCCGTTCTTCATCGTGGGCGCAATCGCGGGTGGGTAGGCAATTACGTTCGACGAAACGGTGCTAGGATGAAAACATGAAGTGGTTACGGCGCGTGATGTTGCTGCTGGTGGTGGGCGTGGCGGTGTTTTTCACGTCGGCTCTGCTGGTGGGCTGCACGACGACGGTGAAGCCGCCGACGGGTGTGGTCGACCCGGTGACGGTTTACGTGATTGATCACGGTCGCACGCCGAGCCTGCTGCTGCCGACCGCGGGTGACGGGGCGGTGCGGTATGCGTACGGCGACTGGGTCTACTATGCCGAGAGTAAGCGTCACCCGATCTGGCACGGTGCGCCGGCGCTGCTCTGGCCGACGCCGGCCGCTGTGGGAAGGCAGCCGCTTGGGCGGATGCCCGAAGCGAACGCAGCTGCTGTGGCGCGGGCGACGAACCTCGACGTGGAGCATCTGCATGACGTGGTGGTCGAACGCGCCGATGCGGAAGCGCTACACCGTGATCTGGAACAACATTTTCAGCAGCACTGGGACCAGCGCCTGCACAACCCGTCGGCTGCGTTGACGTTCGTGCCGCACCCGGATCGCTACAGTCTGCCGCACGATTCGAATCGGATGGTCGGTCGCTGGCTCGAGCAGATGGGAGCCGAGACACGAGGCCCCTTCTGGGCAACCGACTGGCACATCGAACAACCGTAAGCCGCGCTGGTCGAGCCCCGGTGTGCCCCCCCTGCTTCCCGGCCGCCGAGGCAGGCGGTACGATGTTCCACGCATGGCGACCGAAACCGAAGCAACCTCTGCCTCCCGGCCGGCGCGGCCGGCCCTGCTCGATCGCATCGAACGGCTGGGCAATCGGCTCCCCGATCCCACCACGCTGTTCGTCCTCGGGGCGCTGATCGTGATGGTCGTCTCGCACCTGGCCGTTCTGGCCGAGATCCAGGTCGCACAAACCCTGCCGACGCAGGGCGAGGACGGCGAACTGGTGTGGGAGGAGACGGGCGAAGTTTTCGCGGCGGAATCCCTGTTGAGCCGCGACGGCATAGACTGGGCCATCCGCAGCATGGTCGACAATTTCATGGCTTTCCCGCCGCTGGGCGTGGTGCTCGTGGGCATGCTTGGCATCGGCGTCGCCGAGCGCACCGGGTTGATCGCCGCAGCGTTGAAGCTGTTCATGGCGGGCGTGCCGAATTCGCTGCTGACGCCCGCGGTGATCTTCATCGGCGTGATGAGTTCAATGACGCTTGATGCGGGGTACGTGGTGCTGCCGCCTCTGGCTGCGGCACTTTACTATGCGGCGGGACGGTCGCCATTGGCGGGGATTGCCGCCGTTTTTGCAGGGGTTTCGGCGGGTTTCAATGCGAACCTGTTCCTGACCGGGCTGGACCCGATGCTGGCGGGCTACACGCTGACCGGGGCGATTGTGGTGGACCCCGGCTACCACGTGAACGCTGCCTGCAACTGGTGGTTCATGATCGCGTCGACGGTGCTGATCACGCTCACAGGCTGGGCGGTGACATCATGGTTCGTGGAGCGGCGGCTTGCGGGGCGACCGGCGGATGAGGGCGGCCCGCCTGTTGGAGGCGAGGCGATTGCGGCGGACGCCGAAGGACTGCAACCGGACGAACGCCGGGGCCTGAAGGTGGCGGGCGGCGCGTTCGCCCTGGTGATGGCGCTGATTTTCGCCGCGGTGCTGGTGCCCGGAGCGCCGCTTTACACGTACCAGATGCCCGATGCTGACGACGCGAATCGCACGGTGATTGCCGAGGTTTATCAAGGCGATCCGGCCGAGGCCCCGCCCGAAGCGCAGGAGGTAAACGGCCGCCTGCTGGTGCCAAGCGAGCGGCCGTTCGCCCGGTGGGTGGATGCGATCGTGCCGTTGCTGTTTGTGTCGTTCATCGTGCCGGCTGTGGCGTTCGGGATGGTGATGCAGAAGATTCGGCGGGACCGCGATGTGGCGAAGCTGATGATGGAATCGATGGCCGCCATGGCCCCGATCATCGTGCTGGCGTTCGTCGCGGCGCAGTTCGTCGCGTACTTCAGCTACAGCGGTCTGGACCGCATGCTGGCGACGGCCGGCGGGCAGTGGCTGGGGCAGGCGGAGATGGGGGCGGGGCTGTTGATCGTGGCGTTCATCGGACTGACGATCGTCTTCAATCTGTTCATCGGGTCCATGTCCGCCAAGTACGCCCTGTTCGCCCCGATCTTCGTGCCGATGTTCATGATGGTCGGCATCAGCCCGGAACTCAGCCAGGCCGCCTACCGCATCGGCGATTCGGTAAGCAACATCATCACGCCACTGAACGCGTACCTGATCATCATTCTGGTCTACATGCAGCGGTACGTGCCCCGCGGCGGGATGGGAACGCTGATCGCGACGATGTTCCCGTACACGCTGGCGTTCACCGCAGTCTGGGTGACGATGCTGCTGGTGTGGATGCAGATGGGCTGGCCGCTGGGGCCTGATGGGCCGCTGACGTATGACATCCTTGCGCGGTGAAGCGCGGCGGCGAAGCGGCGATCTGCGATCGCCCGCTAACGGGGCGCGGGGGGGGCCGTGCTTCTGTTACAGCTTGGAGCTGTTGAGGGATTTGATGGCTTCGCCGTCGAGGTGGATGCCGCATTCTGCTTTCGCGCCGCCCCAGCGTCCGGAGCGCGGGTCTTCGCCGGGCTTGACGGGGCGGGTGCAGACGGGGGTGTTGCAGCCGATCGACGGATAGCCTTGATCGTAGAGCGGGTTGTAAGGCACCTTATTGGCCTTGATGTAACCCCACGCAGTGGCATCGTCGATCAGGGCGACGGGGTTCACCTTGACCATGTTGTGCTTCGCGTCCCACTGCACCACGGGAATGGCGGCCCGGGTCTTGGCGTGCGAGCGGCGCATGCCGGTGATCCAGGCGGATTTGTCAGCGAGGAATTTCTGCGTGGGCTCAACCTTGCGGATGAAGCAGCACTGGTTGATGCCTTCGGGGCCGCGTTCGTAAAGGTGGCCGGCGTACTTTTCCTGCTGCTGTTGCCAAGTGAGGCGAGGGGCGACGCGGAGCGCACGGAAGTCGTACTTCTCCTGCACGCGCAGCCGGGTCTGGTGGGTCTGCGGGAACAGGACGCCGGTGTCGGTGTAGAAGACAGTGACGTCGTCGAGCAGCCCCATCTGGTAGAGCATGTCGATGCACATGACCGACTGCATCCCGAAGCTGCACGCGAGGGTGATGTCGGGGCGATAGCGTTCGACCGCCCAGCGCAGAATCTCCTGGGGCGACTTGTTTTCAAGCTCTTTGGCGCGAGCTTCAAGTTCGCGTATCTGCGCCTGGTTTTGCGTGGAGTCTTCGACGGTCGGCATGGGATCACCGGGATAGTTCATGTGGGACGGGCGGAGAAAAGCGGAGCGCGACGCGGGAGAAGCCGAAGCTTCAACAACAACAGCAACGGCAACAGGTGCCGTCGGCCGCAGTCAGTTTCCACCGCATCGCTGTATTCCACATGATCGGACGTCCCATTGGCGTTACGTCAAAGGTGCTTCAATCGTAGATCGCCCCACCGTGTGGGTCAATCCACGTGCGATGGGTGAAGTGTGATGTATGATTTACAATCACACTTCATCCTTCAGGTTCGCACATTTCCCGCCGCTTACCCGCCCGCAATGGCGGGGATGATGGACACTTCGTCGCCGTCTTTGACGGTAGTGTTCGGGCCGTCCTGGAAGCGGATGTCTTCGTCATTGAGGAAGACGTTCACGAAGCGGCGGAGCGAGCCGTTTTCATCGCAGAGGCGTTCCTTGAGGCCGGGGAACTGGCCCTGAATGTCTTCGATGACCGCTCCGACGGTTTCGCCGTTGGCGTCGACGGTTTCCTGCTCGTTGGTGAGGTTACGCAGCGGGGTGGGGATTCGTACGGTTACGGGCATGATGCCTCCTCGGTGGTGGCGGTGGTATTGGGTTTCAGCGTGTCCATCAGTTCGCTGAATGCAGCGAGGGACGGCTGGATGGTGTTGATCGATTCGAATTCGCCTTCGACCGCTTCCTTGGTCTTCAGCCCGTTGCCGGTGATGCAGAGGACGATGGAGCTGTCGGGGTCGATGCGGCCGGCGTCGATGAGGCGTTTGGTGGCTGCGACGGTCACGCCGCCCGCCGTTTCGGCGAAGACGCCTTCGGTTTCGGCGAGCATGCGGATGCCCGCGACGGTCTCTTCGTCGGTGGGATTCTCGCCCCAGCCGCCGGTGTTCCGCATGACCTGCGAGGCGTAGACGCCGTCGGCGGGGTCACCAATGGCCAGCGACTTGACGATCGTCTCGGGCTTGCGGACGGGCTTGATCCAGTCCGATTCGTCCTTGACCATGTTCACGATCGGGCTGCAGCCGGCGGCCTGGGCGCCGTAAATCTTCGTGTCTTTGCCCTCGACGAGGTTCAGCTTCGTCAGTTCGCTGAACGCCTTTTGCAGCTTGCAGATGAGCGACCCGCCCGCCATCGGACTCACAATGTGGTCGGGCAGGTTCCAGCCGAGCTGCTCCGCGATCTCAAAGCCCATGCTCTTGGAGCCCTCAGCGTAGTAGGGCCGAAGGTTCACGTTCACAAACGCCCAGCCGTACCGCCCCGCCACTTCCGCACAGAGGCGATTGACCTGATCATACGTGCCGTCGACACCGACCACGTTCGCGCCAAAGATCAACGAGCCGATGACTTTGCCCAGCTCCAGGTCCGACGGAATGATCACGAAGCTGGTCATGCCCGCAGCGGCGGCGTTGGCGGCGACAGAATTTGCAAGGTTCCCCGTCGAAGCACAGCCGACCGTCTCGTGGCCCAGCTCCCGGGCGCGGGTCAGGGCGACACTGACGACGCGATCCTTAAAACTAAGCGTCGGATAGTTCACCGTATCGTTCTTGACATAGACTTCGCGAACGCCCAGCCGCTTGGCGAGGCGGTCGGCCTTGATCAACGGCGTGTAGCCGACGTCTTTGCCGATGGTCGGTTCGCCTGCGATCGGCAGCAGTTCGCGGTATCGCCACATGTTCTTGCCGCGCGATTCGATGGTTTCGCGGTTGAGCACCTTGGCGATTTTGTCGTAGTCGTAGTCGACTTCCAGCGGGCCGAAGCACGCGCTGCAGACGTAGATCATTTCAGCGGGGTAGGCTTTGCCGCACTCGCGACACTTGAGTCCGTTGAAGAATCCGCCTTCGTCCTGGGTAGCCATCCGGTCCTGCCTTGTCCCGGGCGTGCGGCGTGATGGTGAGCGGCACGGCCCGTAAAAAAAAGCCTCGTCTTATGTGTCCCCTTTCGGAGGCAAACAAGACGAGGCTTCGGAAGTGCACCAAAGACACCCTTATCTGCCCCCGAAGTCCCCCGACGACACGCCGGGGATCAGGGCTGGAATTGGCACCTGGCCTCTCCACCTGAGATCCTGCTTGAGGATCCAGATGGAGGCGGTTGCCGCGGCTTCAAAGGGCCAGTCCCTCCACCGCTCTGGATAAGAATTCATATTCAGTTGTCTAACGGCCCATTGTAAGGCCGACCGTGCGGGCGCGTCAACCGCGATTAGCCGCGACGCTACGCGTCGCAGGTCCTTGCGGAACCGGCGGGCCGTAGGCCCGCGGCTAATTGAGGTTGTGCCCCCTCAATCCGGTTCGGGGTTGATCGGGGGCGTCGCGGGCGGCTCCTCGAGATCGACGTGCATCAGCCATTCCTGTTGCAGGTCGTGCTGTTCGAGGTAGCTGAGCACGGCGTCGCGCGAGGGGGCGACCCATTCGCAGAGCATCTGCTGGGCTTCGAGATCGCAGACGGTGCGGATGAGGTCGACCGATTCATCGGTCGTGCTCGCGATCAGCTTCTCCGCCCGTTCGCGCATGGCGTCGCGGCTGACCTGGCCGATCTTGTGCAGTGAGAAAAATTCGGGCATGGGTGCGACCTTCATCAAAACCAGCGTGACCGGGCTGGGGACAGCCCGGCTCT
Organism: Phycisphaeraceae bacterium; assembly: GCA_040905565.1. GTDB lineage: Bacteria > Planctomycetota > Phycisphaerae > Phycisphaerales > Zrk34 > JBBDRF01. Next base: position 165,164 of record JBBDRF010000012.1, on the reverse strand, counting down.
GTGGGGCGCGTTTACTTCTTCGGCGAGGGGGTGTAGCGCAGGTACGGCTTCACTTCGCGGTAGCCGGGGAACAGATGGTCGGCTTCTTCCTTGCCGACGGCGGGGACAATGATCGCGTCCTCGCCGACGTTCCAGTTCACAGGCGTGGCGAGCTTGTGCTCAGCCGTCAGCTGAAGCGAATCGATCACCCGAAGCAGTTCATCGAAGTTACGACCGGTTGACGCGGGATACGTCAGCGTCAGCTTGATCTTCTTGTCCGGGCCGACGATGAAGACCGAGCGCACGGTGGCCTTTTCCGACGCTTCGGGATGGATCATGTCATACAGCGTGGCGACGGCGCGATCCGGGTCCGCGATGATCGGGTAGTCCAGATTGCACTGCTGGGTTTCGTTGATGTCGTTGATCCAGCCGGTGTGCGAATCGAGAGGGTCGACGCTGACGGCGATCATCTTGACATTGCGTGCAGCAAAGTCGTCACTGAGCTTGGCAGCCATGCCGAGCTCGGTGGTGCAGACCGGGGTGTAATCCGCGGGATGGGAGAACAAGATGCCCCAGGAATTACCGAGCCAATCGTGAAAATCGATCCGCCCCTGTGTGGTGTCAGCCTGAAAGTTGGGAGCGGTCTCGCCAAGTCGTAGTGCCATGGTGTGGTTACCTCGTCTGGTATTGGGGGAAGTTGTTCCGGCATATTGTAGCAAGGCGAGGCAATGATCAAGCGGCGAATGCCTTTGCAATAGCCGCGACGCTACGCGTCGCCGGATTCAGCAGTGGCACGCGCCGCATGCGCGCGCGAAGAAACCCACGGCGTGACGCCGTGGGCTTCGCATGTTCTGACGTTAGGTTTAGTCTTTGGTGCGTGCGGGGCGGTTCTTCTTGAAGTTACCCGAGCGACCGAAGCCGGGGCCGCGTCGACGACCACGGCTGCGCTGGTTGCGGTTGGCAGCCTTGCCAGCCCCCCCACCGTTGCCGCCGTTGCCGCGTGCTGCATCGAGCGGATGGGGTGCTCGACCCTTGGGGGCAGCAGGTGCGCCACTGTTGCCGTCGGGGTAAGGCGGGTGATCTTCGTTGACAGCGATACGCTCGCCGAGCAGACGCTCGATGGCGCGGAGGTTGGAAACCTCATCCCGATCGCAGAACGAGATGGCGATGCCCGCAGCACCGGCCCTTGCGGTTCGGCCGATGCGGTGGACGTAGGTTTCCGGCTCATGCGTAATATCGTAGTTGACGACGTGGGTGACGCCGTCGACATCGATGCCGCGCGAGGCGATGTCGGTGGCAACGAGAACGGGGACGCGGTCGGCTTTGAAGTTATCCAGCGAACGCTGCCGGGCGTTCTGGCTTTTGTTGCCGTGGATGGCGTCAGCGTTGATGCCGGTCTTGCGAAGCTGACGGACGACCTTGTCCGCGCCGTGCTTCGTGCGGGTGAACACGATGGCGCGGGTCATGGCAAGTTGGCCGACGAGCTCACTCAGCAGCAGTTGCTTGTTTTTGCGATCGACGTAGTAGACGCACTGTTCAACGCGATCGACGGTGGGTTCGTCGGGCGTAATCTGCACGACGACCGGCTTCCGCAGCAGCGCGTCGGCGAGCTTGCGAATCTCGCGGGCCATGGTGGCCGAGAACAGAAGCGTCTGCCGCTGCTGGGGGACGTGGGCGACGATCTTGCGGATGTCGTTAATGAACCCCATGTCGAGCATGCGGTCGGATTCGTCGAGCACGAGCACTTCGATGTTGCTGAGGTCGACGTAGCCCTGGTTCATGAGGTCCATCAGGCGGCCGGGCGTGGCGATGATGACGTCCACGCCGCGTTTGAGTTTGCCGACCTGGGGCCCCTGCCGAACGCCGCCGAAGATGACGGCTGTGCGAAGCGGGAGCTGGGAGCCGTAGGTGCGGAAGGCGTCGGAGATCTGCGTCGCCAGTTCACGTGTGGGACACAGCACGAGGGCGCGGGGGAGAGTGGGTTTGCTGCCGCGTGGCTTGGCGGCGAGGCGATGGAGGATGGGCAGCGCGAACGCCGCCGTTTTGCCGGTGCCCGTCTGTGCCGAGCCGAGGACGTCCCGGCCTTTTAGGACGTGGGGGATCGCCTGTTCCTGGATGGGAGTGGCGGTTTCGTAGCCTTCCTCAGCGACGGCGCGGAGGATGGGCTCTGCAAGTTGCAGTTGGTCAAAGCGCATCGATATCTTCCTTCTGGGTGGACAAATGCGCACCGAGAAGGCCACGGCTAGCTGCCGTTATTCATCCGGCCGATGCGCTACAACTGGCTTCGGGATTCGTTGGGGAGCCCCGCGCACGCGTTGATCTGAGAGATCAGCGGGCAGTTGTGATGCCAAGTATAGCCGCGATTGCCGCGTGTGGCTAGTGTTATGGTGGAGAATTTTTTTGCGGGCCCCAGGTTCCCGGCGGTACGCGGTACGCCGTCCCTAGCTGAAGAAAAGATTGTTGGCGGTTCGGGCGGCGAGGAGGAAAACGATGACGCAGCCGAGCACGAGGACGGCATTCATCCACAATGGGATGGCGCGGGGGCCCTTGAGGTCGGGGCGGGTCGCGAGGTAGAGCATCGTCAGCGCCAGCACCGGCAGGCCGAGCACGGTGAGCGCCTGAGCGAACTGGATGACGACGACGGGCTGTTCGCCGCCGTAGTAGATCGCGATCGCCATGGCCAGCAGCAGCGCGACAGCGGTGAGGACGCGGGTGGATTGCTGATCCATGCGGCCGCCGTAGCCGAGACCGTCGGAGAGGATCGTGCCGCCGATCATCGCGTTGACGAGGAAGGACGAGAAAGCGCCGGCGAAGAGGCCGAGGCTGAACAGAATCACCGCGGCGGGCCCAAAGAGCGGCTCGAGCTGGCGTGCGATATCCCCGGCACTGCCGATTTCACCGGCGCTGATCGCACCGTGCAGGACGGCGGCCGCGGTGATCATGATAATCATCGAGATGCCCCCGAGCAGCGCGATGCCGAGGAAAGCGTCGCCCATGCCGCGCTTGACGTCGGCGATGCCCCACCCCTTCTCCCGCACGAGGTAGGCCTGGTAAAAGGCGGCGGCGATGGAGACGGTGGTCGCAAAGAAGCCGATGACCGGCGTGAGACTCACCGGCTCATCCGGATTCGGGCTCTGCGGCACCGAGGGGATCAGGCCACCAAGTATCTCGGGCAGCGAGGGGGCTGCGTACGCGAGGTTCACAAGGAAGCCGACGAGCATGATCAGCACCAGGCCCATCATCAGTTTTTCAAGCGGTGAGTAGAGCCGCTTGAAGCCGAAGAGCACGGCGATGACGAAAGCGTTGAGCAGCACGAGGATGGTGACGGACATGCCCGTGCCGCGGATTTCGCCGGCCGAGCGGCCGGTGACGGTTTCGAGCAGCGGGTCGATCGCCGCGAGAATGGCGGTGTTATTGGACGTCTGGAATCCAGCAATGATGAGAAACACGACGATGCCGACGAAGACAGCTGCAGGGCGACCGAGGCGATGAGCGAGTTCGTCGCACAGTGTGCGTTCATAGACGACGCCGAGGCGGGCGGCAATGGCGACGAGGCAAATCATCAATGCCGTCGAAAACAGCGGCACCCACAGCAGGCTGTAGCCGAACTGGATGCCGATGGTCGAGGCGAGCAGGATGCTGCCGGGCCCGAGGACAACGGAGGCGACGATGATGGCCGGGCCGAGCGACCGGAACAGGCCCCGCGGCTTGCCGCTGCCCGTCTGGCTGGCCTCGGGCGGGTCGGTCTGTGTCGTGCCGGTTTCGGTTGGGGCGGGCGAATCGGTCATGGGCGTGGTGTCCTCAGCACAGAAGCTTCAGAATCTTGAGCCACGTCGTCGGGTGGCAAGATAGCCGGGGTGACGGAATCCGGGCAGTCGATGTTGAGCAGCCGACGGGGATTGCTCTGCGTCATCATCGCGATTTGCTGCGGCGAGAGGCCGAGCTGCTTACGTAGGTTATCCGCCATTTGCTTAAGAGGCGTGGCCGAGCCGACAAGATGCGAATGATCGGCGGCCCGGGGGACCAGATCTTCACCAATGTGCAGGACCTGTCGGCCGAGCGTGTAACGGCCCGGGCCGAGGCCGGCTGCGGCGATGGCGTCGCTCACGATGATCACACGCTGCGGCGGGATCAACTGCAAGTAGTTCGCCAGAGTCGGAAACGGCACATGCGCCCCGTCGGCGACGAAGGAGACCCACAAGGGCCGACGCCTGGCCACCGAGAGCGCCCGCTGCACAATGTTGTCATGCCGATCGAGCGTCATCGGGCAGCCGTTACCAAGATGCGTAAACAGGCGCAGGCCGGCATCAACCGCAGCCTCAAGCTGGACGAGCGTCGCGTTGGTATGCCCTGCCGCAACGACGATTCCCGCTTCATGCAGCATCCTGATAACGCCGCATGAGGTGTCAACCTCCGGCGCAAGCGTGACCAGCTTCACCAGCCCGCCCCCCGCCTCCAGCAGCCGTTCCATCACCAACGGCTCAGCCGACCGGGCGGCATCACACGGGTGAGCGCCCGCATAGCCTCGATCAGGACTGATGAACGGCCCTTCCACGTGCAGCCCCCAGATGACATCCGCCACCAGTTCGTCCGCGGCACGTAAAGCAACAATACGGCGAAGCTGTCGCACCATCCTCGGCACGTCGTCGGTAATCACGGTGGCCAAAGCGCCGGCCACGCCATCGCGCCGCAACGCTTCGCAGGCGAGACGCAGGCCTTCGGCTGTCAGGTTCTCGCTGTTGAAGTCGACCCCGGCGTAGCCGTTGACCTGAATATCGAAATAGCCCGAACTTTGGTGGGCCCTGCTCATGCGCCGCGTGCCCCCAGCAAAGACTGCGACAGCTTCGAACCCGCGGGCGCGTCGATATACACCAGCGTCCGGTCGTGACGCTGAAGGATCGAGGCGGGCACGTCGGGCCTGACAGGGCCTTCGATCGTCCGGTGAACTGCGGAGGCTTTGCGAGCATCGGGCGCGCTGACAACGATGGTGCGCGACTTGAGAATCTGCTGGACGGACATCGAGATCGCACGCTTGGGCACCGCATCCAGGCTTTCGAACCACCCCTCGCCGAACTGCTGCTGACGGCAGGCACGATCCAGATCCACCACCAGATATGGCTCCTCCGTCTCGAAATCAGCCGGCGGATCATTGAACGCCAGGTGAGCATTCTCGCCGATGCCCACCATGGCGACGTCGATCGGATGCTGCGCGATCAGTGCGCCCAGCCGTTCACACTCGGCATGCGGGTCGGCCGCTTCACCGTTGACATAGTGGAACGTGTCGATCGGCACGCGATCGACCAGTCGCTCCCGGAGGTAGCGACGGAACGAGGCGGGGTGCGTCTGCGGCAAGTCCAGGTACTCATCCAGATGGAAGCCAGTGACGACCGACCAGTCGATGCCTGCATCGGCAACCAACGCATCAAGCGGATGGAACTGCGAAGCCCCGGTCGCCACGATGATGTTCGCCCGGCCTCGCTTCGCGATGGCGTTACGTATTGCCGCCCCGGCAGAGGCGGCCGCACAAGCACCCATCTCCTGCGCATCGTTACATATCTGAAGTTTCACCTTTTGCCGCTCCCTTCATCCAACCGCCCCCCAAAAGCACGAGCCATCTTGCACGTGACATCATACCGCAGATTCCATCATCTGTCCACGTTTTTTTTCAGCGTAGCCGAACTCTGAACCATAAGGTTAACCCGTGAACATACCTAAGCCGCGTCGCGTTAAACATTCTGCAGACTTTCATGGGTTCACGCTTGTATCCGTCTCAGTCCCCGGTATGATTCCTCGTGTAGTCAAACTTTACCTGTTCTCTTCTTATGACTGAAGCTAGCATATAAAAGACGTTCAGATGGCGACGGTGCGGATCGAAAGCGAGGCGACCCATGAGATGGTTTGAAACAACGGTTACAGCGGGACTGGCACTGGCGATTGCGGTGGCTGTCGCCGGGCCCGTACAGGCGGCGGAAGCTGACGAGGCTTCGTTTGAAGCGGTGGCGGTGATCTTTGAGAACAACTGCATTCGCTGTCATAACGCTGAGGGGACGATGAAGGGGGACTTGGCTTTAAGCACTTACGAGAGCCTGTTTGGTCCCGAAGCTGCGGGCGTGGTGCGGCCGGGCAACGCGGACGGCAGCCGTCTGCTGGCGATGATCAGTGGCCCGGAGCCTGAGATGCCTCGGCAGTCTTCGCCGCTGAGTGATGAGCAGGTTCAGACGGTGCGTGCGTGGATCGATGCGGGGGCCCCGTGGCCGGACCGCGATCGGATGCTTGAGGACCTGGGCATGCCCGACGCGGACTGGTGGTCGTTCAAGCCGATCGAGCCGGTGGCCGTTCCCGAGCATGAAGGTGCGGATGCTGCGTGGGTGCGCAATCCGATCGACGCGTTCGTGATCGACAAGCTTCGCGAGCAGGGCTTGAGCCCCTCCCCCGAGGCCGACCGGCGCACGCTGATTCGGCGGATCTATTACGACCTGACCGGCCTGCCGCCGAGCTATGAGCAGGTCGAAGCGTTCGTGAACGATCCTGACCCCAAGGCCTACGAGAAGCTGGTCGACAAACTGCTTGCTTCGCCGGCTTACGGTGAGCGGTGGGCGCGGCACTGGCTTGATATGGCCGGCTACGCCGACACGCATGGCTTCGATAAAGACAAGACCCGCAACAATGCTTATCACTATCGTGACTACGTGGTGCGGTCGTTCAACGAGGGTAAGCCTTACGAGCGTTTTATACGTGAGCAGCTGGCCGGCGACGTGCTGTATCCGAACACGAAAGACGGCGTGGTGGCGACGGGCTTCATCGTGGCGGGCGGATGGGATTTCGTTGGGCACGTGGAACTGCGTGAAGGCACGACGGACAAGGACCTGACGCGTTCGCTGGACCGTGACGAGATGATCGACACCGTCTTCGGCGGGCTGACCAGTCTCACCGTCGCCTGTGCCCGCTGCCATACGCACAAGTTTGATGCGATCGCGCATGAAGACTATTACCGCATGCAGGCGGTGTTCGCAGGCATCGAGCGAGCGCCTCGACCGTTCCCCAAAGACCCGCAAGTGGCGGCAAAACGTGAGCAGTTGATCAAGCAGATCGCCGACGTGGAGGCTCGCCTGACTGAGTTGACCGAGCAGGTGAGCACACAGGGCGGCGGCGATCTGACCCAGCTGCGCAAGAAGATTACGAGCATGGTCGCTGACCGCGGCGGCAAGGGGCATGCGTCACGGGGTTACCATTCAGATATCGTTGACGATCCCGCCACGCCCGGCTGGGTGCAGGTCGATCTCGGTGAGCCGACGGCCATCGCTCACATCGTGTTGGCACCGACCTTCGACACATTCAACAATATCGGTGACGGGTTCGGCTTCCCCGTCCGCTTCAAGGTTGAGCTTTCCAACGATGCTGACTTCGCCGAGCGGGTGGTGGTGGATGATCAGTCGCGGACGGACTTCCCCAACCCCGGCATCGTGCCGCACGTGGCTACGGCCGACGGGCAGAAGGCCCGGTACGTCCGCGTCAGTGTGAACAAGCGTGCCAACCGGCAGGACGATTACATCTTCGCGCTCGCGGAGCTTGCGGTGCTGAACGCTGCGGGTGAGAACGTGGCACGCGGTCAGGCGGTTCAGTCTGACAGCAGCATCGAGGCTGCGAATCGGTGGGGCCGAGCGAACCTCACCAACGGCATCTATGAAGCCATGCCCGCTGAGGAAGACGCCGACCACCTGCCCGCGCTGGCTGAGGCGGTGGCGCGTGAGCGTGAGATCACCGAGGAGCTGTTCGACGATGCCTTCCGCGCCAAGCGTCAGCAGCTGCTTGATGAGATCGCGGCGCTGCAGCAGCAGCGTGAAGGTTTGCCCGAGGCCACCGGCATGGTTTACGCCGCCGCGACGGAGTTTTCCAGCCAGGGCAACTTCACGCCCCCGCCGAACGGCGAGCCGCGGCCGGTGCATGTGCTCGCCCGAGGCGAGGTGACGCAGCCGGGCAAGGAGGTCGGCCCCGGGGCGATCGGGGCACTGGAGCATCTCGACCATCACTTCCAGGCCATCGACGATCTTTCCAAAGAAGGTCAGCGTCGCGCGGCGGCGGCGGAGTGGATCCTCGACAAAGACAACCCGCTGACGTGGCGTTCGATCGTGAACCGGATCTGGCATCACCACTTCGGTCGCGGCATCGTGGCGACGCTGCAGGACTTCGGCCGCATGGGCGAACAGCCGACGCATCCGCAGCTGCTGGATTACCTGGCCCTGGAGTTCCGCGATTCCGATCAGTCGTTCAAGGACCTGCACCGGATGATCGTGACCAGCGCAACCTACCGTCAGGCTTCGAAGGTGCGTTCGGACATGGCCGCCCTCGATTCAGGCAACCATTACCTGTGGCGGATGAATGTCCGCAAGCTCGAAGCCGAGGCCATTCGTGACGCGACCATGGCGGTCTCCGGCACGCTGGACCGTGAGATGTACGGCCCGGGCTATCGGCTTTTCGGGTTCATCGACGACCACTCGCCCCACTATCTCTATGACGAACACGACGTGGACAACCCGGACACGCTGCGTCGCTCGATCTACCGGTTCATCGTGCGCAGCGTGCCTGATCCGCTCATGGAAACGCTCGACTGTGCCGACCCCGCGCAGAACGTCCACGTGCGCAACAGCACGCTGACGGCGCTGCAGGCATTGTCGCTGATGAACAACCCGTTCATGGTGCGACAGTCTGAACACTTCGCAGCCCGGCTTAGCGGACACGCGGACAATCCGGTCGAACAGATTCGCCGGGGCTTCCGCCTTGCTTACGGCCGGAACCCCAACCGCGACGAAATCGAGCTGCTCATGCCGATCGTCCAGGAACATGGGCTGGCGAACTTCGCCCGCCTTCTCTACAACGCCAACGAGATGATCTTCATCGACTGATATCCAGGAGGTTCGGCCATGGACCGACGCAACTTTCTATTCAATTCCGGTGGCGGCCTCGGCGGCGTCGCACTCGCTTCAATGCTCAACCGCGACGGCCTGCTGGGCGCGCCGCTGGGACAGGGGGCGCTCACGCGCGACGGCGGGCTGCATCATCGGCCCCGCGCCAAGCGCGTGATTCAGATGTACATGTCCGGTGCCGCTTCGCAGTGCGACACCTTCGATTACAAGCCCCTGCTGACCAAGGATCACGGCAACGACTGGGATCCCGGCGAACAGGTCGAACTGTTCCAGTCCGCGCCCGGCAAGACGATGCAGGCGCCGTGGAAGTGGCGCCGCTACGGGCAGTCCGGCAAGATGATCAACGACTGCGTCGCGCCCCTCGGCGCCTGCGCGGACGACATGGCGTTCATCCATAACGTGGTCAGCAAATCCAACGTCCACGGCCCCGGCACCTCCATGCAGGCGACCGGCTTCATCCTGCCCGGCTTCCCGGGGATGGGCGCGTGGGTGTCCTACGGTCTGGGCACGATGAACGAGAACTTGCCCACCTTCGTCGTCCTGCCGGACCCGCGCGGCTTCGCGCCCAACGGCCCGAAGAACTGGGGCTCAGCGTTCCTGCCCGGGCAGCATCAAGGCACCATCATCCGTCCCTCGGCTCGCAACCCGATCCGCGATATCTCGCCGCCTTCCGATGCCGGCTTCATCACGCCGCGCAGCGAAGGCGACGTCCTTGCCGCTATGGAAGCGCTCAATCGGCAACACCAGGGGACGCGCGACGGCGACCCCCGACTTGATGCACGCATCCGCACCTACGAACTCGCCGCACGCATGCAGCTGTCCGCGCCCGAGGTGCTCGACCTTGCCGACGAACCGCAGCATATCCGTGACATGTACGGCATAGACATGCCTGACACCGACGAAGACGGCCCAATGAACGAAGGCGAGGAAACGCGCTACTTCGGCCGCAACTGTCTCGTCGCCCGGCGGCTGCTTGAGCGCGGGACGCGGTTCGTGCAGATCTGGTCCGGTGCGGACAACGGCCATCCCCGCCGCAACTGGGATTCCCATGAAGATCTCAAGCGTGACCACTGGCCACTCGGCCGAGGCTTCTCACGCGGCGCGGCAGCGCTGATGCAGGATCTCAAGCAGCGCGGCATGCTTGAAGACACGATCATCCTGTGGACCACCGAGTTCGGCCGCATGCCCTGCGCTCAGGGCGGCAAGGGACGCGACCACAACCCATTCACCTTTACCAACTTCCTCGCAGGCGGCGGTATCAAGGGCGGCACGACCTACGGCGAATCCGACGAGTGGTCCTTCAAGCCCGCCAACCCTTCGCAGCCGACCTACTGCTACGACATTCACGCGACGCTGCTGCACCTGCTTGGCATCGACCACGAACGCCTCAGCGTCCGCCACAACGGCATCGACCGCCGCCTCACCGACGTCCACGGCCACGTCATCCACGACATCATCGCATGAAGGGGTGACCATGAAGGTGCGTCACTGCCTGTTTCTGTTGGCGATGATCGCGGCGATGAACGTCGCTTCAACCGCTTACGCCGACGGCGAGCGGGTCCCCAAAGCGGTATTCATCGGTGTTGACGGCGTGAGGCCCGACGCGCTGATCGTCGCCGACACGCCGAACATCGATCGGCTCATCGCCAATGGCACCTTCGACCCGCGCTGCCTGATCCTCGGCGAGCGTTACCAGAAGAACGACACCATCAGCGGGCCGGGATGGTCGAGCATCTTCACCGGCGTCTGGGCGGACAAGCACGGCGTGCACGACAACAGCTTCGCAGGGCGAAAGTACGATGAGCACCCCCACTTCTTCGCGCACATTCGCGCTGCCGATCCCGACGCTGAGACCATCTCGCTGGTCGCCAGTTGGATTCCTATTGAGCATCACATCGTGTCCGATGCAAGTGTGCGTGAGTTCTTCCCTGTCGGTGGCCCGGGCGGTGACCGTATGGCGCGCGAGAAACAGGCGAACGTCGATCTCACCGAGAAAGCGGTGCAGTTGCTGACGGAGAACGATCCGACGGCGGTTTCGATCTACCTGAGCCAGCCGGATATCGCCGGTCATACCTTCGGCTTCAACGCCCATGAACCGGAGTATCTCAAAGCCATCGAGAACACCGATCGCCATGTCGGTGACATCATGAAAGCCATCCGGAGCCGACCGGCCTACAAGCAGGAAGACTGGATCATCGTGATGACCACCGACCACGGCGGCTACGAAACCGGCCACGGCGGCGGCCACGAAAACCCCGAGATCCTCCACGGCTTCTTCCTCGTCAGCGGCGAGGCGGTCCACAATCGCATCAGCCCACAGCAGACGTACATCGTCGACGTCGTGCCGACGCTCCTGGAGCACCTGGGAGCGATTGATTCGGAGATCGACGGGCGACCCATCGGCCTCCGCGAACTCACCACGCCCTGACCCCCCTACCGCAGGCGAAGGCCACCAAAAATCTTGGCATGATTTTTCGTTGCATCAATCTTGCCTTCGAGATAAGATGTCTCGTGCTACCAAAGAATCTTTTGCATGGGGCTTATTGATGTCACGAAATATCGCGTGAGGCCGGCTCGTTGAAGCGGCCCAGTTTTCGCAAGTCACGGCAGTCTCAACCGGTAGATCGTTTTGGAGGACATCAGCGACAGGATTGTAACGAACGGCGCTCGCGAATCGGCGAGTTCGCCTGCCTCAACTCTTCCCCTTGAAACTGAAGGAGCTACGCGAATGTCTATTCTCCCCGCCCGCAGCAGCACGTTGCGGATCAAACAGCACGTCATGGTGCCGATGCTGGGCCTCGCGGCCATGACAATCGGTGCCGCCCCGGCCCAGGCGAATTACCAGGACGTCATCCAAGCCAGCAACCCCGCGTTCTACTACACCTGGGATGATGCCGAGCCCATCTATTCCGAAGACGAGCCCGACCTCCTGCTCAACCACGGCTACGCAGACGGCGGCGACGCTGTCGGCGGCGGCCAGCACGCCGTCGCCCCCTCCACCACCAACGCCGGCGGGCTGAGCCTCGGCAATGCCGGATCGTTTGGCGGCACCATTGAGCAAGCATGGTGGACCGGCTTCACCGGCGGCAGCGCGCCCAACGACGGCACCTACTCCAGCTATGCCATGGAGTTCTGGATCTACTTTGATGGCGAGCAATCCCCGACCTATATCTTCCAATCCGCGCCAAACGGTTGGAACGGTCAGAATGCCCCGTCCGTAATCAACGGATACGAGGGGAACGGACTCGAGATTTTCACGAACGACGGCCGGACCGGCGCGAGCTTCCCAACATTGGCCTCGAATGCCTGGAATCACGTCGTGATGGGCTATGAAGCGATAGACGGGGCCACCAATCGCCAGACGCTTATTCTTAACGGCGACTATGCCAACGCCACCAGCGTCGCCCTCATCGACGACCATGAGGACTTCCCGAACTTCAGCGCGGATGTCATGTTCGCCATCGGCGACGAAGTTTTCAACAAGGGTTTGTTCCAAGGCATGCTCGATGAGTTCGCCATTTACGACCTCTCGGACGAAGCGTCGGTTGACGCGAGGCTCGAGGAATTCGCTGGTCATTACAGTGCGACCAGCACGGTGATTCCGACGCCGGCTGCGCTGCCTGCGGGCCTGCTGCTGCTTGGCGCGATCGCGATGCGCCGGCGTCCCCAGAACGGGCTGTTCGTTTGATATCAACCTGTGGCGGGACGGCGAAGGTCGTCCCGCCGCTTTGAAAATGTCCGGTGCCGCAGTCGAAACTGTTACGCGATTTTTAGAGGAAAGAACATGTCGAAACGGATCAACAACGGGTCACCCGTCGCGACGTCAGGGCGCGCCCGCAGAGGTTTTACCCTGATCGAACTGCTGGTGGTCGTGGGGATCATCGCGCTGCTGATGGGGTTCTGCTGCCAGCCCTTGGGCGTGCGCGGCAGGAGGCGATGAAGGTCTCGTGCGCTGCGAACCTGCGTCAATGGGCGTCGGGGCTGCACATGTGGGCGAGCGAACGCAATGCGCAGTTCATGGTCGCCAATCACTGGAACACGTCGAATGTGATGCACATCGACCGCACGACGCAGACCGACGCGAACGGCAACCTCGGTGAAGTGTGGGAGTTCTTCGACAACTACCTCTCCGACTACGACCTCGGCGATACGGCAGAGGGCGAGAACATCCCCCACTACTGCCCCGTTGGACCGGAGATTCGTCGGCCCGTCAGCCAGAGCTTCTCGGCGATCGGCTACGGCTATCTGCCTAATCGTGACTACCCCGTCCCCGCCGGCTTCGTTTACACCCCTGTCGACGGATGGATCAGCAAGACCAAGTTCGATGGTACCTTCTCGCGTGCACCGATCATGTTCGATCTTTCCACATCCACCGGCGGTGAGATGGACCCCGCTCGATCTTCTCATTTGGGCAATTCGGGCGACGGCAGACTCGGCAGTAACTATCTCTACGAGGACGGCAGCGTCAGCTGGGTGAACGACGGCCTGATCGATAGCGACGACGGCACCTTCTACGGCGCCCACGTCAAGCACTTCAGGATCCCGGTGCCGGGCATTGTGCCGGAATGATGAGGCGTAACCGAACCTGAACAAGCAGATGAGCAGAAAGAAACAGGCCATGAGACGTTACGGAAAACTGATGCCGACCCGCCTGCTGTTGCCCGTTTGGCTGATGGTGGTGGGGATCAGCATCGTCGGCTGTGGTGAGCAGGCACCGACGGACCAACTGCGAGAGTCCGCTTTGCAAGCCTACCACGCCGAACGGGAGTTCACGAAGCACATCTCGCCGAGCGAGTATCCCGAAGCATTCCATGATGGGCATCGCAAGGTGGCGGGAGGTTTGGACATTCTTCTGGAGCGGCACCCTGACGCATCGGACGGGCTTCGCAGCCTGCTCGTCGATCTACGCGACGGCGAGCAGCAGCTTGCGTCGGGTCGTCTTGGCCAGGCCGAAGCCGAGGCGCTTCGAAAGCGGCAGCAGGAATACTGGTTGCATCTGGAGAACGAGACACTGCCGCCGGATTATCGGTAAAATGGCGAAGCATCGCGGGGGGCACGGAAACGATGCTTCTGCACGCCCCTAACACGATCCATAACAAGAAATTTTGAAAGTGCACTTCATATGGCGAGTCAACCCACACGTCGAACGTTCATCGGCACGGCGGCCGCGGCCGTTTCCGCGCCCTACTTCATTCCTGCCTCGGCGCTCGGGCGTGATGGTCGGCCGGCACCTTCGAACCGGGTCACGATGGCGTGCATCGGTGTCGGCAATCAGGGCAGCGGAAACATGGGTTCGTTCCTGCGTGACGATCGCGTGCAGGTGGTGGCGATCTGCGATGTCGACGCCGGGCGTGCAACTAACTCCGCCGGCACGGCAAAGGTGACCGGCGAACGCAACATCACCAACGACTATCGCGAACTGATCGACCGCAACGATATTGATGCGGTGTCGATCGGCACGCCTGACCATTGGCACGTTCCCATCGCACTTGCTGCGGTGCGATCGGGCAAGGACATCTATTGCGAGAAGCCGGTTTCGTTGTACGTGACGGAGGGACGCGTGCTGGCCGATGCGGTGAAGGAGCACGGTCGCATCTTCCAGACGGGCACCTGGCGGCGCAGCCGGGCCGCGTGTCGGCGTGCGAGCGAGTTGGCGCTCAACGGTTACCTCGGCGAGATGAAGCGTGTCGAGGTCGGCATCCCGGAAGGCTTCGGCATCCGAGGCGGGTTCACCGGGATGGAAGAGCCACAGCCGGTGCCCGAGAATCTGGACTACGATCGCTGGCTGGGCCCCGCACCCAAAGCTCCCTACACCGAAGCGCGGGTGCACTTCAATTTCCGCTGGATTCTCGATTACTCAGCCGGCTACATCACCGATTGGGGGGCGCACTACATCGATATCGCCCACTGGGGCATCGGGGCCGACGGGTCCGGGCCGCGCGAGATCATCGGCACAGGTAAGCAGAAAACCGAAGGCATCTACGATGCACCAACGGATCTGGACATCCGCTACGCCTATGACAACGGCGTTGAGATTCACATGCGGACCAGTGCCGAACGTCGTGACTGGGGGATTCGCTTCATCGGTTCCGAAGCGGATTGTTACGTGGAGAACGTGACCTACACGCCTTCGGATCAGAACCTTAAGCGGGTGGAACTGAAGGAATCGGATACGAAGTTGTATGAGTCGGTGGATCACCATCGGAACTTCATCGACGGCGTGATCGACCGTAAACCCACAGCGGCCCCGGCGGATGTGGCGCACTCCAGTGCCGTCGCCTGCCATCTTGGGACGATCGCGGTGCTCGGCGGCCGAACGCTGAAGTGGGACCCGGAAACCGAGACCATCGACAACGATCCCGAAGCCACGAGCATGCTCACTCGCACGCCTCGCGAAGGCTTCGCTGGATAACGCTTCTTCCACGATACCTTTCGTGGGAAGAGGGCTCGCCGGATGGGGCGAGCCCTTTTTCATGCGCGCTGCGATTGCGTATGGGGTGGCGGCGAGTGGCGGCCCGTTCAGGGACCGTCGACGACCTGCGCGCGACCCGGGGAGGCGTCGGGTTCGTGGATCGTGACGCGGACGTCGCCGTTGGGGCGTTCCTGCCTGCTCACAGCGAGGATCACAGGGTGAACGCCGCGTGGCAGATCGAGCGTGACGCGAGCGCTTTCGAGGGTGACTGGCTCGCCGCTGACCCAGAGGCGAACGCCGTGGGCAGCGTTGAGCGCCAGATCAATCTCGCCGGCTGCGGTGACGTTCAGGTCAAATCGCAGGATCCGGAATTTCTGCTGATGGCGATCCGCATCGCCGACGGTCGGGAGGTCATCCAGTGCCAGATTACCACTGACGCGGCTGTAGACCGGAAGCCATGCGTGCTGCTCCGCGTTCGCGACGATGCCGGCGACGCCGTGCTCGACGACCGTCTCATTCGCGTCGTCCGTTTCGGCCAGATAACGCCAACGGCGGGCGACCTCCTCGGGGCCGATGTTGAAATCGCCATCGGTGCCGAGCTTCGTGAGGAAGCTGACCATGTCGACGAATTCGTCACGGTTGAGCGAAGCGGTTAAGCCGGGAGGCATCAGCGAGACGGGGCTGACGGTGCGGGTGGCGACATTTTCCAGCGCAATCGCGTTTTCGGTACCGGTGGCGTCACGGACGTACAACTCACGGTCGGTCTCCCGGACGAGCAGCCCGGTGATCACGCGGCCTTCGTCGGTTGTGACGGAAACGGTGTGATAGCCCTCTTTGATCGTCCGGCTGGGCTCGAGGACCTGCTGAATGATGAGTTCAACGGGGGCGGCCCCACCGAGGCTGATGAGGTCGGGGCCGAGGTTGCCGCCTGCGCCGCCGATGGCGTGACAGGTCATGCACATGAGCGCGGTTCGGCGGTAGATCCGTTCGCCGCGGTGAGGGTCGCCGTATTCGCGAACCTCGGCCACGAGTTGGCGCACCTGCTCGTCGGTGAGTGATTGCGCGACCGCGCCGAGATCGCCGACCTCGCGCAGCAGCTTCTCCAGTTCGGGCAGCGGACGACCCGCGACGCTGATACGACGCATGCCGACCGAAGCAACCTGCGATGGGAGCTTGCCGTTCTGCAGGGCCTTCATGAGATGGTCGGGCCCTTCCTTCCGAGCGTAGAAGGCTTCGAAGACGGGCGCGGTTTTGTCAGCGTGATCACCGGCATCGGCAAGAAGCTCGCCGACTCGCCCGGCGGCATCGGCAAGATCCATCTGTGCCAGCCCCACGATCGCAGCGAGACGGATGGGCACGGGTCGGCTGGACTCGGTCAACGTTTGCAGGGCCTGCTTACTGGGCGCATCGCCCATGCGCGCGAGCCCTTCGATGGCGGCAGCGCGAAGCCCGGCATCGATCTCGGCCGCGTCGGCCAACTGCGTCAACGACTCACGGCCCGCGGCGAGTTTCCATGAGCCGATGAGCCGAGCGGCGGCGGCGCGGTCACGCGCAGGATCGGCATCGAGGAGTGTGAGGATACGTGGCTGGGCATCCGGCGTGGGAGCGGCGTTACGCCGTTGAGCTGCACGCTCAAGTGCCGAGAGTAGCGCGGGGCGACGCTCATGATCGTCCAGCGCATGTTCGAACACGACCGTGAGGGCCTCGGCGGAACCCACCGCCGCGATCACGTCCACCACCTGCGATTGCTCAGCCTCGGAAAGCTGACCGTCCTTGTAAAGCCCGATCAGCGGCTCAAGCGCCCGGGCATCTTCAACGGCATGCACAGCAAACACGGCCCGACCCAGCTGGTCGCCGAAGAAACGCGGATCTTCCTGGAGCGCGGGCAGCCAATGGCCCTTAAGCTCGCGAGCGGTGAGCCAGATCGCGTAGTCGAGAAACCGATCCACATCACGATCAAGCGCCTTCATGGCCAGGCGGGCAGCCTCGGCGGAATCAAGTTTGCGGAGGGCATTCACCGCTTCGAGCCGGACGCGTGCATGATCGTCCTGCACCGCGCGATCAAGCAGTCGTTCGGCATTGTTGAGCGAGGCATGCCAGGTACCGAGGACGCGCACAGCAGCGGCGCGGGCTCCCGCATGTGGCAAATCCAGCACCCGCTCGAGCAGCTCGGCATTCACCACATCAAGCGACTGATGCACCCACAGCGCTTCAAGAAGGTGGAGGGCGTAATCGTCATGTTCGACATCTAGGCCTTGGACCCAGCTGTTCAGCGCGGGGATGACCTCCTCGGCTGGCGACTCGGCAAGCACCCGCTTGGCCTGCTGACGCGTCCAGCCTTCGGGCTGCTTAAGCGCGTCGAGCACGTCCTCTACGGGCACGCCGATCAGCTGCGGCGGCTGAACGATGGGGCGATCTTTGTAAGTGATGCGCCAGATGCGGCCGTGCTCGCGGTCCCGCCGTTCGTCACGGAAATCCACCTCGCCATGCTGAATGATGGGGTTGTACCAGTCGGCGATGTAGAGCGCCCCGTCGGGGCCCATCTGGGCGTCGACCGGCCGGAATGCGATGTGCGACGTGGTCAGCGGATCCTGCGTCTGGCGTGAAACATAGCCGGAGCCCGACTCGGAGATGACGAAACGGTTGATGCGATTGCCGCGGAAATCGTTGGTGATCAGGTTGCCCTGCCAGCTTTCGGGGAAGTGCCGACCGGAGACGACGCCGAGCCCCGCGTGCTTGGGCTGGCCGGGGTTGAGGCCTCGAAGGACGCGCGGCGCGCCGCGTGCTGTGGCGAACGCGGCGCCGGGGAAGGTGTAGTTGATACCTTCCCCGCCGGCCCCGTCGGTGACGAAGGACTGGCCCCACTTGTCGAACACATGGCCCCACGCGTTAACCCAGCCACGGGAGTAGACTTCAAGTTTCAGGTCGTCCGGCCGCAGCCTCCAGATGCCGCCCGCCAGCAGGCGGCGCGGGCCCCAGGGCGTCTCGACATGTGAGTGAATGTAGATCGACTGATTGAAGTAGAGCGACCCGTCGGGCCCCCAGCGGAAGGTATGAATGATGTGGTGCGTGTCTTCGGTGCCGAAGCCGGAGAGCACGACACGGCGATGATCCGCCTTGCCGTCGCCGTTCGTGTCTTTCAGGTGCAGCAGCTCGGTGGAGTTCGCCACGTACACGCCGCCGTGGCCGTAAGCGACACCGGTGGGAATCAGCAGCCCATCGGCGAAGACGGTGCTCTTATCCGCTTTGCCGTCGCCGGTGGTGTCCTCCAGCACGATGATCTTATCGTTGGCGACCTCGCCGGGCTGAATCTGCGGGTAGACACTGCTGGTGGCCACCCACAACCGCCCCTGCGGATCCCAGTTCATCTGGATCGGCTTGGCGATGTCGGGATCGGACGCGAAGAGGTTGACCTCCAGGTTATCGTCCAGCCTGAGCATCTCCTTCTGCTGCTGCGCGTCAGGTTCGGGGATGTCCGTCAGGTGACGCTGAGCGAAGGCAGGCGTGGCGGCGGCCGCGACCATGGCGAAGAGCGTGAGCCATTTGATTGGGAACATGGGGAGAGTCCTTCGTCGCACGGTCAGTTGACCGGTTTGATCTCGTAGGTGTGCGTGACGGGCCGGCGCAGACGGTTGATCTTCACTTCGCGTTCTTCGATCAGCGGATCGAAGCGTGGTAAGTCGGCTGCATGTCGGCCTTGCTCATGTTTGCGGAACCCGCGGATGTAGGTTTCGTTCTGAGGGCGGAATTGGTGGAAGAACAGCTTGTTTTTCAGGAGAATCTGTTTGCGTAGGGCCGCTGCCTGCTGGAACGAAGGCCCCGCGTGAATTTCGACGCCTTCCGCCCACGCATCGGCCTCAGCCTCGGCGATCACGTTGCCGTCGATCAGAAGCTGATACGTGCCGTCTTCGATCTCCGAAAGCTGGAGAACGCGAGGCGGGAGGTGCTCCGACCGCGTTGCTTCGACACCGCCTGGCAGGTCGAGAGGCAGGTAATCATCGGTGACGTCGAACAGGATGCTGGCACCGTCTTCGCGGATGTTCTGGACCTGCGTGCCCCGGGCTTGCTCGATCTCGCTAGCGTCAACATGAACATGCCACTGCCTGCGAGGCCAGCCCAGGCCCGCTTCGAGCGCGCCGGCCAGATGGTAGTAGCCGAGTTCCGTGAGGTGGATGCCGTTGCCGGTCAGGGGCATGGGAGGAGCGACCTGAAGCTCATCCATCAAGGTGTATAGATCGACGTAGGCATGGCCGCCGGCCTCGGCGACCGCGGCGATCCGTTGACTGTACAGCTTGATATCGGCGTTGGCGGGACTGACATCCGGCACGGGAGACGTGGCCTGTTCGTGAGGCAGCGGAGAGAGCAGCACGATGCGTGCCCCGGTCTCGCTCAGCATGGCGAGCAGCCGATTCAGTCCTTCGGTGAACGCTTCAAGTCCGGCTTCGCCTTGCGCCGATTCGTTCAGCCCGTAGGCCACGAGCAGGACGGTCGGCTCGAGCGCATGCACGTGCTCCTTGAGGTGGTTGAATCCGTCGGCTGGGGAGCCGAAGTAGGCCCGCGCCTCGCCGTAGACGGTATCGCCCGACCAACCGAGGTTGCGATAGGTGACATCGGGGAATCGCGTAGTGATCGCCAGTTCAAGGTAGTCGTAACGTTGAGCGCGCTCGATGAGCGTATTGCCAACGAAGAGAACGCGATCGCCTGACTGGATCTCGAGCTGTGGCTCAGCAAAGGCCAGGGGGCCGGCGAGAAGCGTGCCGGCTAAAAAGACCACGAAAGCCAACCATCGTGAATGCTGCATGTTTCGTTCCTGTAGGTGCTCGCGCGGAAGACCCTTGGCATCTTAAACGATACACGCGCCGATGGCGATGCACTTTCGATGACGGAGATGCTGGCGGACCCGCTCATCCCTATAACGCTTGACGATCACTGATGGTGATAGCTGTGGCAGGTGAGGCAGCTTTCGCGGGCACCAACGGCGTTGTGGCACGTAGCGCAAGAGGCGCGATCGAGGGGCTTGAAGTCGAGCCGATCGGCCAGCTCATCACCGGCGGTTTCGGGATCAGCCTCGGTGGGCGTGTGACAGATGACGCACTGCTGCCCTTGGCGAAGAGCTTCGTGACTGTTGAGCACGATGTGAGGATCATCGTTGCTGAATGCAGAAGCTGGGTGCTGGAAGGCGACCTGCCTGCTTTCCCACTGAATCTCGTTGCCCGTGATGTTGTGGCACTTGAGGCAGCCGAGCGTGAACGGGGATAGCGGACCGCCGTCGAGTACGGTCTGCCAGACTTCCTCTCGAACGGTGGCGCGGAATTGCGCTGCTTCGTCGGCGGATTCGGCGGGCGTGCCGGCCGTCGCAGCGAGCAGGTCAAGCAAGGCGTGGTAGAACGGGTTCGCGTGCTGCGGATCCTGGTACTCAACAGCACCGTTGTTGCCGAGGATCCACCCCACTGCCTCATCTGCCTCATCTGCCTCCGATGATGCCGAGGCCGAGGCCAGATCAGCATCGGCAGGTTCCCTCGGCGTGAGCTGGAGAAACTGCTGCAAAGCTTCGTTCTGTTGAAGCTCGTCAAGCAGGGGCGCGTCGATGAGCGTCTGAACGAGCCGGGCGAGCTTCGGGTCTTCCGCATCGACCGCCAGTGCCACGGAAAAACGGCGGGTGAGCGCCTGCCGATCTGCCAAGAGCAGATCACGCATCGCTTCCTTGATGGCGACGGCGAGATGCGTCGCATCTTCCGGCTCCTCGGGGAACCACATCCCCGGCTCCCAGAACTCCTCACGCACCTCGCTGAGCGGTCCGATCGCCGTCGCATCGCTGACGACCAGCAACCGCATCAGCAGCGGCATCTCCATACCGGTCGCGATCTCCATCGGCCATTCGCCGACCGTTTCGTCCTCTTCCACGTCCAGTTCGGGCACCTCGAATACCGTCAACGACGCCCGCTTGATCTGCTCAACGTGATGGTCGTCGGACGTATTGGTGTGACAGCTGGCGCACGCCTGTGCGAACGGTTTAAGCGTCGTTTGCTTGGTCTGCCCGTGGCACCGCACGCACGACCACTGTTCGCTGCCGAAGTGATCCTGATGCGTCACGTGGTCGAAATGGATGGCCGGCTCGGTCGGCTTCGGGCGGAACGCGGGATGGCCTTGGCTGAAGCTCTCGAACTGCTCAGCATGGCAGGACTGGCAGCGTGCGTCGGACATGTGCGTCAGATCGAACGACCGGCCGCGATGTTCCTGGTGACACTGCGCACAGGCGAATTGCTCAGCATCCTCCATCGGCGATGGCGCCAACGAAGCAACAATCAGCGCGACCGACTGAGAAGCAGATGCGTCCGCGTCACGGTTATTCGTCTGTTGTTGCAATTCCTCAGGCGGCAGGCCGTGGGCGTGCATGGCGTGCTCTGCCTCTCCCTCACCGGTGAAGTGACACGCGAGACACTGCTGACTCTGCTTGAGTGCCGCGCCGCCAGCAACGAGGGAGGCGAGGACCTGCGGCCCATGATCGTCGGCGACAGCATGGCAGGCAGCGCAGGATTGGCCGGGCGACATGCCTTGATGGGAGATGGCGGCGTGGGGTGCGGAGAGGTCGCCGGGCGTGAGGAACCAGGCGCGATTGCTGCCGCCGAGTGCGATGGCGATCAGCGCCAGGGTCACAACGGCGACGGTCCAACTGGCGCGCTTGCGTTTGCTGCGGAGCGAGCGTTGCGGCTGGCACGGCGGATGAGGCATCTGCGGGCGACAGCACGAACCGTCGGGGCGCGGGCCTTCCTTGCAGGGCCCCCCTGCCGCAGCCGGCAAGGCGCATTGGTAGCGATCGCCATCTTTGGTGGGCTGACATTCGCTGAGCATCTGGCATCGGCCGCGTGCGTCGGGGCCGCGTTGGCAGGCATTACCCTCGCACGCCCAGCCGCAGACCCATGCATCGTTGGGCCGCTCGTACGCACTGTTGCGATGTCCGAAGTTCTGAAGTGGCTCCATCAAAGCGCTCCGGAGAATGCGTGGACGGCGACCATGTGCACCGCGATCAACAACAGCAGCGCCCACGTGATCGGCACATGCACAAACAGCCATCCCTTGAGGAGGCCCTGCATGACCTGGTGATAATCGAGCGCGTCCTTGGCGCGGACCATCTCCGAAAGATCATCAAGGTAGACCGCCTCCTCCCTGTTCACGTAACGGCGCAGCGCGTCGAGGCGGTTTAGCCTTTTGCGTAACGGCCGAGCGGATTGCAGCAGGTGGGCGAGGCGATCACGGCCGCCCGCGAAAAAGCCGGCCAATTCCTGCTCGTAGAAATCGGCGAGGACGGTCGATCGCGATTCCTCGACTGCCTCCACAGCAAGCCGTTCCGCTCGCTCTCGCAAGGTGCGACGCATTGCTGGGATCCGTTCGTAGATGACCTCCTGGCCGCGTGTGGTCAGGCGTGGCGGCACAGCGCGTGAGAGCCAGAGTCCGAAGATTCCGGTCGCGGTTGTCAGCAGGTAAGCCGCTGCAAGCGACGCTTCGAGCGGGCCCCGCGGCAGCCGCAGACCCATATGCCAGGCAAAGACGACCACGGCCAACAATCCCACGTAGATGTGAGCCTGAAGCCAATACGAAGTCGGCAGCAGCGGAAAGAGTCGCAGTTTCTTGCGGAGATTGTAGCCGGCGAGGAACAGCATCATCGCCAGCAGAATCCAGCCGGACGCGAAGGCTGTCTGGTGCAGGCGAAGGTGATACGCGACGAAGGCCGTCAGCAGCAGCGCCGCGGCCAACAGTGCGACGGTCAACAAGGTCCAGCGTCTGGCGACGAACGTTTTCATCGATTCATCCACTGCGACAGGGAGGGAATGTCCTGCATGTCCATCCGCACGAGCGCATCGTGTGGGCAGGCGCGCTGGCAAGCGGGGCCCCCCATTTGATCGGTGCAGAGGTCGCACTTGGTGGCTTTGACGATCGGCTGACCCGTGTCCGGATCGACCACCGGCCGTTGCGTCTGCTGATCCTGAATCTCGACCATGCGGATGTTGTCGTAAGGGCAGTTGTTCGCACAGGTCGAACAGCCGATGCACGTGCGATCGTTGATCTCGACGTTCCCCGTCTCGGCATCGCGATGGATCGCCCCGGTCGGACAGCCGATCATGCAGACCGGGTCGGCACAGTGCATGCAGGCATTAGCCACCATGTAGTGATCGATCACGGTGCCGTGCCGAAGGAAACGCGGGTTGTTGGAGTGGCCGTCGGCACAAGCCTGAACGCACTGGTCGCAGCGGGTGCAGCGGTCCATGTCGATGAGCATGGTGGCCGTGCCGTTGATCAGCCGCTGCTCGACAAGCGAATCGAGCACGCCGGGTTCAATCTGCTGCTCCGGCTCGGGCGGGGGATACCACTGCGGATCGACCGATGCATCCATCGGGGTGCGCGCCGGTGTCGCCAACGACGGCGCGATCGCTTCCAGCTGGCCGGGATCGGCGCGTGGGAAAACGAGGCGTTCGAGCACGTGCGTGGAGATGCGGATGATGTCGGTATAGCCGACCGCGCGGAGGCTGCACTGGTAAGGGCGGGGCGCGTCCTGCTGGTGATTGTGCAGCAGCTCGCCGAGGCCGAACGCCTGGCCGCGTGTGAGATAGCTCAACGTCTGTTCGCCCGTGCCGTGCTGACGGCTCAAGCGTGCGAAGCCCGCCCGGATCAGGATGAGCCCGTTAGGATGATGCCCCTGCTCCGCGATCATCGGCTCGGCCTGCAAGCGGCCAGCGGCACTTTCCTCGCGAAGTTGGCGATACGTGCCGTACCACTCGAAGCTGCCGTACGTATCGAACTCTGCCGCCTCGACGACCTCAGCGAGCTCCGATTCATTGAGATGTGCCAGGCAGGGCGTCTGTCGCAACTGTGTCAAAAGGCCGAATCGGCGATACAGGCGATCGACGTGGTCACGAAGCGCCTCGTCATGGCGACGCAGATCGCGCAGGCCCTGCCAGCGAATTTCCAGCAGCTGCGCGTCGGAATCGGCGAGCACGGTGGCGGTGCGTGGGATGCGTCCGAGAGCGCCAAGTTCGCCGAACATGTGGCCGGCCTCGATGGGCGCGGTCTTGTAACGGCCGAGGACGTCGGGATCCTCTTCCAGTAGGTTCACAAAATCCTGCGCAGCGATGGTATTGCCGCTTGAGTCGGCCGCCCCCGCGCGCTTGGCGAATTGCGGATAAGCAGCTGTATCACGCGATTCGCGCAGGCGGGGCTTGGTCAGCATCTGCCATGCTGTGCCGAGCCAACCACGTCGCTGACCTCTCTTGCGACCGAGCAGCGAGGGCGCGATCGGTTCCAGCGAGGCCACCAGCGCCCCCTTCAACACCAGAAAAACCGAGTTGCCGTAATCGCCCTGCCGAACCACCACGTCGCCCCGCCGACAGTTCACGATCCGCGTGTCGTTTCGCAGAATGTCGCTCAGCGGAAGGTTCGGCGGGAACCGGCTCGCATCCATATGCGCGAACGGTTCCATCGTCAGCAGCCGGTCGATCTGCTCGTCCGCCAGCGGTTCGCGCGCGAACGGCTCGTCCCACCGGCTGGGCTTCTTCATCTCAACAAACTGCGTTAGCGCCATACGATTACGACTCAACTTCCATGCTCAAGGCGTGTAAACGTCGCCCTTGTAGGCGTCTTCGCCGGGGATCTGCTCGTCGATCGCAGCCAGATCGGATCCGTCATTGTTCTCAGCGAAGGCCTGCGCCGCCGTGGCAACCGTCTGCACCAGCTCAGCATCCACGGTGATCGACGTGTCGAACGTCTCCGGCAGAGCCGCTTTGACTTCAGCGACTTCCGAGATCGTCATCGCCTCGAGCAGCGCGTCGATCCGTGTCTGAAGGCCGTTCGCACGCTCGCGCATCGCCTCTCGGAACGTGCCTTCCTCCGTGGACTTGGCCAGGTTCCGCAGCGTGAACTCCATGTCCACAAGCACACCGACGACGTAAAGCACACGCTTGCGCTCCGCGGTGGGAGGCTGATTCGTGTGGCCATCCGATGAAGAGAGGAACGTATGCCTTACCTCACCCTGCGACCAGGCGACGAGGTCGAAATCGCTGCCCGCCTGATGGCCGCCCTCGTTCACCAACTGCTCGTCGGGAACCGTGTGGCAGCCAAAGCAGTTGGTCGCGATGTGGTAGATCATGCCTGAATGGATCATGCCCTGCGAGGCGGCCTGCGTCAGCCGGGCCTCACGCTGCTCAGGCGTCTCCAGTTCCGACGATTCGCCGGGCGTCATCTGCTGCGCGCCTTCTTCGCCACCGACCAGCGCGTGCGCGGGGCCCCACTCCTCGGCCTGACCATGGCAGGACTCGCAGGAAATGCCCCACATCGCCCGCAGCCGACCGTTATTTTCCACGGAGCTGTAATGGCACTGAAGGCACATGGCGTCACGCTTGATGGAGCGGCCGCCGAGGGCGCGGATGATCTCCCGCGCCTCTTCAGTGCGGTGCATCTCGGCGTACGTCGCGAAGTGCTTGGTGTTTCGCCAGGCATCGACCTCGGCGGCGTGGCATTCGACACACGAGTTCGCGAAATCGGTCGGACCGACCACCTTCGAAGCCCGCTCAAGCAGCGCCGCCTCGAGCGCGTCGCCTTCCTTGTCGATCGCCTGCCCCCAGACGTTTCCGGTCAACATCGCCATCATCACCAGTGTCGTCAGCAGCCATCGGTCGAGCTTGAGCATATTCAGCGTCCTTCGGGTTCCAATGTTCCAGTTCATCTCGGGTGGCCAGTCAGCAGGTCACGCATCGAGTTCGAGTGATTCCTGGGGCGTGCAGACGCAAGGCAGACAGGTGCCGCCCTCGGCTTCGAAGCCCGGGGGTTTCTGATATTCCACGTCGCCGCTGTGGATCGGCAGCATGCACGTTCCGCAATCGCCCTGCTCGCAGCCTGAGTCCACCGCGATATTGTGTGTTCGCGCCAGATCAAGCAGCGTGCCCGACTCGGGCGTCCAGTGGCAGGTCTTATTCGACCGCACGAACTTGACGTCGACCGTTTTCGCGCTCGACTCCACCTTCACCGGCTTCTTGCTGTGCACAGGGCCGAAGGCTTCGGAATGAACGCGGTCGTCCGGCACGCCCCACGCCTTGAGATCGGCCTTGAGGCTATCCATCATCGGCGGCGGGCCGCACATGTAGAAATCGTAGTTATTGGACGGCAGCAGGCGCTGCATGAGCGCAACGCTCACCCGCTCGGCATGATCGTAATCGCGGCCGAGCACGTCGACATCCTCACGCGGATTCGAATAGCACAAACGTACGTGGATGTTCGGATGCTCGGCGTTGATGCGGCGCAGGTGCTGCTTCATGATCTGGTCATCGCCGTGGATCACGCCGTAGAACAACCAGCATTCGCGGTCCATGCCCGAGGCGGCCACAGCGTTGAGCATGCTGAGCATCGGCGTGATACCCACCCCGCCGGCCAGCAGAACGACGGGATTTGAACGGGTGGTATCAAGCGTGAAGCTGCCGCCGGGGGCTTTGACATCGAGAATATCGCCAACGTTCACGTGGTCGTGGAAGTGACTGGACATCCGCCCGGGCGGAAGCTCGCTGTCACGCGGCGGGGGCACCCGGCGGATCGACACGCGGTAGACCGCCTCCTGCGGAGCTGCCGACAGCGAATAGCATCGAACCAGAGGCCTGTCTTCGCCGGGCAGGCGGGCCTGAAAGGTGAGGTACTGACCGGGCTCGAAAGTCGGCACGGCTTTCCCGTCGTGCGGTTCAAGATAGAACGAGCAGATGTTCTGCTCACCGTTCTCGAGCTCTTTCCGGGCCACGCGGAACTTGCGCCAGCCGGCCCATGCGACGCCGCTCTCGGAGAGGACGTCAGGGCGATGACGGGCGAGAGAAAGCTGCGAGCGCAGGATCTCGTCGCGCCAGCGCCGGCGTTGCTGATCGCGTCGCCAGCGCTGCACGGACCCGCCGAGCGCGACCAATGACTGCAACGTCACAATGCCCAGCAGCACCACGCCGCCCCACCAGAACAGGTTGTTTGCTATTTGCGCTATCACGACCTCTTATCTTTGATGTCGGGCCGAAGGGGCTGGGGGCTTAACTCAGAATTCATAGCGAATTTCCGCACGGCCGCCGTAACCGGGATCGCGCGACTCCTGCAGCGACCCGAACGTGTCGAGTTGCAGGATGAAATTTTTGCCGAGTGCCTGTTGGTACCGCACGCCGACTGCGGCGGTGGCGTCATCGTCCTCTGAGCCGGTCGCCTGTCGGGCGCCGACTTCGAAGATGATCTGCTTTCGGGTGTCGTCGAGGAAGAGTTGGTAGCCGATGGCCCCGCCGACTGAGTCGCCGACCCGGTTGCCCAGCGGCGCGCCGTAGCGTCCGAGCCCAATCGCCGCGAAAAGGATGCCGGTGTTGCCCAGCGGTCCGCCGACCTCCGGTGAACGCGCAGCCGAGGCGAAGTCGTCGATGCCGAGGAACGCGTTCACATACATCAGGTCATGCGTACGTGCCGGCGTCCACGACACCTGGCTGAACAGCAGATGCCCGCTGCTGGCTGCGGGGACGTTCTCGCCGGTCGATTGCGACCCGAGGTAGCGGAACGCGGTGTTGATCTTGCCGAATCTTTGAATTGCTCCCAGACCCCAGTGAGCGCTGTTCGGCAAATCCGAACTGTCATGCACGAAAACAAAGTCGGCCTGCACAGTGCTTTTTTCCCAATCGGACTCGGTGAAGATGCCGAAGATGTCGGCTTTGCGTGCCCGCTCGTTGTCGTTGCGATGGATGTTGTCCCACCCGTAAAGGAACGTGGCTCGCAGGTTGGAGCCGCCTCTGGGCAGAATGTTATTTCGCACGATGCCGATCGCGTCGATGCGATCGTTCAGCAGCAGCCCGTCCTGGAAGGAAAGCGGCTGCCGGCCGACGGCAAAGCCCCAGTCCAGCGCATGGCGGTCGTGCGGATCGAGGTCGGGGAAGATCTCGCCGAAATCCCCCTCAAAAAAGAGCGTCGTGATGCGTGCGTTGAATTCTTCTTCCCAACCGGTCGGTTCGCCGTTGATGTTGTACCCGGTGAAACGGTTGTCCTGGTCGAGCGGCCGAATGCCCACGAGCAGGCGTTCTGTGGGCGACAGTTGGAGGTTGCCGAAGATATCAAGGCGATTGGCCCACTCCGACCGCGTGGTTTCGCCGTCGTTGAACGCCTGGATCGCGGAGCGATACGTGCCGAACAGCAGGAACGAGGGTTGCCAGACCGCCCCGCCGGGCAATTCGATGCCTGGCTGAATGTTCCCCGTCCCGAGGAACGGGTTGCCCAGTTCCAGCAGGGGCTTAGGTCGCTCCGCCCGCACGGGATCCATCAGCGGGATCGGCTTGTCATCGAAAGCGCTTTCGCTGTGGGATGATTCCGCAGCCTCCGTGTCTGTCGCGGCGTCTTCACCGGCCTCTTCCGCTGCCTCGGTCTCGGCTTGTGCCGCTTCCGTTTCCGGGCCCGCATCGTCACCGAAGGCTGTCTGCGGCGCTTGGACGGCGAACATCATCATCAGCGCGATCGCGCCCCAGCAACCCGCCGCGTGACGTTGACGCAGCACAACTCTCAAAGCCCAGCCGATCATCTCATGCTTTCCTTGTTTCATGCCCTACTGGCCCTGCGGTACGTCGACGGTCAAGTCCTTCGTCCACAGCACCATGTGCCCATCGACGATGCCGTCGGCGACATCTTTGGCGCTCATGTTGTAGTCGAAGCCGACGTCCTGAATCTCGGCGACAAGATGGACCGGCACCATGCCGACCTTCAGTTCGACACGTACCTGATAGGGCCCGTTCGCGGCAAGGTCGCTTCCGGTAAAGGAGTACTCGGCCCACCGCTCGCCGAGCGGCTCGATCGTCTTTTTGTGCTTGCGTGCACCGCCCGGTCGGCCTAGCAGAACACTCGACGACCGCTCCGGCCGCAGGAACGGCAGCGGCGTCATTGAGTAGTTCACCGGCAGCACCTGCTCACGCTCGCCTCCTCGCACATTCCGCGTGAGGAACTTGCTCTGCAGGCTGAACAACTGCTTATCCAGCGGTAATTCGTCGTTATGCACGTAAAGCGAATGGGCGTCGCGCAGGTCGCCGTTGGGATCCAGATCACCCGATTGCATCACCACGTTGCCGTCGGCGTCTACCACCTGCACGTGAAGCCAGGCCATACGCTCGGCATCGAAACCGGTGGGGACATTGTGGCCGTCGGTGCCGTTGCGGACCTGGACCTTGAAGCTTACCTCGTCCTCGCTGACCTCGAGCATTTCGACATCGCCGAGCACGTAGCCGCGCTTCAGCAGCGCGCGACGGGCTTCGGTCGCACGCTCGAGCAGCGCGAGGTTGTCTTCGATGATGTCGCGCGCATCGTACCGGTCGTCGATCGACGCCCAGCGTTCGGGGAACGGATGGTCGAAGGGAATGCTGTCTTCGAACTCGTTGGTGCCCCAGCCGGCTTCGTAGTCGAACTCGAGCCACTGGCGGATGGTGGCCAGTCCGTCGGCACGCGGATCGTCGATTTCGCTTTCTTCGCGGATCGCCCGTGGGTGCAGGGGGAACAGTGCGGGGTGCACGATCGAATAGTCCGGGCCGGCGATCAGATGATTGGTCAGCTTTCGCGACTTCGTGGGTTCACCACCGACGACCGCGACAGGTCCGTGCGGATAATTTTCCTCATCGGACCCGGCATAAAGGCCCTGTTCCTTGCCCATATGGCAATCCTGGCACGTCTCACCGCGTTGGGCGGCGGGCGACGATTTGAACTCGCTGAAGGCTTCCTCAAGGCGGAAGCCGTTGACCAGCGTGACGTCGTGGCAGGTGCCGCAGAACGCGGAGGTCGTGATCTGGAAGAACTCTTTCGCCTCGGCGTGGATCTGTCGCCCCGGCGCGTCGGGATCGGCGTGGGCCTTGCCGTCGGCCATCAGTTGCTCAACTACGCTATTGTCGCCCCTCGGGCCGTAGACGGGGTCGATGACCGGGCCGCGATCAATGGCGAGGCGACCGCTGATCTTGCCGTAGGCCTGGGGCACGCGGTGGCAGACGATGCAGGTGACGCCCTCGCGGCTGGTGGGGTGGCGATCGATGTTGCTCATGAACGTCGGCTCGTTGAGGTTCATGCCGACGGGCGTGTGGCAGCGGATGCAGAAGTCGCCGTTGGTGCCGTTGGTGAGTTTGGAGACCTTGCCCTGCATCGCGTTGAAGACGGGGCTGATCTGTGCGTAGGCGTGGGAGGAGACGGACCAGTCTTCGTAGTGCTTGGGATGGCAGACGCCGCACTCCCGGGCCGAGGGGTAGGCATCTTTCACGAGCAGTTCCTCGTGCATGTCGAAGACTTCCTGCTCGGTCGGATTGGCCGGGGCGTTGGCGGCGATGACCTTGCCGGGTCTGGGATGGTCGCCGGTGGGCATGGGGGCCGCGGAAAACTCCGGCTCCGCCGGGCCCGTGCCTGTACAGGCGACCACGGCGAACAGGACCACCAAGACAGCGGGAGTAATCCATACGCGATATTTGTTCACGTTGATGGCAAACGTGTGACCAGCCATGTCTCTTCCTTAACCGTTGCGCTGGCGATCCTCTTCATGACCGCCACTAAATAACTCACTAACCGACGAAGCTTACCTTCGGCAAACTCGCCGCACAACATTTAAAAGATGGCCCGTCACAGTTATTTTCATGTGAGTCGGCGGGGCGTGCTGCGCCATAGCGTCAATGGCAGGGAGCCGAGGCCCACGAGCAGCAATTGACTGCCGGCGAACACCAACAGCCAGAAAACGGTGCCGTCAGTGAAGCCGTAGCTGTGCAGCCCGGCCCCCAATTCGTTCACGCCGAACCACGACCATGTGACGACGACATTGCCGAAGATCGCAAGGACGGCCATGCCGCGTTGCTGAATCATGCCGCCCCACCGCGCGTGGAGGATAAGTGCGACCCAGAGCACGATGATCAGGGCCCCGTTCTCCTTGGGATCCCATCCCCAGAAGCGTCCCCAGGACTGGTCGGCCCAGATGCCGCCGAGCACGGTTCCCACGAAGCTCAGGAGCATGGCGAAGCAGAGGATGCCGTACATCATGCGGCCAAGGGTTTTGCTCGCTTCGATGTCGAGCGACCGTGTGAACACGCCCCGCAACACGTAGATGATCGCGAGGAAGCCGGCCACAAACACGGCGGTGTAACCGAGGGTGATGGTGGTGACGTGCGTGGCGAGCCAGAAATTGGTATCGAGCACGGCCTGCATCATCTCGAGCGTGTCGGTGCCCTGCCCGAGATGGTGGGCCACCAGCAGCGAAAGGAAACCGGTCACCGCAGCGACGACCAGTCCGATGCCGTTGCGGTAAAGGTACTCGAGCACCAGCCCCAGCCCGACACAACCCCAGCCGACGAAAACGGCGGAGGCGTAGAGGTTCGTCACCGGCGGCCGACCTTCCAGCCACATGCGCGCGATCAGTGCTGCGGTATGCACCACGAACGCCAGCACGGCCACCCCGGCCGCCGCGCGCGCAAGCGGTTTCGTCCACCCCAGCCATGCAAGGCAGCCGAGGACGAACACCAGCACATAAAGGGCCGAGGTCTGGTAGAAGGGGGCGAATCGATTGAAGAACGTTTCGAAGCCGGTCTTCGTCTGCTGCTGCGTCAGATGCTCGTTGAGCCACTGACGATAGTCGGCAAGTTGCGCGTTGAAGGCCTCGGCGTCGTCCCTGGCGTAAGCGGCGAAGATGGCGGAGAGCTGCGCCGCCGGGCCGTCCGCGCCCTCGCCCGCCCCCTGCATCGCCGGCGCGAGCGGTCGCCAGTCCCGATCCCCGCTCGGCGGGACCATGTTCAGCGCCTGATGCTGTGCCAACTCGGTGAAGCGTGAATAATCGTTCGCCAGCTTCAGGACGCTGCGGTCGTAGGCGGTGCGCTCGTGCGATTCGCGCTGGTCAGCAAGCTGAGCCTGCTGCGCCAGCGTACGAATGGTGGGCCCGAGATCGACGATGGCGTAGCGGAAGTCCTCGCGGACTTCGAGGCCGAGGCTGTCGAGCAGGTCGTGGTTCACGATCCGGAAGATGCGATGCTCCCATGCGCGGTCCCTGCCGGAGAGTACGTCGAGCAGCCACACGATGGCCGGCTGCCGATTGCCTGCAGCATCCTC
This sequence comes from Phycisphaeraceae bacterium, assembly GCA_040905565.1. Lineage (GTDB taxonomy): Bacteria > Planctomycetota > Phycisphaerae > Phycisphaerales > Zrk34 > JBBDRF01. Next base: position 132,752 of record JBBDRF010000012.1, on the reverse strand, counting down.
GAATGTCTGCCGCTCGTTGAGCCTCATGAGGTTCGTGCGGGCGATGGTATCGAACGGCTTCACGCGGCCGCGGTCCACGACCGGCAACTTGGCGAATTCCTGCACAGCCAGATCGGTCGCACTGCGAGGCGGGATCATCTGAACGACGAGGAAGACGACCGCCAGGCCCAAAATCAACCACGGAAAGAGCGTTGAAAAACGTTTCATTGCTTGACCCTCCGCCGGGAGAACGCCATCAGCGAAAGCCCGAAGTGCACGATCAGCCCCACCGCCACCATGACGCATGAGATGTAAGGCATCAGCCACCCGGGGTTCCGCACCACCTGAAGGATCGTCGCTGTGTCGCCGGGTTTGTACGACGACTGGAAGAACGTCTCGCCCTCATACCGCAGCGGATGGTTCATGTAGATCAGCACGTCGCGGTCCACGTTGCGGGATGGGTCCATCAATCGAATCTGGCTCGAGAAGTTTTTGGGGATGTCCGTCCCGATGTATCGGTCGTGGCGGAAATCGGCGAGGTACATCGTGTACGGCTTGTAGGTTCGCTTGAAGCGGAGGTCGACTTCGTAGACGCTGCCGTCAACGGTGACGCGCTGTGGCCGATCGTTCACGCTCAGCCACAGGGAGATCAGGTAAGTGCCAAGCGGCTGACCGGTCTGCTTATCGCTGAAAGTGACGTAGGCGCTGGGAGCGTCGATGCGTTGTTCCGGATCCACCCCCGTCACCTGCGGCCGCGGCACCGCCACCACATGCTGACCGTCGCCCGCATTGGCGGGGTTCTCGACTGAAGGCGAGGCGTCACCCGGCGCCATCACCTCCGAGTGCGGCATGTACTGGTGCATCGCCATGTCGAACGGCAGCAGGTCGTTTTCGATCACGCCGCCACGCTTGAGCCGCGATTCCGCGACGACGGTCACTTCGTCGCTGCCGACCTCCCGAACGGCGACCTCTACATTCTGCAGATGCTCGAGATAGTTAGTCGCTGTGCCTTCCTCGATCGTCATGTTCCCCTCCACCGCGTAAAGCCCCGTGACCAGTTCGCTGAGGAGGATGATGATCAGCCCGGCGTGCGTCAGGAAGATTCCCGACCGCTTCCAGTTCAGCTTGAAACGCACCATGTGAGCGGAAAGCAGGTTCGCCAGCAGGATACTGCCCAGCAGCCAGCCGCCGGGGTACGGGAACGAGCCGGGCACCTCAATGTCGCGCGGAAAAAAGACCTGCAGATCAATCCAGGCGATCATCGAGCGGAAGTGGCTTTCCATCACCACGCCGATGCCCTGATCGACCTGCACCAGCGTGCCGGCAAAAACCAGGAAGATCGACAGCGCGAACAGCACCACGGTCAACTTCAGCGAGGCCAGCGGCTGAAGCACCAGCTTGATGGCGGGCCCGACCTGCGCCAGCCGACGGTCAGCGGTCATCTGGTCGCCCTCGGGCGTGGGCATCGTCGACGCTTCGTCCGGCTCGGCTTCGGGGTTCTGATGATCGAGATCAGGCGGTGCGGTGCTCATGCCCCCTCCCCCCCGTCCCCGCCGTCGAACCGGATCGATTTCACAAACTGCTCAAACGCTTGCTTCTGTTCGCCCACAGCCTCTACCTCTCCGGTCATCTTGATAAACCAGGTCAGATCGCCCTGCCGATGCACTGCGGTGAGAATCCGCAGGCGTTCGCCCTCCGCATTCGGCTCGCCGACGAGGTCGACGTAGACCGCCTCTTTCCCGCCGTCGATGGTGACGGGGATCAGCGCCTGCTCAAGGCCCTGCTCGTCGATCGGCTGCAGGCCCACCTGCTGACGCCAGCGGTTCACGTTTGCCAGCATGCCACCCGCCCCGCCGGAGAGTGGGATGACGCTCACGTCGGCCAGCATCTGCTCGCCTTCCATCACCGCCAACGAAGCATGACGCATCCCGGTCGCTTCGCGATCGGTCCAGCCGTCGGGGGCCTCGTAAAGCACCCGAGCGGCATTGACACTGCTTGGCGCGTCGGGGACAGCGTCGGCAGGAGTGCCCGGGCCGGGATGGGCGTCGGCCATGTTGCCGCCGTCGGCCGCCCCGCCGCCCCGGCCGCCGCCGATGTCGACGATGACCACCTCACGGCCGGAAAGCTCGTGACGCATCACCACCTCGGGGAGCTGCGCTTCGGTCATCGGCGGAAGGTTCAGCTGACCCCGCCAGCGGTTCACGTTCGCCAGCAGGCTCCCCGCCTCCGCCCCCAACGGCACCACCGTCAGTTCGATCGGATGTCCCGCGTGCCCGAACTGGAACGCGGCATACCGCATCCCAGTCGCCTCAAGACTTTGCCAGTGGTCGGGGACGACGAACTGCGGACCCGTCTCATCGAAATCGATCGACTGCAAAAACGTGACGTAATGCTGAACTTCGGCAGGGACATCCGCAGCCGGGCCGAGCATTCGGAAGAACCAGTTACGGCCCTCGTGCTCGATGATCGCCACGATCATGCGCGCAGGTCCGTGGTCGTGTTGATGTTGATCGTTTTCGCCAGCCGTGGCCGTCGGCGGAGCCGTCTCCGGCGGAGGTGCGGGCAGATCGTCCGATTGCGCCAACGGCGGCACCCGGTACCGCCGAACTTCCTCAGCGTCACCACAACCGCTCGCAGTCGCAGTCAGCACACATAGCGACAGCGCTATCAATAGCTTGAAGAGCATTCTCATTGTTCCAGCCGCGTCGTCTGTTTTTGGGGAGCGAATTCTCAGCGTTAGGTAAGAGGCAGATGCCGCTTCACCTTATCTAATTTACCATTAACACCCTTCGACGTACAGACGCCGGAAGAGTTCCCCCACCGCATGTTCACACATCTCGGCTTTCGGTGCACTGCTGGTACAACTCGGCTGCCGACTTGTTGAACTTTGGATGCCGCACATCCGGGCCGATCTCCACCAGCGGCTCAAGCACGAACGGTCGACGATGAAGCTCGAGGTGCGGCACGATCAGTCCAGGCGTCTGGATGATACGCTCGCCGTAGAGCAAAATGTCCAGATCCAGCGTCCGAGGGCCCCAGCGGATGCTGCGGACACGGCCGGTGCGTCGCTCGATCTCCTGAAGCTCAGCGAGCAGGTCCAGCGGCTCAAGCTCGGTCTCGATCTGAGCGACGGCGTTCAAAAAGGCCCCCATTTCAACCGGGCCCACCGGGGCCGTCTCGCGCACTGTGGAAAACGCCAGCAGTCGAGTCTCCCGCAGCGCCGCCAACTGCTGCTGGGCGAAGGCGAGATGGGCGCGCCTGTCGCCGAGGTTCGATCCGATGCCGATAAAAACGCTGACCATGCCGGTAGTGTAGAGCAATTCTCGAAGCCCCGATGGCGTGCAACCCACGTAGGAATGTGCTATAAGCTACGGTTCGATTTTCAACGGCCAACCGACAAAGCGGAGTACAGACCTGATGAGCGATCGCAAGCCCATTGTGGGCGGCAACTGGAAGATGAACCTGAACGCAGCCGAAGCGGAGACGCTGGTTTCGCAGCTGACCCAGGAGCTCGCCGGCTCCGCCGCGGACGTGGTGATCTGCCCGCCGTTCCCCTATCTCCAGCAGACAGCGCGGCAGCTTGAGCAGGCTTCAAGTTCGATCCAGCTCGGCGCTCAGAATGTTTACCCTGAGGATAACGGGGCGTTTACAGGCGAAGTCAGCCTGGCGATGCTCAAGGATCTCGGTGTCACGTGGGTGCTGACGGGGCACAGCGAACGTCGGCATGTGATCGGCGAAACCGACGTGCAGATCAACACGAAAACACGGGCGGCCCTCGACGCCGGCCTGAACGTGATTCTGTGCGTGGGCGAAAAAATTGAGCAGCGTGAGGCGAACCAGACAGACGCGATCAACGTTGCGCAGCTATATTACGGTCTGGCTGGCGTCACTGCGGAGCAGATGCAACGCGTCGTCGTCGCCTACGAACCGGTCTGGGCGATCGGCACGGGCAAGACGGCCAGCGCTCAGGATGCCCAGGACGCCCACGCGGCCATCCGCGAGGCCCTGACGCAGATGTACGGCAAGCAGGTGGCCGAGGCGACAAGGCTTCAGTACGGCGGCTCTTGCAAACCGGGCAACGCTGCGGAACTCTTCGGACAGAAGGACATCGACGGCGGGCTCATCGGCGGGGCCTCGCTGAAGGCTGCCGACTTTGCCGCCATCGTGCAGGCAGCGGGCTAAGATCATCTCCCGCTGACCGACAAGCCGCGATAAAAGGATTACGCGACTCATGCTCACCCTCACGCTAAGCAACATTCTCGTCAACGTGCTCACCACGTTGTTCATCCTCACCTGCATCTTTCTGGTGCTGGTGATCCTGATCCAGAAGCCCAAGGGCGGCGGCCTCAGCGGCGCGTTCGGCGGCGCAGGCGGCGGCGGCGCCGTCTTCGGCGCCAAAGCGGGCGACGCGCTGACGTGGTTCACCGTCGCAGCCTTTACCTGTTTCCTGCTTCTGGCGATCGCACTGGTGTACGCCACACGCGATGATGAAAGCGGTGCCACCGTCGAAGATCAGCAGGTGATCGAGATGGAGCAGCCTGAGGAGCCAACCACGCCCCCGACCACCACCGGCGAGGACGAGGGTTTGGAGATCGACCTGGAAAACAGCGAGATTCCCACGCAGCTGCCCGATCAGCCCGAAGGACAGGGCGCTGCCCCCACCACGCCCGACGCGCCGGTGAACGAGCAGACCAGCCCCGATGAGGCCGAATCTGACACGCCGCCTGCGCCCACGGAACAACCGTGATCGCCGCTGCGACGACAACGCTGACGGAGGCTGCTGCTTGATTCAGTCGATGACCGGTTTCGGCGATGCGACGTGCGTTCGGGACGAGGTCTCCTACGCCGTGGAAATCCGCAGCTTGAACAACCGCTATCTCAAAGCGAGCGTTCGCTTGCCTGAGGAACTGGCGGTGATGGAGGCGGAGCTTGAATCCCTGCTGCGTAAGCGTCTGGCACGCGGTTCGGTGACGCTCAGCGTCAGCTACAAACGCACCGCCGCCACCGCTGCTTACGAGGTCAACGAAGCAGCCCTGCACCGCTACCTGGAACATCTTGAGACGATCGAAAAGAAAGCCGTCGGCGACCTCGGCCGCCCTGACGCGGTGGTGATTGAACTCGCGTCGCTGCTGGGCCTGCCCGGCGTGGTGCAGCAGCCGGACGAATCCGAGCTCGTCGCCGAGGCCCGCCCCGTCATTCACGAACTGGTCGCTCAGGCATGTGACAAGCTGATGGCGATGCGTCGCAGCGAAGGCGAAGGTCTCCGCGACGACCTGCTCTCCCACGTTGATTACATCGAGCAACGGCTGGGCATCATTTTCGAGCGTGCGCCCGGCGTGGTCGAGGAATATCATCAGCGCCTGCGATCCCGAATCGACGATCTTACCGCCCGGGCTGAGCTTGCCGTGCAGGAGGTCGACCTGGTGCGTGAGGTGGCGATCTTTGCTGAGCGGTGCGATATCAGCGAAGAGCTGCAACGCCTGCGTGCCCATCTCGAGCAGTTTGCGGACATCCTGAAGGAGGAGGAGAGTCGGCCCGTCGGCCGCACGCTCGACTTCGTAACGCAGGAGCTGCTGCGGGAAGCGAACACCATCGGTAGCAAGTCCAACAATGCCGACATCGCCCGCATGATCGTCGAGATCAAAGGTGCCATCGACCGGATGAAAGAACAGGTCCAAAACGTCGAATAACCCCTCCGCTTCTGGGCGAAGGCATGCTGGGGGCGGTGGGTTTGCGTGGTACGGTCTGGTTCACGGCTATGCGATCATTCAGCTGGACGCGTGACTGAGATGTCAAAGATGGACCCCGGCAAAACGAGTACCGCCACCGTCGTGACCAGCAGTGCCGGCGCTGAGATGTCTGCGCTCGGCTCCAGCGAAGAGCGGGAACGGTTCAACGCCGACGAACTGGCGATCGTGCTCAGCCATTTCGACCTCGGCGTCATCGAAGCCATTCAGCAGTACCCCCGAGGCTCCCGCCGGGCTCCCAAAGCCCTGCTCCGCACCGAAAAAGATACTTATCTGCTCAAGCGCCGGGCGCGTGGGAAGGACGATCCGTTCAAGGTCGCCTTCTGTCATTCGTTGCAGCTGTACCTGGCCTCGCGCCAGTTCCCGCTGCCGCACCTGGTGGGCACCCGCCGGGACAACAACTCGATGCTTCAGTGGAAGGGAGCCATCTACGAAGTCTTCGAGTTCATCAACGGCACCGGCTACGACAACTCCCTCCAGGCCACGCAGGATGCGGGCAAAACGCTCGGCGTCTTCCACAAGCTCGCCTCGGCCTACAACCCCGAGTACGAACCTCCGCGCGGGTCATACCATGCTTCGCGAGGCGTGCAGAACGCCATGCAGCAGGTGACGCAGACCCTCGAACGCATGGATCCCGAGTGGGAAACCAACGGCGCGAAAATCGAGCAGGTCTGCCGTTTCCTCCACACCAGCTACAACGAAGCCGCCACCCGCGCCAACGAGATCGGCCTGACCGACTGGCCCATGCAGATCATCCATTGCGATTGGCACCCGGGCAACATGCTCTTCCGCCGGGCGCGCGTGGTGGGCGTGATCGACTACGACGCCGCCCGCCTGCAACAGCGTGTGATCGACGTCGCCAACGGCGCGCTCCAGTTCTCCATCCTCGGCGGCGGCGACGATGCCTCCCACTGGCCCGATTGCATCGACGAAGAACGCTTCAAAGGCTTCCTCCGCGGGTACGACGGCGTGAACGTGATCAGCAAATCCGAGCTGCGCGTCGTGCCCTGGCTGATGATCGAAGCCCTGATCGCCGAGAGCGTGATCCCCGTCGCCGCCACCGGCTCCTTCGCCCGCATGAACGGCGTGGGCTTTATGCTGATGATCGAACGCAAGGTTCGCTGGCTTCAGGAACACGCCGACGACCTGGCGAACCTGCTCAACTGACCCCCCCACCGCTGGCCCGTGAATCAAGCGGTTGTTCGTCCCGACCGCAGCGTGTGCTACAATGCGGAGGTTTCGCATGAGGTGCTTATGACGTATTACCTTCGGGATAAGGCTCTCGGACTTGCGGTCCTTGTGACCTTCGTGATGACCGCAGCCCCCACATTCGCGGAAGATGCTGCGCCTTCACAAACCTCCGTCGAACGACTGGTCGCCCAGCTCGCCGATGCCGATTACGACACGCGTGAGCAGGCCACGCGGGCGCTCATGGCCTATGAGCCGCTGACCGAGGAACAGCTGACGACCGCTTTGGGCGAGGCTGAGATTCCCGAACAGGTCCACCGCCTGCGACAAGTGGCCATGCACCGCTACTACCACGATTTGAACCCGATCGACGCACCGCTCGATCGCGGCCGAGGCGGCCTCGGCATCGACCTCGGCGAGCGCGGCATGGAGCGTGTGCTCAAAGCGGACGACTTCTCCGAGCTTGATGGCCCTGCCGTGCTGCTGACCGAAACCGTCCCGGGCTTCCCCGCCTTCGTCCACCTCCATGCTGGCGATATGGTGATCGGGCTCGATGGGGCACGTTTCGCCAGCGATCTGACCGTCGAGCGGTTTCGTGACTACCTCGCGGAGTACGAAGCTGGCGAGGAGATGACGCTTCACATCGTGCGAAACGGCGAACTGGTGGATGTCACGCTGACGCTGGACAATGTCGCCCGGATCGACAGCGTCCATCGTGTTTACAGTGCCGTTCGCGAGCCGGGGCTGTATCGCCCCTTCGTGGACTACATGGAACGGCTCACCCCCGCCGACCGCTACGTCTCGACCATCACCATCTCGCAGGACTGAGCCGCCCCACCTGTCCACGTGAGGCGACACTGCGGCATGCGAGCGTCAGCGCTTAAAGTTGACACCGCCTGAAGCTGCCATTAAAGTCGTCCCTTCGTTCTCGCGCTGGGTGCGCCGCCACGTCGGCTGCGACCGGCAAGCAAAAACAGACGGTAGTTTACTCATCTACGGAGATATCTGCGCTATGGCTCTCAAGGTTGGCATCAACGGTTTTGGACGCATCGGACGCCTCGTTTTCCGAGCTGCAGCTGCGGATCCGAACATCGAATTCGTCGGCATCAACGACCTCGTCCCCGCGGACAACCTCGCCTATCTCGTGAAGTACGACACGATGCACGGCCGCTTCAACGGCAGCATCGAAGCCGACGGCGACAACCTCGTCGTCAACGGCAAGGTCGTCCCCTGCTTCTCCGAGCGCGATCCCTCCAAGCTCCCCTGGGGCGAGCGCGGTGCGGATTACGTCATCGAATCCACCGGCCTGTTCACCGACATCGCCGGTGCGAGCAAGCACCTTGAAGCCGGCGCCAAGCGCGTGATCATCTCCGCGCCCACCAAGAGCCCCGACGAGATCCCCACCATCGTCCTCGGCGTCAACGAAAAGCAGTTCGACCCCGGCAAGCACAAGGTCGTCTCCAACGCGTCGTGCACCACCAACTGCCTGGCCCCGCTGGCGAAGGTTGTGCATGAGAACTTCGGCATCGCCGAGGGCCTGATGACCACGATCCACGCTGCCACGGCCACGCAGCCGACGCAGGACGGTCCGAGCAAGAAGGACTGGCGCGGCGGGCGTAACGCCTACATGAACATCATCCCGGCTTCGACCGGTGCCGCCAAGGCCGTGGCCCTGGCGATGCCCGCGCTCAAGGGCAAGCTGACCGGCATGGCCTTCCGCGTGCCCACCGCCAACGTCTCCGCGGTCGACCTCACCGTCCGCACCGAGAAGAGCACCAGCTACAAAGAAATCTGTGCCGCACTCAAGACCGCTGCGGAAGGCGACCTCAAGGGCATCCTCGCTTACACCGATGAGGAGGTCGTTTCCAGCGACTTCATCACCGACGCCCACAGCTCGATCTTCGACGCGGGTGCCGGCATCGAACTCAACGACAAGTTCTTCAAGCTTGTCGGCTGGTACGACAACGAATGGGGCTACTCCAACCGCATCGTCGACCTGATGCGTCACATGGCCTCGACCGAGGGCATCCTCGACGCCGCCGCCGTCGGCGCCTGAGACCCCACCTGCCCCCACCGTTCCAAGCGTGCTGAAAGTGCGTGGCGAACGTGGTAGCTAGATTTTGACGACGCCCCGACCTTTGATGGTCGGGGCGTTTTTTTTGGTTCCTGACTTCGACGGCGTCAGGCCATCGGCTTTTGCGCCTTGACGTGGGACGGCCATCTGCACAGGCTAAGCTGACGATTCGGCTGTTCATTTTCGCTTATGCAGGATGTTGTGATGCGACACGCTTCCCGTTTCTTGTCGATCTTTGCGGTACTATTGATGTTGGTGGGAACGCTGAGCGGCCCCGTTTTTGCCGCCGAGGCCGAGGCGGTTCCTGAGCCTCAGCCGACCACCGCCGATCGCATCGACGCATGGTTTGGCACGTACATCTCTGGGCCCCTTTGGGATTACTTCATCGCCGTCCCGCTGTTCCGCAGCCAAGCTGTCGAGGTCTATCACGGCGACGAAGCCTCAGCCGAGGCGGTGGCGGCCGAACTGAGCGGACGGCCAAGCGACGGCGGCGCGAACATCGTCACGTGGGTCGATGAAACGGAGGAGTCCGACGGCCGTGCCGTACTCGTCCCCGCCGCAAAGCAGCAGGCGGCGATGGCTTACCTGGAGGCGAACGGCATCGACCCCGTCACCGAGGGTGCCCGCTCACGGCAAGGCGGCATCCCCTTCATCGTCATCGTGCTGCTGGCGGGCGGGCTGTTTTTCACGCTGCGCTTCGGCCTCGTCCATCTACGCATGTTCGGCCACGGTCTCGCCTGCACCCTGGGCAGGTACGACGACCCTCGCGACAAAGGCGAAATCTCCCACTTCCAGGCCCTCAGCTCCGCCCTATCGGCCACGCTGGGGCTGGGCAACATCGCAGGCGTCGCCATCGCCATCGCAGCCGGCGGACCCGGAGCCGTATTCTGGATGTGGCTGAGCGGGTTCCTCGGCATGAGCATGAAGTTCTGCGAATGCACGCTCAGCCAGGTGCATCGCCGCATCGGTAAAGACGGTCACGTGCTCGGCGGGCCGATGGTGGTCATCGCCGACGGGCTCGGCAGCTGGGGCGGTGCGTGGAAGCCCACAGCGAAGGTATTGGCCGCTGCGTATGCCGTGTTCATCATCTGTGCAGCATTCGGCGTCGCACTGTTCCAGACGAAGACCAGCTACGGCATCAGTGCAGCGGTCATCTCACCGTTGCAGGGGCAGGAGGTCCGCTGGACGTTCGGCGTCGCCCTCGCCCTGCTCGTCGGTATCGTGATCATCGGCGGCATCCGCCGCATCGGCAGCGTCGCCAGCAAGATCGTCCCCGCCATGTGCGTCTTCTATGTCGCCGTCTGTCTGGTGATCATCCTCGCGAACCTCGCCGACGTCCCCGCCCTCATCGGCAGCATCTTCGCCGAGGCGTTCACCGGGCCCGCCATCTACGGCGGGTTCATCGGCGTGCTGATCATGGGCATGCGCCGCGGCATGTTCTCCAACGAAGCGGGCATCGGTTCCGCCGCCATCGCCCACGCCGCTGCGAGAACCCGTGAGCCGGTGCGCGAGGGCCTCGTCGCTATGCTCGGGCCGTTCATCGACACGATCGTCATCTGCTCGATGACCGCCCTGACGATTCTGATCACCGCCGTGCATCTTCAAGGCGAGCCCGGCACCACGCTTGAGGGGGCGGTGCTGACCGCGACGGCCTTCGCTGAGGTGCACTGGATGCTCGGTTATTGCCTGGTCCCCGCAGTGCTGGTGTTCGCCTACTCGACGATGATCTCGTGGAGCTACTACGGCGACCGCGGGGCGGAATACCTGCTCGGCCCGCGTGCCGTCACGCCGTTTCGCGTCTTTTTCGTGCTGCTGGTGCTGCTGGGCCCGATGATCGGCGTCGCCAACATCGTCGCCTTTGCCGATATCACCTTCTTCGCCGCCGCGTTCCCCAACATCATCGTGATGGTGCTGCTCAGCGGCACCGCAGCCAAGATGCTGGCCGATTACCGCAAACGCCTGGCGAGCGGCGAAATCCGCCCCACCGCCACTATACCCGACGAAGCGGTCAACACCCCCGACGATCAACCGACGTCTCGCCCCTGAAACTCAGGCCGAGTCGCGGTCCAGCACGCGGTACTGTTCGCGTTCGCCGCGGCCGGTGATGGGATAATCTTTCCGCAGCGGATGCGCGGGGTAGCTTTCCCACATCAGAATGCGGCGGAGATCGGGGTGGCCATCGAAGCGGATGCCGAACATGTCGAACACTTCGCGTTCGTTCCACTCAGCCCCGGGCCAGAGGTCCGTGGCCGTCGGAATATGCAGCCCGGGATCGTCGACGATGCCGCTGGTGTCGAGCGTCGCATCGAGCAGCACCTTCACAAAGAACCGCCGATTGAACTGCGTGGACACGAGGTTGTAGATGACGCCGAAGCGTCCCTCCGCACCGGGGTAGTTAAGGTAGTCGACGCCGCAGACATCCGAGAGCAGGTCGTAGCGCGATTCGGGATCGTCCCGGAGGAACTGCAAAAGCTCGTGCAGCTTCTCTTTAGGGACGACGACCGTGGTCTGCTCGCGGAACTGTGCCGCCCGCAGCCCGGAGCCGGCGAACTTATCCTTGAGGCGCTTGAGCGTGGGATGGTCGTGGGTGGGGGCGGTTTCGGTCGAGGCTGCGTCGTTCATCGAACGCTCCATGGCGTAAAAGGCTTTGCGTCTGAGTCCACCATTAAAAGCCCCCAAGGCTCGAACATCAAGTCCGTGAAATGCTCAATGCCCTAATGCCCAATGCTCAACAGGACCCGTACCGCCTTTGAGCATTGGGCATTGGGCATTGGGGCTTGAGCATTCCGCCCCAGGCCCGCCCTTTGCCCATCCGCCCGATCGGCCCTATCATGTGCCTCGCACGTCGGATCGGCGAGCGGCCGGGCCCGATGCACGGGTAGCCCGTGAACCTGGTCAGGGCTTGATCGCAGCAGCCATAAGCGGCCGTTGCCCGGTGCCGTTGGTGTCCTGGTCGCTCGCCGATCCGATGTGTTTTTGTGCCCTTCGTCGCCTGCCGCGCGGGCGCCGTGCCCTTCCGCCGCCGATGGACGAGGGTTGCCCCCGCTCAAAAGCGAAGCCTCCCATGTCCTACACCGCTCTCGCTCGCCGTTACCGCTCGCAAAGCTTCGACGATGTCGTGGCCCAGGAGCCGATTGCGCAGACGCTCAAGGCCGCCATCGCCCGGGACCGTCTGCATCACGCCTACCTCTTCAGCGGCACGCGAGGCGTGGGCAAAACCTCCCTCGCCCGCATCTTCGCCCGCGCCCTCAACGCCCCCGACACCGTCGCCAACTGCCCCAAGCCCGATGGCGTGGAATACCCTGCGGAGGACGTCCAGCAGCGTATGGCCGACGCCATCATGCGCGGCGAGGACATGAACGTTATCGAGATCGACGGTGCTTCGAACCGGGGCGTCGACGATGCCCGCAAGCTCATCGCGAACGCCGGCCTCGCGCCATCCGGCAACGCCCGCTTCAAAGTTTACATCATCGACGAAGTGCACATGCTCACCAAGGACGCGTTCAACACGCTCCTGAAGATCATGGAAGAGCCGCCTTCGCATCTGAAGTTCATCCTCTGCACGACCGAACCGCACAAGGTGCTGCCGACGATTCACTCGCGCTGTCAGCGGTTCGATTTCAAGAACATTCCGACCGGCCGCATCGTCGAGCATCTGCGTGGAGTGATCGCCAAGGAAAATATCGAAGCGGAAGACGGCGTGCTGTTCCAGGTCGCCCGCCTCGGCAACGGGTCCATGCGCGACGCCCTCTCGCTGCTCGATCGTCTTCTGGCGACGGGCGAATCGCCTGTCACCGGGCAGCTGCTCGAGCGGATGCTGGGCCTGCCCGACCGTCAGCATATCTTCCAGCTGGTCGACGCCTTCGCCGCCGGCGACGCCGCCGCCACCCTCGTTCACGCCGAGGCCCTGCTCAGCCGAGGCATCGCGCAGGACCAGCTGCTGGTCGTGCTGATCGACCACCTCCGCAGCCTCATGCTCGTCGACGCCTGCGGTGCCGACAGCGATCTGGTCGAGCTGGACGACGCCTCCCGCAAGCAGGCAGCTGAACAGGCGGCCAAGTTCGACACGCAAGCGCTGGTGCACATGATCGTGCTGCTGGAGAACCTGCAGCGGACATCGCGCAACTCCGCCACGCCTCGGGCCCTGCTCGATGCTGCCCTGGTGCGGCTGGCGCTGAGCGAGAAGTTCGCCGACGTCGCCGCCCTGCTTAAGGCCGGGGGGGCCGGGGGGACCGGGGGGGTGGGAGGCGATGGCTCAAAAAAAGCACGCGGGGCGTTAGCCCAAAACTGACGCCCCCCCCCAGTCCCCCCACCGCCTCCACTGCGGCTCCGGCACGGCGTCCCGCAGCATCGGCAACCGCTTCGTCTGCCCCGGCAAACACCGGTCCCACGCGGTCGTTCACCGAACCTGCCGCCCCCAACCGGCCATCGACATCTGCTGCCGAGTCAGCCTCGCCCCGGCGGCGTCAGGTCATGACCCAGCAGCAGCGCGACGCCGCCATGAACCTGCCACTGGTCCGCGAGATCGCCGACGCCTTCGACGCCCGCCTCGTCGACCTCCGCGACCGTCCGCCTCTCCACCCCCCCACCGCGCCCCCCAGCGAAATCGACACAGACGACTCAACGCTTACCCACGACGACGAGGATTTCAACGATGTTTGATCAGTTCAAGAACTTCGGCAACCTGATGAAGAACGCCGGCGCCATTCGAGAGAAGGCCGAGCAGCTCAAAGAAGAGCTCGCCAATCGCACCGTCGAGGGCGAAGCAGGCGGCGGCGCGGTGCGTGTCACGCTCAACGGCAAGGGCCAGGCGATGAAGGTCGAACTCGATCAGAACCTGCTGATGGGCATCGCCGGCGACGACAAGGTCATTGTCGAAGAACTCATCGCCGCGGCCATCAACGACGGCATGGAAAAGGTCCAGCGCCTGCTCCAGGAAGAAATGCAGAAAGCCGCCGGCGGGTTCGATATCCCCGGCCTCTCGGGCCTCTTCGGCGGCCCCAACGATCCCACCCCCCCCACCTGTAGCCCGTCCGACGAATCCGCAGGCACGATCGATCAGTCCGACGACGACGATGAGCCCCGCGGACCGTTTAAAATTTGAGGGGCTGGCCCAAGATGGGCACCCACCGGCACGAAGCACGCTTCGCGTGCGCATGCTTTCACCGCCCCCTTCGCCCTGTCCACCGTTCAGGATGACGTCCGAGGTTCGCGATCTACCATCAAATCCCATCGACGAGTTGATCGACACATTGCTGCAGGTGGTTGTAGAGAATCGCTACGTCATCGGGCCAGATTTGCAACTCCCCATTGATCACCGCAATATCGTGCTCGATACGTTGTAACTGAGGAGTTTCACGCGCACCATTGTGAACGATAGCGTTTCGAATCAAACGGGCCGCTTCAGGACGCGCGTCAATCCAGCAGTGCCTTGCAATGTCAACATTGAAGGCTTTGCACAATCGGCCTGGAAAGTTGCGGTCAATCCTGATTGTCGTCCCTGTCTTGTGCCGGACGCACCACACAACGAAGTTCTCATAGCCTTGCCAAACCGCGACGTATGCGTTCCGAGTGTTAGCGATAACGCTCATCGCAAATTCATGGTCCTTGATCAATTCCTCCCACGCGGTCGCGGGATCGAATGCATAGGGTGCCGCCGCCTCCATCGCGCTGCTTATTTGATCACTGAGAACCGCTATTTCCGAACGCAATGCTTCCGCGTGCTGCGTAGTCCAACTCCCATCCATATTGCGCGAGACCTTAGCGGCAAGCGCGGCAAGCAAATCCTCAGGGGGTGTTTTGCGAATCATCGCGGCCTCGGCAAAATTTTTGAGCATCATGACCGACGACCACGGCAGGCGAAACGCATTAGCTGCAGCCTTCCACGAAAAAAGCAGATTGAATGAGGCCTCGGATAGTCCCTTCCCAACTGCGGCCTCGCTGAAGTGTCGGGCCCACCTGTGATCGAAAAAGGATTGATACTTCTCGAATCGCGAATCCATGGCGTAGTGTTTGTGATCGTCCATTGCTCTCTCTCAATCATCCGCTTTCGCGGCGTGCTTCATAAAAACCTTGCTGCTTGAAGGTCGGCACTCCTTACGGAGCGTAGCATCTCGTTGAAATTGTTGGTGTCCGGCGGGGACTTCGTCGCCGGGGGGTGATCCGACCGCTTACTCGCGTGCGTGACGCTTTGTCAGACGCTGTCGGGGGGGAGGTCGAAGAGGATCAGTTGGGTGGGGCTGGAGCCTGGGTTGTGCAGGCTGATTTGGGTTTCGTGACGCAGGGCGGCGGCGTCGCCTTCTTCGAGGGCGAGGCTGGTGTTGAGTCGGGCTTGGCCCTGGGCGATCTGGATCCAGCCGAGGCGGTCGGGGGCGAAGGTGTAGTCGATGGTTGCTCCGGGCGAGAGGTCGGCCACGTGAACCAGTGCGTCCTGCTGAATGGTAAGCGAATTGGCCCGGCCGTCGGGCGAAGCGATGATGTCGAAGCGATCGCGACGGTCGGCAGGGTCGGACTGTCGGTCGGCGTACTTCGGCTCCAGCCCGCGCTGCCTCGGCTTGATCCAGATCTGAAGAAGGTGAACCGGCTTCTCCGGTTCCGGGTTGAACTCGCTGTGCCGGATGCCTCGGCCGGCGGTCATCACCTGCGCCATGCCGTGTTCGATCAGGCCTTCGTGGTCGAGCGAGTCCCGGTGCGCCAGCTTGCCGTCGACGACCCAGGAGATAATCTCCATATCACGATGGCGATGCATGCCGAACCCCGCCCCGGGTTTGATGTGGTCATCGTTGATCACACGCAGCGGGCCGAAGCCTCGCCATGCCGGATCGTGGTACGCGCCGAAGGCGAAGGAGTGACGCGAATCGAGCCAGTCGAGCTCGGTGCGGCCGCGTTCGTGGGCGAGGCGATGGATAATCATTTAAACTTCCTTAGTGGCAATGAGCTTCCTCTTGAGCCGATAGCCCTATAATAGACCTTTGATTCTCTTCACAATGAGCGATTGTTTCCATGGCTGAACGTTTTAAACCCCGCATTCTGGCCCACGTTTCCCACCGCAACTATGCGCCCCAGCAGATCATCGACATCGCTGAGGAGCTTGGTGTTCCCACAGATGAGCAGCCCGAATTCCGCGAGGCGGTCGAGCAGCTCGTCGAAGCCGGGCACGTGGTGGTCGGCGCTTCCGACACCCTCGCGCTGCCTCCGATGGGCCCCGAAGTCGTCGGACGATTCAAACTCCACGAGCGCGGCTTCGGCTTCATCATGCCCGACGAACGCAACGCCCACGGCGACCTGTTCGTCCCGCAGGGCAAGACCGGCGGCGCGCTAACCGGCGACATCGTGCGCGCAGAAGTCGTCCACAGCGGCCGACGCGGGCCCGCAGGCAAATCGCCGTTCACCGGCAAAATCGTCGATATCGTCCGCCGGGCCAACACCAAGTTCGTCGGCACGCTCGAAAAAGACGGCTCGACGTACTTCATCACGCCCGACGGCACGATGCTGAAAGAAGTCATCCTCATCCGCGATATCGCGAAGCATGCGGAGCTCGGCGAAAAGGTCGTCGTCGAAATCACCACCTTCCCCCGGAAGGACGTCGCTGCGGAGGGCGTGATTACCGAAGTGCTCGGGCGATCGGGTGAGCCCGAGGTCGAGACCGACGCCATCTGCCGTGCGTTCGATCTCCCCGAAGCGTTCCCCGACGAAGCCGTCGACCAGGCGCGAGAAGCGGTCAGCCGATACAACGATCTCGATGAGGACGACGCTGCTTACAAAAAGCGGACCGACCTTCGCAACGATTACCTGATTACGATCGACCCGCCTGATGCGCAGGATTTTGACGATGCGATCAGCATCAGCCAGACGAAAAACGGCGTGGAACTGGGCGTCCACATCGCCGACGTCGCCTTCTTCGTCACGCCCGGTTCGCATCTGGATAAAGAAGCCTACGAACGCGGCACCAGTTGCTACCTGCCCCGGCGCGTGATTCCGATGCTGCCTGAGGTGCTTTCCAACGGCGTGTGCAGCCTTCAACCGGGCGTGCCGAGGCTCGCGCGTTCCGCCTATGTCACCTACGACGAAAACGCCAAGCCCATCGGCACCCGCTTCTGCTCCAGCGTTATCCAGTCCGCCCATCGGCTGACCTACCTTGAAGCGCAGGCCCTGATCGACGGCAACACCGAAGAGGCCCGCAAGCACGCGAAGACCGACGCGCCGTACACCGAGAAACTCACGGAAACGCTGCGTCAGTTCGACAGTCTCGCCCGTAACATCCGGAAACGACGGCTAAATGATGGCATGATTGTGCTCGACCTGCCTGAAGTTGAGCTTGAGTACGACAAGACCGGCCGGGTCTGCGACGCCCACCCCGAGGACGACGCCTTCACGCACCGCGTCATCGAGATGTTCATGGTCGAAGCCAACGAAGCCGTGGCACGCGTCTTCGCTGACCTGAAGATTCCGCTGATTCGGCGGACGCACCCCGACCCCGGCGCTCATGACATCGCGGACCTCCGCATCTTCGCGAAGGTGGCTGGTTACGACCTGCCGGAGAATCCCGATCGCAAGCAATTGCAGGGACTTCTGGAATCGGTCCGTGGCAAGCCCGCGTCCCGGGCGGTTCACTTCGCGGTGCTCAAGACGCTGACGAAAGCGGAGTATTCGCCGAACCTCATCGGCCACTTCGCGCTGGCCTCGGGGGATTACACGCACTTCACCAGCCCCATCCGTCGATACCCCGACCTCATGGTTCACCGGGCGATGGATGCGCTGATGGAACACCTCGGCGAACAGGGCCACATCCCCAGTGACGCAAAGGCTCGCAAAAGCCTGGCAAATAAGATCAAACACGACGATCGGGTGCTGAGCGAAGAGCAACTCGTCGAGATGGGCAACCACTGTTCGACCACCGAACGCAACGCTGAGGCTGCCGAACGGCAGCTTCGCAAGTTCCTGGTGATGCAGCTTCTTGAGGGCCACGTGGGCGAAGAGTTCCCCGGCACCGTCACCGGCGTCACCGGCTTCGGGGTGTTTATCCAGATCGATAAGTACCTTGTCGAAGGCATGATCCGCACGCCCGACCTGCCCGGCGGACCGGCTGAGCGTTGGGAGCTCAACAAGTACACCGGTTCGCTCATGGCCCAGCGGTCGGGCCGCTCCATCACGCTCGGCGATCAGTTCAAGGTGCAGATTAACAAGGTGAATCTGGTCCGCCGCGAGATGGACCTGACCATCACCGACCATATTCGGTCGGCGATGAACCTCTCGAAAAAGAAGACGACGACAGGCAACAAACGCCCCCGCCATGAGCTGGCGAAGAACGCGGCTCAGAAGTCGCAATCCAAGCGCGGCAGCAGCAGAGCAAAGGGTGGCCAGAAAAAATCACGCCGCCGCTAAGGTATTGCTTCTATCAGTTCAGCGGCGCCGTTTTTCGCAAGTCCTGCGGCCGGGGCAGCAGGGGCGTCCGGCGCAGGGGATCGGGCTCGGTTGTCGCCTCGGCATTCTCTCCGCCTGCGAGTGCGGGCATGGCGGAGGCTGAGCGGGCGTTATCCCGAGGCCAACTCACCTGATGCGTGTACAGATCGGTCCCGTTGATGATGTTGTAAAGCTCGACCGTGCCCTGCTGTGAGAACTGCATCGGCACGCGGGCGCGCACCACGCCGCGGAACGGGTTGTACCAGAACGGCGGATGATCAGCGTCGGCGACGATCTGCCTGGGGTTGGCCATGTTGCGGTAGATCTGGTCGTTGATCTGCTCGACCCACATGGGGCTGGGCTGGTCATCTTCGTCGATGAGCAGGTTGTGCGGTTGACGCTCGAACCAGGCAGCTCGCAGCACACGCGCATAGCCGCGCGGCGTGGCGTCAACTTCGCCGAGCGCAGCCCGGTAAAGCGATTCGCTTTCGATCGCCTGCACCGCGCGCTGCACCGCCTCGATGCGGTCCACCTGGTGCCGGGCGGACTTTTGATAGATGACGATGGTCACCAGCGCACTGATGAGCATGGTTACGATAAGAATGTCGACCAGCAATCGCATGACGGATCTCCTCCACTGGCCCGCGTCGCTTGTTTCATCGGTGTGAAACAGGGCGGACTTTAGCGGCTGTGATCAGGTCGGCAGTTTTTTTGTTACCGCGTCGTGGCCGTGCGGCTTTCGTCCTCGAGTTCTACCTTCATGGAGATGAAGCCCATCAGATCCTTCAGGGCGAGGATCCCTTGCAGCTTGCCCTCGCGGTCGACCACCAGCAGCCGTGAGGCACCGGTCTGGCTCATTTTCGACAGTGCCTCCATGGCGTCGGCGTCGGGGGAGATCGTGTTGTCGGGGCCGCACTGCTGGGCGATTTCGCTGACGGTGTGCTGTGACCACTCCTCGCGGGGCATTTCCTTGATCTGGTTGAGCGTGACGCAACCGCGCAGGTTGCCGTTGTCCTGGACGGGAAACATTTTGTGGTTGTAGCGATAGAGGTAGTCGTCGACGAGGTTCTGCAGTGTGGTATCGCTGGGGACGGTGCGGGGCTCGCGGTGCATGAAACGTTCGACGGGCTCGCCCTCCAGCGCCCGCCGCATCAACAGCTGCTGATAGGACATGTTCGCTGCAGCCCGCAGGAACAGACCGATCAGGAAGTACCACATCCCCTGCACGAAAAGCCCTTGGATGAAGGCAAAGACGCCGATGATGATGAGGAACAGGCCGAACCCCGAGCCGATGCTGGAGGTGATGCGCGTCGCCCATCGCAGGTCACCCTTGTAGTGCCAGAGTGCTGCCCGGAGTACGCGTCCGCCGTCGAGCGGAAACGCCGGGATCAGG
This sequence comes from Phycisphaeraceae bacterium, assembly GCA_040905565.1. Lineage (GTDB taxonomy): Bacteria > Planctomycetota > Phycisphaerae > Phycisphaerales > Zrk34 > JBBDRF01. Next base: position 112,969 of record JBBDRF010000012.1, on the reverse strand, counting down.
TTGAACACGAGCAGCAGCAGGTTGATCAGCCCGAGGTAGCCGACGACGAGCGTGACCGTTTCGGGCAGCGGAATAAGGCCCGAGGTGCCGATGAACAGCACGGCGAGGATGAGGCTGACGGCGGGGCCGGCAATGGCGACGAGGAATTCGGCCTTGGCGGTGGGTGGTTCGCTGCCCATCTCCGCGACGCCGCCGAAGATAAAGAGTGTGATGGCGCGCATTTCGACGCCGTGGCGTCGGGCTTCGAGTGCGTGACCGAGTTCGTGCAGGAGAACGGAAGCGAAGAGCCCGAGCGCGCCGAGCACGCCCATGGTCCAGTAGGCGGTGGGTGTCAGCTGCTCAGCGACCTCGGGGTAGATATCAGCGGCGAGCTGCGGGAACAGGCTGACCGCGAGCGACCAGGTGACGAGGATGGCGATGATGAACCAGCTGAGGTCGATCCGGATCGGAATGCCGAACATTTTGAACAGTTCAAAGGCGCGCGTGAACATCAGTGCAAGCTCCTTCAGGGTTTTTACATCCTATGGGAGCCGGTGCGGGTTGTGGCGGCTGTGTGATGAAGAATGCGACAGTCAACGCGAAGATACTTTTGAGCACGACGGCACAAGAAACACCCGCCCTGCGTCTGTGCGCCGGACGGGTGTGCTAGAAGGAGGCATCGTGGCGGAGGAATTACGCAGCGATTCGTTTTCGCCGCATCATCAGCCCGCCGAGCAGCATCAGGCCCAACGGAGCGGCTGCGGGGGTGGGCAACACAATCAGATTGGTGTTCCCGGTGTGCGAGTTAGGGACGGGAATCCAGTCGGTGAAATCGGTCATGGTTTCCTCCGGGAAGATCCCGGATTCCAGTCCCATGTTCCATCCGTCCTGTGCTCGGGCGCCGCTGCCCTTCTTCCAGAAGAAGTCGCCCCACACGGGACCGCGTTCGCTGACGATTGTGTAGGTTGACGATTCTGCGTCGAGCTTTACGCCGTGAATCGGGTTGGGCATGGTGACATCGGCGCTGCCTTGCTCGGCGGAGAAAACGCCGGCCGTCCAGCTTTCGGGAGCTTGGACGAAGGCGAAGTTCTGGTCGTTCGGCTGGTAGTCCTCGCTCAGCTGCACGATGAAGTGGCTGGGCTGGAGGGCGCTGCCGCCGTAGGTAAACGAGTAGGCGTAGGTGTAACGTTGGGTGCTTGTGTCGTAGCTGATATCCCAGTGGATGGCGGGCGCCATGGACGCGATGGGATAGTGAAAGTTTTCGGTGATGCCGATGCCGGTGCCGTCGGCGTTGATTGTCCGCGAGCCGGACCAGTTTTCGGTGCCGACGATCACGCCGGCGTGCAACTGACCCGTCAGCGCCGTCGCGAAAATGCAGAACCCAAGCGCAAAGACAGTGATTCTCACTTTGATCTCCTCTTCATTTTGAACGGTGCTGAAAGCTAACAGCACCTTGGAGAAACCCTCCGGCTGGAAGGTTCGCCACACCTCAATCTACAATACAAAATGGGCCTGGACAAAGGTTTTTCGCCATGCGCCGATCGTCAGGCGCGTTCCTTCCCGCATCGAGGATGATTGGCGACTATCATTGAGATGATGAGCTGGATCCAAACCATCGCGGCAACGTTGCTGTTAGCGGCTATCCCGCCACTGGATACGTCCCAGGAGGTGCGACTGGAGAGCGCGCAGGACGGCGCGACAACGGTCAACGAAGCAGCCTTTTACGCGCTGCTGGAAAATGCAGAGCAGTGGCCGTCGGGTGAGACGGCTGGCGCGATTGTGCCTGATTTTCACGCCATGCGGGACGATCCGGCTGGGCATCGTGGGCAGTTAACGCTGATTGAAGGGCGTGCGCTCGGGATGCTGCCCGAGCATGGCTGGGCGCGTTCAGGCTGGGAGCAGGTGCGCGGCGTCATCCTGCGTATCGACGACGGTGCGGACGATTACAAACCGACCGCCGACGAGATGGTCATCGTTTACCTCGTGGATCCGCCTGATGCGGTGCGGTACAACCAGCCCGTTCGGCTGGTGGCGCGGTTCCACAAGATCGTGCGTTACGCTCCGAGGGAAGGCGAAGGCAGCCGACCGTATCTCAGCTTTGTCGGGCGAGAGGTTGCGTGGATGGGGGAGCGGCCGGCGACGGGCATCAGCATGGGGTTCGCCGTGATGCTGCTGGTCTTGATCATTATTGGTATGATTCTGCTCTTCTGGCGCATATGGCTGCTCAATCGGTCGTCGGCGCAGGCGAAACGGACGACGGCCTACCTCGCGGAGAAACGTCGCCTTCGCCAGCAGGAGGACGTGGACGAGCTTGACGAAGTGGTCGAGCAATCGTACCTCCCCGAGGACCCCGTTGACGCGCTGGATACGCTTAAACGCCGACACCGCGAAGAGGATCAGGACTGACCAATGGCTGTTGTTCCCGTTGAATTGCCCCACCATCGTTACGACATCATCATCGAGCCGAACCTGCTGGATCGATTGGGTTCCGTTGTCCATGAGTTGGCGCCGCACGATCGCTGCGCCCTGATGGCCGATGCGACGGTCAGCCAGATCTACGGCGACCGGGCGCTGCGTTCTCTGAACGCCGCCGACTACCGCGTGAGTTCCGCTGTGCTTGAAGGGGGCGAGCAGCACAAATCGCTCGACGCCGTGCAGGCACTCTACGAAGTGATGCTGCATGACAAGTTGGAGAGGCGCTCGCCGGTGATCGCACTCGGCGGCGGCATCACCGGTGATACCGTCGGCTTCGCAGCGGCGACGTATCTCCGAGGCGTGCCGTTCATCCAGGTGCCCACCAGTTTGCTCGCCATGGTCGACGCCAGCGTGGGCGGAAAAGTCGGCGTGAACGTCGTTCAGGGTAAGAACCTGATCGGGGCGTTCTATCAGCCGCATGCGGTGCTGATCGATCCGCTGACGCTGGCGACGTTGCCGCCACGTGAACTGCGGTGTGGGCTCGCCGAGTGCGTGAAACATGGGGTGATTCGCGACGCGTCGCTGTTCAGCTTCATCCGCGACAACCTTGCGGAGATCGAAGCGCTCGAGCCGGCCACGCTCGTGGAACTGCTTGAGCGGAACGTCCGCATCAAGGCAGCCGTCGTGATGGAAGATGAGAAAGAAGCCGGCGTGCGGGCGCACCTGAACTTCGGGCACACCTTCGCTCACGCCATCGAAGCGACCACCGGCTACGGTGAGATCGAACACGGCGAAGCGGTCAGCCTCGGCATGGTGGCGGCGACGACGCTCGCGGTCGATCTTGGCATGTGTGACGCGGAGGTGCTGGAGCAACTGGTTGCACTGCTCGAGGCGATCGGGCTGCCGGTGCGGGCTGAGCTGCCCGAGACCGAACGGCTGCTGCACGTGATGACGCTGGACAAAAAGGTCAGCCGCAACAAGGTGCGCTTCGTGCTCCCCGAGCGGCTGGGCAGTGTGACGATGCGCGACGACATCCCGCTCGGCCAGGTCACCGGCGCGTGGGACGCCATTCGGACGAAACAGGAAGCGGTCTAGAGCCAGCGGAATTCAAGATGGATGAGCATGCGATGAGGGTGGCGGTAATTTTACCGGCTGCGGGGCGGAGTCGACGTTTCGGCGGTCAGGCGAAACTGGAGGTTGAACTCGCCGGCCGGGCGGTGCTGCTGCGGGCAGTTGATCTTTTCGCGAAACGGCCGGAGGTAAGCGAGGTCATCATCGCCGCGGACCCGGATGGCCTCGATGCATTCAAGCTGCGATGGGGCGATCAGCTCGGGTTCCTCGGCGTCAAGGTCGTCGCCGGCGGCCGAGCCGAGCGATGGGAAACCGTGCAGAAAGCGATCGATGCGGTCAGTGATGAGGCCACGCACATCGCCGTGCACGATGCGGCAAGACCGGTCGCCGACGCACAAATGATCAAGCGCGTTTTCGCAGCCGCGATGAAATTTGAGGCTGTCATTCCCGCCGTCCCGGTCACGGCGACGATCAAACGGCTCGGCGAAAAAGCAGAGGTTCCCGCCGAGTCCGCCGACCCACTCGACGCCATTCTCGGCGAAGCCGGCAAAGAGGAGATCGAAGCCTGGCAGGTGATGCAGACCGTGCCGAGGGAGGGGCTGTGGATGGTGCAGACGCCTCAGGTTTTCAAAGCAGACCTGCTGCGCCGCGCCTATCAGCAGGTGAGCAACGGAACGCTTGCGACCGATCAGATCACCGACGACGCAGGGCTTGTCGAGGCGATGGGGCAGCAGGTGGTCGCTGTGATGGGTGACCCGATGAACGTCAAGATCACGGTGCCGGAGGACGTGCCGTTCGCCGAGGCGGTTTTGCGAGTTCATCGCGCCGGTGCTGCGGGAGGCGAGGACGCGCTGGGCGGCAAACGTAAATTCCCCACCTGGGCCGAGAGCGACGAAGACTAGTAACGCCCGCGATCAGGAAGCCGCTGCTTCGGCGATAGACTAAACTTGCACAGGGATGGCTTTCCTCTGCTACCTGCTTCTTGATATCGCCCCGGCGGAGCGTCGATGAACGCAATTGTGAAACATGCGGTGCGTTGGGTGCTGCTCTACATCGTCGTGGTGATGGCACCGCTGTGGATGATGTTGGCCGAGCCCCTGCCGGCAGGCCGATACTTCGGCGTCGAATTCGGGGTGGCGCTCGGCTTCCTCGGGCTGGCGCTGATGTGCGTGCAGTTTCTGCTCACGGGCCGATTCTGGCAGGTCGGCAAACCGTTCGGCGTCGACACGATCCTGCAGTTCCACCGCCAGGCGGGGATCATCGCGGTCATCTTTGTCATCGGCCATGTTGTTGTGCTGCTGGCTGCGAGGCCCGGCTACTGGGCGTTTTTCGATCCACGCGTCAACGCCCCACGCGCCTTGGCGCTGGTGATGGCGCTGGTGGCGATGATCGCCCTCGTGGTCCTCTCCTTGCGCCGGCGAACGTTCGGGCTCAGCTATGAATGGTGGCGACTGACGCACGGCCTGCTTGCGGCACTGGTGCTCTTCATCGGGTTGGCGCACGTGAACATGGTGGGCCATTACGTGGCCACGCCGTTCAAACGCGGGGTCTGGATCGCCGGGGTCGGCGCCGCGTTGGGCTTGCTGATTTACATCCGCATCGTGAAACCCTGGCAGACGAGTCGACGGCCGTGGCGCGTGACAGACGTGCAACCCGAACGCGGCGAGAGCTGGAGTTTGACGCTCGAAGCGGAAGGTCACGCCGGGATGCCGTTCAACGCTGGGCAGTATGCATGGCTGACGCTGGGGCCAACGCCCTGGACGCTCCAGCAGCACCCGTTTTCATTTTCCTCCAGTGCCGCCGAGCCGACGCGTGTCCGCTTAACGATCAAGGAACTCGGCGACTTCACAGGCACCATCGGCAAGACGTCGATCGGAACCCGCGCCTACCTCGAGGGCCCCTACGGGCAGTTCCTGCTGCCCCGCCGCGAGCCGACTGTCATGATCGCCGGCGGCATCGGCATCACGCCGTTCCTCAGCATGCTCCGCACCGAAGCCGACACCGCCGACCACCAGACGCCCTACTACCTTTTCTACGGCGTGCCGACGCTGGACCGCGCCATCGGCCACGAAGAACTGACGGAACTGGAACAGCTGCTACCGGCCCTGACCATCGTGTACGTCGTCGACCGCCCGGACGAACAATGGCAAGGCGAACGCGGCTACGTGACCCGCGAACTCCTTCAGCGGCACCTGCCCGAACACGAGATCAAACGCTTGCGTTACATGGCCTGCGGACCAGACATCATGCTCGACATGGTCAATGCGGAGCTGTCGGCAATGGGCGTGCCGCAGCACCGGCAGCGAAGCGAACGGTTCAACATCGTCTGAATCACGAGGAGTGAAGCGTGCAGCATCTAATGGCCCGGCGATTGGCGACGGCAGTGGGGGCAGTGTTCGTGGCGATGGCAGCGATCTTCGCATGGATTCGGTCAGCAGGCGGGTAGCGTTCAATCGGCGTTTCGGGGAACGACCGCAGCGCCGTCGGCGACGCGGTCAGAGGGGTGGGCGATCAGCACGTCGCCCTGGTTCAGGCCTTCCACGATCTGCGTTTCCAGCCCCGTTGATCGCCCCGTCGTCACCGGCTGAAGCTGTGCGCGACCATCAACCACACGGAAGACCGCCCACTGGTCTTCGTCCCGGAACAGCGCGCTGGTGGGCGCTTTGAGTACGTCCGCCTCTTGCCACGTCACGATGCGGGCTTCGACGCGGTAACCATCGCCCAGCCGCTCCCATTGGTCCGGCGGGCTCGTAAAGTCGAGGATGACATTCACGCGTTGCTCCTCGACGCCGAGTGCGGAGATATCCGTGAACGCTTGTGGTTCAATCCGACGCACGACGGCGTGAAGGGTATCGTCACCACCCCAATGCTCGACGTAAGCTTCCGCGCCCGGCGCGATGCGGACTGCGTCGGTTGAGAGCACGTCGATCTCCAGTTCCAACTGGTTCGGATCACCGAGTTCGAGGATCGGCTGCCCCGGCGTGACGACCGTCGCCGATTCCTGCTGCACCTGCAGGACCCGCCCGGCCACGGGGGCGTGGATCTCCAAATTTTCGGTCATCTCACCATCGGGCGTTGTCCTGATCAGCGCCGCCTCGGCAAGTTCAAGCTCGAATCTAGCCACGTCAACGCCGAACTCTGCCGCGTCACGTTCGTGCTCACGGATCTCCCGAGTCAGCTCTGCCTGGTCCAGTTCGTGCGGCGTGGCAGCATCGCGATCATACATCTGACGGATGCGCGTCAGCTCGCTCTCCGCCAGCGCCAGCCGAGCCTCCGCCTGTGATACAGCTGTTTCGGCGCGGCGGACGCCGACTTCCGCCGTCCGGACCTGTGCCTGCGCCGCCTCCCGATCACGCGGATCAAGCAGGGCCGGATCCGTCGGCTCAATCACCACAAGCAGATCGCCGGCTTCGACCACGTCACCCGCCTCCAGCTCAACGCGTTGCATCTGGCCGGCCAGCGGTGCGGAAACAACGTAGCGATCGCGGAGGCGTGTGCGGCCATCTTCGTCCACCGCCACCTGCAACGGGCCCCGCGCCACCGCAGCCATGTCCACCTCGATCGGTTGAGGTAGAAAAGCGTAGACGATCGCCGCGAGCACAAGCAGAACGACGACGATCAGAGCCACGCGATTGAGAACGCTACGACGCATGAATGCTACTTTACAACACTTTCACATCAGACGGCGGCGGGTACTATTCGCGCGATTTCAGCACGGCCACGAGGTCGATCCGGTCAAGCCTTCGACGCACGAGTTGGGCGGAGATGACCGAGGCGACCAGAACCGTGATGGTCGCCAGTGCATAGGTCTGTGGCGCGACGATGGTAGGGATGCGAAGCGTTTCGGTGGCGAGACTGGCTGTCGTTGCTGCAGCAAGACCGTAGCCGATCGCAAGCCCGATCGGAATCGCCAGTCCTGTCAGGATCGCCATTTCGCCAAGCAGGATGAAGGCGACCTCGCCGCGCGTGAAGCCAAGGACCCGCATCGAAGCGAGTTCACGTGATCGCTCGGACAGGGTGACCCGGGCTGAGTTGTAGACGACGCCGATGGCGATGACGGCTGCGAAGCCGATCGTGAAGCTACGCATCAGCAGCAGCGTCTGTGCGACTTGTTCTTCGAAAGCGAGAATCGCCGCATCCTTCACGTTCACCGCAGCAACATTCGGCATGTCCCGCAGGGCTTCGAACAGGGCCGTTCGCTGCTGCTGGTCGACCTGCAAGAACGCACCGGACAGCAACGAGCCTTCACGCATCAGACGGTTCAGCGCGTCGATATCCATGTACGCACCCAACCCGAGAAACTCCTCGGTAACCGCGGCGACGACGACCGTTCGCGTCGGGCGATCGGCTTCAAGCACCTCAACAATCAGCTCGTCGCCCGCGCCCGCATCTAACAGCTGCGCCAGACTGTCGGAGATGACCAGCCCCCGCGGCGGCAGCGCAATCGGACGGACGTTCTGATCGAAAAGCCGGCGAAGCGTGGCGTCCGGCGGCAGCCCCTCAATCGTGACTGTGCGATGGCGATGCCTGTGTCGAAGCCTGACCGGCACCGTTCGGATCGGCTCGGCATGCATCACGCCCGGCAGGTTGCGAATCTCATGCAGGGCGCGACGCGAGCGTGGTTCGATGAAGGCAACGTTCACGTCCTGCCGCTGGGTGACGTTGAACTGGAAATCCAGCACATAGTTCACCGCATCAAGCGAGAAGTTGGACACGACCAGCACGGCTGCCGCGAGGGAAATGCCGAGCGTTGACAAGGCGGCGCGGAGCGGTCGACGCTCGAGGCGGCGCAGAATCATGCGGGCCGGCTGTGAGAACAGTCGCTGAAGTCCGAGCCTCTCGATGAGCGTCGGCCGATACGTCGGCGGCGGCTGGGGCTGCATCGCCTCGGCGGGCGGCAGATTCACCGCCGCCCGTACCGCATGAAGCACGGCCACCACGCACACGGCAAAAGTCAGCAGCAGCGACAACCCCACCACGCTCCACGAGAGGCGAAACGTGAACTCCGGGAACCGAAAGAACTGGGCATACAGTTCAGTTAACCCCGTGCCCAGGTACCCCCCCGCCGCCGCGCCAAGCGCAACGCCGATCGTGGCGATCACCGCGACCAGCTTGAGGTAGTGCGCGGCGATCTCAAGCTTCGTGTACCCGAACGCCTTCAGCGTGGCGATCTGCTCGCGCTGCAGGCTGATGGTCCGCGAGAGCACCACGTTCACCAGGAAGGCCGCCACGGCAAGGAAGATCGCCGGCGGCACGATCGACATCACCCGCAGCTGCTGCATCTCGTCACTGATGAACCGGTGCGAGAGTTGCTCGTCCCGGCCGTACGCGCCGAGCCCGCCGTACGGTTCGAGCAGACGATCGAGTCGGCTGATGACCTCCGCCTCCGAGGCCCTTGGCCCCAGCGTGAGAGCGACGTGATTGAAGGCCCCTTCCATGTCGTAGCCGGCCTGGAGCGCCTGCTCGGACATCCAGAAGACGCCGAAACGCCGGTTGTCAGGCATGATCGCGCCCGGCTGCACCTCGTAGATGTACTCCGGAGAGAGGGCGATGCCCACGATGCGCAGGTCGGTCAGGCGACCGTTGATGATGGCCGTGACGCTGTCGTTCACCTCCAACTCGTGCGCCTCGGCGAAGGCCTCGGAGACCAGTGCCTCATTGCGTCCACCGGGCTGCACGTATCGGCCCCGACGAATGTGAAGGTCGTTCAGGATCGGGCGACTGTTCTCGGGGACGGAGATCAGACGCCCGGTCGCGGGCTCGGGCAAGCCGGGCATGTCGAGCGTGACGTCAACCACCGTGCGCATCTGCACACGCTGAACACCCGGGATCTCTGCGATGCGATCGGCGACCGGTCGAGATGCACGCACCAGCTGCGTGAACACCTCGGCAAATCGATAGCGTTCGTAATAAGCTTGCTGGGCGCGCACCAACGTCTCCAGTGTCGAGACGCTCATGACGAGCATGGCGATGCCCGCCGCGATCACCATGGAGATCGCGAACAACTGGGCCTTCATCCCGAGGAGGTCGCGCAGGAGTTTGCGATCGAGTGATCTCATGCGCGACTACCACGAAAGGCTGCGTGCGGGGACCCGGCTGGTATTGCGATGGATATCCGCCACCCGGCCGTCGGATAAAGACACCACGCGATCAGCCATTCCCGCGATGGTGGCGTTGTGTGTGATGACCGCCGTGGTGGTACCGAGCGTCTGGTTGATCCGCTCGATGGCTTCAAGCACGACGACGCCGGTGCGGACATCGAGGGCGCCTGTCGGCTCATCACAAAGCAGCACGTCGGGCCGCTTGGCGATGGCGCGGGCGATGGCGACGCGCTGCTGTTCACCGCCGGACATCTGCGATGGGAAGTGGTCCAGGCGGTCGGTGAGGTTCACCAGCGCGAGCGCCTCTTCGGGCGTCATGGGATCGGCTGCGATCTCGGTGACCAGGGCCACGTTCTCGCGGGCGGTCAGCGAGGGAATCAGGTTGTAAAATTGGAAGACAAAGCCGACATGGTCCCGCCGAAACTTCGTGAGGCGTGCATCGTCGTAGCTGGTCAGTTCATCATCAAGATAGGCCACGCGACCGGCGGTGGGCACGTCGAGCCCGCCGAGGATATTCAGCAGGGTCGACTTCCCGCTGCCCGATGCGCCAAGCAGGACGACGAACTCGTGGGCGTAGAGCTCAAGATCCACGCCACGCAGCGCATGAACCTGAACCTCGCCCATGGTGTAGATTTTGGTCAAGCCGCTCGCCTGGAAGACCGGCCGAGGCGGCGCATGAGGATCGATCGCATCAGGTGCTGAATCGGGCATCGTGAAAATCCGATCGGAGCGACGCCGTCATGATATCAGGCCGGGATGCGGCATGGGGCATTGGGCGGTGCGCAGGCGCAGGGCCGTCGCTTCTGAAGGGTAAAGGACATCAGGCGATCGTGACGGCCGCGTCGCGGTACACGTCCTGAATCGCGTGAAGGAGAGCGACGCCTTCGCTGAATTCGCGTTGGAAGGCTTTGCGACCGGAGATGAGCCCCACGCCGCCGGCCCGCTTGTTGATCACCGCCGTGCGGACCGCGGTGCGCAGATCGTTGCCGCCCACCGCGCCGCCGGAGTTGATCAGCGGTGAGCGGCCCATGTAACAGTTGACGACCTGGTATCGCGTCAACTCAATGGGGTGATCGTCCGGCGTCAAGGTGCTGTAGACCCGGTCGTCGGTCTTACCGAAGTTGACCGCTTTGTACCCGCCGTTGTTCGTCGGCGGCTTCTGCTTGATCATGTCCGCCTGAATCGTCACGCCCAGATGGTTCGCCTGCCCGGTCAGGTCCGCCGCAGTGTGGTAGTCGCCATCGTCGGTGGCAAAGGCGGGGTTGCGGAGATAGCACCAAAGCACGGTGAACATCCCAAGCTCGTGGGCGCGGGCGAAGGCTGCGGAGACTTCCTGGATTTGTCGACGCGATTCGGGTGAGCCGAAGTAGATCGTGGCGCCAACGGCGACCGCCCCCATCTCGAAGGCCTGCTGCACGTCGCCGAAGGGAATCTGGTCATGCGTGTTGGGATAGCTGAGCAGTTCGTTGTGGTTGAGCTTGGCGATGAAGGGAATGCGATGGGCGTAGCGTCGCGCCACGGCCCCCAGCACACCGATGCTCGACGCAACGGCATTGCAGCCACCTTCCATCGCCAGTTCGGCGATGTTGGCCGGATCGAAGAACAGCGGGTTCGGGGCGAAGCTGGCGCCAGCGGAATGTTCGATGCCCTGATCGACGGGGAGAATGGAAACGTAGCCGGTGTCCGCAAGCCGACCGTGGTCGAGCATCTGCTGAAAATTCCGCATCACCGCCGGCTTGCGGTCAGAGGGCGTCATCACCCGGTCCACGAAATCCGGGCCGGGCAGATGCAGTTTCTCCTGCGAAAACCCTCTGGCCCGGTAGTTGAGCAGTGCTTCCGCTTCGTCGCCAAGGATGCTGGTCACGTCCGCCACGGTGCACCTCCTCCACCAGAGATTCATAGCCGACGAATCGCCCGATGACGAATGGCACACGTGCTAAAGTCTGTGACGCACTATCGAGCGCAAGCGGCAGGGTTCTCGGTTAACCGGGTGCGGTTCCACGGCATGCGTGCCAGCATCAGCCCCATGCCGCACGTATCGGTGACGCCGGCGAAGACGAGCCCGGCCCCGACGAACGCGCTGAGGCCGTGAAATCCGGGGTGCACCAGCACGCCGAGGATCACGCCTACCAGCACCAGCGAGCCGGCCGCGATGCGTACCTGCCGCTCCAGCGAAATGCCGGTCCGCTCACGCGCCACCGGTAGCCCGGCCTGCTCCCATGCCTCGGTGCCGCCGGCGACGTTGACGACGTTTTTGTAGCCCGCCGCCTGCAGCTTCTCGCAGGCTTTGGCAGCACGCGACCCGGTTCGGCAGATCACGTACGCCGGTCCGTCGCCGGTGTGGCTGCTCATCACGGCGTCTGGATCCAGTTCATCCAGCGGCATCAGCCGAGCGCCCTGCGCATGCACCAGCGTGTACTCCATCGGCGTACGCACATCGATCAAATTTACGTCCTCGCCCCGGGCCTGCCGCTCCGCTACTTCCTGCGGTGAAATCGTGCGCTGTTCGCTCATCATTTTCCTGCCTTTCCTGATCGCTTGACTGGTTGACGCCTGCGAGGCTTCAGCCCCACCGCTTCCTGTTCCCGCGCCACATGGCGACGTACGCCGTCGCAGACATGGGCACAAATCTCGTAGATCGATTCGTCGGCCACGCGGCAAACGGCGTGGCGCCCGTGACGCTCAACGCTGACGAGCCCGACCTGCTTCAGGACCGCCAGGTGCCGTGAGATCGAGGCCTGCGCGACATCCAGTTCTTGCGCCAATGTGGAGACATCACATTCGCCGTCGCGAAGCCGCAGCATGATGCGAAGACGTGTCTCCTCGGCCATGGCCGAGAGCCGGGCTACCACGCGCTGAATCATTTGAGAATTCATCGTATTCACAATTATACATACGTCGTATCGAATCGCGGGGTTCAACAGGCTGTAAAATAGATTTGGATGCGGCTATGGCCTGGGCTTGTCGCGCGGCGGCTGGGGGTCGCAAACGGTCAGTCCGTCGGCGGCATCTTCGGGCGCAACGGCAACTTCAACCCAGAACGTCGCCCCACCACCCGGTGAAGATTCGATCCATGCGCGACCGCCATGCGTTTTCGCTGCCCTCGCCACGATCGCAAGGCCAAGGCCGGTGCCTTCGTCATCGGTGGAGAAGCGTTCGAACATGCCGAACACGCGATCGCGTGCCTCCTCGGGAACGCCGGGTCCGTTATCCCGCACGTAGAAGCGAGCGGTCGGAGGCTGCAAGTTGCTCGTCGGTGTCGCTTCGCAGCCGATATGCACTTCGGGTGGACGGCTGCTGTCAGACGGGACGCCGTATTTCCACGCGTTGGCGATAAGGTTTTCGAACATGGCGGTCAACCTTGCCCGATCGCCGCGGATGGTCGGCAGCGGCGTGTCGACCTGAGCGTGCATGCCGCGCCGCTCCATTTCCGAAGCATGATTGGCGAGAATCTCACGCACGAGCGCGTCGACATCGACCAGCTCCTCGTTGAAAGCCGCGTAGCCTGCTCGGCTGTGCGAGAGCAGATCGTCGATGATTCGCCGCATCGTCTGCGCCGCCTGATCGAGCCCGTCGACAGCCCGGTGCATGGCCTGCACATCACGCTGATCGGCTGCGCCCCGCGCCGAGCGGCTCAGCCACTGGATCCCCACGAGCGGGTTCTTCAGATCATGGGAGACGGCGGAGACGAACTTTTCCATCTCCTCGTTGGTTTCCTGCAATCGGGCGTTGGTCTGCTCGAGTTCGGCGGCGGTCGCTGCCCGCTCATCGGCAAAGGCGCGGGTGCGTGCGTAGTCGCGGAGATACATCGCCGTCAGCACCATCAGCAGCAGCGAGACGGTGGTCCCAAGGCCGAGCGCCACCCACGGCGCCCGCGCCCGCCGCCAGGCCAGCTCAAAACCCTCAGCAGGTGCGGAGACAATCTCCCAGCGCTGCCCGCCGACCTCGACCCAATCCTCCGTCGCCAGCGGATGCTGTTTGAGCTGCTGGAGGTCAACCGGTCCGCCCTCTTCTGGCGCGTGCGAATCGTAAAGGATGTGGCGTCGGCCGCGTCTGTCAGTGTCGTACACGACGGTGCGGAACGACGGCTGCCGCGCCCAGGACAGTGAGTCGGTCAGGTGTCGGCCGTGTGACAAAGCAATGCGGAAGCCGAATGTGACCGCACCGCGAAAATTCTCCCGTCGGTCTTCTTCCGTCGCCGGTACCTCAGTGGTCGCATAGATCGGGACGAATAGCAGGACCCCGGGCCCACCTTCGGGTGAGGTGGCAAGTTCCAGCGCCCCGGTCGCGGCCAGTTCTCCAGTCTCGATGGCGCGCTCGATCGTCTCGCGGCGGTCGGGCGAGGACATCAGATCCAAGCCGACGAACATCCCTCCGAACGCTTCCGGGGCAACGTGTCGAACGACCAGGTAATGGTCACGTTCCGGCGCCCGCATCGCTTCCCCGTCCGGCCCGACACTGACAAGTTCGCGCACGGCGTAACCATCTTCCTGGATCGCCTGCAGCACCGCCTCACGCTCATCGTCAGCAACCCACTCGGTCCAGCAAAGCCAGAACAACGTCGGTTGTCGCGTAAGCATCAGGTCGGCGTAACGCTCGAACTGTTCGGCTGCGAATTGTGGATGCACCACGCGGATCGTGTCGGCGAGGCCTTGAATGCGCTCGACGTTCTGCTGCAACTCATGCTCGATCGCCACCACCTGCTTCTCCGCCTGATTGGAGAATTCGGCGCGCACCCTTTCGCGGTCGGCTGACCGCATCTGAACGAATGCGAGGAGCGTCAGCGAAAAAGCCATCAAGGCCACCAAGCCGCTCGCCGCCAAGCGATACCAGATTGACGATTTCATGGAAGGCCGCTCCTCGACCCCATGCCCCCCCCCTTTGCCCCCCGGCGACCCGCTGAGTTCCCGCCTCGGGGATGATACGCCGCTCCGTTGTCGTTCGCCGCCCGGCACGATCCCGCCGCGTCTGCTCACGAGGTGGTGCGGATCGCGCCGGAGGCAACGAGCGATTACTGGAGGGCGTACTGCAGTGCCAGAACCGCGTAGGCGGTGCAGAGCGCGGGATCGTCTTCCATCCACCGGTCGGCAGCATTGTTCCATGAGCCGTCGTCATTCTGAAGCTCAAGCAGCCGATCGATCAGGTCGTGAGCCCAGAGGTGCTCCTCGCCGTCGGTCGTTTCGATGGTCGGCTCGCCCCATGCCGCCATGGCGCGAGAGAAAAGGTGCAGATAATAGAAGTAACCCTGCATGCCCATGCCGGGGTTCTCTTCAAGCGTGTAGTTCTGACGAATCCAGTTGTAGGCATCCTGCACACGTGGATCATCTCGATCGAGTTCCGCGTAGAGATAGCTCATGAACCCGGCATAGGTCATGGAGCCGTAAGTCCGCAGCCGCGAGCGGTCGAACTCATCTTCACTTTCACCGGCCATGCTTTGAGGCTCGCCGATGTTCTCACTGTTGGTGGAGGTGGCGTAGACGAAGCCGCCGTCGCGCTCGATCTTTTCGCCGATTTCGGTGGTGTTGCTTTCGGTGCCCTGAAGCATCGAGACGAAGTTCATGGCACGCTGAAATGCGGGATCGTCACAATCGAGCCCCGAATCGTTGAGCCCAGCGATCATCATGGCCGTGTTGGAAAGGTCGGGGCGACCGTGCCCGCCGTAGCCCGCGCCGCCGAACCAAGGGTGGCCTTCGGTGATGGTCTCGCCATCGGGGTCAGTATGGGCGTCCGCCCACTGCAAAGCTCTCAGGAAGTCCTGCGCTTTGACGACCGACGCAGCGATGCGCTCATCCTGATGTTGAATCGGGCCGAGGGCCATGAGCGAGATGGAGGTGTTGTAGTTAGCAAGGATCTGGTCGTAGATGCCGCCGTCCTCTTTCTGCCTGGCGAGGACGTAATCCAGACCGCTGGCGACCATGGGATCATCCAGTTCAATGCCCGGCTGACGCACCATGCCCGCCACGGCGAGCGCGGTGACGGCGGGACCGGCCTCGGGCGACCAGGTGCCCTCCTCGTTCTGCTGACTGCGTAGGTATTGCAGGCCCGCTTCGATCGCCTGCTCGGCTTTCTCGCGGTAAGCGTCACTCGCGCCGACGGCCGAGGCACGATCCGCCGGTCCCAGTAACACGCCCGCTGTCGCCATCAACAGTGCCAGCGACGCCATGATTCGTTTCTTCGTCATCTTCGCAACCTCTTCAGGATTCACTCGTTCATAGCTCATCCCCCCGACGCCGCCATAGTCTATCACGGTCGAACGCTCTAGACCCGGTGCAGGCGCGATGGTTGCCCGTGACGGCGGCAACGCTAACGTATGACTATGGTAGAACCAACCCTGTGGGTATTGGTATTGACCCAGGCGCTAGTTTTGGGTGCGGCTGGACTGGTCGGCGCATGGGCAGCCGGTCGAATCGGTACCGCGCCGCTGATCGGCGCGGTGCTGGCGGGCATCCTGCTGGGGCCTTCGGTGCTGGGCGAACTTGCCCCGGACGCTTACCGTTTCCTTTTCGTGGGCGGAGGCGAACAACTGCAACAGATCCAGGCCTTCGAGGAACAGGCTCGTGAGGCTCGCGAGGCGCTGGTGCAGACCGGCGTCACGGAGGTCGCTGTTGAGGAGCACGATGCCGTCGTCGCGCGTGAGCTTGAGCGGATGCGTGCGGAACTGGAGCAGGCCCGGGGCCCACAGGATCAGACACTGTTGATCGTGGCGATGGCGGGCATCGCATTCGTCATGCTCTCCGCAACCCGAGGTGTTTCGAATCTGGGCGCGTGGCGACCACGTTTGCCCACGGCGGCCACCATCGCCATCGGCAGCGGTTCACTCGCAGCAATCACCGCAGCGGTGCTGGTCACCTTGCTGGCCTGGTTTGGATGGTTCGAAGCCCCTGCCCTGTGGATCGCCGGAATCGCCATCGGCTGCGCCGCCTCCGCTGCGCCCATCCCCCCGCTGCTGCTGCAGAAGCCGGGCGGTCGTGACCTCGATGCGCCGCTGCTGCAGATCAGCGCGTGGTGTGTCACGTTCGTTTTGCTCGCCGTCATCGCCGTGCTTGCGGGGCCGATGGACGACGGCGGCTCCGACTATCTTCTCCTGACGGCGGCGGTGCTTGCGGTGGTGGTGATTGCCTTCGGAGTCGGCCCCATCGTTGACGCGGTGACCGACCGGTTCATCGCACCCACCAGCGACGGTTCCCGCACGCCCGCTGCCTTGGTGGGCTTCGCCTTGGTTGTGACGACGCTGCTGGGTCTTGCGATCGTCGGCCCGACGCTTGCGACGGTGGCGCTGGCGCTGTTTGTGGTGGCGACGGCTTTGCGACGTTCGCACAACGCTCACGCCACGCTTGCCGGTCAGAGCGATCGTCCAGCCGCCGCTTTATTCTCCCCCATGCTGATGGCGCTGGCGGGGGTTCACGTGCATCTGCTTGTGGATTTCGATTGGCTGCTGCTGCTTGCGGTGCTCATCGCATTCGGCGACGGAAAGGCGCTTGGGGCGCTACTGGCAGGACGGGGATCAAATCTGCCCTGGTCGACTGGGTTGAAATCAGGAGCGGCGCTCGCGGGCGGGTCGGCCACGCCGATCGCCATCATTCTGCTTCTGTTGCTGACGGGCATCATCGATGGCCGGGCCTACACCGCCCTGATTCTCGCCGCCTTGATCGCAGCCGCCTTGGCGCTTCCGCTCATGCGCACCGTCGACGCCGCCGCCCCAACGCTTCACTCACCACAATAAGGCGTTTGCTTCCCATGGGAACCAGCGGTATGACTCAGATGATGACCAGTGAACGAACAGATCAGGCGTCGATGCATCGGTGGCTCACGCGGCAGGCTTTGCCGGCGACCGTCTATCGGCTGCTCGTGATCGCCGCCGCGGCGGCGTGCGGCGTGGTCTATCTCCAGGCTTTGCCGATCGCGCAGGCCGACGACGGAACGCAGGGCCTGACGCTGCTGCTGGCGGGCTCACCCATCGTGGCGGTTCTCTGGCTTGCCACGCTCACCGCTGTCACGGCAATGGTGGCACTGGCGATCACGGCCATCGGCCGACCGGGAGCGGGCATCTTTGTCGTCGCGGTGGGATTAAGCGTCGCCGTCGCCTCAGCCGGCTCAGTCGACGGTTGGCTCCGACGATCCGACGGCACCAGTCTCTACTGGTACTTCGCAGCCGAGATGCTGATCTGGGCGGTATTGTGGATGGCCATCCTGCTCATCGTGTACCAGTTCAACGCGTACCTTCAGTACCTGGCCCCCGACCGCGTCGAAGGCGTCGCCGAAGGCAAGGCCGAGGCCTCGGCGCGCACATGGTGGGGGGCAGCCGATGCGATGGAGGGACGTTCAGGCATCGGCGCCGAACTGCAGGCAGGCCTCATCTGCGTCGTGCTCGGTTCGCTGGGCGTCGCGCTGCTCGTCCGCACAGCCGACTGGCCACAGGTCTTGTGGGGCGTGGGCATCAGCTACTTTCTGGCGGGGCTGATCTCCCACCAGATCTCGCCGGTGCGCAATCCGGTTGTCTTCCTTTGCGCGCCGCTGGTGGCCGGGTTCGCCTGGTACCTCTACATCGCCACGCAGGGCGCGGGGCACACCGTGCTTCTTTATAACTACTTCACAGGCCAGTACTGGCCGGCCGGGCTGGTGATGCCGGGCTACTACGCCTCGGCGGGAGTCGCCGGCGTGATGCTCGGCCGAGGCTGGTCTCAAGGCATGCTGCGCCAGCACTGGCTCGGAGAGGTGTAGCCGGTTCAAAAGCATGCTTCGCCAAGCGCCGTGACGCGCTATGGAAAAGGTTGATGGGGGAAAGATTCCGTTGCATCAAAAAGCGAAACGTTCTAAACTAGGAACACGTTGTTGGGGGATTTATTCACACTTCGGAGTCATCAATGGTAGACAAAACCACCCGTAGAACTTTTCTCGGTTACGCCGGTGCAGCCGGCATGACGCTGCCGCTCGTGATGCCCAAGCTGACGCGTGCGGAGTCGGCTAACGAGAAGATCAACTTCGCCTTCGTCGCCACCGGCGGTCGAGCCGGTGCTCACGTGGGGGCAATGTCGCAGATGGGCCACAACAGCCCCTGCTTTGCAGAGGTTCTGGAGTCCAACCAGAGCAACGCCGCTGAAGCCTGGCCCAGCGCGCAGCGTTACAGCGACTACCGGCGGATGTTCGACAAGCATCACAACGAGTTCGACGCGGTGTTTGTCGCCACCCCCGACCATACTCACTTCCACGCCGCCGCCTCTGCCCTGGAACTGGGCAAGCATGTCTACTGTGAAAAGCCTTTGACCTGGTCAGTGTGGGAAGCACGTCGCCTCACGGAACTGGCGCAGAAGAATAAGGTCCAGACGCAGATGGGCAACCAGGGCCACGCCGACGAAGGCTGGCGCGTTCTGATCGAACTCGTCAGGGCCGGCGCGATCGGTAACCTGAAGGAAGCGCACACCTGGACCAATCGTCCGGTCTGGCCGCAGGGCATGCATCGGCCGAAGCAGATCGATCCGGTGCCTGCGGGCCTGGATTGGAACACTTGGATCGGCCCGGCGCCGCTGCGTCACTACACGAAGGACACCTATCCCTTCGCATGGCGTGGCTGGCGTGATTTCGGCGCCGGCGCGCTCGGCGACATGGCCTGCCACACGATGGACGGCTTGTTCTGGGCCTTCGATCCGGGCCACCCCATCAGCGTCGAACCGCTGATGACGGAGGGGCTCACCGGCGACGCATTCCCGACCGGTTCGACCGTCAAGTGGGAATTCGCCGCCAAGGGCGACCGCCCCGCCTTCACCTCGTACTGGTACGACGGCAAGAAGGCAGACGGCTCGGCCAACCTGCCCCCGCGCCCCGACGAACTCGACGAGGACCTCCGCATGCCCCAGAGCGGCAACCTGTTCATCGGCGACAAGGGCACCATCCTCGTCAGCGGTGACTACGGCGGCGGCCCCCGTCTTATCCCCGAGGCCAAGCGCCGTGAATTCGGCCGGCCCCCGCAGCTGCTTGAGCGGTCGCCCGGCCACCACCAGGAGTTCGTCAACGCCATCAAGGGCGGCCCCAAGCCCGGCTCGAACTTCGACTACGCAGGCCCGATGACCGAAACCATCCTGCTCGGCAACGTCGCCCTGCTCTCCGGGCGTAAGCTCGAATGGGATGGCCCGAACATGAAGGTCACGAACTTCGATCAGGCCAACCAGTTCATCCGTCGTCAGCCCCGTCAGGGCTGGGAAGAAATCTAAATCAACGCCGCCCGCCTTAAGCGGGTGACGATTGCAATACTTCAGCACGGCCGAGCCATCAAAGGTTCGGCCGTGCTGTTGTTTGCGCGAACGGCAGTAAGTAAACTATGTCTGTTGCCCTGGGGGATTCACCGGATACATCTGGAGTCGACGATGAGCTACCGCACCAACCGCCGCACGTTTCTGAAGCATGCCACTTACGCCGGGGCGGTCCTTCCGCTCGCCATGCCTCGACTGACGCGCGCCGCGTCGGCCAATGAAAAGGTGAACCTGGCGTTTGTGGGGACGCAGGGGCAGGCAGGCTTCAGCATCGATCATCTCCGCGGGGAAAACATCGTCGCCATTGCCGACGTTGATGCCAATCACGTCGCCGCCCGGCTGGAGAATCTGAAGAACGATCCGAACAACCCCCACCAGCCCAACGCCTACGCCGATTACCGACGGATGCTTGACCGGGAGCAGAAGAACATCGACGCCGTCGTCGTCGCCACGCCTGATCACCAGCACGCGTCGCCCAGCCTGATCGCGATGGAGATGGGCAAGCACGTCTACTGCGAAAAGCCTCTTGCTCACACGATCCAAGAAGCGCGGCTGATGATCGAGTCGGCCCGCCGTAACAACGTCGCCACGCAGATGGGGACCCAGATCCACGCCGGCGACAACTACCGACGCGTGGTCGAGGCAATCCGAGCAAACGTGATCGGCCCGGTCCGCGAGGTGCACGTCATCCTCTACGGCGGCAGCTACTCAGGCGGCCGGTTCGGCGAAACACCCGATGCCGTCCCCGACCATCTCGACTGGGACCTCTGGCTGGGCGCTGCAGCGGAGCGCGACTACTACAGCAATCTCTACCACCCCTTCCAGTGGCGCGGCTGGTGGGACTTCGGCGGGGGCGGACTCAGCGACCTCGGCTGCCACTTCATGGACCTCCCGCACTGGGCGCTGAACCTCGGGCACCCCGTCTCCGCAAAGGCCACCGGACCCGATCCCATGCCTCTGCGCACGCCCCGTGCGCTCATGGCTGAGTACCGTCACGCGGCGACCGCCGATCGCCCCGAAGTCACCGTCACCTGGCACCACGGCGGCACCCACATCGACATTATCAACGTCTTCGAGAAGTACAACTTCTCCAACGACGACTGGCGCGGCAACGCCATCCTCTTCGTCGGTGACGACGGCCTGCTCATCTCTGACTACGGCCGGCACAAGCTGCTGCCCGAAGACAAGTTCGCCGACTATCAGCCCCCCGCGCGTGAGATTGAATCCTCACCCGGTCACCACGCCGAGTGGATCGCCGCATGCAAGGGTGGCAAGCCGGCGCTTTGCAACTTCGATTACTCGGGCAAGTTGACCGAATCGGTGCTGCTGGGCCTCGTCTCCCACCGGGCGGGCAACGTTGACATCGATTTCGATGCCGACGCCGTTCAGGTCACCAACAACGACGCCGCCAACGAGTTCATCACCAAGTCCTACCGCAAGGGCTGGAATGTGGATGATCTGGTGTAATTGAGCGGGCGCCTGCCCTGGGGCACAAGGCTAACCCATCGCGCTTGTCTGGTGTGTGGCAGCTTCGGAGATCTCCGCGTCCCAGACGCCGAGGTCGGCCACCTTCTGCCGCATCAGCTCCGCCGCTTCGGCCGGTTTCATGTTGGGATCGACGACGAACGGTTCACCGAACCGGACGCGCGAGCGGCTGAACCGTAAATATGCGCCGAGCACCTTGCCGCGGGGCGTGCCTTCGATCCAGATCGGCACCACGGGCGCACCGCTGCGCAAGGCGATCAGCCCCACGCCGGCCGAAAACTCCTGCAACGGCTCGCGGTCACGATTGATCCGCCCTTCGGGGAACACCGCCACGGCATCGCCATTCCGCAGCGCCGCAATCGCCTGCCGCGCCGCCGTCGCATCACGCCCCGTGCGTGCGACGCCGATCGGCTGCATGCGACGCCAGATGAAATTCAGCGCAGGGAACATGTACTCGTTCGCCATCATCCAGCGGACCTTGCGTTGCACCGCCGACTGAATCAGCATCGGGTCCGTGCCGGCTGTATGGTTCGCCACGAGCAGCGCGGGCCCCGTGCGAGGCATGTTGCCACGTCCGCGGACGTCCAGTTGATGCATGCCCTCGGAGACCAGCCGAATCACACGCCAGACCACGTTAAGCGTCCGCGTGCCGGTGGGGCCGGTCATGATGTAGCGTTTCACGCCGTAGATGCCGACCGCGATGTAGAGGAACGCAAGGCCAATCATCAACGGCCGCATCAGCGCATCCGTGCGCGGCATCTGCCAGACCATGAGCGAGATGACGACCATGCCGACCTCGCCGACGAGTTCCTTCGCGCCGAAGACACGACCGCGGACGTGGTTTGCCGACACCCGCTGCAGGAGCGTGTGCAGGGGCACCATTAGCAGCGCCCCCGAGAGGCCGACGCCGAACGAGAGCACCATCCCCAGCGCCAGCACCGGCACCACCGCCTGAAGGCCGAGGCAGAGTGCGAGCAGGAAAAAGCCGCCGACCATGAGCACCTCAAGCCCGCGGATCGGATTGCAGACGGCGAGGCCGATGGCACCGAGGAGCATGCCGAGGCCGACCATCCCGAGCAGCGGCCCATAGGTGCCGATCTGCTGGCCGTAGAGTTCGACGTTCAGCGCAGCGACGGCGGGAACGTAGACCGCCGTGCCGCCCCAGACCACCGCGGACATCAGCACCAGCACGCGGACGACCCGTTTTTGCCAGGCGTAGCGCAGGCCGTCGCCGATCTCCTTGAATGCGTAGAACGGTCCGTGGCGGGCATCCAGTCCAAGTGTCCGCTTCTTCTCCCAGGGCATCCGCAGAAAGACCCAGAACAGCCCGGAGATGATGTAGCAGGCCGCCCCCACGTAAATCGCCTGCTCCAGCGAGTGTTCCACCAGCGACGCGCCGAGCAGCAGGCCGAAGAGGTTGCCGATGACGCCCATCGAGACGACGGCTCCGTTGGCGCGCGTGATCAGCTTCATGCCGACCACACTGGGGACGACGCTCAACCGGGCCGGGACGAACGTTGCCGCCATGATGCCGAGCCCAAGCATCAGCATCCAGACGAGCCAGCGTTCGCCCTCCGGGACAATCACGCCGGCGGAAGGCGCCAGCAGCAGGGCGCAAAGGAGGATAACGCCGCGCGACTGGTCGGCCGCGAGGAGCACCCACTTGCGAGGCAGGCGATCGGTGAGCCAGCCCGCCATCGGACTCCAGATCAGGTACGGCAGAAAGAAGAAGAAATTGATAACGGCCTGGATGCTGGAATTGTCCGCCCCGGTCGCGCCATACCCGAGCATCGCCATGGCCACCAGCATCGCCATGCGATCGCCGAACCCGCTGGCGAACGTACTGGTCCACAGCAGATGAAAACTGATATTCCGCCAGAGGACCGGACGTTGAAGCTCGGGTGCAGTCGACATGATCGAACAGTCTACCCTCATGCCGCGGTGCCAACAAAAGAGCGGTCTGGCGGTTGAAGGTTATCGCGCCGGTGTTCTACACCGCAGCAGGTTGTCCGGCGAGTTCTCCGAACAGGGTCAGCGGTTTGGCGGTCTGAACGTTCACGTCCACCAGTTTGCCGACGAGTTCTTCGCTGCCGTCAAACATGACGATCAGGTCGCCGCGCGTTCGGCCGGACAGTTGCGTGACTTCCTCACCGTGCTCCCAGCGGAGTTCAACATTGCCCTGCTGCCGCTGCTTCATCCCCTTCTTGCTCACGCCTTCGACCTTCACCTGCACCGTCTGTCCGACGATCGCATCGTGCACCTGCTGGGAGACCTCCGCCTGCACTTCCAGCAGTTCCGCGTTGCGTCGACGCTTGACGGCATCGGGGACATCGTCGGCAAATCGATCGATGGCGATCGTGCCCGGCCGAGGCGAATACTTGAAGATGAAGCTGTTCTTGAACTGGCAGCGGCGAATCACTTCCTTATTCGTCTGGAACTCCGCTTCGGTTTCGGTGGGGAAGCCGACGATGAAGTCGCTGGCGATCTGGACGTCGGGCATGAAGCTCCGCGCCCGCTCAATGAAGGCGTAATACTCGCCGATGGTGTATTCGCGGTTCATCAGCTTGAGCACCCGGTCCGAGCCGTGCTGAGCGGGAACGTGAAGGTAATTGCAGATGCGTTCACTCTCGGCCATCACCTGAAGAATGTCGTCGCCGAAATCCCGCGGATAGCTTGTCACAAACCGCAGCCTTTGAATGGCGGGAACTTCGTCGTGGATGCGCTTGAGCAGGTTCGCGAACGTGGTCAGCTTTCGGCCGGCTGCGTACTGCTGGCTCTGCTTGAACGCCTTGCCGCCGGGACCGACCTGCGGCTGCTGCACGCCTTCCATGCTGATCGCCGCACCATGGTCGTAAAGATAATGATTGACGGTCTGGCCAAGCAGCGTCACCTCGGTGATGCCCGCCTCCGCAAGCTGTCGGCACTCGGCCACGATGTGGTCGGGCGGGCGGTGCACCTCAGCCCCACGGGTGTAGGGCACGACGCAGTAGGTGCAGAATTTGTTACAGCCGCGCGTGATGCGGACGTAGGCAGAGTTGTTGTGCGCCCCCGCTGCGTCAGGCGACATCGAACGTGAAAGATCCAGCAGTTCCAGGTCGTCCTTGGCTGCTGCGAGCGTGGACGATCGCCGCGCCCCTCCGCCACTTGCGCCCCCACTTTTCCCGTTTTGCAGGGCCAGCGCGGGTTCGCGTGTTTTGAGCACGTTGTCGATGAGCAGGGGGACCTTGTCCAGCTCGGCCGGTCCGCACATCAGGTCGACCTGCGGATAGCGTTTGAGCAGGTCTTCGCCGTCGCGTTCAGCCATACAGCCGATGACGCCGACGACGACGTCGGGCCGCTCGCGCTTCACACGCTTCACGTCCCCCAGCCGCCCGTAGACTTTATCCTCCGCCTGCTGCCGCACTGAGCAGGTGTTGAAGAGGATGACGTCGGCGGCGTCGCGCTGCTCGGTCAGTGCGTAGCCGAGGCCGCGGAGCGCGCCGACGACCAACTCGCTGTCGAGGACGTTCATCTGGCAGCCGAAGGTTTCGAGGAAGACGGTTTTTTCGTGTGCGTTGGGCATAAGCTGCCCATTCTATCCCACGCCGCCCCCCCCACCAACTCGACCCGGTTGAGGACAACCCGGCTCTTGAGCAGGCGCCGGCGGTCAGCCGGCGTAGCCGCGTTCCTTGTTGACAAGGTTCGTCAGTTCGCCCGTGGCCTTCCAGTGCTTAAGCAGCTTGAGAAATTGATCGCTGAGTGCGGCGCGCCAGCCGTGGACGTCGCCGGCCATATGGGGCGAAACGATCACGTTCGGCAGCGTCCAAAGTGGGTGGTCCTCGGGCAACGGCTCCTGCTCAAAAACATCCAACGCGGCACCGGCGAGCCGTCCGGCGTTGAGCGCCTCGACCAATGGCTCGGTCTGCACGATTTCGCCTCGGCCGATGTTGATCAGCCGAGCGGTGGGCTTGAAGCGCTCCAGCGTGGCCGCATCGAACAGCCCACGGGTTTCGTCGGTAAGCGGGGCGGCGATGACGACATAATCGGCCTCGGGAAGGAGCTGGTGCAGATCCTCCGAGGCGTGAACCTTTTCGAAATCCGGATCGTCGGTCCGAGGGTGACGCGCCAGCGCGGTCACAGCCATGCCCGCCGCCCCGCAAAGCCGCCCGATCTGCCGCCCAATTGAACCCGCCCCCACGACGAGCACCCGCTTACCTTCGATGCGTTCGGTATCACGATGTTGCCAGGTGTGCTCACGCTGAAGGGCGACCGTGCCCAGGACATCCTTTGCGTAGACGAGGATGAAGCCGAGCACGTATTCCGCGATCGGACGATCGAAAATGCCCCGGGCGTTCGTGACAGGAACGTCGCTCTCGATGAGCTCGGGAAACAGCAGCTTATCGACGCCCGCGCTGGTGGCGTGTACCCACTTGAGCCGGCGGGCGTGCGGCCAAGCCTGTTGAACGACGGGCGTGCGGAAATCCGTGACGAGCAGAACGTCGGCCTCACGCAGGGCCTCGGTCAGTTCCTCAGCGGTCGAGGCGTGGCGGACGACGGCAAGCTCGTCCAGTGAGTCGAGCCCCGGCCATCGCTCACCGCCGCTGGGCCCGGTGGGAGACTGGCTGGAAAACACCGCGACGACCGGTTTATCCACTGCGGAAGCGTTCATCGAGTTCCTCTCGTGTCTCGGCCGTCTTCTCCCCACATCGGGTCGCTGCACGGCATCTCGAAACCGTACTCCTCGCGATGCGAAATTGTCAACTGACCCCGGTTACAAGCCGATGATGTAAGGCATGACAGTGCTTCGAAAAAGGCGCGAAATCTTTGTGTCCACCGCTTGCCGTGATGCAAGCGCGGCGGACTAGAATGCGCCGAAGGAATGCACCAAAGTTAGCAAAATCTCACGCGAACCAAACCCACGCAACAAGGCTATGTAAGGCAGTAGTTCAAACCGACGCGTCATATCCCTACCGCGGTAACGGCAACGGCCCCCGGCAAGCTTGAGAAGGAACCCTCCCATGGCCTCCACGAATGAGCATGAATTTGAGACGGAAAAAGCCACTTGGACCCCGGCTTTGCAATCCATCCCCATGCCGGGCATCCGGAAGATGATCAACCTGGCGGCTTCGATGAAGGACGTGATCCATCTTTCCATCGGGCAGCCGGATTTCCCGACGCCCGAGCACATCATTGAAGCCCACATCGACGCGCTCCGGGCTGGGCAGACGCAGTACACAATGGACGCCGGCCTGCCCGAGTTGCTGACGGCCCTGAAGGACTACTACAGCGAAGAGTACGACCGCGATCTAACCGAAGACAACTTCCTGGTCACCACCGGTGCGACCGAGGCGATGTACCTCGCCCTCAGCGCCACCGCCGCCCCCGGTCGGCAGTTCCTGGTGACCGATCCCACCTTCGTGCTCTACGCCCCGCTGATCCGCATGAACGGCGGCGAGGTCAAGATCATCCCCACCTATGCCGAGTCAGGCCATCAGCTTGATCCCGAAGAGGTGATTCGCCATATCGGCATGCGCACCTACGGCATCATCCTCAACTCACCTAACAACCCCACCGGGGCGGTCTACCCACGCGAAACGGTCGAGGCGATCGTCGAAGAAGCAGCCTACCGAGGCGTGAAGGTCTTCAGTGACGAGGTGTACGACAAGATCGTTCTCGACGACATGGAATACCCCAGCGTGATCCGCTGTACGTCGGACCTGGACCACGTCATGGTGGTCAACAGTTTCTCCAAGACGTTCAGCATGCCCGGCCTGCGGATCGGGTGGATTATTTCCAGTGCGGGCACGATCAAGATGCTTCGCCGTTATCACATGTTCACGACTACCGTGGCGAACACCCCAGCCCAGTGGGCGGGCGTGGCAGCGCTGCGTGGCGACCGCAGCTGCGTGAACAAGATGGTCGCGGAGTACCGACGCCGGCGCGACCGCGTCGTGCAACTGGTCAGCAAGGCGCCGCACCTGCAGGGGTATTGGCCTCAGGGCGCGTTTTATATTTTCCCGTCGCTGCCGCCGAATACCGACGGCTCGACCGTGGCGATGCGGATGCTTCAGGAGACGGGCGTTTGCGTGGTGCCGGGCGATGCGTTCGGCGATACGTGCCCGAACTCGCTGCGGATCAGCTATTCGACCTCGATGGACAAGATCGAAGAAGCCTTCAGTCGCATCATTCCGTGGCTGGCGGAACAGGAATTCACGCCGGCCTCGGGAGTCGGTCGACCACAGTAGAGACGCATCCGTCGCCGTTCGATTTTGCCGCTCGCCTTCTCGGAGTTTGAAATGCCCGCTACCGAAGTTGCCGATCTCACTGCCGCCCAGCTGGCGGATTACTATCGCCAGGGGGAGCTTTCGCCGGTGGAGACGGCCGAGGCGGTGCTCGATCGCATCCATAAACATAACGATGCGGTGAACGCCTACTGCTGGCTCGACGAAGAACTCACAATGCAGCAGGCGCGGGCCTCCGAAGAACGCTTCCGCTGCCTGCAACCGATGGGGCCACTCGACGGCATCCCCGTCGGTATCAAGGATATGTTCCTCACCCGCGGGCAGCCGAACCGCAAAGGCTCCACGCTGATTCCCGCCGATGATCTCGCCAAGGAAGACGCCCCCGCCGTCGCCGCCCTGAAGCGCAGCGGATTCGTGCAACCCGGCCGCGTGACCACGCCTGAGTTTGCATGGAAGGGCGTGACCGACAGCGCCCTCACCGGCCCGACGAACAACCCGTGGGACATCACCAAAACCGCGGGCGGCTCCAGCGGCGGCAGCGCAGCCATGATCCCCCTGGGCATGGGCCCCCTCTCACTCGGCACCGATGCGGGCGGCTCGGTGCGCATCCCCGCCGGGTTCTGCGGCATCGTCGGCCACAAGCCCACCCACGGCCTCGCCCCCATGTGGCCCCCCAGCGCGTTCTATCCCCTCGCGCACGTCGGGCCGATGGCGTGGACGGTGGAAGATGCGGCGATGCTGATGGATGTTCTGGTCGCCCCTGATGCCCGCGACACCACCGCCCCACCGCCGCAGCCGAACACCACCTACGCCGAGGCCCTGCGTGAGCAGACCGACGGCGTGCGGAACCTGCGCATCGCCTTCAGCCCGGCGCTCGGCTATGTCGACATTATGAACGACGAAGTCGCGGCAGCCGTCGCCAAGGCAGCCGAGGTCTTCGAGGACATGGGCGCCATCGTCGACCTGAAAGATCCCGGCTTCGGCGATCCGCTTGATGCCTTCAACGCCCTGTTCTACGGCGGGGCCGCCAACGCCATGCGTGCCATCGATGCCGAGCAGCGGAAGAAGATGGACACCGGCCTCGTCGCCGCCGCCGAGTGGGCCGCTCAGCTGGACATCATCGATTACCTCGCAGCCGGCAACGAGCGCCTTGCCCTCATCGAACGCATGGGGCGGTTCCACCAGACTTACGATTTACTGATCACACCCGCCCTGCCGATCCCCGCATTCGCAACCAATCGCGAAGTGCCCGAGGGCTGGCCTCACGATCGCTGGCCCACGTGGACGCCGTTCAGCTACCCGTTCAACCTGACCGGGCAGCCGGCCATGTCCGTGCCGTGCGGATTCACCAGCGAAGGTCTGCCGATCGGGCTGCAGATCGTCGGCAACCGATACGCCGACGCCCTCGTCTTCAAAGCCGCTCATGCCTACCAGTGCGCCAATCCGCTGACGGATCGTCGCCCACAGCTATAGCCGTTCCCCGCTTGGCTATGATGCCCAAAGCAATGTCATTCATGGAGAGTTCTCATGGCTCCGCAAGCAGTCACCGGCATCGAATCCCCGCTTCTCAAGCACCTCAGCGGCTACATCGGTGGGCAATGGGTCGGCGCTGATTCGGGCGAGACGACCGATGTCGTGAACCCCGCCACCGGCGATCGCCTCGCCGCTGTCCCCTCAATGGGCGAAGCGGAGACTCGGCGAGCGATTGATGCCGCTCACGCCGCGCTCGATCAGCCGGCCAGCATCGACGAACGCCGCGAATGGTTGCTCCGCATCGACGCCGCCCTCCGCAAGCACAAGGACGAAATCGCCCGCATCCTGACGATGGAGATGGGCAAGCCGTTGAAGGAGGCCCGCGGCGAGGCCGAATATGCAGCCGGCTTCTACCGCTACTGTGCGGACAACATCGACCTGCTCAAACCGCGGCCCGTGACCGAGCGGCCCAAGGGCATGGACTGGACAGTGCACCATCGCCCCGCCGGCGTGGTCGCCCTGCTCACGCCCTGGAACTTCCCGATGGCCATGATCGCCAAGAAGCTTTCCGCGGCCCTCGCGGCCGATAGCCCGAGCATCATCAAGCCGTCGTCCAAAACCCCATTGAGCATGATCGTGCTGTTCCACATTCTCGAGCAGGAAGCGAAGCTGCCGCCGGGCAAAGCGAACCTCCTGCTGGGGCATCCGAAGACCATCGCCGACGTGCTCTGCGAAGATGAACGCGTCCGCGTGATCAGCCTCACCGGCTCCACCGAAGTCGGCAAACTGCTCGTGCAGAAAACCGCCCACGATCTCAAACGCCTTTGCCTCGAGCTCGGCGGCAACGCGCCGTTCATCGTCTTCGAAGACGCCGATCTCGACCACGCCGCCGACCAGCTGGTGGCGAACAAGTTCCGTGCAAATGGTCAGACCTGCGTTTGCGCCAACCGCGTTTACGCGCATGAATCGATCGCCGACGCCTTCGCTGAGAAGGTTGCCGAGCGGGCGAGCAAACTCAAAGTCGGCGACGGCATGGCGGACGATACCGACCTGGGGCCGTTGATCGATCGTGCCGGTTACGACAAAGTGCGTCGGCATGTCGAAGACGCCCTGGCCAAGGGTGCGGAGATCGTGACAGGCAGCGACGTGCCCGAGCCGCTCGGTGACGACTGGGGCTGCTTCCACCCCCCCACCGTCCTCCGCAACGTCACGCACGAGATGGTCTGCTGCCGCGAGGAAACCTTCGGGCCGCTCGTGCCGATTCTCAAGTTCGACAACGAAGCCGAGGCCGTCGCCTTCGGCAACCGCACGGAGTACGGCCTCGCCTCCTACGTCTTCACCGCCGACGATGACCGGGCCGCCCGCGTCGCCGCCCAACTCCGCTTCGGCCACGTCGGCCACAACACCGGGCAAGGCCCCACACCCGAGGCTCCCTTCGGCGGCATGAAGCAGTCCGGCTACGGCCGTGAAGGCGGCATCGAAGGACTCTTCGAGTTCACCGAAGCGCAGACCATCCCCCATGGCTGAGCGAGTTAGGCATCTTGCCGGCACCGGCATATCGCTTGCTCCTCGACTTCAAGCCTGTTGCCGAATCTGATCGGCAGGGGCCGGAGTTAACGACGGCATAAGTGAAAGGAAAGCCATGGCCCGTCTTGAAGGCAAAGTCGCCATCGTCACCGGAGGATCGCTCGGCATCGGCCGTGCGACCTGCGAACTGCTCGCCCGTGAGGGGGCGAGCGTCGCCGTGACCGACATCAATGATGATGAGGGACAAGCGGTCGTCAAAAGGATCGCAAACGCAGGCGGAAAGGCGGCTTTCTACCACCTCGATGTCGGCGATGAGGATGAAGTCCAAAGCGTCTTCCAAGCCGTCCGTGAACAGTTCGGTGCCGTCGATGTCCTGGTGAATAACGCGGGCATCGCCGGGGTGAATCGCCCCACCGACGAGGTCACGCTTGAGCAATGGCAGGAACTCTTCCGGATTAACGTCACCGGGGTCTTCCTCTGCACCAAGCACGTGATCTCTTACATGCGTGAGGCGGGCGGCGGCAGCATCATCAACCTGTCGTCCATCTACGGCATCATCAGCGCGCCCGACCTGCCTCCCTATCACGCTTCAAAAGGCGCGGTGCGCAGCATGAGCAAAACCGATGCACTGCTCTACGCCCCGGACAAAATCCGCGTCAACTCCGTCCATCCGGGCTTCATCTGGACGCCGTTGGTGGCGAAGCTCGCCGAGCAAAGCGAGCAGGGCGTGGACGCATACCGGAAGGACCTGGATCAGCTTCACCCAATCGGCCACGTGGGCGAACCCGACGACATCGCCTACGGCATCGCGTACCTGGCCTCTGACGAATCGCGGTTCGTCACCGGCAGTGAACTGGTCATCGACGGCGGTTACACCGCCCGTTGAACCTGCGAGACGCTCTGCCGATTCTGCGGTATCCTTAGCGGTATGAGTGATCGCAAACCATCTCTCGCGGACCGACGTGTCGACTACATCCGAGGCGGGCTCACCGAAGCCGAGGCCGGCAACGACCCCATCGCGCTCTTCGAACAGTGGTTCGACGCCGCCCACGAAACCACCACCGGCCCCGAGTATGAGGCCAACGTGATGACACTGGCGACGGTCACGCCGCAGGGCCGACCCGCCGCCCGGATCGTGCTGCTCAAGGGCTACGATCCCGCCGGGTTCGTCTTTTTCACCAACTATGACAGCCACAAAGGCCGGGACCTTGCCGCGAACCCCTACGCAGCCTTGGTCTTTCACTGGATCCATCTCGAACGGCAGGTGCGCATCCAGGGGCCCGTCGAGAAGACCAGTCGGGCGGAGTCGGAAGCTTACTTCGCCAGTCGACCGCGTGGCAGCCAACTCGGCGCCTGGGTCTCCAATCAAAGCGAGCAGATCGACCGCCAACAGATGCAGGCACGGCTGGCGGAACTTGAAGCGCACTACGGCGACGGCCCCGTCGATTGCCCCCCCCACTGGGGCGGCTACCGCGTGAAGCCGGAGATCATCGAATTCTGGCAAGGCCGCCCCAGCCGCCTGCACGACCGCATCGTCTTCCAACGCCAAGGCGAAAACTGGCGACGCGAACGCTTGGGGCCTTAACGCTTATTCACCGACAATTTCGCTCAAGCTTCGCCCTTCAGTGAGCCAACTCAGGTTGAAGCGTGCCACGTGGGCTGCGGAATTGGGATGGCCACCTGATTCGTACATCAGGTAGATGTAGCCTTCGCTGGGCGTGCTAGGCCGGCCGGCGGCCAGCGAGGAATAGGCGAAGCTACCCTCCTCGACAAGCCGTTGCACGGGCCATGTTTTGCCGCCGTCGAAGCTGGCCCAGACGGTGCCGCGCCGTCGCCCAGCCTCCGAATCGATATTGCTGAAGATGAGGATGTCGTGGTCGGCGACAGGCAGCCGCACCAGCCCGGCCATGAGACCGTACTCGCGGTTCTGATCGCCATCGGGCAGCACGTCGCTCACGGACAGGTCGCCCCACGTCTCGCCGCCATCGTCGCTCCACGCGATGTGTCGACGAAGCGGATCAAGCCCGTCCGTCGAGAGGTGTCGGCGCGCGTTGTAATAGATGCGGCCGTCGGAGAGTTCCGCCAGCGTCGCTTCACCGGTGCCGCGCGCGGGGAACGGCTCACTGGCGTACCAGGTTTTACCGCCGTCGTCGCTGTACATCGCGTTGGTGTAATGGTCCGGCCAGTGCGGCCGATCGTTGCTGCCGGCGTACCACCGCGTGGGGCGAATCAGTCGGCCCGCGTGCGGACCGTGCCGGAGCGTGATCCCGCTTTCGTTCATGTGCATCGACGGAACGTGGCCTTCGCTGTTGCCGTGAATGACCACGTCTTCCGCCCGCCAGGTCTTGCCGTGGTCGGCGCTGCGATAGACGCTCAGCGGTGCGATCGGATGCCCCTCTTCAACGAAAACCAGCGTATCGCCGGTGTTCTCGTCGACGATCGTCCCGCCGCCGTGGAAGCCTGGATCCGCGACGGTAATCTCCGGCCCCCACGTCTCGCCGCCGTCCTCGCTCCGGCGCACGCGGAAACTCTGATTGCCCCAGGTCGCCAGAACAGTGCCGTCCAGCGCGACAACGATGTTCGGAAACCGCTCCCCGGTGAACACCTGCTGCGTGTCCAGTTCAGGGACACCCATGAACGCATCGACGCTGCCTTCCACCGGCAGGTCGGCCGCGGTCAGCGGCTCGGCATCAACTTTCGCCACCATCACTACAAGCATCGCACACAACAACAGGCGATAGTTAACCATTGCACCGATTCCTTTCCTGCGGCTTAGCGTCGTCACGTTTTCAAGCGGTCGCCTCAAGCGCCTGCTCAAAGATGCTCGTCGCCTGATCAATCTGCTCGGCGTTCACGATCAACGGCGGCAGCCAACGGACGATCTCCTTGCCGTAAGGCCCGCAACGCAGCAGCAGCAGGCCTCGCTTCTCGGCTTCCTTGGCGATCCGCCCAGCCCGGTCGCCGTCAGGCTTGCCGTCGGCATCGTGGATCTCCGCACCAAGCATCAGGCCCATCCCTCGGATGTCCGCAATGGCGGGATACCTCCCACGGATCGCTTCAAGCTGCTCCCGCAGGCGTGCGCCCATCGTCGCAGCATTCTCGACCAGCCCCTCTTCTTCGATCACATCGAGCGTCGCCACGGCCGCCGCACAGGCCACCGCGTTGCCACCGTACGTGCCGCCCTGCGAGCCCGGCCAACCCTTCTTCATGATCTCCGGCGTCGTCGCAAAGCCCGAGAGCGGGAACCCACTGGCCAGGCCCTTCGCGGTGATCACCACGTCCGGCTGCACATCAAAATGCTCATGCGACCAGAACCTGCCCGTACGGCCGTAGCCCGCCTGCACTTCGTCGACGATCAACAGCATCCCGTGCTTGTCGCAGCGTTCGCGGAGGCCCTGCATGAAACGGGTGTTCGCGGGAACGTAGCCGCCTTCGCCCTGGACCGGCTCGACAAGCATCGCGGCGGTCTCCTTCGCCGCACTATGCGTGACGAAGATGTGATCGAGTTCACGCAGGCAGAAATCCGTCGCCGTCTGCTCATCCCAGCCGTAGCGGAAGGTGTGGGGGAATGGCGCGACGGCCACGCCGCCCATCATCGGCTGCAGCCCGGAGCGGAGGTCGACGCTCGACGTCGTCATCGAAAGTGCGCCCATTGTGCGCCCGTGGAAGCCGCCGTGGAAGACCATCATGTTCGGTCGGCCCGTCGCGTGGCGCGCCAGCCGCAGCGTCGCCTCGACCGCTTCGGTCCCGGCACTGGCGAAGAAGAACGTGTCGATGTCGCCCGGCATCCGCTGGCCCAGGCGTTCGGTCAGTTCCATCAACGGCCGATGCATCACCGTCGTGTACTGACCGTGAATCAGCTTTCCCGCCTGCTCCTGTGCCGCTGCGACGACCTTCGGATGGCAATGACCCGTCCCTGTCACGCCGATGCCCGACGTGAAATCCAGATACCGCTGCCCTTCTGCGTCAAAGATGTACGCCCCCTCGCCTCGCTCAGCGACCACGTCACTGGCTTGCTTAAGCAACGGGGAAAGATGGCCGGGGTGCGTGGTGGTCTGGGACTGATTCATCGCGCGATTCCTTTCGACAGCAGGTAACGAAGCATCCTCATGGTCTGCTGACAGAACGATCGGGTCAAACGTGAGGCAGGTTGATCTGCGTCCGCGTAATCAGTGGCGAATGCGCCGCCGAACGCCGGAATTTAAGCCGACAACTCCCGCCGCAGCACCTTCCCCGTCGCTCCACGCGGCAGCTTATCGACCACCCGAAACTCCCGCGGCACCTTCCACTGCGCCAGGTACTCCCGGCAATGTTCCCGCAGCGCCTTCTCATCAAGCTCCGCCCCCTCGGCCAATTCAATGAAGGCGATCGGCACTTCGCCCCGCATCGGATCGCTCTGCCCGATCACCGCCGACTCGTGCACCGATTCGTGCGCATTGAGCACCTCTTCAATCTCGCGCGGGAACAGATTCTCACCCGACACGATCAGCATTTCCTTCTTTCGGCCGGTGATGAATACGTACCCGTCTTCATCGATCTTCCCCCAGTCGCCCGTCGTGAAGAAGCCCTCACGGTCGATCACCTGCTCCGTCAGCTCGCGCATCTTGAAGTAACCCGCCATGATGTGAGGCCCCGCCAGCTGAATCTCGCCCTCCTCGCCGGGCCCAAGCATCTTGCCCTCATCGTCAACGACGCGCCCCCGCGTCCCCGGCAGCAGCCGCCCTACCGATTGCTCGCGCTGCTGCGTCGGCGTATTAATCGCCGCGATCGGCGACGTCTCCGTCAGCCCGTACCCTTCGATGATGTTCACACCAAAGCGTTCCCTGAACCGATCATGCACGTCATGCGGCAGCGGCTCGCCGCCACTTACCGCCAATCGCAGGCACGCAAAATCCGCGGGCTCGGCACTCTTCACCGTCATCAACGCGTTGTACATCGAAGGAATCGCCAGGAACATGTCCGGCTTGTGCTTGCGGAAGAGTCCGACGAGTTTCTTCGGCGTGAACCGCGCGCTGTAAACAACCTTCGCCCCAATCATCAGCGGCAGGATCGTCAGCCCCGTCAGCCCGAACGAATGAAACTGCGGCAGCACGCCCATAAAACAATCCGCGCTCTTAAGCTCCGCATGTTTCACCGCCGCCTCAACATCAAAGCGAAGGTTCCCGTGCGTCAGCATCACGCCCTTCGGCTTGCCGCTCGTGCCGGACGTATACAGGATTACCGCGTTCTCATCCGACCCCGCCCGCGCCGGCCACCGCAGCGGCGGCATGCCCTTGAAGTTCATCTTCTCAAGCTCAATCAGCTCCACGTTCTCCGGCTTCCCGCCCAGAAAGTTCAGCAGCGGCCCGACGCTGATCACCACATCCACTTCCGAATCGTCGATGATGTACTGCCGTTCCTTGGGGCCGAGCAGATAGTTGATCGGCACCGCCGTCCGCCGCAGCATCCACGTCGCCAGCAGCGCCATCGCGAACGCCCCGCTGGTCGGCAGCAGGATCCCCACGTGCGGGCGATCACTCATCTTCTTGATGTGCTTCGCCAGGTGCAACGCCCCCACCACCAGATCGATGTAGCGCCATTCGCGCTGATCGTCGACGATCGCCACGTGCTTGGGATGCGTGATTGCACGCCTGAGAATCGGCCAAAGTACATTCGCCACAGCTGCCCTTCCTGAAAGTTTGCGTCGCCGTAGACGCCGCCGTCGATCCGGTACAATACACGCGTCACGGCTGACGACTCAAGCCATACGGAGAGGCTCCATGTTCACCGCCTTATCGATCACACGTTGCTGCCTCGCATTTTCACTGCTGATGTGCTTCGCTTTCAGCACCGGCTGCGACCCCGCCACCACCCAGAACACCGCCCGCAGCACGATGCTCAACCACTACGAATCGGGGCGTTATCAGCAGGCACATGATGCTGCTCGCCCGAACCTTTCCCGGGGCAATCGAGCCGACCGCGACCGCGCCCGCTACGTCGCCGGCGTCAGCGCATTTCAGCTCGGTCGCCAGGCCGAGGCCGTTCGCTATCTTAAGCCCCTCTCGAGCAACCGCGACCGCAGCCTCGCCGGCCGCGCCAACGCCACCCTCGGTCTCGTCCACGTTCACCGCCAACAGTACGACCAAGCCGTCGCGTACTTTAAGCGATCGGTCAGTCAACTTCAGGGCGAAGACCGCGCCCACGCCTATTATCACCTCGCCCTGGCGGAACAGCGGCTCGGACGCTGGACCCAGGCCCGCACTAGCCTCTCGCAAGCGATGAACAACTCGCGCGACTCAGCCTTCCGCCGCGAAGTGCAGAACCGCATCGCCAACACGGGCTTTACGCTGCAACTGGGCGCTTTCTCCAGCCGATCCAATGCCGACACACTCGCACGGCAGATGCGCACGGCTGCGTCCCGTGCCGGCGCCGGGTCGCCCCGCGTGATCCCCTCCACCGCCGCCGACGGCTCACGGCTCTACCTCGTCCAGGTGGGCAGCTTCGCAAGCTTCGAGTCCGCTCTCAGGATGCGCCAGAAGCTCGGCCGCACCGACGTCCTCATCACCGTGATGAACTGACCCCCCCCACCTCGCCCCACGAAAAAAAGGTTCATCATCGATCACCGGGCGACTGGGTCTGTCGCCCCGGCGTCGTGGATCGCTGCGAGACAGCCTATATGTAGGCAGACGCCGGAATACGAGCCGCGACCGTAAGGGAGCGGTAGTGTCCGAAACGTTGTGATGTGAGGAGAATTGAAGTCCCGTGTTGTGAGTGGCGTGTTCCCGCAGTCGTCGCGAACTGCGACGCATCGTCACGATCCGTCGAGCGCTGAACGCACAACCGCTTACTGACGTGCGCGGCTCGTTGTCAACAACGCGACGCGTCGGACGATGGCCGGGTTTCATCCGCCAAAGCAAGGAGCCCACGTCCTGAGGGCGTGGGCTCCTGCGAAGCGTTTACGTAGGCCGTCCAGAATCAGTAGCGATACACGCCCAACAGCCGCGGCGTGGTATCGCTAGGGGCATCCGGATCGAGCGCGTTCTCAAGCACAGGACCACGATCGAACACGCCAAGCAGGCGACGCTCCACGATCGGCTCGCTGCGATCGTCGAAGGCATAGCCACGGATCAGGATGTGGGCGGTGAACACGTCGCTGCGCGTCGTCAGCAACTGGCTGAGCATCCGCAACACCAGCGTCTTCTCCTCCAGATCGTCCTCTACCTCGTCAGGCTCATGCGCGGCCGGATCGATGCCGGGGTTGGCCAGTCGGTCCACTTCGACGCCGCCGACCTCGTAGGTATCGCCCGTTCCTGCGTTCTCGGTGAACAGGTGCCATGTCGCGGCGTAGATTTCGCCGATGTGCCGAATGCCGGGATCCTGGCGCCAATCCGGATCGTCCGGTCGGCGGCCCAGCGTCCCCGTCGGCACATCCGAACGATGGTCGCGGTACATCAGGATCGCATCGACAATGTCGCGCCGAATCGTCTCCCTGAGCTCACGATCCGCCTGGCTGTGGTCATCCCAGGGCACCGGCAACGCGGCCAGAAGCGTTTCGCGCGTCGCCGTGTTGATGTTGATCGTGCCCGGCACGAATCGGCCGAACTCCGGTCGTTCCGTCTCTTCCGTCCACCGCTGCGCGGTGAACCTGTCCATCAGCACCATCGGGTAGGGCACAAGCGAATCGGGGTGCAACTCAAGCACGTCCTGTGTGCCTGCGAGTGCCGGATCCAGCCACGCGTCGCCCATGTTCAGCTGGAATTCTGCCACTTGATCAAAAGCCGTGGCGCTCGCGCTCTGCCACGCACCGGCGATCGTCCAGTCCGCTGCCGACGCCCCTTCACGCGGGCCCAGCACCGTCACCAATGCCAACTCACCGACATTCCGAACGCCCGGCTCCTTCGGGAACACAATCTGCTCCGTCGCAGGATCCCAATCCAGCGGACCCACCGGCCCGAGCGTCGTCTTGTCCTCATAGCCAAGCATGGCGATGGTCGCATCGTGTGGCGGATTACCCATGTTCGCCGGGTCAACGTTGTCATACTGCGTGGGATCGCCTTCGAAGGCATCGGGCATGATCGTCATCACGTTCAGCCCCCGCCCGTCGCCGACCAACACATGCTGGTGGTAGCGGACATCGTCCTCCGCAACCTCACCCGTGGCGTAAACCAGATCCTCACGCACCAGCGGGTACGACAGCTGATTGTCGACCTGCTGATAGCGGTACCAGATCCCGCCGTCGAACGCTTCCGTCTCGTCGCCTTCGGTGGCCGGCGGGGCCTGAAGGTCACGCACTTCGCAGAAAAGCTCGATGCTGACCGGCGCGTCGCCCAGATCCCACCGATAGGCATCCTCATGCAGCAGCACCCAGATCGTGCCGTCCTCCAGTTCGGTCTCTTCAACAAGCTCCCAGACATTATCCTCAGGCGTCGTCGGCGTGTCGGGGCCCGCACCGTCGGGCTCACTCGGCCATTGGCCAACCACACGCGCGTTGCCGGTCCATTCTTCGCCGCCCTGGCGCACCAGCATCACCGTCTGCTCTGCTTCGAGATACGTCGCCTCGGTCATCTCGCTCAGCAGGCCCCAATCGTTGCCATCGACGACCACACGCACCGTGTCCATCCTCACCGGCCGATTGTGCGGATTGCGAATCTCGATCACGTACCCCGTCTCCCCGACCGCGTCCCACGTCACCATCTCCTGCGTCGGATCAGGAGCAGGGCCAGGCGTTCCCGCGCGGTACTTCTGCTGCGTGTACGCCTCGGCCACGTAGGGCAGCGGAATCAGCCCGTAGTGCGGCACCTCGGTGCTGTCGGAAACCGTCCGCACGTATCGCGGCATGGTCGTTTCATACGTGCCGTTGGGGGCTGGGTCCGCATCTTCATACTCATCGATCCCGCCCTGCGCGAACGCCACCAGGTTGACCGCATACTGAGCGGCGAACGCGGCGAGGCGATCTTCATCCGCGGGATGCGCCGCCCACGATGCATGCTCACGCAGGCTGCGCGGGATTGCCGGCGCGTCCACGACGGTCGCCAGATCATCGTTGTGGTAAGTATCCCAAATAATCTGAATCAACTGATCAATAGCCGGCACCGGAGCGGCCAAGCCGGGCACCTCCACCGTATCGTTCGTGCCTCCTGACATGCGTGCCGCCTTCTGAAGCAGCGTCTTCAAGTCCCACTTCAGATGCTGCGACGCCCCGCTCACCGTCGTCACCTGACCGCGCGGGTTAAGCTCGAAGTAGTCCACCAGCGGATCGCCCGTGGCGTGCGGCGGAACCGCGCCAAGATCGGTGATGATATTGTCCAGGGCGTCGCGATAGTTCCGCTCGTTCAGGCGTGTGCCGTCGTCGTAATCGACCTGTGCATAATTTCGCAGCAGCAGCGGCAGGCCGTCGTCGACCGACTCGATGCCCGACTCCAGCTGACGATTCCGCAAGCCCCCGCGATGCCGTAGCGAGAATTCACTGTCGATCGCCAGTTGCGGACGGTCCGCCGTTCGCAGTTCGCCGTGGTAGTGCTGCCAGTAGTCCTCGGCCCCCTCCTCGGGCGAAGTCGGCATGCTCGTCGGGCCGGCCGCGACGAAGCGGCTATCGAGCAGCCGTTCCATCTCGGCCATGTAGTCGCTTGCCCCGTCGTCGGAATCCAGCGTGCCGTAGCGGTACGCCAGTGAACCCAGGTCCAGCTCCGTCGGATACGCCCAGCGGAGGCCTTCCTCGTAGTTCGCATCCTCATATTGCCCGTCGAGCCCCACCTGGCTGAACGCGGTATTCGCGTTCGCCATCGCCGAGTTGTCGACGATGCGGACGGCCATGAAGTAGTCCACGCCGTTAAGGCTGAACAGCGGCGCCCGCTCCCAGCGACTATCAAGAATCCCGTCCCCCGTCGCGTCGGCCATCGTTTCCAACGTGAGATAAACAGGATCATCCACCGGGGCGAGATCCTCAACGCCCCCTGACCCCACAGGCGCGTTCGCTGTCCGATCCCAGAAGTGTTGCCGGTACGGCTCGTTCCAGCCTTCCGCATCGACGTACTCGCCGGTCAGCCTCGTAATCTGCGGCCACGCCACCTGCGGAGTGTCCCGGTTCGCCGGATCGAACACCAACGGGGCCTTCGAAGCGAGCCAGGGGCTGTGCGCGTCCCCCACGCCCGGCTGAAGCTCCCCGGGATAGTCGATACCCGGCCGATCCCAGCGGTAAAACGTGCCTCGGTCTGCAGCACGGTCCACGAAGAAGTCGTAGAACGTCTCCCCCCCAGCTTCGTACTTCTCGTGGCCCAGGTCCTCGCGCAGCACATCCTGAATCTTGCTCAGCACGCTCTGCTCGACCTGATCAACATCCTTGATGAGCCCCATCGTCCGGGTGCTGCGGCGGTCCTGCCGGGCGGCGCTCATGTACGCCAGCCCCATCAGCATCGAAAGCACCAGTGCTGCCACCACAAGCAGAATTGTTGAGCCGCGCTGCCGGGCCCGCCCACTCATGAGCATCGACCGGTTTTGAGTCTTCTCGGCGCGTAACATGGGTATCTCCTTAGACGTCAGCCGCGTTAAAGCGGCCAAAAATCGCGTTTAGCGAGGCACGCGAATAATCTGCTCGTACATCCGCCCCGGCACACCGTCCTCATCGGTCAACAAACCATCCGGATCCGTCACCCGATAGCGAATCCGAATCAGATGAGGCCAATTCGTGTCACCCGAAGAACTATGACGGAAGATGAAGGCCTGAAACGGCTCGCCGTTCGCATCGAACTCATTGCGTAAGAGGGGTCCTTCGCTGCCAGCCACGTTGAACCCGTCGTCGGGCAGATCAAGAAAGCTGTACCACCGGATCCGCCCGGCGCCATCGAGGTCGATGCCGTCTACCGTGGTGTCGTAGTCGCCAGCAAATTCCACGACGAAATCCGTCACACCCGTCGCCAGCATCGGATGCATCTGCGCCATCTGCCAAGCTTGGTAGAGGTACACATCATCGGGATCGTACAGGGGAATCGGGTTCACCCGCAGGCGATCCCTGGCGTACGTGTAGTTCAAGGCGCGATCGGTGTACTCATTCGCATCAAGGTCGCGGTACAGGCGGGATTCGTAGTTGATGTCGTTGACGGAATCTTCCACGTCTCCCACCATCGCACCGCCATAAGTGGTGTTCGGATGTTCATTAGATAGTCCGTAAGCGGCGATGTCGGTCAGGCCCTGCGACGTCACCCGCGGGACACTCGCGGGTATGCTTGTGCCGAGCCCGGATACGCCCGCGTTAGCGCCACCACCTTGCGCGAAGACGGTGCCGGTACTTACGGTGCCAACTTCCGTCGAAAGCAGCAGCGCCTGTCGGCCCAGGATCCACTCCGCGGAATACTCATTCGGCGAGTTGGGGACGCCCAAAGATGGGTCCGCCGGATCGCTACCGTCGGGCATCGTCCGCAGAGCGTGGCCGTAGTTCACACGGGCGAACGACGCACTCAGACCGCTCTGCGGCGTGAAGTAACTCGTAGTCCCCGGCGTGATCGATTGCAGACCGTCAGCAGACCGGATGAACGTGATCTGATCGGCGCGACGTTGATTGATGTCCGGATTGAAGCCGTCATCGCTCTCCGTGAACGGCACGTCAGACACCCACTGATTGGTGATGATCAGCACGCCGTTGTCGGCCGGGCCCACCATCTTCTCCGCATCGCGGGCGAGTTGGTCGGAAACCACCCGGCCGGACTGCACAATGTCGCTCGTCGCCAGCCCCGTGCGAACCCCCGCCGAGATCGCATTGAACACACCGTTCACGAACAACAGCAGCAGCAGCGTCACACTCATCGCCACCAGCAGTTCGATCAGGGTGAATCCCGCGCGGCCTGACCGACGGGCCCGAATACGAGCCGCGACCGTTAGGGAGCGGACCGGCGTGGGGGCAGCCGAGCCATCACCGGAGATCGCATCGGCCCAGGAACCGTGTGCTGTGCGGCCCGAGGCAGCGTTCGCAGACACAACCGCTCCCTCACGGTCGCGGCTCGTTTCAGACATGCGTGGTTGACCAGTCATCATCGCAACACCTCGCTGCCGAAGGACAGAACTTTGCGGGCCGAGATGCGATCGTCCGATGACCGCATGCCGTACCAGATTTCGTCGGGTTGCTGCTCGATCGGAGCCGCCACCGTCACCGTCTGCCCGGAGATCAGGACCACCGTATGAATCACGCCGTGGTTATCCAGGAACTGCGTGCCCAGATCCAGATCACGCGAGGGATGGAAATGCGGGCCCACATCGTTGAACGTCATCTCGAAGCCGTTCACCGTGGACGTGATGTCACCCTGCCGACGCACGCGGGGCACATCGATTGAATCGGTCGGGTTCGCGAACTGCGTATCGTCGGACAGGTCGATATCCGTCAGGGCGTAATCTGATTTGGTCGCATTGCGAAGGATGAACACGTAAATACGCCACGTGTCGTCCTCCTTCCACTGCACCAGCGGCACCCAGTAGTAGAGGCGATCGAGGTGGTTGTCGGCAAAGCTTTCGTCGCCGGCGATGTCGAAACTCGGCTGGTAGCCCGGATAGCAACGGTCGGCGAGGAGCCAGTTGATGTCGTTCAGGCCGGGGCTGGCTTCTTCCAGTACCTCCTGGGGCATCGGTTGAACATCAGGGATAGGATCCACACCGGTTGTCGGATCGGACAGTTGTTCCCGGCTGAAGCCTCGGCCGAGAACCATGGCGGTGACGCTTTCGGTGGCCTGCTGGGCGTAGATGTCGTCGACGGTCTCGCGTTGGAGCACCGTGGCGACGGGGAAGATGCTGGCGACGGCGAGTAGCCCGACGCCGAGGATCATCAGCGAGAAGAGCACTTCGAGCATGGAGAACGCTCGGTTGGTGCGGTGGGACGCATCGATGTGGCGTGTGGGTATGCTCATGGCTTGATCCCCGCTCCGCTGTAACGATTGAAGAAAACCGGCCGCCCGTTTTCGAGAATCCACGTGCGGGCGGCGGCGTTCAGGCTGTCGACGTCCCCGCTGCCGACGAGGTCATTCCCCGACGACCGCAGCGAAGCCTTGTCGTAAACGATGACGCCGATGACCGCATCAAGACGACCGAACGGCAGCAGGTAACGCTCGCCGTCCCAGTTGCCAGCCGTCTTGCCAACCACCTCGGGGTCAAATTCGTCAACGTCGTAATCAGCCAGCCGATAGCTGCTGGTTTCATACTCAAAGTCTTCGTCGTAGTCGTAAAAGACGATCCGCGTCTCATCGCCGGTGTTGTTCGCACTGCCTGGCACCATGATGCCCGTCTGGTTGAAGCGGATGGCGAACGGCGGGGTCAGCAGGCGGGGCTCATTGGTGTCGCCGCGTGCGATGCCCACTACGCCGACGCCGCGGGGAATCATGGCGTAGGGTTCGTCGGCAATGTCGGCGTAACCGGCGCGGTCCGCGTAAACCAGCAGGTCGCCGCCCCCATCTCTTGCATCGAAGCGATGCTTAGTGATGCGGATTTCGTTGGCGGGGGTAAAGACGACGGCGGAGCCTCGGTACTGGCCGACGGGGAACGACGGCGTGATGGTGGCGTGGGCGCGGGCCGTCGCCACGGCGGCGCTGACGGTGGAGCGGGAGGATTCGACCTTCGTGCCGGACATCATCCGGCTCATCGCCGGCACCGCCACGCTGAGGATGATGCCGATGATCGCGATCACCACCAGCAGTTCCACCAGGCTGAACCCGGTCCGCCTGGGCCTCGCCGGAGCCGTGTTTTGTCGCTTGGGCATGCTCATGCTCAGTTCACCACGTCGTAGGAGTAGAGGTTGTCCAGCGAGGCTTCGTGCTCGTCAGTGCCCTCGGCTGCGTGAACGTCGCCGAACTCGCCATCCGACCCGGCCGAGACGAAGTACGGCGTGTCCCGCAGAGGCAGGAAGTACATGTAGTCGTCGTTCCAGTCGTCGAAGACGGCTGGGTCGATCGTGCGCATCGGCGGGACGTAGAGAAGCTTCTTGCCCCAACCATCGCGAAGCTCGAGGAAGTCCACGCCGTCGCCGGTGGTGTCCTCATCGGTCAGGACTTTGTCGGAGAGGTCTTCGTAAAGCGAGTTAAGCGAACTGCGACGCCGAAGCACGACGACATCGTCATCGGTCACCGTCGTCTGCAGCGTGCGGGCGACGAAGCGTTCGATGGAGTGGTCCTCAAACGTCTCGCGATCATTGATCGGCAGTGTGATCGTGTTGCTGGCGGCACCGATGCGGGTGACGGGGTAGTCATCCGCGTTGACGATGTCGGGCCAACGGCCTGTGAGGGCGCGGTACTCGGTCAGCGCCGATTCGCCGACGCTGAGGGCG
This sequence comes from Phycisphaeraceae bacterium, assembly GCA_040905565.1. Taxonomy (GTDB): domain Bacteria; phylum Planctomycetota; class Phycisphaerae; order Phycisphaerales; family Zrk34; genus JBBDRF01. The sequence continues at coordinate 68,172 of JBBDRF010000012.1, read as the reverse complement.
GTGCGCGTCATCTGATCGCTGCCGCGTCCGGAGATCGCCGGCCCGAGCGTGGCGCCGATGCCCACCAGCACCATCATGATGCTGATGACGACCAGCAGTTCGAGCAGCGTAAAGCCATGCATGCGCCGAGCCCGTCGGGCCTGACCTGTGGCGTTTTGATATTTTTGTTGCGCTGTCACCTGCATGCCTCCGCAGTATGGGTCCGATGTCCGCGTGCGTGGTGGCCGACGATCAGGGCCCGGCCGTCGTGGTGTCATCTTCGGTGCCGAAACGGTTGTCGCGCCCAGGCGCAGCGAGCAGGAAGTCGCTGCTGCGCAGGGTCATCACAAAGGCTTCGGAGTAGGTGGTGGCGGGATCATCCGCATCGTGACCGCTGGCGTTCAGGATGGTTTCGTTGTCGCGTGTGTCGAAGCGGCCGCCGTCGCTCCAGATATCGCCCGCCCCGGTCGTGCCTTGCGGCTCCGCACGGTAGTAGAGGATCGGCCACTGCTCGACGTTGGTCGTGAGCCCCCACCGGCCGTCGGGCCGATCAAAGGTCGCGCCGTCCTGGGGCACGTAGTAGGTGCCGTCGGGGCTGTCGTACTGTTCGAAGGGCGGTTCGTCGGCGTTGGCGAGGTAAACAAGGTTGTTCGTGTCGTGCGCATCGAGATAGGCGCCGTAGTTGCGACCGGTCTGCCGATAGCCGGGCCCTCGCTCGCCGTCATCCGACCGCGGCCCCACGAGCGCCTGAGCCAGAATCTCCGCGCCGCTCCATTGATCGTCGACGATCGACGTCGCATCTACGCCGAACGAATCGGTGGTGACGTCTGCGAAGTTGCTCGGCGGCAGGTCGTTGAAATCACGCTCGTACTGCGACAGCGCCATGCTGATGCCGGCTAGAAACTGCTGACCGGCGACATCGCGGGCGGCATTACGGGCGGCGTTCACGCCCACCACCGCCATGCCGACGAGGACAGCGATGATACCGACCACCACCAGCAACTCGATGAGGGTGAAACCCGCAGTTAATCGCTTTTGTTGGCTGTTATTTTTCATCACGACGCACGCTCCTTCCGGGGCCGATCGCCCTGCGGGACTTCGATCAGCTGACCGCGTCAATCATCGAGATCATCGGCATGAACAGCGAGATCACGATGAACCCGATCGTGCCGCCGAGGAACACGACCATGATCGGTTCGAGCATGCTCACCAGCGCGCCGACGGCGGTGTCGACCTCGTCGTCGTAGTTGTCCGCGATCTTCGAGAGCATCTTGTCCAGGTCGCCCGTCTCTTCACCGACGTCGATCATGTTCACCACGATGGCGTCGCAAACCTTGGCCTCACGCAGCGGCTCCGCGAACGACTCGCCCTCACGGATCGAATCGTGCACACGCTGCAACGCCTTTTCATACACGGCGTTGCCGACCGTATCGCGGGTAATCAGGATCGCTTCGAGAATGGGCACACCGGCGGAAATCAGCGTCCCCAGCGTTCGCGAAAACCGGGCGATCGCCTGAAGCTGAACGAGTTTGCCGACGACAGGAATCCACATCACCGCGTGATCGGTGGCGCTTCGGCCGTGGCGCGTTTTTCGGATGAGCTTGAAGGCGAACATGATCAGGAACGGCGTGGCGACGATGATCAGCCAGCCGGGTATCGTCTGGCCCTCCTGCACGCCGGCGATCCAGTTCGCGCTCTGAATGAGCATCTGCGTGGGCGCGGGCAGTTCAATGTCCATGTCCGCGAAGATCTCTTCAAACGAAGGCACCACGAAGATCATGATGCCCAGCAGGATGCCCGCTGCGACGGTCATGACCACCGCGGGGTAGACCATGGCGCCCTTGATTTTCCGCTTGAGCCGTTCGGCCTTCTCCATGAACTCGGCGAGTCGCTGGAGGATGATGTCCAGCACACCGCCGACCTCGCCGGCCGCCACCATCTTCGTGTACAGACGGTCGAAAGCTTTGGGATGCTTGGCCATCGCTTCGCTGAGCGCGGCACCGCCCTCGACGTCCGACTGCGTCTCGGCCAGGGCGTTCTTGAACTTGCCCGGCTTCTGCTGCTCAGTGAGAATCTGAAGCGAACGAAGGATGGGCAGCCCCGCGTCCTGCAGCGTCGAAAGCTGCCGCGTGAACTGCGTGATCACCTTCTTCTTCACGCCGCCGAAGCTGATGGACAGTTCGCCGCGTTTCTTCTTCTTGCCGGCACCGCCCCCAGCAGCCGCCCCTTGGCCTCGCACCTTCTTCTCACGCACCACGCGTGGGAAATAGCCCTGCCCCTTGAGACGTGCCAAGGCATCTTCGTTCGTGTTCGCCTCGATCGTCCCTTTTTGGGTCTTACCCGTTCCGTCCAGCGCTTCATATTGATAGGTAGGCATCGGCTTCGTTCCCGTTGCAGTGTTCTGAACCTCTCACGACCACGCGCCAGGTGCACCATGCACCGAAGCGGATTGCGGGCACTAATCTTCTTCCAGCACGGTTTCGCGGACGACCTCGTCGATCGTCGTGATCCCGTCGTAGATCCCCATCAGGCCTGACTGCCTCAGCGTCCGCATCCCCCGCTTGCGGGCCTCGCTGCGCAGCACCGTTGTCGAAGCGTGCTGCATGATCAGATCCTTAAGCTCGTCGTCGAGCACCATGATTTCGTAGATGGCGAGTCGGCCTCGGTAGCCGCTCTGGTTGCACCGCTCACACCCTCGGCCGCGGTAGAACACACGCCCTTCCACGTCCTCCGGCGTCAGCTCCAACTCAAGCAGCTGCTCTTCGCTGGGGGTGTATTCCTCGCGACAGCGATTACAGATACGCCGAACCAGCCGTTGCGCCACAACCCCTTCCAGCGTGGCCGTCACGAGGAACGGCTCCAGCCCGAGGTCGAGTACACGCGCGATCGACGACGGCGCGTCGTTCGTATGCAGCGTCGAGAACACCAAGTGACCCGTCAGCGAAGCCTGCACCGCGATCTGGGCCGTCTCAAGGTCACGAATTTCACCGACAAGAATGATGTCGGGATCCTGCCTGAGGAAGCTTCGCAGCGACTTGGCGAACGTCATCCCCTGGCCTTCGTTGATCTGCACCTGAAGCAACCCGTCGATGTCATATTCGACGGGGTCTTCCGCGGTAAGAATCTTCACGTCAATCGTGTTCAGCTCATGCAGGGCAGCGTAAAGCGTCGTCGTCTTACCCGAGCCGGTCGGCCCGGTCACCAGCACGATGCCGTTGGGCTTGTGCATCAGCTGACGCACGGTTTCCAGATCGTCTTCGCGAAGGCCGACACGCTCGAGGTCCAGCGAAACGTTGCTGCGGTCAAGCACACGCATCACGACCGATTCGCCGAACATCGTCGGCAGTACCGCCACACGCAAGTCGACCTGCGCCCCGCCGACCATCAGTTCAATTCGGCCGTCCTGAGGCAGCCGGCGCTCGGCAATGTCCAGGTTCGCCATGACCTTGATACGCGAGGTGATCGCCCACGACAGATGCCGCGGCGGCGGGATCATCTCGTACAGCACGCCGTCGACCCGGTAGCGCATCTTGAATTCGCTCTCGAACGGCTCAAAATGCACGTCCGACGCCTTGTCCTTGATCGCCTGCAGCAGCACCAGGTTCAACAGGCGCTTGACCTTGTTGTCCTCGGCGGCGGCGGTCAGCGTTTCCAGATCGATCGACTGATCGCGACGGTCCTGAAGCTCGGAAAGCTTGGAGTCGCTGCTCATGTCGGAGATCAGCGAGGTGATCGATTCGGTATCGTCGCCGTAGTTCCGCTCGATCGCCGTTTCGACTTGTTTTGAATCCGCGACGACGGATTTGACCTTCAGCCCCAGGAGCAGGCGGATGTCGTCGACGGCCCGGAAGTTGTCGGCACTCTTGAGCGCGACGGTGAGCGTCTTGGTTGTTTCGTCGTAGGCGATGGGCATCACCTGGCACGCCTGCACCGTCTCGGCGGGGACCATCTTGATGACTTCTTCGTCGATCTCGATACGGTCCAGATCCAGCGTCTCCATCCCCGCCTGCGCCGCCAGCGCCGCGTTGACGTCGGCTTCCTTGACGTAGCCGAGTTCGATGAGCAACTGGCCGATCGGCACGCGCCGTTGCTGCTGCAGATCCAATGCTTCGTGGACCTGCTCGCGGGTCACCTTGCTTAGCTTGGTAAGGATGCGGCCGAGCTTGCGGCCACGCAACGCGCTGATGTCCTGACTACCTGACGACTTGGTACCGGCCATGAATGCCTCCGGGGTGAGTGGCCCTTTGCTCTCTGATCTGTCGTCCGACCCGTGTCGGCCCCCTGCCCATTCGCACTTTTACTTTGCCGACGCAAACTCCGTCGACCACTAAACGCTTCTCACCGAACGGCCGCTTTCAATCCCGCGAGCCGCCCGCCGCTTCTCCTCCTGCCGCGGCGTGCGTCCCTCGGGTTTATCGGCCGCCCATGGCGAGACCTTGACGACGCAGTTTGTCGTCACACACCATTGTTCCATCCCTGCCGCACCACCACAACCCGCAATTTTCGCCTTTTTTCACATGGACACATGTTTTCTGGCGCATTACGGGCATATAAATCGCCTCTTTATCATTCACGTCCGCGTCTCGCCCCGTCGCTGCAAGTCGCCCAATATGGTGGACACATAGCTTTCGGCGCAACATGCAAAGTTCATAAACAACCAAAAAAGAGCGACCCGAACGTGCATCACGATCGGCGAGATCGGGGCGGCTGGATGAAAAAAAAAGAACCGCAGCGTTTCCGCCGACGGTTCTCCTGTTCTCGTTTCGCCCGCTTTGCGGATCAGCAGCCGAGGTCGATCACGGCGCAATCTCATCAAGTTCGGGCCGTTCGACGGTGCCGCCTGCGCGGTGGACGCGGTCGGCGAGACCGGCTGGATCGCGGGACTTATCAATCATTTCCTCAGCACTGATGTGCCCCTGGGTGTAGAGCACCCACAGGTGGTCATCGAGGAGCTGCATGCCGAATTTCTTGCCGGTCTGAATCGACGAGTCGATCCGGAACGTCTTGCCTTCACGAATCAGGTTCGCGATGCCCGGCGTGCAGACCATGAATTCGTAAGCGGCGATCATGCCTGAGCCGTCGGCCCGAGGCAACAGCGCCTGCGCCAGCACCGCCATGAGACTGGTGGATAGCTGCACGCGGATCTGCGCCTGCTGGGAGACGGGGAACGCGTCGATCACACGGTTGATCGTGCCGGACGCGGAGTTTGTGTGAAGCGTGCCGAACACGAGATGGCCCGTCTCGGCAGCGCGAATGGCCGCTTCAATGGTCTCAAGGTCGCGAAGTTCACCGACGAGGATGATGTCGGGATCCTGACGCAGCGCCCGCCGCAACGCCTCGGCGAAGGTGGGCACATCGTTGCCGACCTCACGCTGATTCACCACCGACATCTTGTGATTGTGGTAATACTCGATCGGGTCTTCGACGGTGATGATATGACGTTCGAGCGTCTTGTTGCAGTGATCGATCATCGTCGCCAGGCTTGTTGTCTTGCCCGAACCGGTGGGCCCGGTGACGAGGAACAGGCCACGCGGTCGGCGGATGAGATCACGACAGATTTCCGGGAGCCCGATCTGCTCGAAGGTCAGCAGTTCGTTGGGAATCTGCCGGAGGACGAGCGCAATATTGCCCTTCTGGCGGAAGCACGAGACACGGAAGCGGGCGCCGTCGCGGAAGGCGAAGCCGAAGTCGCACCCGCCCTGCTCCTGCAGCTCCTGCTGCGAGCGTTCGGGTGTGATGGATTTCATGAGTGCGACGGTATCGTCGGGCTCAAGCACTTTGGTTTTCAGGTCGCGCAAACGCCCTTTAAGGCGGACCGTCGGCGGACGCCCCACCGTCAGGTGAAGGTCAGCGACGTTCTGCTTGACGACCGTGTCGAGCAGGCGATCAATTTGAACGGTATCTGCCATCTAACTTATTCCTCAGAAACGTGACGGGCGGTGGACGTTTTAGCAGGACGTTTTTGCTGCACGCGTGTAGACCGCTCCGTCTCGCCTCTATACCAGCCGTCGGGCGTGATACGCTCGGGCGGCTGCCGTCTTCTTTCAGTTCGAAACGATTGTAGGGTGGCTCAGAGTCCTTCTTCTTCTTCGGTCTCGACCATTCCTTCTACCTGGGCGACGCGGGAGATTTCGGCCACGCTGGTCATGCCGTGCATCACCTTGAGCCGCCCGTCGCCGGCGAGCGTTCGCATGCCTGATGCTACCGCCGCCTGCCTCAGCTGCGTGGCGGGAGCTCGCTTGAACGCCAGCTCGCGTAGTTCGCTGTTCATCGGCATGTATTCGTAGATGCCTTTTCGGCCACGGTACCCGGTGTTCGAGCACGCAGGGCAGCCGCCGGCTTTGTAGAACGTGTGGTCCTTGGCGTCCTGGTCGGTGAGCCCGATGAGCTTCATCTCGAAACGGTTCGGCTTCTCATCGGGCACCTTGCATTCGTCGCAGAGGATGCGGATGAGCCGCTGGGCCATGACCGCCTGGATGGAACTGGCCACGAGGAACGGCTTAACGCCCATGTCGATCAGTCGCGTGATAGCGCCGGGCGCGTCGTTGGTATGGAGCGTGGAGAACACGAGGTGGCCCGTGAGGGCGGCCTGGATCGCCACGTCGGCCACTTCCTTATCACGAATTTCGCCGACAAGGATGATGTTCGGCGCCTGCCTGAGCATGGCCCGGAGGACGTTGGGGAAGCCGAGGCCGATCGATTCGCGGATCTGGCACTGGTTGATGCCGTTGAAGTTGTATTCGACGGGGTCTTCCGCGGTGATGATCTTGCGGTCCGGGCGGTTCAGTTCGTCGAGTGCCGAGTAGAGCGTCGTCGTCTTGCCCGAACCGGTGGGGCCGGTGACGAGGAAGATGCCGTTGGGCCGACGAATTGCCTTGTGGAAGACCTCCAGCGTGTCGGCTTCGAAGCCCAACTGCCTCAGGCCGATGCGGACCGAGTCGGGGCGAAGAATACGCAGCACGATGGATTCGCCATGGTAGGCCGGGCATGCGGAGACACGGAAATCGATCTGTTGGCCTTCGACGCGCAACTTGATGCGGCCGTCCTGCGGGACGCGGCGTTCGTCGATCTTCATCCCCGCCATGATCTTCAAACGCGTGATCATCGCACCTTGCGTGCGCTTAGGGATGTTATCACGCTGATGACAGACGCCGTCCACGCGGTAGCGCAGGCGGACACGGTCGACCATCGGCTCGACGTGAATATCCGACGCCCGCTGCACCACGGCTTCGTGAATGATCTTTTGCACGAGGCGGACAACGGGAGCCTGGCTTTCTTCTTCTTCGGCACCGGCCTCCTGGTCGATGCTCATGCCGCGGTCCATGCTGGCACCGCGGTCCATGCTCATCCCGCGGTCCATACTCATGCCGCGGTCCATGCTCATCCCACGGTCCATACTCATGCCGCGGTCGATGGTCAGCTGCCGCACCGCTTCGTCGATCGAAGCCTGCGTTTCGCTCAGCAGCGTGTCGATGTATTCCTTGATCTTGGCACGCGAGGAGAGGGCGATATCGATTTCGGTGTTCATCCGAAACCGCAGCACGTCCATCAGCTCCAGGTCCATCGGATCGTGAACGACGACCTTGAGCCGACCGTTGACCTTGTCGACCGGAAGCACGAGGTACTTCTTGATCAGGTCGCGGGGCATGAGGTCGACGCTCTGCCGCAACGTCTGCTGCTCGTCGAGATCGATGTATTCCAGATCGAACTGCGTTGCCAGCGCCTTGGCCACGTCGTCCTCGCTGGCATGGCCGAGTTCGACGAGCACTTCGCCGATGCGTTTGCCGGTGCCCTTGTGCACCTTCAACGCTTCCTTCATTTGCTCTTCGGTGACCACGCCCCACCGCAGCAGGTATTCTCCGAGCTTCTTGCGACTTCGCGCCATGACTACTCCATCGTCGAAGGTGCGGATGACCCGTTTTCCGCGTCCGTACAAAACCAACAGCTACGCGTCCTGGAACCTCACCATCTTACTGACCATCAACGGTTGGTCGCAACCTCGCTCCTCGAGACGTTGCCACAAAGTCGTCGATGCTTGTTAAGGATACCATGCCCAACTGTGCGCCAAGTGTCAATCTGAAATCAGATTTTATCATTCGCGTTGCGTCGCCCCGCGAGGTGGCGCACTATACTCACAAATCCTCGGACCCCCTTTTAAGGTAGCTCAATCATGAAACGTTTCGGAACTTTCTCGTCTTCGGCGATAGCTGTGGCCGTGCTGGCGCTCACCGCACTCTTCGCGTTCCCCGTTCCTGCCGAGGAGCAGGATGAGAGCCTGGAGCGCAACAACGGCTGGCTCGTCTGGTACAAAGACGCACTCGCGCAGTCGAAAGAAACGGGCAAGCCGATCCTCGTGAACTTCACCGGCTCGGACTGGTGCCCGCCCTGCAAGGCCCTTAAAAACCACGTCTACAGCAAAGACGCGTTCAAGGCATGGGCCGACGAGAACGTGATTCTGCTCGAGTTGGATTACCCGCGCCAGAAGCCGCAAAGCGACAAGATGAAGCAGCAGAACCGTCAGCTCGCCCAGGCCTACAAAATCCGCGGCTACCCCACGGCGATGGTGATCGACGCTGAGGGCAAAGAGCTTGAGCGGTTCGTCGGCCATGGCGGCTTGGATCTCGAAGGCTGGATCGAACGCACTCAGAAAGTCGTCGACAAGCACGAGCCCAAAGAGCAGGACCCCGCCTGAGCGCTGCTTTCAGTCTTCGCTGGTGCTGAGAAGGGAACCCGCTATGCCCGTGCGCTTATGGCTCACCGCCTCAATCATCGCCTGTTTCACCCTGCCCGCCTTCGCGGACCGGTCTGAGCGGGCTGATGCCGACCCAGCCAAAGATGAGCCTGTTCGTCCCGCCGCAACGGCCTCGCCGCGCCTCTCGGTCGGCCATCGGGGGCGCGTGGGGGCGGGGCGCACTTTGCCTCTGGAGGTGCGTCTCAGGCGAATGGATATCAGCGTGGGGCAGCGTAAGCAGCTTCAGCAGTTGATACGTGAGCGGTATGCCGCATTCGCCGCCCGGGCTGAGAAGGCGACGGCGATGCGTCGGCGTGCAGTCGAGGCCCTTAAAGCAGGCGATGAGGCCAAGGCGCAGTCGCTTGCGGTTGAGCTGGGTGAACACCTGAAGAAGCCGATCCCCTCCGAAACGGACCTGCTGAAGCAGGTGCTGACGGCGGAGCAGTTGGCTCGAATCAACGGATCGCCCGAGTTCCAGGCACGGCAGTCAGCGGCCCCGGGTCGCATGCGTGACCGTGTTAAACAGCGCCTCCGCCGCAGGTAAAGCAAGCCAACGCTGCACGGGGCCAGAGAGCGGAAGCGACGCGGCCGGGCTTTTCCGACGTGTCCAAACGTCCACCATCGACTTGTCGCCTCCCCAACCCGGCCGTCTCGCCTCTGACTCCCCGCTGCGGACGCGTCTGGGGAGGGGCGGATTTGAACTTTTTCCACCGGGTCAGGTATACTTGTAGTCTCGGATAAAGCATGCCCGTGTTGATGCCGCCGTTCGTGCGGCGCGGACATGCCTGATTTGACCTAACCGGCGCGTGCGGGCTGCCGTGCAACGCTCGCCGCGAACCGTTACAGCCCCGGGTCTCCAGGGGCGTCCTGCACGGGACGAATAGATTGAAAAGCAAACCTGACATCATCGGTTCTATTAAATCATTGTTTGCAAGTGGACATGCGCCCCTTCGCCTCAGCAGCGGCAGCGTCGACCGACTAATCGGTCGGGCTCATTTCAGTTGTTGCAGTCACGGTGTGTCCACGCAATTTGTTCGTTGTATGCGTAACGGTTCAATGCGACGCTGAGAGCCATCGTCAGGCTGTCGAACGTCCCACGCGCCCCTTCGCCCGACCCGGGTTCCCCCCCTGGCCGGTTACATAAAAGGGGTGCTTTATGTCCCACTCTTCCGTAGTTCTGCCGACGCTGGCGGAAATCAACGTCGGAATTTTCATCCTCAGTCTTCTACTGGCGGTCCTCGCCGCCGTCGGCGCCACGCTGGCGATCGTCAAATCGATCGGCGGCAAGACGCTCGCTTCTTCCCGCGAGGAAGCCGACCGAATCCTTGAAACCGCTCGCAACGAAGCCCGCACGCTCCAGAAACAATTGGAACTGGATTTCCGCAACGAACTGGCCAAACGCCGCGAAGCTTTCGACAAGGAAATCAACACGGCTCGCAATGAGTTGAAGGAAAACGAACGCCGCGTCACCAAGCGGGAAGACAATCTCGATCGCAAGCTTGATGTGCTGGCGACGAAAGAGCGCACGCTCGACAAGCTTGAAGGCGACCTGAAGAAGCGGCAGACGACGCTCACCAGCCGTGAAGGCGAACTTGACGAAGTGCTTGCCGAGCAGCGTCAGCGTTTGCTGGCGATGTCGAATCTCTCCGAGGACGAAGCCCGTAAGCAGGTGCTCGCCCGCATCGAGCAGGAGGTCGCGCACGAGGCCGGCAAGCTGGTGCAGCGTGAGATGGCCAAGGCGGAAGAGGAAGCGAAGGAGCGGGCGCTGAAGATCACGCTGCAGGCGATTCAGCGTTACGCGGCGGAGCACACTTCCGCTTCGACGGTCTCTGCTGTCGACATCCCGTCAGATGACATGAAAGGCCGGGTGATCGGGCGTGAAGGGCGTAACATCCGTGCGTTTGAGAAGGCGACGGGCGTTGATGTGATCGTCGACGACACGCCGGGCGTGGTGGTGGTTTCGTGTTTTGATCCCGTCCGCCGGGCCATTGCTGCGGAGTCGTTGCAGAGGCTCATTGAAGACGGTCGCATCCATCCCACGCGGATCGAGGAGATCGTTGAGAAGGTCCAGAAAGAGATGGACGAGCGGATCACCCGCTTCGGCAAGGAAGCATGCATCGAGGGCAACATTCAAGGGCTGCACCCGAAGCTTTCGGAGCTGATGGGCCGGCTTTACTACCGCACCAGCTATGGGCAGAACATTCTGCGTCACTCGCTGGAGGTCGCCTACCTTTGCCAGGTGATCGCCGACGAGCTGGGCGCCGACGGCACCATCGCACGGCGTTGCGGGTTCCTGCACGACATCGGCAAGGCGCTCGACCACGAACTCGAAGGCGGACACCCGGCGATCGGCATGGAAGTCGCCCGCAAGTACGGCGAGAAGGAAGCGGTCCTCAACGCCATCGGCGGGCACCACGGCGACATCGAGGCGACCACGATCTACACCCCGATCGTCATGGCCGCCGACGCCATCAGCGGCGCACGTCCCGGCGCGAGGCGGGAGACGCTCGAACGTTACATCAAACGCCTGGAGCAACTTGAAGACATCGCCACGAACTTCGAAGGAGTGCGCGAGGCCTACGCCATCCAGGCCGGTCGCGAAGTGCGTGTGATCGTCGACGCCGAGCGGATCGACGATTCGATCTCCCACAAACTGGCGCGCGATATCGCCAACCGTGTGGAGCAGGAGATGACCTACCCCGGCGAGGTCCGCGTGACGGTCCTGCGAGAGATTCGGGCGGTCGAGTACGCACGCTGATGTCGGGGCTCGTCGGCCAGCCGGGAACCAGCCCGGACCAAGAACACGACTTTCGCCCCATCCCCGTGCCGACTCGACGAGGTAATGATTGCATGTCTGAGAGGGCGGAGCAAAAAGCACGGCAAGTGCAGATGAGTGGGTGTGCCCCAGCGCCCCCGCTCGCAGCACTTGTTTTAAGATAGCAGGGGGATCGAGTGAGTTCTGGTAGGCGTGCGAATCTGGTAAATCGGTTCCCGGCGCTGCGGCGCATCGGATCAGCGCGAGCGCGGCCCGTGTGCCGGCACGGGGGAAGCACATGAGTACCCCGTCGACCGGTTCGTTCCCGCGAAGAGTGGCACGCCGACTCGTCCGCACTCCTCGCCGTCTGCTCGCATCAAGAACGCTTTGGCCGATCGTCTTCACGGTCCGCAACGTCTGGTGTTCGCGCTCACTCAGCCCGTTCACCGCGACCGAGCTCTGCGGCCTTCAGGTGGGGCCGATGCAGCCGTCGCATCTGGGCGAGATTGAGTTGCTCTATCGCGATATGACTGAGGGCGAGAAACTGAATCGCACGCTACGGCTGCTGCTGAAGATGCTCGGCCGAAGGCTCTGCCTTACCGCGGTGGATCCGAAGAGCGGCCGCGTCGTGGCGATGGGCATCTACTACTTCAATGAACGTGACCGGATCGAGCGAAGCGTGCACGCGGGCTATTCGATGGTTTCGCCGGATTTTCGAGGCTGCGGCATCGGCACCGCACTGCGCCGCCGGGCCCTGGAGCACTTTCAGCAGAGCGGACTCCAAGGGATGTCGTCCCGCATCACGCTTTCGAACGTGGCTTCATGGAAGGTCGCCCAGCGAAACGGGTTCGTGGTGCGCGATCATTATTACGATCAAGCGATGCAGGAGCAGCGTGCCTACCTCTGGTGCGATCTGTCCCAGCATGCGCCGCCTGAGACGCCCCTCCACGATCCGCCGCCGGCGACGTAAAGCAGCCATTCAAGCGGCCCTCGGGAGAACCAGGCGCGCCACAAGGTCGCGAACGCTGCGGCGCTGAGGGCGAAACCGGCGACGATCACCAGCGCCTCGCCCGCCTGATGGGTTTTGAAGGTCGACGGTGAGGCAGCGAGCAGGAGCAGATGGCCGACGTATAGCGTCAGCGCGAGCTGCCCCATCGCCACCAACGGCCACATGACGCGGCCCAGCAGATCGCTCATCAGCAGAAACAGCCCCACCATCGCCGTCGCCGAGGCCGTCCCGCCAAGCAGCCATAAGACCATCTGGCTGTGCGGTTCGGTGCTCGCCAGTTGCCACCATCCGCGACTACCCGGCAGATAGCGCTCGCCGATCACCGTTACCGCGACGCCCGCCGCCCCGCCGATCAGCAGCGTGATGCGTGTTGATGTCGCGCGCAGCCGCCTTCGGCCGAGCCACATGCCGAACAGGAACGGCACCATCCACACCATCGCGGGATACGACCCGGTCGCCAGCAGTTCCCGCGCGATCAGTGCGGGCGGATCGCCGAGCGACACGGGATCGAAGCGCAGCAGCCACGTCGGTTCGATGCGGCCGATCAGCAGGTACGTCACCGGCCCCGCCACCGCCAGAACCGCAGCCGCGACCAGCAAGAAACGATCGCGCAGGAACAGAAAAGGCACCGCCAGCACGAAGAACATCGCGTAATAATGCAGAATAACGAGCGGCCCGGCATCCATAAGCTGCAGCCACAACCCCAGAGGCAGCAGAATCAAGACGCGCGACGTCAGGCGTAGCCGCCATCGTTCACGACGACCGTCACCCGCCAGAAGCGTCAGGCCGATGCCCGCCAGCAGCACGAACAGCAGCGACGCCCGACCATGCGGCAAACCGTACGCCCAGTTGAGCCAGCTATCAGCCGGCGGACTGCTCGGGCCGAAGTGCACCATCACCATGCCGATGATCGCCATCGCCCGTGCCGCATCCAGCCCGGCCATCCGCCGTGCGGGTTGCTTTCGATTCAGTTCCGGCGTGGGGTCGATCGGCGGCGCTGCGAAGTCGTCCGCCGCGTCCGCCATTGCCTCGGGTGTGTCGTGCTGTCCCCGCATCAAGCTTCGCTCCTGCGCTCCGAGCCCCCTGCTCGTTCAGAAGATGGTACACGCTGAATTCCCTCGTCGCTTCCAGCCAGCGACCTGCGGCATCATCTTCCGGGATTTCAGCGAAGCGTGGTAAGATAAACCGACACCGTCGCCGCTGGCGATAGGCGAAACTTGTTTCTGTCTCAGGAGTTTTACACGTGAACATTGCGTCGATGCGTACGCTGATTTGTATCGTCTTATGCACGCTCGCCAGTCTGCCGGTGGTCGCCGGCGCTGCGGAGGCCGAGTTCACGATGCACGTCGCACCACAGGGCGACGATGCCGCGGCGGGCACGCCGGAGGCCCCCCTGCGCACCCTGCAGGCCGCACAGAAACGCGTGCGCCAGCATCTCGCGGAGCAGCAGGAGACCAGCGTCGCCGTCATCCTGCACGAAGGGACGTATCGCCTCACCGAGCCGCTTCAGTTCACCCCCGCCGACACGCCGGCGCAGGGCCATACCGCCACCTGGCAAGCCGCCGACGGGGCGGAGGTCCACATCAGCGGCGGACGCGCGATCACCGGCTGGCAACGCCAGGACGACGGCTCGTTCACAACCACGTTGCCAGACGCAGCTGCGGGGGAATGGACCTTCCGTGAACTGTTCGTCAACGGCGAACGACGCAATCGCGCCCGCTACCCCAGCACCGGCTTCGCGCAGGTGAATCAGGTGGGCGAGGATCGACGCACCAACTTTACCTTCCATCCCGAAGATGTCCCCGAGCAACTCGCGGGCGATCTTTCCGCGAGCCAGGTCGAGCTTGTTTTCTTTCATGATTGGTCGAGCAGCCGGACGCCGGTGAAGATGATCGACCGGGAGCAGAACCGACTGCACACCGCTGCACCCGTCGGGCCGTCCCTTGGGTTCTTCCACATGGATAACTGGGAGGCCCACCCACGGTACTATCTTGAGAATCACCCCGCACTGCTTACCGCACCCGGCGAGTGGTATCTCGATCCTGAAACCGGCACGCTCACTTACCTCCCAAAAGAGGGCGAGACGATCGACAACATCCAGGCCGTTGCCCCCGTCGCCACCGGGCTGGTGCACGTCCGCGGCGAAGCGGATGATCCCGTGCAAGGCTTGATCTTTCGAGGCCTCCAATTTGAGCACGCGAACTGGCAACCGCCGGCCGACGGTTACGCCGGCGTTCAGGCCAGCATGCACGATCGGGGCGATGACACGGGCTGGCACTTCGTCCCTGCCGCCATCAGTTTCGAACATGCCGAGCATTGCGCCATCGAAGTCAGCAGTGTGCGCAGGCTTGGGCAATCGGCGATCTGGGTCGGCAGCCGGTGCTCGAACAATCGCGTCGTCGGCAACGTGATCGACGACGTCGCGGGCAACGGCATCATGATCGGCGAGACCGGCAACCGTCAGATCAACGGCCAAACCTGGTATCAGCAGGCGCCCGAGCAGGCCGCCACCGCGAACATCATCGAAGACAATGTCATCCAGCGTACCGGCGTGCTCTACTTCGGTGCCGTCGGCGTGTGGGTCGGGCTCGCAGCCGACACCGAAATCCGCCACAATACCCTACGCCATCTGCCCTACACCGGCATCTCCGTCGGCTGGATGTGGAACCCCTCCCCTACCCCCTGCCGCGGCACGCTCATCGAGGCCAACCACATCCACGACATCATGCAGGTGCTCTCCGACGGCGGCGGCATCTACTCGCTCGGCTGGCAGCCCGATGCCGTCTTCCGGGAGAACGTGATCCACGACATCCCCGTGAACCTCGGCCGCGCCGAAAGCAACGGCATGTTCATCGACGAAGGTTCCAAGGCCATCACGATTGAACGCAACGTGATCTACAACACCCGTCGCTCTCCCCTCCGATTTCACCAGGCAGCGGAAAACCTCGTCCGCGACAACATCCTCGTTCTGCCTGATGACCAGACCCCCGTTGTCCGCTACAACGCCACGCCTGAAGAGAACATCACGCTCGAAGACAACCACGCGCCCCAGGCCGACACGTTCGATCTCGCCACGATCGCCGATCGACTGGAACGCGCCGGTCCACGGATCGAGCACCCCGACCTGCCCGACCCCACCGACGCCTTTCAGCAGTAGACCAACTCCCGTCCGGGCTCCCATATGCCAGCAGAAAACCTGTTCGACAATCTGCCGCGCGCACTGCCTGAGGAACTCGCCGAGGTCCTGGTCCAGCAGCCCGACCTGCGCCTCGAGCGCATCGTTTCCACCGGGCAGGCCAGCCTTCCCGGATTCTGGTACGACCAGCCCGAGGCTGAGTGGGTCGTCCTTCTGCGGGGCGAAGCGAAGCTGCAAATTCAGGGCGACGACCAGCCCATCCACATGAGGCCCGGCGACTACCTGAACATCCCTCCCCACCAGAAGCACCGGGTGGCATGGACGACAGACCGCGAACCGACTGTCTGGCTCGCCCTGTTCTACCCGCTCGACCCGACCTGACTTCGCTGCGATGGAGCAAACCGCCCTCCGCGAGCCCGATTTCGGCCTCAAAAAGGGTCTCGACCGAGAATTTTTGGATTGCTATACTTCCTTGCCGGCGGGAGGGGAAAAGACGTTTGGGCGTATCGGGGCGTTCCCGATAGCAGAGCATCTCTTGAATAGTCGGAGTGACGGCCGCTATGCTTTTAGTGTTTTCCTGGCCGAACTTGAGAGGTACGCCTAGATGAGCGAGACGCAAGTGATCACCCTCCGCGAGGCAGCAAGCCGCACCCATTACCCGCTCGATGCGTTTCACTTCGTGCGTCGGGGACTCGACTACACCGTCCACCGGGCACATTCCCAGCCCGAGAAACTGACCGAGCAGGAACGCCACGTCTCCGGCGATCAGCTCTCACTGGGCCTGCGGGACTTCGCCATCGACCAGTACGGTCACATGGCACGTACGGTCCTGCGCCGCTGGCGCATCAACCGTACGGAGGACTTTGGCCGCATCGTGTTCGCCATGGTTGATGCCGGGCTGATGCAGGCGACAGAGTCGGACTCGGTGCGCGATTTCGACGGCGTTTTCGATCTCGATGATGCCATGCTCGCGACCATCCCGCTCGACCGCGTTCCGACGGCGGGTTTTGAGCCCGATGCGGTCCAGCAAACCTGAGAAATGAGTGTTAATGTCCGGTAACGCTTCTGTCGATTCCGATCCCGTCCCGCCCCGCCGGGCGCCCACCCCGTCGCCTCCGCCCCCCCTGCCCCCCTGGCACGACCGTCGGCTCTGGCAGGTGCAGGCGGTCCGCGATCTGTTCTGGATCGTCGTCGCGCTTACCGTGACCATCGGCGCCATCTGGCTGGGTTATGCGCTGCGATCAATCTTCACGCCCGTCCTTGTCGCCTTTGCCTTGGCGTACCTGTTTCAGCCGATCATCCGCTTCGGCGAGGCCCAGAGCAGGTTCTCCAGGCCCGTGGTGGTGGCGCTGCTGATGCTGAGCCTGGCGCTGGTCGGCTTGGGCTTGCTGGCGTGGATGGGCCCGAAGTTTTACAGCCAACTTGAGGACCTTGCCCGCGATCTGCCCACCCGTCTGACCGCGCTGGCGAACCACTTCGACCTGGAACTGGGGTCATTGCAATCGGACGTCCAGCAGTGGGCGGAGGACCTTCAGGCCGACCCGGGGGGCTTCATCGTCGGAGCGCTCGGCACGATCTTCGCGGGCACCAGTCGGGTCTTCGGCGTGATCGGGCAGGTCATCGGCGTGGGCGTCTACGTCGTGATGAGCCTGTTTCTGATCGCGGTCTACTTCTTCTTCTTTGCCTGGCATTTCGACGCCATTCTCCGCTTTTTCAAGCCCTTCATTCCTGCGAACCGGCGCGATCGCGCGTTGGAACTGCTGGGCAAGATGGATCAGACGGTGGCCACGTTCTTCCGCGCCAGGGTGGTCATCGCCTTGATCATGGGTGCGATGTTCAGCATCGGCTGGGCGATTGTCGGCGTGCCCTACTGGTTCCTGCTCGGGATGGCGTCGGGGCTGCTGAGTCTGGTGCCGTTTGCGTCGATCGTCGGTTGGCCGCTCGCGGTGGGCCTGATGTGGCTGAACACGCTGGACTCCGGTGGCGGGGAAACGCAAGCCGCGGCATTCGACTTCTGGCTTGTGGTCTTCTGGCCAAGCTTCGTCTACCTCGTGGTGCAGGGCATGGAAGGCTGGCTCCTGACGCCGGTAATCCAAGGCCGTAGTCTGGACATGTCGATCGTGACCATTCTGATCGTCGTGTTCGTCGGCGGCGCGCTCGGCGGGCTCTACGGGCTGATCCTTTGCATTCCGCTCGTCGCTTGCGTCAAGATTCTTTTGCACGAAGCGGTGCTCCCCTCCATCCGTACCTGGGCAGCGGAGAACTGATCCCTCCAGCCTCGACTGCTATCGAATCGTCGCGCCGGCCTGATTGCGGTAGACGCTTGGAGGTACGCCGACGCTCTTGCGGAAGGCGGCACTGAGGTACTCCACGTGCCGAAAGCCGGTGCGGTGGGCGATCTCCTGGATAGAAAGCGGCGTCTCGGTCAGTAGCTCCTTCACACGCGCCAGGCGAACACGCACGATCTCCTCGTGAGGCGACCGCCCGATCAATTTGCCGAATCGGCTCTCGAGAATGCGGCGGGAGATGGTGACGCGCTTGAGCACATCGTCGACATTGATGCCCTGACAGGCATGCCGGCGGATGAAACGCATGGCCTCGGCGACCTCCGGATCGTCAATGGCGGAGATGTCCGTCGAGTTCCGCGTCACGATCCCCAGCGGCGCAATCAGCTTCCCCTTCTTATCGACGGTCTGACCGTGCATCATGCGGTCGAGCAGGGCGGCAGCTTCGTAGCCGGTGCGGTGGGCGTCGAGAATCACGCTGGAAAGCGGCGGGTCCGCCAGATCACAAAGAAGCTCGTCGTTATCCACCCCCAGGGCCGCGATCTCCTCGGGCACCGCCACCGAGGCGGTTCGGCACGCTTCGAGCAACTGCTGGCCAAGTTGGTCATAACACACGAACACGCCGACGGGCTTGGGAAGCCGCTGGACCCATCGGATCAGTCGTCGTCGCTGCTGAAGCCATGATGCCGATCCCCCCGCCCGGGGCGCGATGTCGAACATGTCGCAGGCGTGCCCGGCTTCGCGAACCAGAGCCGCGAACGATTCGCCCCGCCAGCGAGACCAGTTAAACCGGGCGTCACCGCAATATCCGAACCGGCGGAAGCCGCGGTCGAGCAGATGATCCAAAGCGAGACGGCCGATCATCGTGTCGTTCGTCTCGACCCAGGGAAGGTCGGGCAGCAGCCTTGCGGCACTCACATCCACGGTGGGTCGCTTGGAGCGTCCGACGGCGCGGGCGATCGTTTCGTTCTCAATCCGCGCGATGATGCCGTCGCCGTCCCACCGCGCGAGCCAGGCAGGCGCCGCCTCACCCCGGCTATGCTCGCCGAGATAGATCTCCCATGATTCATGCTCTCGGATATAAGCACGCAGTCCGTATAGGATGCCGCGGGCATACTCGTTGGAGGTTTCAACGATCAGTGCCACGCGCCTTCGTTTGCTGCCATTAAGTGGCGCACCCGACGCACGCGAAGACGAATCGTGACCGATCAGAGATGAATCGTGCATGCAAAAAACCTCAGTTCCTGCGCGGACGCCTGGCAAAGCAGAAGCCGATTATACCCGACTATGTATATCTACCTAACAGAAGCTGCGATCTTCGAGTCGGTGAAATTCATCAAGTGTCTGACGCAAAATTTCATGGCCGTCGAGGTACGGCGCGCGGTACCTTGACGTTGTGACATCATCAAAGCTCTCTCAACAGACGGGTCAACCATGAACGATAAAGCGGTACGCGCAGGAACTTGGGTAGCCGGCATCGCGGGCGTAACAGTCGCAACAGTTGTGCTGCTGACGGCGTGCGCAGGGATGCCACGCGATGTGGATGCTGCCGAGGCCGGGCAGGGCGAGGATTCACGGCTGCGTGTGATGTGGCTCGGCGACGAAGCCAGTCACCGTCCGCCCGACCGCGCTCGACAGCTCGTCCCCGCCATGCTCGACCGGGACATCGAGATCCACTACACGCAGAACATGGACGCGCTGACGTACCCCACCATGGACGCGTACGACGCGCTGATCATCTACGCCAACATTGAGCAGATTTCCGCCGAGCAGGAAGCTGCCCTGCTGCGTTACGTGGACAACGGCGGCGGACTCGTCGCCATCCATTCCGCCTCCTTCTGCTTCCACAACTCCGATGATTACATCGAACTCGTCGGTGCACAGTTTCAAAGCCACGGCGCCGGCGTCTTCCGCACGCGCGTTGTTGAAGACATGCCGCGCGACTTCGTCGGCTACGAAGGATTCGAAAGCTGGGATGAATCCTATGTCCATCATCGCCACAACGAAGACCGCACCGTCATCGAGTACCGCGAGGACGAGCCCTACACATGGCTGCGTACCCACGGCGACGGCCGGGTCTTCTACACCGCCTGGGGCCACGATCAACGCACGTTCGCACAGCCCGAATTTCACGATCTGATCGAACGCGGCATCCGCTGGTCGGTCAAGCAGGACGTGCCCAAGGTACTCGCTCAGCGAGAACTGCATCAACCGTTTGAGTACGTTGAACAGGATGTCCCCTTCTACGCACCGGGCGGCGACCGAAGTGGCGACAGCGAATGGCAGCAGATGCAGTTGCCGCTCTCGCCGGAGGATTCGCAACGCCGCTACATTTTGCCAGCGGGTTTCGAACTTCAACTCTTCGCCGCCGAGCCGGACATTCGCAAGCCGATCGCGATGGCATGGGATGAGCGCGGTCGCCTCTGGATCGCTGAGACTCAGGACTACCCCAACGAGATTCGGCCCCAGGGCGAGGGGCGCGATCGCATCAGCATTCTCGAGGACACCACCGGCGACGGTAAGGCCGATTCGTTTCAGGTCTTCGCCGAAGGTCTGAACATTCCGACCTCGCTGACCTTCGCGAACGGCGGTGTCATCGTGCAGCAGGCGCCGCATACGCTGTTCCTGAAGGACACGACCGGCGACGGCAAAGCGGATGTGCGTCAGCGCCTCATCACGGGTTGGCATCAGAACGACACCCATGCCGGGCCGAGCAACATGCAATACGGGCTCGATAACTGGATATGGGGCACGACCGGTTACGCCGGGTTCGCAGGCGAAGTCAACGGCGAACGGCAGACGTTCGGCATGGGCGTCCATCGTTTCAAACCGGACGGCTCCGCACTCGAATTCCTGAGGCGAACCAACAACAACACCTGGGGCCTCGGCTTCAGCGAAGAAGGCAGCGTCTTCCCCTCCACCGCGAACAACAACCCCAGCGATCACATGCCCATCGCCCGCCGCTACTACGACCGGGTGCACGATCTGGAAGCCAGCACCCTCAACGGCATCGCCGACCGGGCCCGTTTCCTCAACATGACGCGAAACATTCGCCAGGTCGACGTCCACGGCGGCTACACCTCCGCCGCGGGGCACGCCCTCTACACCGCCCGCACCTGGCCGAAGCACTACTGGAACCGCGTCGCGTTCGTGACCGATCCAACGGGGAATCTGGTCGGCGAGTTTTTGATTGACGGTGATGGGGCCGACTACCGCTCGCACAATCCGTCGAATCTGCTGGCGAGCGATGACGAGTGGGCCTCGCCGATCATGGCGGAGGTCGGGCCGGATGGTCATGTCTGGGTGCTCGACTGGTACGCGTTCATCGTCCAGCACAACCCCACGCCCGCGGGCCACGAAACCGGCGACGGCAACGCCTACGTCAGTGACTTGCGTGACCGCCGACACGGCCGCATCTACCGCATCGTCTACACCGGCGGCGACGATCAGCAGCCGCTCTCGCTTCACAACGCAGAGCCGCAGCGGCTGGTCGAAACGCTCCGCCATCACAACCTGCTCTGGCGTCGCCACGCCCAGCGGCTGCTGGTGGAACGCGGCGACCGCGACGTCGCCGAGCAACTCATCACGCTGGTTGAGGATCAGTCCGTTGATGCGATCGGGCTCAACGTTGGAGCCATCCACGCCCTCTGGACACTGCACGGCCTTGGTGCCATCGAATTGGGCAACGAGGCCTCGGGCGCAGCCGTTGCGGCGCTTCGGCATCCGTCGGCAGGCGTGAGGCGGAACGCGGTACAGGTGCTGCCGACGGATGCGACGATGGCGCAGGCGATCCTCGAGGCCGGGCTCATCGAAGATGACGACGTGCAGGTTCGACTCGCCGCCCTGCTCGCGCTTGCCGATCAGCCGCATGCCGACGCCGTCGGCCGAGCCGTCTATCAGCGTATTGCTGCGAACCGCAGCGAAGGCGATCGGATCATGGACGACGCCCTGACCTTCGCCGCGGTGCAACACATTGGCGGTTTCCTCGCCGCAGCCCACGCCGATCCGAGCTTCCACACAGCTCATGAGGAAGACGAAGCGGAAGACGTTTTGCCGAACCAGCTGGCGAACCTCTCGTTCACTGATCTTGAGAACGGCTCGCCGGCCGGTTGGTCGATACGTAACTATCAAGGCGTCGCCGCGCACCGCGTGGACGAAGGCCGTGAACAGGGACACGCCGTGCGCATCAGTTCCGAGAGCGGATCAGACACGAGCTGGTACACCAATGTCGAAGTCCAGCCCGGCACGCGATACCGGCTTTCCGGGTGGATTCGCACCGAGAACATCGCCACCCAAGGCAACGCCCACGGGGCACTATTCAACGTCCACGAACTGCAAGGGGCAGAGGGCGCCCGCACGACCGGCCTTGAGGGCGACAACGACTGGACCCGCGTCGAGACCTCCTTCAACTCGGGCAACCGAACGTCGCTGACCATCAACGCGCTCTTCGGCGGATGGGGCTCAGCCACCGGCACCGCCTGGTTCGATGATGTTCAACTCGTCGCCCTTGAAAGTGCCCCCGACGACCGCGCTCAGCGCATCGTCGGTCGCGTTGAAACCCACGCCCGCGCTCAGGCCGGCGGCGGGGCGACCGACCACGAAGTCGTCATCGACGGTGACACCCGCGTTATCGAGCTCGGGGTGCTGGCGAACCTCATCCGCTTTGATCAGGAGACGATCACTGTGGATGCTGGGCAAGACGTCCGCCTCACGTTCACCAACAACGACCACATGCAGCACAACCTGCTGATCCTCAAGCCCGATTCGCTCGAGCGCGTCGGGCAACTCGCGGATCAGATGATCGGCTCAGCCGAGGCAATCGAGCAGCACTACGTGCCCAAGACCGACGACGTGCTGTTTGCCACACCGATGGTGAATCCGCACGAAGCATACACGCTGACGTTCACCGCGCCGCAGGAGCCGGGCAGGTATCCCTTCGTCTGCACGTTCCCCGGACACTGGCGCATCATGAACGGTATCCTGATCGTCGAGTGAGCCTTTCCAACGACTTTTCCTGCTTTGATAGCCGCCCTCACGAAAGACTAGCCATGAGCAAAAAACTGAATGTCGCGATTGTCGGACTTGGTTTCGGCGCTGAATTCATCCCGATCTATCAGCGTCACCCCCTGGCGAACATGTACGCCATCTGCCAGCGGACCGAGAGCAAGTTGAACGAGGTGGGCGACCAGTTCGGCGTCGAGAAGCGATACAGCCGCTATGAGGATCTGCTGGCCGATCCCGACGTTGACATTGTGCACATCAACTCGCCGATCCAGGCGCATGCCGCTCAGTCCATCGCAGCATTGAAAGCGGGCAAGCATGTCGCGTGCACCGTGCCGATGGCGACAAGCATCGAAGACTGTCGGCAGATCGTCGACCTCGTCGAAAAGACGGGCCTGAAGTACATGATGATGGAAACGGTCGTCTACAGCCGTGAGTACCTCTTCGTGAAGGAGCTTTACGACAACGGCGAACTCGGCCGCATTCAATACCTCCAGGCGTCGCACCCGCAGGACATGGAAGGGTGGCCGAGCTATTGGGAAGCGATGGTGCCGATGCACTATGCGACGCATGTGGTGAGTCCGATGCTCGGGCTTGTGCAGGGGGACGCGGAGTACGTCTCGTGTTTCGGCTCGGGGAAGGTCGAAGATCGGTTGGCGCAGAAATCCGGCTCGCCGTTCGCTGTGGAAACCTGTCACATCAAGCTGAAGGATTCGGACCTCTCGGCTCACATTTACCGCTCGCTGTTTGATGTGGCCCGGCAGTACCGTGAATCGATCAATGTCTACGGCTCAAAGAAGAGCTATGAATGGCCTCTGATCGAGGGGGAAGACCCGGTCATCCACACCGCTAAGAAGCCCGAGCCTGAGATCCCCGAGCGGGTCAAGGTGCCGGACTACGGCCACTTGCTGCCTGACGAGATCGCCTCGTTCACCCAGGCCGGCGTCTACGATGCCGACGAGCACGCGCACCTTTCGTTCGTGCAGGGCGGCGGCCACGGCGGCTCGCATCCGCACATGGTCCACGAATTCCTCACCGCACTCACCGAAGACCGCCAGCCGTTCCCCAACGCACGCCAGTCGGCAAACTGGACCTGCACCGGGCTGTGCGCTCATGAGTCGGCAGAGAAGGGAGGCGAAATCGTTCGCCTGCCGGCCTTCACCTTCTCCGAAGCTGAGACCACCGCCTGACCAAAGACCATGGCTACCTAGACTGCGCACAACCGTCGCTGATGCTTCGCTGCAACCGGACAATCGCCACAGGTGCCCTTCGTCTCGCTCCGAGGGGCCGGAGGCTTTATGATCGTCCCCCCGGGTATCGCTTTACCTCTCTGTGCAGCAATCTCCTTTGGTTGGCAAAAATGCGTTTACGTTTTCAGGAACTGGATAATCAGGACACGCCGTTGGGGGAGTTGAGTTTGCGTGTGCGGGCGTCGGCCACGCTGCCGGGGACGGAGATCCACGAGGTCACGCTCAACGGCGAATTTCTGATGTCCAGTCTCATCAACGACAGCGAGCGGGCGCTGGCCACGCTGGCGCTCGATGCTTTGGGCGATAGGCCTGTCGACGTGCTCGTCGGGGGCTTGGGGCTCGGCTATACCGCAGCAGCCGCGCTTGAATATCCGAACGTTCGGCGGGTTCGCGTGGTGGAGTATCTCGCGCCGGTCATCAATTGGCATCGTGAAAGGCTGGTCCCCGCTGCGGCGCAACTTGTCGACGATCCACGCTGCGAGATCGTGCACGCCGACTTCTTCGACCAGTTCCGCGAGCAACTGCCGGAGGATTCAGCTGGCCGCTACGACGCCATCCTGCTTGATATCGATCACGCGCCGGAGGCGCTGCTTAACGCTTCCCATGGCCGCTTCTACAGCGAAGGCGGGCTTGTTGCGATGCAGCATCACCTGCGGCCGGGCGGCATCTTCGGACTCTGGTCGGCCGAGGTGCCCGGCGAAGCCTTCCTGCAAGACCTTCGCAGCATGTTTGCGAGCGTGGCACTTCACGAGATCACCTTTTTCAACCCGCTTCACAACCGCCCGGAGACGAACACCGTGGTGCTCGCCCGTGCGGGTGAAACGAACGCAGCGTAGCCGCATTGCTTCCGCGACTCAGCAGCGATAGAGTCTGCAACCCGCGCTCGCCCACCCACGCCCACCACGATCCGCCACGCTCCTGAACGCAATATGCCGACGATCGATCGCCATCCCGATGCCGGGCCGATTCACCCGGTCTCCGCTTTTCTCGCCAGTCGCATCTATTACGGATGGGTGATCCTCGCGATCGCCACGCTGGCCGCCATCTCAACCGCGCCGGCGCAAACCTTCGGCGTGGCCCCCTTCAACAGCGCCATCCGCAACGAGCTCGGCCTCAGCCACAGCCAACTTACCGGCGCGTACATGTTCGGCACGCTTCTGGCCTCGCTGCCGATGAGCTACATCGGGATACTCTCCGATCGTTTCGGTTTGCGACGCTCGAAGATCGCCGCCGTGCTGCTGCTGGCCGGAGCGTGCGGCGTAACGGCCATGGCCTCGGGGCTGTTCACACTGTTCCTCGCGTTTTTTCTGCTCCGCATGTTCGGACAGGGCGCCCTCAGCATGCTCAGCGGCAACACGCTGGCGTTCTGGTTCGAACGACGCCTTGGCACCGTCGAAGGGTTCCGGCATCTGGGCATGGCCGGCGCGATTGCGGTGGTCCCCGCGATGAACCTCTGGCTTCTCGAGGCCGTCGGCTGGCGGTCGGCGTACCTCATCGTCGGCTGTGCGATCCTGATCGTGATGCTGCCGTTGCTGCTGTGGCTGTTCCACGATCGCCCCGAATACGTCGGCCAATGCACCGACGGTCGCACTTTTGATGATGACGACGATGCGCCGCCCGACGATCAACCCTCCCCGCTGGATATCGGCTTGACGCTGAATCAAGCGATCCGCACCCGCACCTTCTGGTTCGCCGCCCTGCCCTGGGTGCTTTGGGGGATGGCGAACACGGGCGTGCTGTTCAACATCATGCCGCTCTTCGAAGATCGAGGGCTGGGCGAACTCGATGTGGCCGCCCTGTTCACCGCGTTTGCCGCCACGCTTGCCGTGACGCACCTCATCGGCGGTGCACTGGCGGACCGCGTCCCGTTGCCCTGGCTCATCGCGGTCAGCACGGCCGGCATCTCCGTTTCGCTGGCGCTGCTGCAGGCGGCCGATTCCAGGCTGATGGTGGTCTCAGCCGGCATCGCGATGGGCGTGACGCAGGGCCTGTTGCTCGCATCGCTGGCACCCTTGTGGCCCCGGTATTTCGGCCGTCGACACATCGGCAGCATCCGCGGTTTGCTGGCCACCCTAGCGGTTTCGTCGACCAGTGCCGGGCCGTTCATCTTCGGCGCGGTCAAGGATTGGACCGGCCTCTACGATCCCGCGTTCACCGCCTTCTGGATGGTGGGCATCCCCCTCGCCATCGCCGCCCCGTTCACCATCACCCGGCCGACACTCCCGCATCACATCCCAGCGTGATCAACAGGACGCAGCAGATTCGCCCGTTACAATGGCCCTATGAATACGCCTGTCTCGGTTGAAAATGTCGTCAAGCGTTTCGGTTCCGGCGAAACGGCGGTGGTCGCGCTGGATCACCTCAGCCTGAACATTGAGGAAGGCGACTTCACCGCCATCATGGGCGCCAGCGGTTCCGGCAAAAGCACGCTGCTGCACCTGATGGCCGGGCTGACGCACCCCGACGAAGGCCGCGTCCTCGTGCTCGGCAAAGCGCTCAGTGCGTTAAGTGATCGCAAGCTCACGCACTTCCGCCGCGAGCAGATCGGGCTGATCTTTCAAAGCTTCAACCTGATCCCGACCCTCACCGCAGCCGAGAACGTCGCCCTGCCGTTACGCCTGGCCGGCGAGCGCGAAGCGACGATCCGCGAGCGGGTCGACGAGATGCTTCACAAGCTGAACATCGAGCGCCGAGCCACGCACCGCCCCGACGCCTTAAGCGGCGGCGAACAGCAACGCGTTGCCATCGGCCGAGCGCTGGTGACACGTCCCGCCGTCGTCCTGGCTGACGAACCGACAGGCAATCTCGATTCGTCCAACTCCATCGCCATCTGTCGTCTGCTACGCGATCTCAACGAGACCGAAGGCGTCAGCATCGTGCTGGTGACCCATGAGCCGTCGGTGGGTATGTACGCGCGCGACGCGGTGTTCATCCGTGACGGGCAGTTGTGTCACCGTGCAGCCATCGCCGACATGAAAGATGCTGCCGAACTGGCGAACCTGTACCAGACGCTGTTGGCGGCCCCGGCCTCGCCTTGATTCCCCCAGTCTCCCCTCCACGCGATTGTAAAACGCCATGGTCATATTTCGACTTTCGCTAGCGAATCTGAAGCAGACGCGTATGCGGGTGGCGCTGACGGTCGGCGCGATGGCCGCTGCGGTCAGCCTCGTTGTCGCCATGACCAGTGCGTTCACTTCGCTGCACGCGGTCGCCTACCACCTGCTCGACGATTTCTACAGTGCCGTGGACGTGGTGGTCACGCCTGATGATTCGTCCGATGTGATCGCCGATCCTTACGTTCGGGCGATGCAGGATGACGCGCGCGTTCGTGAGATTCGGCCCCTGCTTTCGACTTCTTCCCTTCTGATTGACGAGGAGGGCGGCACCGCCTCGCCCTGGCCCGTTCGGCTGCGCGGGCTGGGTGATCCGGCTGCTCATGATGTCGGGCGGCGGGAGCTAGCCGAGGGCGAATGGTTCCCCGAAGGCGAACGGCAAGCGGTCGCTGTCATCGGTGACGGTGTGGCCCAACGGCTGGACCTGGAGATCGGCTCGACTATCGCCCTCCCCGTTGCAGATGGAGATCCGCTTGCGATCGAAGTCGTCGGCATCCTCACCCGGCCGGAAGCACTGTGGATGGAACCGCCCGCGATCTATCTCCCTCTGCACGTGCTCCAGGAATGGGCCGGTTACGACGCCGCGGTGAATCGCATCGAGGTCGTGCTGCAACCAGACGAGGATGTGGAGGCATTCGCTGAGCGGTGGCAAGGCCGCAGCGATCTGGCCGGTACGGAGTTGAGCGTGCGCACCGAAGCCGGGCACAAGCAGATGTTCGATCAGGGCATTGTCGGCATGGAGGTGCTCAGCTACGCCGGCGGCGCGATCGCGATGCTTGCCGCTGCCTTCATCATCTTCTCCACACTTTCGATGGGCGTCGCCGAACGCTCACGTGTGCTGGCGATGCTGCGCGCGATCGGTGCGGTGAAACCCCAGATCGCAGCACTCGTGCTGATCGAAGGCCTGGTGATCGCAGTGATCGGGGCGGCCCTCGGCGTGCTGCTCGGCTGGCTTTGGATTGCCCTGCTGGCCGGGCGATACCCCGATCTCTTCCTCGCGGGGGGTGTACTGAACGCCGGCGGCGTAATCTTCGGCGTCGGCGGCGCGTTGCTTGCTGCACTGCTGGCGAGCCTGCTTCCGGCGATCACCGCGACGCGCATCGATCCGCTCCAGGCGATGACCGCGCAGGGCCGCCCGCCTCGCCGAGGGATGACGCTCGTGTTCGCACTGCTCGGCCTCGCCCTCGTCGCGGTCGAATACGCCATCGTCCTCACGCCCGGCATCGAACAGAACGTGCGCCTCTACCTCCACCTCGGTCTCGGCTTGCCCACCCTCCTGCTCGGGCTGTTCCTCATCACGCCCGCCTGCATCCGCCTGATCGAGCCGCTGTTCACGCCTCTGGTCGCCAGACTCTTCGCCGTTAGAAGCGACCTGCTTCGACAGCAACTCAGCAGCGGACTCTGGCGCACCGCCGGCACCGTCGCTGCGCTAAGCGTCGGGCTCGCCACGTTCGTCGCCATTCAGGCGCACGGCCGATCGCTCATCGCCGACTGGCAACTGCCCGATCAGTTCCCCGACATGATCCTCTTCTCGCCGCTCGGCATCGCCCCGGACAACCTCGAGCGCATCAACGACGTCCCCGGCATCCGCGAAGGATCGCTCCTTCCCGTCGCCCTCGTCTCGCCCGAACTCGGCACCGATGTCATCGCCCTCTTCGGTGCCATGCAGCGGCCCAACGCCACCATGATGTTCGGTGTTAACATCGACCGCGCCCTCGGTTCAGACGATCCGCCACGCGAACCGATGATCGGCGTCGACTACCTCCTCGGCGATCCCGCCACCGCCCGCCGGGCGCTCAAGCAGGGCGGCCGCACGGTCGTTATCACCGAAGAATTCCAGAACCTCAGGCAGTTCAGCATCGGCGACACCATCCCCATCAACACGACGAATCACGGCGAGGTCGATTACGAGATCGTCGGCGTGATGCGCTCTCTCGCCGCCGACCGTGCGGCCCGCCTGTTCGATCTGCAACGTGAAATGGAGAGCTGGACCGTCGGCTCCATGATCACCAGCATCGACAACGTCCGCCGCGACTTCGGCATCCCCCGCATCCACCTGTTCATGGCCAACCTCGACAGCGCCCGCGACAAGGAAGCCATTGTCCGCGATGTTCGAGAGGCTGCCGGCGAACGCTTCGGCCTCCTTGCCGCCGACACGCGAGAACTCAAAGAAGGCGTCGACGAGGCGCTGTTTCGCCTGGTGGATATGCTTTCCGCCGTCGCGCTGGCAGCACTCGCCGTCGCTTCGCTCGGCGTGCTCAACACCATCATGGCCTCCGTCCGCGCACGCCGTTGGCAACTTGGTGTGTTCCGATGTGTTGGCCTCACGCGCGCGGGGCTCATCCGCCTGGTCATCACCGAAGCGGTCCTCATCGGGTTGATCGCTTCGGCGCTCGGCGTCGCAGCCGGGCTCATCCTCGCTCACGTCGGTTTGATCATGGGCGGCCACCTCGCCGGTTACGCGCCACCGCTCGTCGTCCCCGTCCGCCCGCTGATGGTGGGCGTCGGCATCACGCTCGCCGTCACCCTCGTCGCCAGCGTCATCCCCGCTCTGCTCGTGGGTCGGACCGATCCCCTACGCCTGCTTCAGGCCGGCCGCAGTTCGTGAACCCGGCCGTCTCACTTCGTTCGCTGGCCGGGGCACCCGCGAAAGTTATCGTGATGTTCCCCCTCAACTGCCGACTTGCTGACCATCAGGTGTAAGCAGTCGCATGCACGTCAACTGCATGCGCGGCAGGTGGAACGGCCCCTTCCACATGTTCCCCTTCAACGTCGACGATGGTGTTCCGTCGCGGTGCAGATAGCCGAACCACTCGCCGTACTCCGCATCGGCGAAATGCTTGTAGGCCCAGTCGTGCGCCTGCCGATGCCAGTCGGCGTAGCGCTGCTCGCCGGTGATCTGGTGGGCCATCAGCGTCGCGATGATTGCTTCGTTCTGAGGCCACCAGAATTTCATATCGTGCCAGTATTCCTGCACGGGCTTATTGAAGACGTCGACAAAGTAGAGCAGCCCGCCGTGCTCGCGATCCCAGCCGCGTTCCCACATCCAGTCGAGAATCGTCAGGCCCGTCTTGATAAGTTGGCTGTCATTGCGCCGCTGCCCTTCCCGCATGATAAACCAGGCCGCTTCGATGGCGTGACCGGGATTCAGCGTTCGGCCGTCGAAGTGGTCAAGCACCTCGCCTCCGAGCCCGACCGTTTCCATCACCGCCTGCAGGTCGGGTTTCATGTGATCGCGCTTAATGGTTTCGATGCTGCGGTCGATCCATGCGTCCGCATCAGCCAAGCCGATGGAATCGCGCAGCTCCTGCGCCGTGACGATGGCGATCATCGGGTGCCCCAACCCCTGCATCGGCCGAACGTCGGTGAACTTCGGCTCGCCCTGATGTGTCACGAACGCATCGAAGCAGCGGCGGGCTTTCTCGGCATATTCGTCACTTCCGGTGGCGCGGGCGTATTCGCCGTAGGCGATGGCGGCGAAGGATTCGCTGAACGCGTAACGGCGCTTGCGGATCGGCCTGCCGTCGCGCGTGACGTGGAACCACATGCGGCCGTCGGCGGGATCGAAGCAGTGGCGATCGAGAAATTCGATACCGCTGCGGGCCCAATCCAACCACTGCTCACGCGGCTCAACAATGTTGTAAAGCGTCCCCAGCAGCCAGGCGGCCC
Organism: Phycisphaeraceae bacterium; assembly: GCA_040905565.1. GTDB lineage: Bacteria > Planctomycetota > Phycisphaerae > Phycisphaerales > Zrk34 > JBBDRF01. The sequence goes on along the minus strand of JBBDRF010000012.1, from coordinate 37,244 downwards.
GGCCCTGCACCCAGACGCTTTTGTCGTCATCGATCAGCGTGCCGTCACGGTCGAGTGCTGTGAAGTAGCCGCCGTGTTTCTCGTCGACGCAGCGGGGAAACCAGAACGCCAGCGTGTCGTTGAGCAGGCCGTCGCGGTAGATGTTTCTCAGTTCGGCGAGCCGGTCGGGACCCATGCCTCGGACTCCTGCTTAGGTAACACGGTGTAGATCGTCAGCCCATCGAGTGATTTCCGCGATGGCTCAAACAGGCTTGCGAGGTAGCCGACAACGAAGCACACGCCGATGCCGATAGCGGCGTAGAGGTAGCCTGCGATGTCGGTAAACCACCAGACGCTCACGACCACGGAGGTGCCGATCAGTGCGCCATACACCGCGCCCCTGGCGGTGGCGCGTTGGGTGAGCATGCCGAGCATGAACAGCCCGCCGAGCACGCCCATGAAGAAGCCGATGACCGTGATGAACGATCCGAACAACGAGCGGTTATCCGGATCAACGAACAGCAGGCCGAGTGCCGTCCCGCCGATGCCGAAGCCGAGCGTGAGCGCTCGGGCTGCGTTGAGGTAGCCGCGTTCGGAATCGACGAGCTTGAACGGCCGCATGAAGTCCGTCACGACCGTCGTCGCTGTGGAGTTCATGCTGGTGGAGATGGTGGATTGCGCCGCGGCGAAAATGCCCGCCACGATGAGCCCCGCGATGCCGACGGGCAATTCGTGGGCGATGAACAGGGGCAGAATCTGATCGGTCATGAAGGTCGGATCCAACTTCTGCGGGTTGGATTTGTAGAAGACGTAAAGCGCGGTGCCCATGAAGTAGAACAGGAACGAGGCGGGGATGGCGATGATGGCGGCGGCCCAGATGGACTTGGCAGCAAGCTTGCTGTCGGGCGTGGTCATGTAGCGCTGGACGACGGCCTGATCGGAGGTGTACGAGGCGACGTTCTGCCCGATCGCGCCGAGGACGACGACCCATAGCACAAGCGACGTGCTGGTGGCATCCCAGCCGATGTTGAACAGGTGCAACTTGTCGTCAGCGGAGGCAGTTTGCCACACTTCGCCGAGGCCGCCCTGCGCGCCGCGAACGGCGAGGATAAGGCAGAGGATGCCGCCGCCGAGCAACACGAAGGTCTGGATGGTGTCGGTCCACATGACTGCGGAGACGCCGCCGAGCGTGCAGTAGACGACGCTGAGCAGGCCCATCACCAGCACGCACTGCGGGGCGCTGAGCGGCGTGATGGTCGCCAACGCCAGTGCCGCCAAGGCCATCACGATGCCCATGCGGAAGAGGTGGAACAGGGTGAACAGGCCGCTGGCGAACAGCCGAACGGGCATGTTGAAACGCTTCTGGAGATACTCGTAGGCGCTGGTCGCGTCGATCCGCCGAAAGAACGGCAGGGCCACGAAGATCGCCAACGGGGCCACGACGAGGATCATCATGTTGCCCACCAGCCACACGATATCCTGCGCGAACGCCTTGGCGGGAATGGCCATGTAGGTGATGGAGCTGAGCATGGTCGCGAAGATCGAACAGCCGGCCACCCACCAGAGCGTGCGCTGGCCGCTGCGGAAGTAGTCGTCGGTGTTCTGGTTTTTGCGTGCGAAGTAGACGCCCACGCCGACCATCGCCAGCAGGTACGCGACGAGCACGGTGAAGTCGATCGCGCCGAAGCCAAGCGGCGTCTCGTCCGGCTCGACCAGCCAGACGGCGGGCGTTCGGTGGCGCGGCCGCACTTCGCCTGAAGTGACGACGAATCCGTCGCCCCACGGCGCCGCTTCGGTCGTCACCTGATTGGCGGGCATTTCGCCGGCGATGATCCAGGTATCGGTAATGGTGTGGTAGCTCAGCACGTCGCGCCGAAAACCGGGGTGGTCATCGCCCAGTTCCGCTGCGTCTTTGATCAACGTGCCGTCGGCACCGCCAAGCACGAACACGTGCGACTGCCCCACCGCTGCAGCCGTGCCGGCCATCACGCCCCATGGCACATCCGCCCGCTGACGCCAGCCATCACCCGGCTGGGCATCAGCCCCGGCATCGCCAAACTTCCTCGGATTGAACTCATACACGTCGTGCAGCACGAAGATATCGTCGTTCGCCACGAACCCCGTCACGTCGGCGACTTCGTCGGCATCATTCGCGCGCCGCCCGCTGATCACGTAGACACAATCATCGAAACCGTTGTGCTGCGCCACCGTCAGGTTGAACGCCCGGCTCGGGCCCGGCCAACTCGGCAGCACCTCCCAGCCGAAGTCTTCCTCCTCCTGCTTGGAAAGATCGAGCCGCCAGAAGTTACTCATCGTCTGTTCAAGGTCTTCGTCGCGCAGGCCGCCGGCGAAGTAGACGGTTGAGCCGATGACGGTCGCGCTGCCGTAGGCGGCGGGCGCAGGCATGCTCGGCAGCGGGGTCTGGTGAAGCTCGTTGGTTTCATCGTCCCATGAGAGCATGAACGCGTCGGCGAAGGTCTTTTCGCCGTCGTCGCCGCCGAGGCATACCACCCCATCCTCGACGCTGACTGTCGCGCCATAAGCGACCGGACGATCAAGCTCAAACGGCCCCAGCCACACCAGTTCCCGGCCGTCGTCGTGGGTCAGCACCCAGACATCATCGTGCCAGACCTTGTCGGTTTCCCAGATCGGGTCGGGGAAGTTCGCGCCCCCAGCCACGATGAGTGCGCCGTTGTGGGTGCCTACCATCGCCCCCGCGACGCCCCGCTCATTGGGCAGGTCCGGCAGGGCCGTCCACTTCAGCAGATCATGCTCCGTCCGACTGACCGACTCAGCGAAGACAGGCGTCACCGCCACCATCACCAATGCGAGCGCGCAAACCGTCTGAGTCAAAAGGCGAGGTATCACGTTCGCTTACTCCTGGGAGGTGGACGCGGAGACCGTGGCGTTTTCGAGCAGTCCCAGCGCTTCAAGTGCGGCCCGCAGGTCGCGGACATCGTCGCTGCTGAGCGCCGGCTGGGGCAAGCGGCAAGGGCCGCAGTCGATGCCACGCATCGTGAAAATCTGCTTCATCGCCGAGTGGAAGGGGAATCGCTTGATGGTGCGGATCACCTGAATCGCCTTCCCTTGTGCCGCGCGGGCCGTGACCAGATCGCCCGCTTCGAAGGCGGCCAGCACCTGGCGGTAGATCGGGGAGAACAGGTTGTACGTGCTGCCGACAGCTCCCTGCGAACCGACCGCCAGCGCGGGCAGCAGCATTTCATCGCAGCCCCACAGAACGTCGAGGCGGCCGTCGTCCCACGCCATCAACTCCTGATATTCGTCGAGCGTCGGCATGGTGTACTTCACGCCCGCAAAGGTCGGCGTCGACGCGGCGGCGCGGTCGAGGTAGTCGAGCATGTCGACACTGACGCCGGTGAGTGCGGGGATGTGGTAGTAGTAAAACGGCAGGTCGGGTGCGCCCGAAGCGATCTCGGCCATACAGCGCGCCAGCATGTCCGCGGACTGCACTTTGAAGTAGGAAGGAGCATTGGCGGAGATGGCTGTCGCCCCGATTTGCTGAGCGTGGGCGGCGAGTTCCTGCGCTTCGGTAACGGCGTTATGCCCGACCTGCACGACGACAGGCACGCGCTTGGCGGCTGCTCCCACGTAGGCCTCGGCGACGTCGCGGCGTTCGCTGCTGGAGAGCGACATTCCTTCGCCCGTGCTGCCGCAGATGTAGAACCCGTCCACGCCGTCGGCAATCAGCCGCTCGACCATCGTCTCGATCATCGGAAGATTCAGCCGACCGTCGGCGTGCATCGGCGTATAGGTGGCTGCAATCAGCCCCTTCAAACTCAAGTTCTGCATGCAAAATCCTTGACTATAATTAGCTAACTCGTTACTTCGACCGCGGGATGCAGAAGCCAATCAGCCCGATGGAGCTTCAAGCGAGGAGCCGCTGGGGCCTTCGTGCCCGCCGAACGGTATCTCTGAATCCACCTCCTGAAGCTCGACGGCGATGCCGATGTGTCGCGGCCCCGCCCCCTGATCGCGCTCCGCCAACAGACGCCCCGCCTGAATCGCGCGCTCTCGGTACGTCAACTGCGTGACCATCACACTGTGGCCCCGGCTCGGCTGCGTGATCGCACCGTCGGTGTCGCTGACCAATTCAATATCCCGGCCAAGCACCACGCCCGCCCGTCGCCACGTCGCCAGCGCTGCTTCTGTGTTGGTCCGTCCGCGGATCATCCACCCCGTCGCGCCCGGTTCGTCACGCATCAGCCTCGCCACCTCCTGCGAAGCCGCTTCGTGATCCGGCGGCACACTCCGCACGATCAGCGATCCTTGCCGCATCCCCCGCTCCGCCATCTCCGCATTGATGCCGTCCAGCAGCAGATTGTCGCCACGCAGCCAACTCTCACGCGTCAACAGAACCAGTCGTTCATGACCGCGCTCCAGCAGCCGCCGCGCCATCTGCCGACCGAGATCGAAATGGTCAAGATCGATCGAAGGCAGCCGCTCGGAGCCGGGGTAGACACTGCCGAACACGACGGCCGGCACGCCCGACTCGCCAACAAATTCCTGGACCAGGCGTGGACATCCCACCAGCACCGTGCCGACCATCCGGCCGTCCCCCGAATTCTCGTCGATCACCCGCCGGACATACTCAAGCGGCTGCTCAGCCGGCACCAGATTGAACTGGATATCGCACCCCAGTTCCTGCGATAGTCCCGCCAGCAGATCGTCGGCCACGAAACCCGTCCGCAGCCGCTGCATCGTGATGAGCACATGCACACATCGCAGTTGGACCGGTTCGCCCTGCTTCACATGCTCGCCGATGAACGTGCCGACCCCTCGCCGCCGATCCAACACCCCATCCTGCGCCAGCAGCTGCATCGCACGGTTGGCGGTGCGGGGGGTGACGTTCAGCATGCGGGCCACATCCTCGGCCGGCAGATAGGCATCGCCCGGCACCAACGCACGCCTACGGATATCCGACTCGATCATGTTCGCCAGTCGCTGGGCGTTCGAGACCGGGATGACCTGACTTTCTTGTGTTGCCATGAACACAGCATATCACGCGACCCTGCCGTTGCAACACGAATTACGACAATGCACGACAAGATTTGCATTTACGCTAGTGCTATACCACATGAGGTTTATAAACCAAATCCCCAAGACGCCAAAGCAGGGATATGGACTTATGACAATTCCAACGCCCGGAGCTGTCAACTCGCACCCGACGGGCCACTTCTTCACGGACATGGTCGGCTTGGATCGCCCAAGTGCTCGGCAAACCACTGACACGCCAGACGGGCCACCTGCTCAAGGGCACCCGGCTCTTCGAAAAGGTGCCCAGCCTTGGGAATGATGCTCAGCTCATGAGGGCCGCTGAGCTTCTCTGCCGCCTGCCGATTCAACTGCAGCACGGCCCGATCGGCTTCACCGACGATCAAAAGCGTCGGGGCCGTGACCTGCGTCAGCGCCTGCCCCGCAAGATCCGGGCGTCCTCCCCGGGATACCACAGCCCGCACGCGCTCCGAGCGTTCCGCCGCCGCCACCAGCGCCGCGGCCGCCCCGGTGCTCGCGCCGAACATCCCCAGCCGAAGCCCCTGCGTCTGCGGGTGCGCATCGAGCCAATCGATCGTGCCGATCAAGCGGTCGGCCAGCAGATTGATATCGAAGCGGTGGTGAGCCGTCCGCCGATCGACAAACTCTTCGTCGAGCGTCAGCAGATCGACCAGAACGGTCCCCAAGCCCACGGTATTGAGTTGGTCCGCGACGAACCGATTACGAGGGCTGTACCGGCTCGACCCGCTGCCGTGGGCGAACACCACCAGGCCGGTCGCATTCTCCGGGACGGTCACGTCGCCGGTAAGCGTGACGTTCGCCGATTGAATCTCGACCTCGGTGCGAAGCGCGACGGCTCTAGGATTCATCATGGCGCTGCCCTTCTGCGCGTTGATCGCGTGCGTGCTTGAGAAACTCTCTGACTTCGTCGTCGCCCACCTGCTCGAAGTTCTCGTACCACTGTCCCACGGCATAGAAGTCGGCGGGAATCTTCGGGCACACCACCCGGTCCGCCACTCGAGCGAGTTTTTCGATCGCCTGATCCGGTGCCACGGGAACAGCCACGATGACGGTATTTGCCCCCAGTTGCCTTGCCATTTGGACTGCGGCCCGCATCGTCGCCCCTGTCGCGATGCCATCGTCAACAAGCACCACGGTCCGCCCGGTCAGGCTCAACGGCGGCTGCTCGCCCCGGTAAAGATGCTCGCGATACTGCACTTCGCGCCGCTGCCGATCGGTGACCAGATTCACCGTGTCCGCTGGGATGTTCAGTTGCGCCACCAGCGCGTCGTTCAACACACTGGCGCCGCCGCCTGCGATGGCGCCCATCGCCAGTTCTTCCTGACCTGGAACGCCGAGTTTCCGCACCACCATCACATCCAGCGGAAGATTCAGCGTCGTCGCCACCTCCGCCGCAACCGGCACGCCGCCGCGAGGCAGACCCAAGATCGTCACGTCAGGCCGATCGGCCAACTCGCGAAGCGTCGCTGCAAGAACTTCGCCCGCTTCAATGCGATCACGATACGGCTCCGGCATCACGCACTCTCCCACCTCAACAACGAACGGCACACTTCCTGACTGAATCAGATGCGCCGCGAACGTTGCAGACCATCGGGCCAAACCGCAACCAACCCGTCGGACCACCCCCCCCACCTTGCAAGACAGACGCGGTGGCTAGTCGAATGCGACGCTCCCCCCTCTTTCGTCATTCGAATTTTTCGCCATTCGCCATTTCCCCCGGTCACCCATCCCACGGGTAGCGGCCCCACAAAGCGGCCCCACGCGAGAGAATCCCCGCCGAAACATCGCGCCCCTCGATCACCACCTCAGCCGGCTTCACGCCGAACTGCTGCAGATAAAACTCGCCGAACGAACGCCCCGGCTCATATGGCACATGCGCCAGCGGCCCCGTCACAATCGCCCCGTGCAGCAGCACGCCAGACAGCATCTTCCGCTGCGCGTTCACCCAGTCACGCGTCGCGGCGAAACCACCTTCCCCAACGCGGTATCGCCGCATCAGGGCCGGCACCTCCGCCCCCACCCCCGGCGCTCGCTGCATGGCACTGCGACATTGCTGACGCAGAAACTCCTGCCGCTGAACATGTGGCGCAAGGAACGCAAGCTCTCGCGGAATCGTCGTCTTCTCATCGCTCAGCAGGTTCAGTGCCGTGCGAAGCCAGGGCGTACACCACATGAGTTCCCAAACCCGGGCCGGGTTCTGCTGCTTCGCTGAAATCTCGACCGCCCGCTCCGCCACCCGGTGCATCATCTCCATGCCCACGCTCAGCAGCGGCGGCTGCGCTTCGCCCTGCACCCTGCCCCGCACACGATGATCATCCCCGTCGCCCTCCCGCGTCAGGTTCACCAGCGATGCTTCCCACGCATCGAGCCCCAGATGCAGCGCCAACACCGTCGCCCGATTCTCGACGCGTTTAGGCTGAAGGCCGATCCAACCCATCGCCGCAGCAACGGCCCCACTCACCAACCGCACATTCAACCGTCGCCGTCCGGCCGCCTCTCGCAAAGCGTCCATCGCAGCACGCTGAAGGTAAGTCGGCACCACGACCACCTGCTCCGCATGGTCAAGCTTCGCCGAATCACGCAGCCCCGCCAGCAGATGGGCGACGGCGTCGGCCGCTGTGATCGATCGCACCCGCCGGCCGCGTGCTTCATCCGAGGCCGGCTCCCACTGCCACGCCAGATCATGCGCCAGCATCGGCCAAGCATACGCCATCGGCATCCGCGCCGGTGCGCGCTCCCCCTCAGCGAAACTCACACGCGCCTCGGGCGGCCAATGATCTCCTGTGCTCCGCGGGTGCACCGGCCATGCCACGTCAGCCTGCACCCCCTCCCCCGCAAAACGTGGCAGCACCACCGAAGGCGGCAACGGCAAATCACCCAACGACAAACTCTCGGCATGCCCCTCGTCACCACCGACCCACCGCGCCACGTGCGCCTCCAGCACATCAAGCTCAACACCCACCGTGGTGACGAGCGATGCAGCCACGTCCTGCTCGTGCGTGTTCGTCTCCGTGCTCATCTGGTGACCACCTCGCGGATCGCCGCTTCGAGTAGCGCCTCGCTGCGTTGCACCGGCATCGGCAGACGCAAGCCCAGGCACGGGTCCAGCCACACGCGATCGGCGCTCGCTTCCTTGGTCCCCGTTCGCCCGACGAATCCATCGGGCAGCAGCAGCAGCCCCCGCATCTGCGTCGCGCCAGGCACAAGGCGGAGCGCCGCTCCCAGTTCCTGCGTTCGCCTTCGCAGTTGATCCGCTTCGAGATCAAAACCGAGCACCGCCCAAATGCCCACGATCCGCAGCGGCATCTGGTCAGGCTTTCGGCCGTCGCGCAACACCAGTGCCGCATCCGGACACAGCCGCAGTAACTGTTCCGGCAGCCGCGTCGGCGTCTGGTATTGGTGAAGCTGATGGCCGTCGAGCCACAGCAGCGTCGCCCCGCTCTCGCCGACGTCGGGCAGGTCCCAGCGGCCGACCGCGGTGCGCGGATCGATGAATCGGCCGCACTGTTCCTCAGGCCTCATCAGCATCGGCGAGCGCCACGCCGAGGCCGCCGAGGCGATGTTTTCCAGTGCCGCCAGCGTCCCCAGCAGACACGCTTCCGCCCAGATGCGCCGCCGCCAGCGCCACGTCCGGTCACGCTGCTGCTGCCGTTTGACCAGCGTCATGTACGCGCGCCACAGCGCCCGGTAGCGTGGGTCGCGCCCGATGACATGGTTCGGCCTCGGCACGCCGTTCATCGGCTGCACGTCGGCGAGGGGTGATTCACGCTCGAGCCGGCTGAGCATCTCGGTGAACACAGCGAGTTCCGTCGCCACCGCGTCGTCGGTGCCCTCTTCCATGCTCCGCCGATCAAGCACCCGCCGACACTCCCCCTTCGCCCGCCGAATCAAATCGCGGACGACGCGGTTCTCCACCGTGTCCGCGGTTTCATACCGCACGACCCCCATCGCCTGCCGCTTCACGCCGACGCGTTCGACCATCCGCCGGCCCTGCCCCGGCTGCCTCGCAAGCCATCGCACACAGGCCGAGTCGACCTCACGCACGCGCTCCGCCGGAAGAATCTCACGCTTGCGAGTCAGGTACTTCCGCGGGCGATGGCACACATCGTTAAGCAGCCGCGTCAGCCGTCGGCTGAGTTTGACGATCCCCTCATCATCACGCCGGCTTGCGTCGCCATCGAAATCCGCCTCGCGCCACGCCTGGACGAGCCGCCTAAGGGGCCACGCTCCGACACCGCCGCCGGGGTTGTCCCAAAACATCTCGCGGTCGACATCGACCGAATCGTACAGCCGATTGATCAGTTCCAGTTGCCGATGAATCAGCCCGTCCGCCGCCTCGGCCGCCTCGCTCCAGGGCAGTCGCGTGCCTTCGATGGCCGTGGCGTAATCCTCCAGCGTCTCGCCCGATTCCGCCTCCTCGCGCCCCATCGGCCGGGCCAGCGCGTTGCAAAGATTCACCCGAAGCGTGACCGGATAATCCGCCTCGGTGAAGAGCTTCAGCACGATGTTTTCAGCGATCGGCGCTCGGCCGACGTGATCGGCTGCGGGCAGTTCAAACTTTCGCCACACCATCCGCCGATGGTCCGCAAAGGTGGCCAGCAACGGCAGCGATTCGCCGGACACACTCAGCACCACCCGCTGCACGTCGCCCGATGTCACCAGCACGCACCGGTCACCCTCCGAAGTCAGCGTCGTGCCGACCTCCGGCGAAATGTCCCACGGGCAGACCACGGCACTGTCGCCGATGTGCGTCCGCATCCGTCAACCCTCCGCGGGGCGTGCCCCGGCATTGCTGCTGCTCGCCGAATCAGCCGAAGCCCCGTCACTCACTGCCGGCGCCTCAACCGGGTCCGCCAGCCGATCGACGCCACGGAACGTGAACTGATGGTCGCTGATCCCCGCATGCCGGCTGCGCTCGATTGCGTCGGCCAGTGCCATATCGCTGCACGTTTCGGCAAGGGCCGTCACCTGATCCAGCGCGCGGGCGACCGGCGCATCGTTCGGATCCAGGCCTCGGAACTTCGGCAGAATCTTCTGCTCCACCTGGTCCGCCACGGCCAGCCTCAAGCCCGCGTCGCTGCGATCCGGGTAGTTCGCAGCGTAGGTCCGCATCGCCAAGTGCGTGCGGAAAGCGAACGGCTTGCCGATGCCCGCCATCGCGTCGCCGAGCTGATCGACCCAACGGTCAAGCTGCTTATCGTGATCAGCTGTGAGGTCGCGATCCGTCCGCAGCCACTGCTGCCAGCGGTCGTAGGAGAGGAACCGATCCACCCGCTTCACGTCCCGCTTCTTCCCGCCCCGCGTGCTCAGCCTGCCGGGCCTGCCGAACGAAAGGATGTTCGACCGATCCACCACCTTGTCTGAAAGTGTCTGCGTCGTTTCGTCTTCATTGATCGTGCCGACGAACAGCACGTTCGAATCGACGAACAGCCGCATCGTCGGATCGCCCGCACCGTGCATGCCCACCTCCAGCACGATCTCCGCCTGCCGTCGCTGCACAGGCGTCAGCTTGTCGATACCCCGCCGAATCTCCAGCCGACTCAAGAACTCACTGAAGTAGTACTCCACGCGCGCCAGGTTCATTTCATCCAGCAGCACCAGCAGCATGCGATCCGAAAGATGCTCATCCCAGCCCTCCGGCCGATCCCATCCGCGATCCGCTTCGTCGGCGAACGGATCCATCTGCACCAGCGCCCGCGCCAGATCGGTCGCCCGATACTGGTTCTCCAGATAGTTAAAGAAGCCGAACATATCCTGCGGACTGTCCCAACGCGGCTGCACCGCCAGGTTCAGAAAGTGCATACCCATGGCCTCGGAATATCGTCGGGCCAACTCGCTCTTGCCCGTGCCGCTGATCCCGGCCAGCACCACCAACGGCGAAACCTCGTTTACCTTCACCGCCGTGTGGAACGCATGCAGCAGCCGCTGCGGGAAGATCAACCCCAGGTCCTTCATGTACTGCGTGACGTGCGCCAGGCACGACGATTCATCCTCATCACGCGGGCCAACAAACTCACTCTTCACCAACGCCGGCTTCCACAGCTCCGACAACGGCCCCGCGTTCGATCCCCGATACCCCGCCTGCAGCCGCATCTCTTTCAGCGTCTCCTCCAGCACCGCGATCGTCTGCTCAAGCTGCCCCCGCCGGGCGATCAGGCCCTCCACTTCCTCGCTCATCTGCCGGTAGCTTTTGCGATCCGCATCCAAAGCTGCCTTCGTTTCGTTGAGCTCGCGCTGATGCCCCGCCAGCCGTTCCGCAAGCTCCGCCACCTGCTCGCTGCGTGATTCTGATTGCACCGTTAGCTCGGAAACGCCCGCCCCGAGTTCCGCCCGCTGCTGCGTCAACTGCTCCACACGATCGCGCACTTCGTTGAGCGAACCGCTCGCCTTCTCAAGCTTCTCGCTGATGGCCCCGTGCTCGTCCTGCTTCTGCGACAGCTTGAATTCAGCCGCTGCAACTTCGCTAACCAATCGTTCCTGCCTTTGAGAAAGCTCGCCGACCGTGCGCTTCAGTTCGCCGTGCGTCTTCGAAAGTTCGGTCAGGTCCGCCACCTCCGCCTTCAGCGTGTTCCGCTCATCGGTGACCGCCTGCACGTGGCGCTCAAGCTCCTCAAGCGAAGCTCGTCCGTTGGCGATCTGCTCGCTGAGTTCCGAGAGGTCCGTCGTCAGCCGTTCATGTCGCGCCTCGCCAGCCGAGACGCTCTCGTCGAGGTTCGCCCGACGGTCCGCCAGCTCCCGCACGTCCTGATCAAGCTGCTTCTGCCGTTCGGCCAGTGCTTCGAGTTCCGCCACTTCCTGCCGCAGCCCGCCGCGCTTCGCCATCAGCGTTTCGTGCTCATCGCTCGCCGCCTGAAGCGCCTCGGTCTTCGCGCTCAGCTCGCCGCTGATCGTGTCCAGCTGTTCGCGGGCGCGGTCGCGTTGGTACTCGCTGTGCCGCAGTTCTTCGGTGAGCGTGGCACGTCGGTTATCCAGCTCCTCCACGCGTTGCCGCAGTTCCTGGCACTCGGTGCGCAGGCGTTCAAGGTCCGCCACCTCCTGCTTCAACGGCCCGCGTTTCGCCTGCAGCGATTCATGCTCCGCCCTGGCCGCATCCAGCGCCTGGGTGCGTGTGTTCAGGTCCCCCGCCACCAGATCAAGCTGTTCCCGCGTCCGATCACGCCGACTCTCCAGCACCCGGAACTGCTCGTTGAGCTGATTCCGCTGCGTCGTCAGTTCATCCACCTGCTCGGTCAACGAGCCATGTTCATCGCGCAGCTTCTCAAGGTCGGCCACCTGCTCCTGCAACTGCTCGTGCCGCTGCGAGATTGCTGCGTGATCTTCGTTCACACGTTCAAGCGATGCCGTTTTCCCTTCAAGCTCAGCGGCCACGGCTTCGGCCTGCTCACGCGTCCGATCGCGCATGTTCGTCTGCGTCTGGATCTCGTCGCTCAGCCACGAACGCTTCCCGCCAAGCTCGTCAACTTGCTGCCGCAACGTGCGATGTTCTTCACGCAGCCGCTCAAGGTCCGCGATCTCGGTCTTGAGCGCCCCCCGCTGCGCCTGCAACGATTCCAGCCGTTCGCTCAGTTCCGCCACCGTAGCGTTCCGCTGATTCAGCGTCTGCTCCGCCGCATTGATCTGCTCGACGAATTGCGTGTGCTTAAGCTGCGCGTCGGCCAGCCGATCCTTCAGCTGCTGATGGTCCTCACTCAGCGAAGCGACCTGTTCTTTAAGCTCCCGCTGCCGTCTTGCGACTGCGTCGAGTTCGCCAACTTCCGTTTTCAGTTCCGCCCGCTTCGCCTGCAGCGATTCAACCTGTTCCCGCGTCGACTTCGCCTCGCCCTGCCGTTCGCGCAGCTGCGTTTCCAGGTCGATCAGCCGATTCTCCATCTGCTCCCGCTTGGACTCCAGCGTGCCCAGCTCCTGCTTCAGCCGGGCCTCCCGCCGGGTGCGTTCTTCCAGATCAAGCCGAAGCCGATCCAGCCCATCGCGTAGCTCGTCGGCCTCCCGGCGTTCAGATTCCACGGTCTTCAGCCGTTCATCGTGCGACTCCAGCCAGCGCTGCGCCTCCTCGCTCCGGGCGATCGTTTCCCTTGCCGTTTCCAGCTTCGCCTCGAGCGTTGCCAGTTCCACCTCCCGATCGCGCAGCCGACCGTCTACGTCCTCAAATCGACTCGCGTTAGGCAGCCGGGCCTCTCGCGCATCAAGTTCGACGGTGCGTTTGCGAAGATAGATGGCGGTCGGAACGGTGACGCCCAGGGTAACAATGGCGGCGAGGGTCCAGCCGATGGCCGAGCCGAGCACAAGAAACATCAGCGTCTCCTGAAGGAGGCGTGGGAGGCGAAAGGGGTTTGTGGGCGTACCAGCCGTCAGCCGCCCGCGTCGCGTGTGCCGCCCATTATGCCCGATCGGGGCTCATCCTTCACGTGCTTTATCGCCACCGCCTGTTCGCAAACGCCCCGCCGAGCCGGTCGAACGGTGCCGTTGGTTTTTACATGCGTCACCAGCGTGGTCTAAAACGTGCTCACGCCCCAGCCTCAGTCGTAGGCGATGGCCTGCAGAAGCGCCTCGCCGTAGTTTTCCCAAAGTTCTGTTCTCGATTGCAGGTGGGCGTCGCGCGGCAGTTCAAAGGTGACGATGGGCAGGCCAAGCGTGTTGCCGACGTACGCCCCCAGCGATCCCGGTTGAGCGCCGAGCTTGCGAACGATCAGGCCTGAAGCCTCACTCATGCGCTGTGCCAGCTCCTCGGCCGGGCCGTCATAGTCGACGCAGGCGAGTGGCTGATGAATGCTGACGATGCGGTCAGGCTGCTGCGTGTCGACGAGGCGATACAGGGCACGGGCCTCAGGCTCGGAAAGGGCCTCATGCCCGAAACGTGCGCTGTTGATGCGGTTGGCGGCTGGGAAGTTGCGATTGAGATCCACCCCCCGCCGATTCCCGCGGCTGCTTGCGAGCAAGCCGTCAGGATTCGCCACCGGCATCACAATCACCCGCCGTCCGTCCAGCAGGTCCGGTCGTTCACGCAGTTCCACGATCAACTGCTGACACAGCGGCGTGCCCGCAGGTTCACTGCCATGAATCGTCGCCACGATCAGAACCACCTCATCGCCGCTGCCCAGCGTCGCCACTTCAAGGGGTCGACCTTCAAGTGATTCGCCGACCACGAATCGCGCTTCAAACGGCGTCGCCGTCCGCGACGTCTCCACGTCCGTTGTCGATGGCGTGAGGAACGCCCCTTTCGAGCAACCGTTAAGCAGCCCGAGCGTCATCAACACCATCAGCGCGAGCCGTCGACCGCCCAACTACGTGACCCCCTGCACATCAGTCTGCGGATAGAACGCATCGAGTGCCGCCCGCCAATCGCTCAAATTCTTCACGCGGATGAACGCATTCTTGACCGCATCGCCGTCGGGATGGTGCACGGAGAATTTGATGCCGAACTTCCGCATCATCCGCCCCGCCTGTGATTCGCCGTGCAGATCCACCGAAAGCTGAAAGTGCTCCAGCAGCACTTCGCGTTGCTCCATCAGCGTCGGCGGGGTCGCCACCTCGCCGCGCATCAGCTGCTGTGCCTGCCGAAAGATCCACGGGTTGCCGATGCACCCGCGCGCCACCGAAGCAGCCTGCACGCCCGTGGTCTTCACCATCTCGAAGATCGACTCAGGCGTAAAAATGTCACCCGATCCGAAGATGCGAAAGCCCCGCGTCATCTCATCGCGATACCGCTGCGTCAGCTCCGCCAGAAACGGCCACCGGCTGGGGCCCAAATACTTCTGCTCCACCGTCCGCGCATGCACCGTCGCTCCGCTGTAACCCAGGTCGATCGCCGCTTCGAAGATCTGGTAAAACGCCGCCTCCGAAACTTCGCTCTCGTCATACGCTCGTCGAAGCTTCACCGTCAACGGCACGCCGCCGCCCTCTCTGCCGCCGACCGCATCACGCACCGCCCGCAGAATATCGATCGCTTCGCCAGGCGAACTAAGCAGATGGCCGCCCCGGCACTTCTTCTTAATCTTCTTCACCGGACACGCCAGGTTGATATCGACCACGTCGTAACCGAGCTCGACCAGAATCTTCGCCCCCGCAGCGATGTCCTCCGGGTGCGACCCCATCAGCTGCCCCGCGATCGGATGGTCCTCCTCATCAAGCTCCGCCGCCTGCAGCCCCTTCCCGCCGTTGATCAGAAACTGGTCCAGCATCGCCTCGGTGATGCAGTAAGGCGAACCGTGCCGCCGTGCGATCAACCGCATCGCTGCGTCGGAATACCCCGCAAGCCCCGCCTGGAAATACGGTGCCTCGGCCGCCCAATCCAGCGGCCCCTCAGCCACAGCAGGACCGGGTCCGCTAGCGCCGTCACCTGTGTTTTTTGCATCTGATGCGATCATGGGAAAATGATGATATCATCACCACCCCCATGATGTCTCACACTTCGCCCAACAACGTCGGCCTCCGCACCCTCGCCCCCGCCGCGGTCCTCCTCGCTGCCATGCTCTTGCTCACCGTCGGCTGCTCCATGCCGTTCGGCGGCGAACGACTCGACGCACCCAACGTCGCACGCGCCTATCCCCAGGAACTGCCGATCGGCGAGCCGCTCAACATCGAAATCGTGCGCGAAGGCAACGCCATTCGCCTCGATAACCGCACGCCCAGAGCATACGAGAACGTTGAGCTCTGGCTCAACCACGAATACGGCGCCCCCATCGACACCATCCCCGTCGGACGCGGCCGCCCCATCAACATCGAAAGCTTCACCAACCAGTTCGGCGAATCCTACCCCGTCGCCGAGCTGCTACAGCCCGAACGCAATCGCAAACTGGTGATGGCCGACGTCGTCGTCAACGGCGAAATCCGCAAACTCACCGTCCGACTCGCCCCCGACTGGCGCCGTCCCTAAGAACGGCACCGCAATACAAACGAAGGTCAGGGTGAGGGAACCTGCCGCAGCCCTTCGCCGGGGATTACGGGCTGGATCCACGCCTGCTTGCGTTCGCCTTCGACGTACGGGTTGGGGTGAAGCTCGGAAGAGATCACGCGGGCGCGGACGTAAATCTCGTCGCCTTCAAATTCATACGTTGCCTCGTGGCCGGTCGTCTCGTAAAGGACCTGACCGATGTCGTCGCTGTAGCGGTGGGTGGTGCGGATCTCCGTGAGTTCGCCGGGGCCGTCCTGCGTGTCGGTCCGTACGCCGTCGGTGGTGACGACGAAGTTCCAACCATCGCCGACATCCTGGCCGACGTAGATGCGGTCGCCGCCGACCCATTCGAGGGGCAGGTTCCACCCGTGGGCGCGGGAATCGGTTTTGACCCACATTTCAAGCGTAAAGCTTTCATCGCCCGGCGCGAGCGGGGAGGCATTGGGCACTTCACCGTGGTCGGCCCGTCCGTCGGTGGCAAGTGCGTTGATGCCGTCGATTTCTTCGAGACGACCGCTGTGGATGGTGGCGTGGCGTTCGCCGACGAGGTCACGCCCGCGCTGCCCGGTGGTCTCGTCCAGGGGCCAGTAGCCGACGAGCCCTTCTTCCGTGCCGGTCAGTTTCCGCTGCATGTCGCGCTCGGCCTCGGCCTGGGTGCGGGCGCTGTGCCAGAAGCGAACGTTGTGCATCTGGCCCCTGAAGGGATAGCGGCTCGCGTGGCTCGGCAGATACAGTTGCCCTGTCGGACGCGTGGCCCCTTCAGGCATCGCGATAGACGCTTCGTGCCACTGGTCGTTGTCCTTATCGTAAACGCGTAGCGTCTGCTCACCTGTCTCGCGATCCGCCACCGCCTGAACGAAAACCCATGCGTCAGTGACGTCGGCGATCTTCCCGATCGCCCCTTGCGCCATAACCGGTTCGTGGGAGGGATCGTAGCCTTCGCGGGTGCCGATGAACTGGATGGTGTACTCCGCATCCGGATCCGACGCGGTATCGACAGCGACATGCAGATGATCGGCCGTGGCATCGATCTCGGCCATCGTGACGCCCGTGGTGGCGTAGAAGTCGCCAGCCGCCATGCCGGCGACCAGATTCTCAGCCGTGAGCTCCGCCGCCCGCACGACAATCCATCCGCGGCCGGGGCGGGCGACCTCACTGTTGCTGTTTTCATAATGATGCGAGTCGTCGACGGCAAGGCCGTACATGATGCGGCCGTTCTCCTCAGCGAGTCGCCTGGTCAGCACGATGTCCCACATGCGATCAAGATCGATGCGAATGTCGTTGCCCAGGTTCGCGACGCCTCGGTGTCCGTTGTAAACCTCGAAAAAATTCAGTCGCTCAACGGCGATCATGTCCTCAGCGGTCACGGCATAAATGAAGTTCGGATGATTCAGGTGCGGCAGCATCGGCTGGCCCGTTTCACGCGACTGCTGGTGAACAGCTTCGACGCTGAGGCGGATCGTCTCTTCCACGGTGTTGCCGATCCTGGGCTGAATCGCCTCCGCCAGGTTCGTGGCATTAACGTGGACGACGTGAGCGCCTTGGGTGATCTCCGATGATTCGATCATGAGGAAGCGCCCCGGCCGCTCGAAAAGGCCCCGGAACTCTTCGAGCGTCTTCAGGCGGACCTCGAGATCACCGGCTGAGTTCTCCCGCGTGACGACCCAATCATCCCCAAAACGTCCTTTATATAGCTCCACCGGCTCAAGGTGATCATGCCGCCGGATGTGGCCGTTCGTTCGCGCGTTGATCCACCGCTCACCTCGGAGCATCACGTTGTGATCCGAAAGCGCGAGGAAGTGATAGCCGTTCTCGACGTACCACTGTGTGACGACTTCGGGGAAATGGTCGCCGTCGCTCCAGAGCGTGTGGGTGTGGAGGTTGCCTCGGTACCACGCCTCGCCATCGCCGGCGTCCCGGGGCTCGGGGTAGGCGTGGGTGTCGTCGCCGAAGGTGTATTCCTCGGCCGCGTGGTCGTGGCTGTGATCGTCATTCTCGTGAGCGAAGGCTGCGGAACCAATGAGCACCGTGAGCGCGGCAACGGTGATGCGGGCAGCGAACTGAGGATAGGCCATGGCGTTGGTTACCTTCTGATGATTTCGAGGTGGCATCCCTTATAACACAGAATGTCGCGCGTGCGGAGGGGGATTCCGGCCGGAGCGGTTATGGGGTGTTGTGCTTTAACCGGCGTGGCAGGTTAATGCTACTTTCTTGACTTTTTTCTTGCGAAGCACCGGAGAGATTGTATACTAAGCACAAAGAAGTGACCCAGAAGTGCCAGCATCAGTAACCAGGCGTTCCAAAGCAACCTTCTCAAAAGCAGGAACTTATCATGCGGAGCAAATCCCCTCTCAAGACAATCGCAGTGGCGGTGGCACTGGGTGCCTCCTTCGGCCTCGCCAGCACGGCCTCGGCGGCGATGACGGTGCTGCACTCGTGGGATTTCGCCGGAACAGCCGGCACAACCGCGCCGGATCCCACCGTCGACACCGTCGCCGGTTTCAGCCTCGACGCCGTGGGCTCGCTGAACCACGACAGCGCCGGCACCGGGATTGACTTCGCCAACGCCGGCGGCAACCTCAACAACTTCGCGCAGAACTACTATGAAAACACGACCGGCACGATCGGGCTGACCAATTCTGCGCATTGGGGGTTCAGCGCCGTGGTCAACCTCAACGCCATCCCCTCAACATCGGCCGGTATCGACCCTGCGTTCGGCGGCACGGGCGTCCCCGGAACCGGCGAGGATGTCAACGGCGAGTCAACCGTCATGCAGATCGGCTTCACACCCGGTACCAGCGTTATGCTGCAGACGTTCAATACCGCAGGTGGTGCGGACGGCACGCCTAACTGGGCCATCCATATCCCCGGCGTCGTTTTGTTCTCGGCGGATCCAACTCAGGGTGGCGGTCTAACACCGGGTGTTGATCAACATCTCGAAGTCATTTTCGACGGAGCGTGGAAGTTGTTCATCGACGGCTCCGAAGTTCCTCTCAACGCGGCCGGAGGGTTCGACACGGTGATCAATCCCGACACGGGCCTGCGAATTGGTGCGTCGAACAACGGCGACAACGTCGTGCGTGGGTTCGACGGCATCATTCGCTCGGCATCGATCTCCGAATTTCAGGAGGTCACCGTCATCCCCGAGCCCGCGAGCATGGCGCTGCTGGGAATCGGCGGCCTGGCGCTGCTGCGTCGCCGTCGGCACTGAGTTGTGAATCAGCTTTTTTTCCGCCACGGCTTCCTATAAGGGAAGCCGTGGCTTTTTTATGATGATCCGTTGTCTGTGCAGCGGCTTACGCCAGCAGATCGCGTGCGACTTCGACGGGCTCCACGCCGATGAGGCGTTGGTTGAGGCCCTGGAAGCGGTAGCTGAAGCGCTGCGGATTGATACCCATGCAGTGGAGGATGGTGGCGTTGAGTTCGTTAACGTCCACCGCACCTTCTTCGATGTTGTAGCAGTACTCGTCGGTCTTGCCGTGTGAGTAGCCTGCCTTGACGCCGCCGCCCGCCATCCAGACGGTGAAGCAGCGCGGGTGATGATCGCGTCCGTAGCCGGTGCCCTGAAGCGCCCCCTGCGAATAGATGGTTCGTCCGAACTCGCCGCCCCAGACCACGAGGGTGTCGTCCAGCAGACCGCGTTGCTTGAGATCGAGTACGAGTGCCGCCGAGGCGCGGTCGACGGTCTCGCACAGCCTCGGGTGCCAATGGGGCAACTGCGAGTGATGGTCCCAGCCCCTCTGGAATAGCTGAATAAATCGGACATCGCGCTCGGCGAGTCGGCGTGCGAGCAGGCAGTTCGCAGCATAGGTGCCCGGCTGTTTCGCCTCTTCGCCGTAGAGTTCAAACGTGCTCTCGGGCTCGTCGGAAAAGTCCGCCAGTTCCGGCACCGACATCTGCATGCGGTAGGCCATTTCGTAAGCGGCGATGCGGGTATGAATCTCCGGATCACCCACCTCGGCATGCTTGAGGGTGTTCAGTTCGCCGAGCGCGTCGAGCATCTGTCGGTGATCTTTCCGCGTAGCGCCGGAAGGATCGTGAAGGTTCAGCACGGGCTCACCTCCACCACGAAACCGCACGCCCTGGTACTGGCTCGGGAGGAAGCCCGCCCCCCACAGACGATCGTACAGCGGCTGCGCTTGCGGGTAGTCGTTGCGTGAAAGCAGGACGACGAACGCGGGCAGATTGCGGTTCTCACTGCCGAGGCCGTAGCTGGCCCATGAGCCGATGCTGGGGCTGCCCGGCTGCTGATTGCCGGTGAGGAAGAAGGTGATGGCGGGGTCGTGGTTGATCTGGTGGGTGTGGACGGATTTGACGATGGTGATGTCGTCGACGATCCGCCCGTGCCACGGGATGAGATTGCTCAGCCACGTGCCGGACTTCCCATAGCGCGAGAACGGGGCGATGGGCTGGGCAACGGGAAAACTGCTCTGGCCTGCAGTCATGCCCGTAAGCCGCTGGCCGCCTCGGACGGAATCCGGGAGGTCTTTGCCGTGGAGGTTTTTGAGGTCCGGTTTGTAATCGAACAGGTCCACCTGCGACGGGCCGCCGCCCATGCACATGTAGATCACCCGCTTGGCTTTGGGGGCGAAGTGCGGCAGGCTCTCCAGGCCGCCGAACGCATTCCGCGGCTGGTTGGCAGCGTGAAGGTCGCCGTTCATCAGCGAACCGAGCGCCACGGCTCCCAGGCCCAGGCCGCCCTGTCGAAACATCTGGCGACGGGTGAGCATCAGGTTCGGATCGAATGGGCTGTGCGGCTGCATGCCGGTTCACTCCTTGGTGATCGTTTCGTCGAGGTTGAGAATCGTTCGCGCGATCGTCGTCCACGCAGCGTGGAAGACCGGTTCAATGTCGTCATCGCGTGCGCCCTTGCCCACCGAGATCGTCTTACGAGCCGCTTCGTGGTCACGCTCGTAGCGCTGAAGTTGCTGGGCGTAGAGATCACGCAGCACGTCCAGTTCTCTGCTGGTGGGTCGCCGGCCAACGGCAAGCTTGAAGCCCCGCGTGACGCGCCCTTCGAAGCTGGGTTCACCTTCATGAATCATGCGTTCAGCAAGGAAACGGGCGGCTTCGATAAACTGCGGATCGTTCATCAGCGCCAAAGCCTGCAGCGGCGTGTTCGTCCGTGAGCGTTGCACGGAACAGACCTCGCGTGAAGGAGCATCGAAGGCCTGCATGGTCGGCGCCAGGACGCTGCGTTTCCAGAACGTGTAAAGGCTGCGGCGGTAGAGGTCCTCTCCCTTGGAAAGCACGTACTCCTCCATCAAGCCCGGGCGGTTGTTCGTCTCCTCCCACAGTCCCTGTTGCTGATAAGGGTAGACGCTGGGCCCACCCATCTTGTCGCTCAGCAGGCCCGAGACGGCCAAGGCATTGTCGCGCACGACTTCGGCACCGAGCCGATGGCGCGGCCCGCGCGCCAGCAGCCGATTCCGCGGGTCCGCATCCAGCATCTCCGACCGGATGCGTGACGATTGCTGATACGTGGCAGACATCACGATCGTGCGCATCATGTGCTTCACATCCCAGCCGCTGTCGACGAACTCCACCGCCATCCAGTCGAGCAGGCCCTGATGCGTCGGCCATTCGCCCTGCGTGCCGAAATCTCCCGCCGTTTCGACGATGCCCGTGCCGAACATCTGCTGCCACAGCCGATTCACCTGCACACGCGCCGTCAGCGGTTGTTCATCACTGACCAGCCATCGGGCCAGACCGAGACGATTTTTCGGCTGGTCGTCGGGAATGGCCGGCAACGCGTCCGGCGTCCGCGGACTGACCGGACGATCCTTATTCGCACCGTCATAGATGCCCTGTTCGAGCACGTAGGTCGGCTTGCGTTCGGCATGGTCGGCCATGATCATCACCGTCGGTCGCTGCTCGGCCACCTGCTGATATTCACCACGCAGGCTGTAAAGCTGTTGCACCAGATCACGCTCAGCATCGGTTCCGAACGCGCTGAGCAGATAGGTATCCAGATCGACACGCTGCTCTGCTGACAACGTTTCGGGATCCGCTTGAAGCAGCGCGAGCGTCGACGCGGGGACATCTGTGGGGACGTCCTCCACCGTTGAAAGTCGAAAACGCCCGATCGCGTGCGTGCTGCCCCAGTCATGCACCATGCGGAGGCGCAGCGTCGTGCCTTCGGAGTGCTCAATCGGCTCATCGAAGGTGAAGACGGCAGTGCTGTTTTCACGGCGGGTGTTGCCGTCGATGGCCCAGCCCTTGCCCCCGCTGCCGGCGATCGCCCCGGCGACCGGGTAGCCATCCTGCTCGTAATCAGCCGATGCCGATGCGATGGCGACTTCGGTAAAATCTTCGGTACCCATGGGCGCCGCGGCTGCTTCAAAGCGTGTCAGCACAAAGTTGCCGTTGAACGCCCGACCGACACTCCCGTCAGGCAACGATTCGTGCGTCAATGCTTCCAGTCGCACCGCCGCGACGGGCCCTTCGACGTGCAGCAGAACCTCGTAGGTTTCTTTGTCGGGCGCGGGGCCGTTCGCCAGAACAGAGCCATCATCGAGCGTCTTGAATTTTGTGTCCGCTGTGGAGTTGACGCTTACCGGCTCCGCCTGCTGCCAGGCCTTCACTCGGTTCGCCAGCGACGTACGCCACTGTTCACGCTGCGACTTATCCTGCAGCAGCTCATCACGCTGCCCCTGAAGCTCTGCCAGTTCGCGCTCGAGTTCCTGGAGTCGGCCTCGCTGCATCGGCGGAGTCACCTGCATCGTCGGCTTAAATTGATTCTGGCTGCCGTGGCCGCGTTCGGGCACTTGATTGAAGAACGCGTAGAAGCTGTAGAAATCGTCCATCGTGACCGGGTCGAACTTGTGGTCGTGGCAACGGGCACAGCCCATCGTCAGGCCCATCCAGACGGTGCTGGTGGTCTCCACGCGATCCATCACGTACTCAGTGATGTACTCCTGATCGATGATGCCGCCTTCGATCGTAATCGGGTGATTGCGATTGAACCCACTCGCCAGCTTTTGCGATTCGGTGGCGTTCGGCAGCAGGTCGCCGGCAAGCTGTTCGATCGTGAACTGATCGAAGGGCATGTTCTCGTTGTACGCGTTGATGACCCATTCGCGCCACGGCCACATCGTCCGGCTGAGATCGTACTGATAACCGTGCGTATCGGCGTAGCGGGCAGCATCCAGCCAGAAGCGTGCCATGTGTTCGCCGTAGCGCGGCGAGTTCAGCAGGCGATCCACCAGCCGCTCATACGCATCTGGCGATTCGTCAGCCACGAAGGCCTCGACCTCTTCGGGCGTGGGAGGCAGGCCGGTGAGATCAAAACTCACGCGGCGGATCAAGGTGCGCTTATTCGCCGGCTCCGAAGGCCTCAGATCCGCCTCATCCAGCTTCGCCATCACGAACGCATCGATCGGATTTTGCACCCACTCTGGATTGGAAACCTCGGGCAGGGCAGGCCGAGTCGGCGTGATGAATGACCAATGATCCTCGTAGTTCGCCCCCTCAGCAATCCACTGCTTGAGTATCGCAACCTGCTCATCGCTGACGACGTGCCCGGTGTCCGGAGGCGGCATCACCTCACGTGGATCGTCATGCGTGATCCGCTGAATGATGCCACTGGCCTCTGGCTCGCCCGGCACGATGGCGGCTGTTTGCTTCCGCGGAGCGGTGGCGTGCTCGAAGGCATCGAGGCGCAGGTCTGCTTCGCGAGCGGTGGCGTCGAAGCCGTGGCAAGTGAAACAGTTCGCCGCGAGGATCGGCCGCACGTCACGGTTGTAGCCGACGGGCTCCTCGGCGAACGCAGGGCTTGCCGTGACGACCGCGATCAGCAGCCATGACAAGTGATGGATCGAAGTCAGTCGAAGATTTAAAAACATGCATTCCCCATTCCTGTGAATCAGC
Source organism: Phycisphaeraceae bacterium (assembly GCA_040905565.1). Lineage (GTDB taxonomy): Bacteria > Planctomycetota > Phycisphaerae > Phycisphaerales > Zrk34 > JBBDRF01. The sequence continues at coordinate 13,471 of JBBDRF010000012.1, read as the reverse complement.
GGTCAGCGCCGATGGCGTGAAGTTCGCGAATTTCCTCTGCGTCGAGCGCCCGCTCCCAGATGGCGACCTCGTCGATGCGGCCGCGGACCGGCCTCGCGGCGACGTTCCAGTTGCCGATCCGCGCCGGGCCGAGGATCACCGGTTGCGTCATGTCCATACGCCCGATCCTCACGGGCCTGCCGTCCATGTACAGCGTGGCAGCGCCGGTCTCGCCGTCCCACACCGCGGCAAGATGCATCCACCGTCCGAAGTTCGTCGAGGTAATCAGCGGACTGCTGGTGGCGAAGCCAGCCCCGGAGATGCCGAGGGTCATCGTGCCGTCGTCGCTGAAGTTCCAGTGCGGCTCGCGGTGATCGTACCCGTCGGTCTGCACCAGCGACACATGCCGTTGCGTCACCGCGTCGATATTCACCCACATCGCCATGGTGAGCGCCTCATAGCTGCCGGGGATGTCGGTGGCGATACCGCTGCCTTCTTCGCGGAGTTCTGCGGAGGGTTTGCCGGTGAGCCGCCCCGTCCCAGGCTGAACGTTCTGCATCCGGCCGTCGTTTCCCGAGCCGGATAGATCTTTGACGACCTCGGTATCCTCCGCGATCGACTCAAAGGTGTAATACAGCAGCAGTGACTGGTCTTTCCGCAACTCCTGCGTATGCGCCAGCCATCGGCGGTAAGAAGGATGCGACGACGGATTGAGCAGGTCATCCACGTTCACCAGTGCCGCAACTCGGCTGGCCGTATCAATGGAGGATCCTTGCCCCGTGAACAACCGATGCGACGCGTCGCCTGACAGCAGTTCCACTTCGCCATCAATCACCCCCACCCGCCCGGCACCGGTGGCATCGACTTCCGCGACGAACCGCGTTCCCAGATCGACCACCTTGAACCCCACCGAATCAATCACAAACCCCTGCGCTTCCTCAGGAACGTAGGCCTGCACCCGGCCCTGCCTCAGAAACGCGTGATCCGGTCCCGCAATCACAAACTCGCAAGGCCCTTCGATCGTCACCACGGCACCGTTGTCGAACGCCACCTCCGCCACGCCCGAGGTCAACCGCAACGTCTGCGTCTCCAGCCGATCGCCCACCATCAACGGCACCATCGCGTCCCACCGCGCTTCGCGCTCGCTTTGCAACACAGCCACGGTCTCGTTCGGCACATCAGCCAGCGGGCGATCCTCACCCGTCAGCATCGCAAAGCTCACGATGGCAAGCAGTACCACGCCGGCAACGGACGCCGCCAGCAGACCGCGCCCGCCGTTCAGTCGCCAGCTGGTTTTCGACGCGTCGTCTCCCGCACGGCTGCCAAGCCCACTTTCCTGAAGGTCCGGCCATGCCGTTGCCGGCCGCAGCGCTGAATGAAGCAACATGTGATCGACGTAACGCTGCCGTGCATCCTCATCGTCTCGCAACAGGCGCGCCAGATGCTCCGCGTCTTCCTCGCCTAAGGCGCCGTCAAGCAGCAGATCGAGCAGCGGTTCATCATCTCTGGGCGACTCGCTCATGACGCCTCTCCCCGCGCCGCTCGACGATCGATACAACGCAGCAAAACCGCCCGGACCCGGTAGAGCGTCTGGGCGATCGACCCCGCAGGTCGACCCGTCTGATCCGAAATCGTCCGCAGCGACTGCTCGAGGTAGTAACGACGGTTGAGAAGTTCACGCTGCACCGGCGAAAGGCCGGCGACGCAATCATGAAGCGCGTCGCGTATGTGCTCAAAACGCCCGGCGCGTTCTTTAACTGTGTGCGCCAGCCGATCGAGCGTCTCCGCGTCGAAGCAATGGCGATCGCGCCCGCGCTTCCGCAGGTACGCCAGCACCTGGAAATGCGCGACCTTCATCGCCCACGCCGTAAACCGTGTGCCCGCCTTGAATTCCTCGGCTTTTCGCCACAGTACCATGTTCGTTTCCTGCAACACGTCGTCCGCAGCGGCTCGGTCCGCCAATAGGGACAGAATGAAAGCGTGAAGTCGCGTCTGGCTGTTAAGCAGCTCTTGAACGAACGTTTCATCACGCTCCATGTGCACCTCGACAAGCTGAACACCGCAGTTCTACCCACTACGATACCCACCGCCGAAACCAATGCCCAGTGGTTTATCTCACGATCCACCAGACGCCTTCGTCTGGCGAAACGGGAACAAGTCCCTGAAGTTCATAGCCTCGACGGGCCGTTGATCAACCGAGAATCTCAGTTTTCCGTTGATAAACAATAAATGGCTGCTATTTATTAGTGAGCGGCAGAAATCGGCGGCCGGGTCATCGTCTCGGTTCGAAAGAGGACAATCGCCCTGCCCCTCGGCACCCGAGCGGGTATCATAAACTTATTGCAGAAAGCATCGCCGATTGGGGATCGGCTGGGGAAGGATAGCCATGAAGCGACCGCCCGCTATAAACGTCAGATTAACAGGATCGGCTCGTATCCTGACCGCCATCGTCATGACCCTCACGGCAGCGACGGGGCTGGCGATCACCTGGACCGCCGCCGCCCGCGCTGACGATGCCGCGACGGTCGTCGAGGTCGGCCCGGAGCATGCGGAAGAAATGGCCGCCGGTCGGAAGATGTTTCGCGAGCAGATCCGCCCGGTGCTGCTGGGCAGCTGCATCGAATGTCACGGTCAGGAGCGGGTGCGAGCCGATCTGGACATGGCTACACGCGCGTCGCTGATGGCCGGCGGGCAGAGCGGCGAGGTGATCATCCCCGGCGACGCCGCGAACAGCCTCTTCTACCAGGTGCTGACGCATGAGCGCGAGCCTCACATGCCGCACCGGCAGCCGAAGCTCGATGACGCAGTGCTTGAACAGATTCGCCAATGGATCGACCTCGGCGCGCCGTTCGACCAGCCGTTGCTGGAGGCCGCGGACCGTGCGGGCGGCGGGCCGATGCAGGTGCTCGAATCCGATCGGCAATTCTGGTCGTTTCGGCCGCTGACCGACCCCGAGCCGCCGACGGTTCAGGATGAGGATTGGGTGCAGACGCCGATCGATCGTTTCGTGCTCTCGGACATGGAGCAGGCGGGGGTGATGCCGAACGATCCCACCGACCGCCGCCGTCTGATCCGCCGGGCGTATCTTGGTGTGATCGGCCTGCCCCCGACGCCCGAGCAGGTGCAGGCGTTCATCGAGGACGACTCGGACGATGCGTGGGAGAAGGTGGTCGATCAGCTGCTCGAGAGTCCGCATCACGGTGAGCGGTGGGCGAGGCACTGGCTGGATATCGCCCGGTTCGCCGAGAGCCACGGCTTTGAGCAGGATTACAATCGGCCGCACGCTTATCACTACCGCGATTTTGTTGTGCGGGCGTTCAATCAGGACATGCCGTTCGATCAGTTCGTCCGCTGGCAGATCGCAGGAGATGAGCTGGCACCGGATGAGCCGATGGCGATGATGGCGACGGGCTTCCTCGCAGCCGGTGCGTTCCCGACGCAGCTCACCGAGCGTGAATTTGAGCAGGCCCGCTACGACGAGATGGACGACATGCTCGCCACGACGGGCGTCGCGATGCTCGGTTACACTGTCGGCTGCGCCCGCTGTCACGATCACAAGTTCGACGCCATTCCCGAAAAAGACTACTACGCGATGCTCTCGATCTTCACCGAGACGATTCGCAGCAACGTCGAGTTGGAGGTTGAGCCCGACGGCTACGAGAAGCAGCTGGCCGCATGGAAAGCCGAGCACGAATCGCTGGTGCAGGCCGTCGAAAGCTATGAACGTGACGCGCTCCCGAAGCGATTCAACGCATGGCTGGAAGCGGAGCGTGACGCGGAATTCCTCGGCCAGGCGCAGCTGCCGCTCACCGGCTGGCAGATTCTCAAGCCCGTCGCCTCGCGTTCCGAAGGCGGCGCCACGCTGACACCGCTGGACGACGGCTCGCTGCTGGCCAGCGGCGAAAACCCACAGTTCGATACCTATACCTTCACCGCTCACACGCAGGCGAAGCAGGTCACCGCGGTGCGCATCGAAGCATTGGCGCATGAGTCGATGGTCGGCGGCGGACCCGGCCGGGCAGCGAACGGCAACTTCGCGCTCACCGGTCTGCACCTCACCGCCGAGCCCTTGGCCGGCGACGGCGATGCGGTCGAACTCGAGCTCTCCGGTTCACGGGCAACCTTCGAGCAGACAAAGCCAAACCTGCCCGCGCGGGCGGCACTGGACGGCGAAACCAGCACCGCGTGGGCCGTCGATCCGCAGTTCGGCAAGGACCACGCCGCTGCGTTCGATGTCGTGAACGCACCACATTTCGAAGGCGGCACGAAGCTGACGTTCACGCTGCGATTCGAGAACAACACCGGTCACAACATCGGCCGGCCCCGCCTGGCGATCAGCCGTGAGGGCGGAACGGTCGCGCTCGATGCGCCCCAGACGCTCCAGGGCAACGCTCAGGTCGCTCAGCTTCTCGCGTTGCCGATTGATCAGCTGACCGGCGAGCAGCGCGACATCCTGCTGGCCCACTTCCGTAAGCAAGACGACGAGATGGTCGCCCGCACCCAACAGCTTGAGGAGCACGCAGCGAAGCGGCCAGAGCCTGAGACCATGACCGTCATGGTCGCCAGCGAGGGCGTGGACCCGATCCCCCACCACGCCGACGGACGCGGCTTCCCGCACTTCTACGAAAAAACCTATCTGCTCAGCCGCGGCGACCTCAGCCAGAAGCAGAGCGTGGCCGAGCCGGGATTCCTGCAGGTGCTCACCCGCCATCCCGAAGGCGATGAGGCATGGCTGCGCGAAGCTCCCGAAGACGCCACGACCAGTCACCGTCGTGCCGCCCTGGCGGACTGGCTCACCGATGAACAGCACGGTGCGGGGCATCTGCTGGCGCGCGTGATCGTGAATCGGCTCTGGCAGCATCACCTCGGCCGCGGCATCGTTTCCACGCCCAACGACTTCGGTCAGCAGGGCGTTGCCCCGACGCATCCAAAACTGCTGGACTACCTCGCCTCGCGACTGGTCGCCAACGGCTGGCACCTGAAGCCGATCCACCGGATGATCATGACCAGCGCCGTCTATCAGCTGGACGATGCGCCCCGCTCCGATGCCATCCGCGTCGATCCCGACAACGAATTGTTCTGGCGCTGGAACCGCCGACGGCTGGAGGCCGAGCCGATTCGCGATTCAATGCTGGCCGTCAGCGGGCTGCTCGATCGCAAGATGTTCGGCGAGGGCACCCTCTCCGAATCGCACAACCGTCGCAGCCTCTACTACTTCATCAAGCGAAGCCAGATCATCCCGTTCCTCGCGATTTTCGACATGCCCGAGCCGCTGGCGAGCATCCCCGTTAGGCCCACCACGACGGTCGCCCCGCAAGCGCTGCTGATGATGAACAATCCGGAGGTGAGGCGGCTCGCAGCTGGCTTCGCCGATCGCCTGAAAGCCGACATGGCCGAGTCGCCCCAGCAGGCGATCAGCAAGGCGTACATGCTGGCGTTCAACCGTAAGCCGACCGAAGCGGAGGTGGCCGCCGCGGTGAATTTCCTTGATGAGCAGTCGGCCAGCTATTCGGCTGCGGGGCAGGAAGACGAAGCGCTCGTTGATTTCTGCCAGCTCATTTTCGCGACCAACGAGTTCGCGTACGTCGATTGACAGGAGTCCACGATGCCCAGCCCACAGACGATGAACACACGCGCGAACCCCATGGCTTTCACCCGCCGCCAGATGCTTCAGCAGGCCGGCAGCGGCGCGGGGATGCTCGGCCTCATCAGCCTCCTGAACGATCAGGGGCTGCTGACGTCGGCGAAGGCGCAACCTAGTGCGAGCAATCCGATGGCCGCACGCCAGCCACACTTCGCGCCCAAAGCCAAGCGCGTCATCTGGCTTTTCATCAACGGCGGCCCCAGCCAGGTCGACACCTTCGATTACAAACCCGAACTCGCCAAACGCGACGGGCAGGAGCTTGAAGGCTTCGACGCGAACACCGGCTTCTTCGCCAACGCCGTCGGGCCACTCATGAAATCCCCATGGGCTTTCCGGCGCTACGGTCAGAGCGGCAAGTGGGTCAGCGACCTGTTCCCCCACATGGCCCAGCACGTCGACAAAATGGCCTTCATCCACTCCTGCTATTCCTCGTCGAACAATCACAGCCCCGCCCTGTTCAAGATGAACACTGGGCACATGCAGATGGGCTATCCCTGCGTCGGATCGTGGGCGACCTACGGCCTCGGCGCCACCACGCAGAACCTCCCCGGCTTCGTCGTGATGAGCGATCCCCTCGGCCGCGGCCTGCCCAAGGGCTACACGCAGAACTGGTCGGCCGGCTTCCTGCCCAGCGTCTACCAGGGCACCTGGCTCCGGCCCAGCGGCGACCCAATCCTCAACCTCTACCGCCACGATCAGCACGACGATCCACGCCAGCGTCGCCAGCTCGACCTGCTGCGCGAACTCAACGAAGGCCGGATCGATGTCGAGAGCACGGAGGATACGGAACTCGCCGCTCGCATTGAGAGCTTCGAACTCGCCTACCGCATGCAGACCGCGGCCCCCGAGGCGCTGAATGTCGAAGCCGAATCCCAGCACATCCAGCAGCTCTACGGCCTCGACGACGACAAATGCTCCCACTTCGGACGCCAGTGCCTCACCGCACGACGCATGGTCGAACGCGGCGTCCGCTTCGTCCAGATCTACTCAGGCGGCGAAGAAAACCAACGCAGCTGGGACGGCCACAACGATATCGAAGGCAACCACGGCGGCTTCGCGGCCGAGACCGACAAACCCATCGCCGGTCTGCTGGCCGACCTTCAGCAGCGCGGCATGCTTGAAGATACCCTCGTCATCTGGGGCGGCGAATTCGGACGCCTCCCGCTCACGCAGAAGGCCGACAAACCCGGCCGCGATCACAACCCCCACGCCTTCACCGTCTGGATGGCCGGCGCGGGCATCAAGGGCGGCACCAGCTACGGCGAATCCGACGAGATCGGCCACAAGGCTGCGAACAACCCCGTCGATATTCACGATCTCCACGCAACCATCCTCCACCTGCTCGGCATGGACCACGAACGCCTGACCTTCCTGCACAACGGCCGCCGCTTCCGTCTGACAGACGTTTCGGGGAACGTCGTCACGCCGATCCTCACGTAGCCCCCGGCCAAAGCCTCAGTTCTAAGGGTGCCCCGGCCAGCGAGTGAAGCGAGACGGCCGGGCTTGCCCGGAACCTGCGCAGATGCTTGGGCCGATGTCACCATCTCGCCCGGCCGCCTTCGCTGCCCGGGGGGACCCGGAACACTGGTGGGCAAGCCACCCGTGGCACACGGGACACTGCCGTTTTTCAACCGCGGCCAATCGTCGCTACAATCCCCCCCATGAGCATTCGCACCGCCATCATCGGGCCCACCGGCTACACGGGGCTGCACCTGATCGAGCTTCTGCTTCGCCATCCCGAAGCGGAGGTGAGCTACCTCGCCAGCGCGCGGGATAAGCTGCCCGTCATCAGTGATGAATTCCCGCAACTGTTCGGCCGTTGCGATCTCGCCTGTCGTCCTGCCGATCCCAAAGCCATCGCCGAGGAAGCCGACGTCGCCTTCGCCTGCCTGCCCCACAAAGCGGCCATGGCTTACATCCCGCAACTGCTGGAAGCGGGCATGCGCGTCGTCGACCTCTCCGCCGACTACCGCCTGCGGGACGCCGACCTCTATGAAAAGGTTTACGCCACCGAGCACACCGACCGCGCCAACCTCGCCGACGCCGTCTACGGCCTGCCCGAGGTCTTCCCCGACGACATCGCCGACGCCGACCTCATCGCCAACCCCGGCTGTTATCCCACCGCGGCCGGCATCGCCATCGCCCCACTGCTCGAGCGCAGCCTGGTGAAGATCGATCCCATCATCATCAACGCAGCCAGCGGCGTGACCGGGGCCGGGCGAGCGGCCAAACCGCATCTGCACTTCCCCGAGGTGCAGGGCGGCTACTTCCCCTACGGCTGCGGCGACCACCGCCATCAACCGGAAATCGAGCAGACGCTCAGCACCATCAAAGCTCAGCCCGTCTCCGCACTGTTCGTGCCCCACCTGCTGCCGATCGACCGCGGCATTTTCCAGACCATCTACCTCGAGCCGCTGGACGATGAGGTCACCGAGGACGACCTCTGGGAAGCCTACCACGATGCCTACGACGATGAACCGTTCGTGCGCTTGCGCACCGATCGCCGACCGAACGTGAAGTACGTCCGCGATACCAACTTCTGCGACCTGCACGTGAAGCTTGTCGAGGTCGGTCAGCAGCGGCGCGTCGTCGTCTTCGCAGCAATCGACAACATGATCAAAGGCGCCAGCGGCCAGGCCGTGCAGAACATGAACATCATGTACGGCCTCGACCCGGCCGCGGGCCTGCTGGATTGACCTTCCGCTAACACGCTTCCTCATCCCCCCGCCTTGAGCCCCACCCGCTCGGTCACTATGCTTGCACCTTCTGCTATTTCCCTTTTGCAAAGGCCCGAGCATGGTCAGCCGGAATGAGTTGCGCGACCGATACCGTCAGGTCATGCACCGCATCGGCGAAGCAGCCGAACGCGCAGGCCGCCCTGCCGACAGCGTCGTCTGCGTCGCCGTGACGAAGTACGCCAGCCCCGATCAGATCCGCCAGATTATCGAAATGGGGCACCAGGACCTCGGTGAATCCCGCGTTCAGCAGCTCCACCAACGCGTGGGCATGGCGCAAGAATTTCTCGCAAGGCGGCGGATGCTCGGCGACGACAGCCCCGGCGATCTGCCCAGCCACATCCGTTGGCACATGATCGGCCACCTCCAGCGTAACAAGGTCAAGCCCGTCCTCCCGCTGGTGAAACTGGTCCATAGCGTCGACTCGCTTCGCCTCGTCGAAGAGGCCCACACGCAGGCCGCCCGCGCCGATCAGGAAGTGGAAATCCTGCTCCAGGTCAACATCTCCGGCGAGAAGAGCAAGTACGGCATCGCACCCGCCGCCATCCCGCACCTCGCCGAGCAGATCCAGACCATGGTCCACCTCAAGCTCCGAGGCCTGATGACCATGGCCCCCCACGCCGAAAATCCCGAAGAATCGCGCGTCGTCTTTCAGCGGTGCGCCGAACTGTTCTTCGAGATGCGCAACGCCGGCCGCCTCGGCGAGGCGTTCAACCTGCTCTCAATGGGCATGAGCAACGACTACGAAGTGGCCATCGAATGCGGCGCCAACATTGTGCGCGTCGGCAGGGGCATCTTCGGCGAAGGCGAACACGAATAGCTCGCTTTAGCCGACGACTGTACTCTCACGGCGCGTCGCACGTCGCCGGCCCACCATCGCCACGCCGCCTAGGGCCAGCAGTGTCATGGCGGTCGGCTCGGGGATGATCGTCATCTGCAGTTGCGAGACGCTGCTGGTCGTCCCGGTACCACCAAACGCGAAGTTATCCGTTTCGTCTTCGACCACATCGACGATGCTCCCCCCTACCGCCCAGCCGCCCCCCGCTGCCGCTCGGATTGCCGTCAGTGCGTCGGCGTTCAGCTGGATCTCCCACATCTGATCGTCCATCGTGTCATCGAAGGTGAAGCTGCCGAGCGGTGTGCCGGTGCCGAGATCGTCATAAATCGCAACGTCATCGGTGCTGGCGTTTTGAAGATCAGTCAACGACGTATTGAGCGTGTACAGCTGATACGTCCGCGTCTCGTTCTCAGGCAGGTCGACGATGCCGGAGTCCAGCAGCAGCGCCGCACCGATCAGCTTATTGCCCACGCCCGCTAAGGCTGCGAGGTCGAAGGTGAAGAAGTTTCGCTTGGTCGTCCAGATCCTGGAGGTGGGCGTTCGGCCGGCGAGATAGTTTGTGTTGAGGGCATTGTGATCGCCGTCCTCGTCGTACCAGCCGCGATCGGTGGCATCCTCAGACACCACGACGGCCCCCGAAGCGCTCTGCACGGAGAGCATCCCAATACAGACGGTCACCAGCAGCAGGACCGCTGCCCGCAAGAATGTCCTGTAGGTGGGTCGACGCAAATCCCGTACTTGGATCATCACGAATCATTTCTCCCGAACGCAGGCATCAGTACGACTATAACTATAACACCGCTACAGCAAGGGGCGAATGATTATTCGTGGGCGACCGCTTATCAAAGGCTCGCGAGTGCTTCGGGGATGGGCGTAGCTCCGCTGAGGATCTCAAAGCTTTTGCCGATCGTGTTGTCCATCTCCAGCGTGCCCACAAGAACAGCAGCGACATCGGCGCGCGGGATTTCGCCGGGCCTGTTCAGCGTGGGAGCCGCTTCGATCGTGCCCTTGGCCGGTTCGTCGGTCAGCTTGCCGGGCTTGACGATCGTGTGCTGAAGGTCCGAGTTTTCAAGGTGCAGGTCCGCGATCCCTTTGGCGCGGTAATAATGCGAGATGGGGTGCCCTTCGCTCCACGGATCGGCGTTGATGGAACTGAGCATGACGAATCGCTTCACGCCCGCCGCCTCGGCCGCATCGATCAGACGAACCGCCCCGAGTTCATCGACGACGATCGTCTTGTCCTTGCCCGTTTTCGAACCCGACCCCGCAGCAAACACCACCGCGTCGACGTCCGCGACCATCTCCGAAAAATCTTCGCGTCGCTCCAGATCCCCCATCCGCGTCGCCACGCCATCGGAGACGAACTTCGCCTGCTGCTCGTCACGGCGCACCATCGCCACCGGCTCATGATTCGATCCCTTGAGCAGCTTCACCACTTGGCTGCCGGTCGCCCCGTTCGCACCTGCTACCAATACCCGCATTGTTGCTCCCCTCGGAAAAAGTTTCAGTGCCCCTTCGCCGGCTCCCCGAGCATCGGCGTCACTTCCTGCTGCATCTTTTTCAGAAGCTCCGCCGTTCGGGCTTCCATGTTGAATCGCAGCAACGGCTCCGTGTTCGATGCCCGCACGTTGAACCACCACCCCTCGTTCTCCCAGGCATCGACGGTGACGCCATCGAGCTCGTCGATCTCCGCACGGTCGGCGAAGGCCTTCTGCACTTCCGCCATCGCCGCCGCTTTGTCTTCGACTTCGAAGTTGATCTCGCCGGACTGACTGTAGGGCGCCAGCGGTTTGATCATCGCGCTCATCGGCTTGCTTGACGCCGCAGCCAGAGTCAAGGCCACCGCAAACGTGATCGCCCCCGAATCGGTGTAGAAGTTGTCACGATAGTACAGGTGCCCACTGAGTTCCGCCCCGAACACCGCATCATGCTCGCGCATCAACGCCTTGAGGAACACGTGGCCCACCCGGCCCCGCACCGGCTTGCCGCCCGCCTGCTCGATCGTCTCTTTCAAAGCCTTGCTCGATCGCAGATCGTAAACCACCGCCGAGCCGGGCGACTCCTTCAGGAAGTGCTGCGCAAACAGCGCCCCCAGCAGGTCGCAGCCGATCACGCTGCCGTTCTCATCGGTCACCATGCAGCGGTCGGCGTCGCCGTCAAAACAGACGCCGAGGTCCGCGCCGTGCTTGCGCACCAACTCCTGCGTGGGCACCATGTTCTCAGGCACCAGCGGGTTCGGATCGTGCACGAACTTACCGGTCACTTCGAAGTTGACGGGGATGATTTCCAGGTTCTTCACGCCCTCGAAGAGCTTGGGCACGAAGATGCCCGCCATGCCGTTGGATGCATCCACCGCCACTTTCAGCGGTCGCTTGAGCTCCAGGTTCGCCAGCACGTGATCGCGGTAGCCGTGCCAGAGATCGCGATGCTCAATGCGGCCGACGGGCTCGGCCCCGGCGTCACGGTCCTCGATCGTCGCTGCAATCCGCTGAATGTCGACGAGCCCCGTATCCGAACCGATCGGCTTGGCATAACGGCCGCTGATCTTGAAGCCGTTGTACTCCGCGGGATTGTGGCTGGCCGTCACCTGCACGCCCCCGGCACAGCCGAGGTGGTTGATGGCGAAGTAGATGAAGGAGGTATCGACCATGCCGACGTCTAAAACGTTCATCTCCGCCGCCCGCAGCCCGCGCGCCAGCGCATCGGCGAGTTTCGGGCTGCTGAGCCGCATATCCCGGCCGACGACCACGTGCTGAAGCATCGGGTCAACCATGTCGCTGCCGCTGAGCTGGCTCCGCAGATACTTGCCGGTTGCATAGCCGATCTTCCACGCCACCTTTTCACTCAGCGGCTCGGGGTACACGCCCCGCACATCGTATGCCTTGAAGACCTTGCTCAACATGACCGGTTTGTCCTTTCGCATCTGCACAACCTGCTTTCTTTCTCTAAAGGGCGATCATATGACAGCATAAACGGACGCGCCGCGTCTAGCCAGCGCCGCGGTACAGGTCGGGTGTCCGCCAGAACCTGAACACAGCTTCACCAGGCAAGCCAGCATGCGCGGGAACCCCGACCAAGGCCGGGGCGCAAAAAAAAGAAGGGCCCGCGGTCACACTAGGTGTGTCGCGGGCCCTTGGCGGGGGGGGCTTGGTTAGCGGGCTTGGTTAGCGGGCTTGGTTAGCGGGCTTTTTGATAGTCGGCTTCAGTATAGCCCGGTGGAATCGACAGATCAGCTTGCGGCTTGCGCCATTTTCTCTGCCTTGGCGCGAGCTTCGTCCAGCGTGCCGACGTACATGAACGCCGATTCGGGAAGGTCGTCGCCTTCGCCGTCGCACAGACGCTTGAAGCTGTCGATCGTGTCCTTCAGAGGCGTGTAGATCCCGGCGAAACCGGTGAACTGCTCGGCCACGAAGAACGGCTGGGAGAAGAAGCGTTCAATCTTCCTCGCCCGAGCCACGATCAGTTTATCTTCTTCAGCGAGTTCGTCAACACCCAGAATCGCAATGATGTCCTGAAGGTCTTTGTAGCGCTGCAGAATCTTCTGCACCCGCTGCGAAACGTCGTAATGCTCTTTGCCGAGCACGCCCGGATCGAGGATCGTCGACGTCGAAGCCAGCGGATCGACCGCAGGGTAGATGCCCTTCTCAGCGATGCTACGCGAGAGCACCACGAACGCATCCAAATGGCTGAACGCCGTGGCGGGCGCGGGGTCGGTCAAGTCGTCCGCGGGGACGTAGATGGCCTGCACCGAGGTGATCGCACCCTTTTCGGTCGAGGTGATCCGCTCCTGAAGCTGACCCATTTCCGTCGAAAGCGTCGGCTGATAGCCCACGGCCGACGGCATACGGCCAAGCAACGCGGACACTTCCGAACCGGCCTGCGTGAAGCGGAAAATGTTATCCACGAACAGCAGCGTTTCCTTACCCGACTCGTCGCGGAACTGCTCGCACATGGTCAGCCCGGCCAGGGCGACACGAAGACGCGCGCCGGGGGGCTCGTTCATCTGCCCGAACACCATCGCCACACGATCGAGCACCTTGCCGCGGTTGCCCTCGGCGTCGGTGTACTCAGCGTCCTGCATTTCCAGCCAGAGGTCGTTGCCCTCGCGGGTGCGTTCACCCACGCCGGCGAACACACTGTAGCCGCCGTGCTCACGGGCGATGCGGGCGATCATTTCCTGAATGATGACGGTCTTGCCGACCCCTGCACCGCCGAAGAGCCCGATCTTGCCGCCGCGGACGAACGGGCAGAGCAGGTCGACGACCTTGATGCCGG
>JBBDRF010000011.1:0-57080 GCA_040905565.1 Phycisphaeraceae bacterium | reverse complement strand
AAGTGTAAACCATGTACCCGGTAAAAAGTGTTAACCATGTCCCCGGTTGCTCAGACCTGATGCCCGAGCATCAAAATCATCTCTGGATTCAGGCTGACCGCCCCGGCCTCTACCGCGGCCAGTGTGCGGAGTACTGCGGGACGCAGCATGCCCACATGGCGTTCTACGTGGTCGCACTGCCCGAGGAAGAGTTCGATCAGTGGGTCGCAAACCGTCGTGAGGCCAGGGCCGAGCCTGCCGCGGAGGAGCTTAGCCACGGGCAGCAGGTGTTCGTCGCTTCTGGCTGCGGCGCGTGCCACGGCATCACGGATCTCAGCAAGGCCACCGAAACCGGGCCGGACCTCACGCATCTCGGCAGTCGGCTCACGCTCGGGGCCGGCACCATCGCCAACACGCAAGAGAACCTCGGCGCGTTCATCCGTGATCCGCATCAGTTCAAGCCCGGCTTGCTGATGCCCGCCACGTCGATTCAGCCGGACGATCTTGACGCGCTGGTCGCCTACCTGATGAGTCTGGAGTAGCCCTTGGCTGAGCCTCCCGAACCTGTCGACCGCCTCGCTGAACTTGAGCGCACGTGGCGCACGCCGCCCGGAGTTCGCGGTTTCTTCACGGCCGTGAACAATCAGCCGCTCGGCAAGCGGTACATGATCACGTCGCTGATCTTCTTCGCCATCGCCGGTGTCTTCGCGCTCCTGATGCGCGTTCAGCTCGCCGTCCCCGATAACGACTGGCTGCATCCGGACACGTTTAACGCCCTGTTTACGATGCACGGCTCGACGATGATGTACCTCTTCGCCGTGCCGTTTCTTGAGGGCCTCGCGCTGTACCTGCTGCCGATGATGATCGGTTCGCGCGATGTCGCTTTCCCCCGCCTCACCGCCTTCAGCTACTGGATGTACCTCGTCGGCGGCCTCATCATGTACGCCAGTTTTTTCTTCGGCCACGTCCCCGACGCAGGCTGGTTCGCTTACACGCCGCTCTCGGGCCCGGCCTTCGCCGATCGCGGGCTTGATTTCTGGCTGCTCGGCCTAGGCCTTGTGGAAGTGGCGGCGCTGACTGCGGGGATCGAGATCGTCGTCACCATTCTCAAGATGCGCGCACCGGGCATGGCGCTGCACCGTATGCCGTTGCTCGTGTGGGCGTTCCTCATCACCGGCGGGATGATTCTCTTCGGCATCACGCCTCTGTTCATGGCGACGATGATGCTCGAGCTCGACCGCGCCATGGGCATGCACTTTTTCAACCCCGACGCGGGCGGCTCCACGCTCCTCTGGCAGCACATCTTCTGGTTCTTCGGCCATCCCGACGTCTACATCATCTTCATCCCTGCCACGGGCGTCATCTCAAGCGTGATCCCCGTCTTCGCCCGCCGCCCGATCGTGGGCTACACCATCATCGTGATCGCGCTGCTGATCACGGGCTTCCTCAGCTTCGGCCTCTGGGTGCATCACATGTTCGCCACGGGTCTGCCGCAACTGTCGCTGGTGTTCTTCGCCGGGGCGAGTTTCATGATCGCGCTCGCCAGTGGTGCCCAGGTCTTCGCATGGATCGCCACGCTCTGGGCCAGTCGCCCCGCCTACCAGACGCCGCTGCTTTACATCCTCGGCTTCCTGTTCATCTTTGTGATCGGCGGCATCACCGGTGTCATGGTGGCCACCATCCCCTTCGATCTGCAAGTGCACGATAGCTACTTCATCGTGGCGCATTTCCACTACGTGCTCATCGGCGGGGCGGTCTTCCCGATCTTCGCCGGCATCTATTACTGGTTTCCGAAGTTCAGCGGCCGCATGCCCGGCGAACCGCTCAGCAAGATCAGCTTCTGGCTCATCTTCATCGGCTTCAACGTGGCGTTCTTTCCGATGCATCACATGGGCATGTTCGGCATGCCGCGGCGGGTGTACACCTATCCCGCGGAGCTCGGGCTGGGGACGGACAACATGATCGCCACGGTCGGCTCCTTCGCCCTGGGCCTCGGGTACGCGCTGGCGCTCGGGGGGCTCATCTGGAGTATTTATCGTGGCAGGAAGGCGACCGCTAATCCGTGGAACGCCGCTTCGCTGGAGTGGTCGATCGCGTCGCCGCCGCCTGTTTACAGCTTCCGCGAACCACCTGTCGTGACCAGCCGTGACCCGCTCTGGACAGCTAGCCGCCGTGACGCGGATACCGACGCCCTCACCACTGTCGCCGCCAAGATGCGTGACGCGCCCAGCAAGTGGCGCGGCTCATTGGTGACCGACGTCCTGACTGCGCGGCCGCAGGCATTGCAGCCTTTGCCGGGGCCGACGCTCGTGCCGATCATCACCGCCCTCGGCTTCGTCGCGACCGCTATTGGCGTCCTCTTCCAGGCATACTTCATGGCGCTTGTCGGGGCGTTCTTCGCCGTCGGCATGCTCGGCTACTGGCTCCGCCCGACCCACCGACCACTGCCCGACGAGCAAGAGATTAGCGAAAGCATCAACCTTCCCGTCGGCGGCACCGGCACCCGCGCCCTCGCATGGTGGGGCGTGGTCAGCGGCCTCGTGGTTCTCATCATGGCGCTCGGCACGCTCATCTATGCGTACTTCTACATCTGGCTCTATTCCGAGCAGTGGCCACAGGACGATCTGCCGCGCCCGCGTCTGGTGTGGGCCAGCCTCGCCTACGGGTCGCTGCTGCTCAGCGGCATGACGCAGGTCTGGGCCTCTTACGGGATGCGTCGCAGGCACGCCCGCCAAATCCGCATCGCCAGCGTCGCGACGTTCGGCCTCGGCGTGATGTTCCTCATCCTCCAGGTCGGCGCTCTGGCCACAGCCGACATCACGCCGACTGAAAACGCCTATACGTCCGCCTTTTTCGCCACGAATTGGCTGCTGCTGATCTACGCCGCTGCTGGCGTTGGGGTGCTCGGGTTCCTGGTGCCGCGGCTGATCTGGCACGACGTCGACGACCCGCACGGCCTCCGCCTGCATCAGGAGATTGCGGAAGTGTTCTGGCTGTTCGTCGTCGTGGCCGGGCTGGTGACATTCGCCACGACCTACGTTTCGCCGTACGTTTTGTGAAGGGCTTCGGCATGCCGCGTGATCCGAACAGACCCACGATCGCCAGCCCCGCCGAGCCCGGCAGCGTGCGGCGATGGTTCGCGTTCCTCGGCGGCGCGATCGCGTGGACCGCCCACATCCTGCTCAGCTACGCGATTGCGGAGTTCGGCTGCACCCGTGGGCTGCATCACACCCAGCTGGCGGGCATCACCCTCACGGCTTGGCTTCTGATCGTGCTGACGGTTTTGATGTTTCTGCTTGCCGTTGCCGCTGCGGGGGCAGGCTGGCCGCAGAACGCGATGCTTCCCGCCGCTCAACTGGATCAATCGGACGCAGAAGATGACGACAAGGCGGACCCACGCGCGACTGCTTCGGACCACCTGCGTCGCACCGGCGCTCTGCTGAGCGGGCTGTTCGCGATCATCATCTTTGCGCAGGCCGTGCCGTTGATCTTTTATCTGCACCGCTGCTGAATGGGAGGCGAATGTTGTGGACTGGGTAATGGTCATCTTCCAAGCTAATGGTGCCGCCCTTGCCCATGCTGCGGGCTTCGATCAGGACGCGGTGACCGTCTGGTGGCAGGCGTGGAGTTGGCAGCCGTTGCCCCTGCTCGGCACGCTCCTCGCCGCCAGCATCTACAGTGTCGGGCTGACCCGGCTGTGGCGACACGTGGGCATCGGCAGGGGGGTCGGCCGATGGCAGGCGGGGTGCTTCGGCGTCGGCGTTGTCGCGTTGCTGCTGGCGCTCATCTCACCGATCGATACCCTCGCTGCCCACCTCGGCTGGGTCCACATGATTCAGCACACCCTGCTCATGCTCGTCGCCGCGCCGCTGCTGGTAGCCGGCTCCCCCGCCCTGGTCTCGCTCTGGGCGATGCCCCGCCGATCGTCGCGCCCCCTCGGCCGCAGCCTCGTCCGTTTACGACTGCCGACTGCGTCACGTTACCTGCTGTGGCAGCCGCTGGCGGTCTGGCTGCTGTTTACGCTGATGCTGTGGTTGTGGCACTTGCCGAAGCTTTACGACCTCGCCCTCCGCAACCAGTTCGTTCACGATGTGCAGCATCTCGCCTTCCTGCTCGGCGCGTGCCTGTACTGGCGCGTCGTGGTCGACCCGCTCGGCCGGGTGCGGCTGACCGCGCCGCTCGCTGTTGTCTACCTGTTCACCATGTCGCTACAGGGCATGTTCCTAGGCGTGTTCATGGCCCTCTCCCCGCGACTCTGGTACCAGCATTATGCCGACACGACCGACGCCTGGGGTCTCGCTCCGCTGACGGATCAGCAGATCGCAGGCTATATCATGTGGATGCCGTCGTGCGCCATCTATGCAGTCGTTGCCGTGTTCATCTTCGGCTCATGGCTGCACCGCAGCGCCGAGGCCGAACATGCCGAATGAAGCGATCGCGAGTCTCGTATTGCCGCAGCGAGCTTTGGTTTGTTATCTTCGGTGACATGAAGCTTATCAATCATGTGATGCGGTGTCGGGCCTGGATGCTTCTTGGGACTGTGCTGGCGTTCAGCGCCACTGCTCATGCGCAAATGATCGGCACGATCAGTGTTGAGGCAGGCGACGTGCAACGCCTCGATCAGCCCGTCGCCGTGGATCTGCCATCGGCCGTGAACGCCCATCGCCCTCTTCGTCTTGTCGAACGACGCGATGGCAGCGAACATCCCGTCGCGACCCAGGTCGAACGCGCTCACGGCGATAACCCCGCCCGCCTCTGGTTCATGCTCGCCGGCGAAACTGAGGCCGGTTCCTCGCGGCACTTCACCCTCAGCTACAACCTGCCGTATCGAGGCGAATCGGTCGCAGTCGCCTTCGACGATCAATCCGTCGCCATGAGCCTCGGCGGGCGGACCATGTTCCACTACAACCACCAGCACATCCTGCCGCCGGAGGGCGTGAACTCACGCTTCGCACGCAGCGGTTACATTCACCCCGTCTACAGCCCCTCGGGCCTGCTGGTGACCGAAGATTTTCCAGATGACCATTACCACCACAAAGGCGTCTGGTTCCCGTGGACCCGGACCGAATTCGACGGTAACCGCATCGACTTCTGGAACCTCGGCGGCGGCACGGGCACCGTTCAGCATGCCGGGTTCGAGACCGTCACCGCGGGCCCCGTCTTCGGACACGTCCGCGCCCGGCACGAACATGTCGATCTTACGCAGGAAGCTGGCAAAGTCGCCCTCAACGAAACCTGGGATGTGCGAGGCTGGAATGCAGGCGGCCCCGAAGCTGGCTGGTGGATGTGGGACCTGGCAGCGAATCAATCCCCCGCCTCCGACTCGCCCCTTAAACTCCTCGAATACCACTACGGCGGGCTGGGCTTCCGCGGCGCGCAGCAGTGGAAAGACGATAACCACACGATCATCACCAGCGAAGGTCACACCAAAGCCGACGGCCACACCCAACGGGCACGGTGGGCGGCACACGGAGGTGAGATACAAGACGGTAACGCTGCGACAGTCGTGATTCTTGTCCATCCCAGCAATGAACGCTTCCCCGAACCCATGCGCATCTGGGCCGACGGCGGCGCGTTCTTCTGCTTCTCGCCCGTCCAGCTTGGCGATTGGACGCTGGAACCGGGCAACGACTACGCCTTCCGCTACCGCTTCTTCATCCACGAAGGCGCCCCCGATGCTCAGCGCGCCGAGCGTGCCTGGCAGCAGTTCGCCACGCCCGTCAAAGCACAGCTGGAACTGGAATGATTCGCTTCATCCCGGTCACGCTTCGAAGAGATTTGTTTCCGCGAACATGCCCGCATCGTCGAAGTACCGCAGCGCTTCCTCGGTCGAGCGGAACACGCGTGTGGCCGTCTCCGTGATGAACGGGCTGGGGTTCTTACGGGGTTTCCAGACGACGTAGACTTCCTTGGAAGCTTCGAACGCGTGCTGAAGCTCCCGCTCCACGCCGCTGGAAAGACCAGGCACGCCGTGAGCGAGTTCGGGCACGAGTGAGACGATCATGTCCGACTGGTCGATCAGCTTGAAGTCGCGCGCGTAAATCTGTCCATCAATGTCGCCTGCAATGTCGAGTACCTGCTTCACCGAAACGCTGTAGGTAATCTCGCCACCTTCGAGGTCGTGACCGGTGTTTTCGATGAAGTCTTTCCCCGCCTTCGCCGCCGCGATCGCCCGGTCCAGCAGCAGCTTCTCGTCCACGTCGCCCGGATCGAACGCGATCATGTGCTTGGCGAGGTCGGCCCGGAAGGCGTTGATCTCCGCCAGCACGTCGGGCATGTCCATTACGTGACTCATGGGAAACGAGGGGTACACCTTCCGCACGTGCGGCTGCGTGATCAGCCTGACGACCGTCTCCACCGTCGGCTGATAGCGGCCGCGTGACAGCACATAGAACCGGTTGCCGCAGCCCATCGCCTGGGCCAGCAGCTCGGTCGCCATGATCTCCTCTTCCCGCCACACCATCAGGTCCTTCAGCGTGGCATCGAGCAGATGCTCCGAATGCAGCCGATGCGCGACCGCTTCGATGTTGTCCACCAGGCAGATGAACAGGTCGGGGTTGAACGCTTCGATTTGATCGAAGTCAAACGCCCGGAACAGGCCGTGCCTCCAGCGGAAGGTGGCGTGGGTGTTGACCAAGGCATGGCGATGGCCAAGCGATTCGCTGACGATGTCCTTGAAGACCGATCGCCTTGTCGCGTGGAGTCGGCCGAGCGGCAGGTCGAGGATGCGCCCCCGCCGAACGTCCGGCGCTTCGCGATACATCATGTCGCCCACGTGAAACGCCAGCATCGGCTCGCCGCGCTCGCGCGCCATGGCGGCGGTCGCCTCGACGAACGATTTCTTCTCCATCCCCACTTGTCCGGTCATGATTGCGCGCATCGGCAGCCGTTCCTTCCTTGCAACCGATGATCATACCCGCCGCCCGCCGTCGTGCTCAATGCTTCAACCGTCACGCATCAGCAGGGCCACCACATGGCACGCGATCGAGCGGTTTTCGCCGAGGCTGTCGACCTTCTCATGCGTCTTGCCCTTCAAATTCACCTGGCTCACGTCGCAGCCGAGGAGGTGGGCGAGGTTCTCGCGCATCTTCTGCTTGTGAGGCCCGAGCTTCGGCTTCTGCAGGATGACGGTGACGTCGACATTGCCGATCACGTACCCGTGTTCACGCATGATGCGGTTGGCCTCGGCGACAAAGATACGCGAGTCTGCTTCGTGCCAGCGCTGGTCATCGTCGGGGAAAATCTGCCCGATGTCCGGCTGGGCCAGCGCACCGAGGATGGCGTCGGTGACGGCGTGATAAACCACGTCGCCATCACTGTGGCCGGCCGGGCCGCGATCGTGCTCAAGCTCCAGGCCGCCGACGATCATCTTGCGACCGGGCTCGAGGCGATGCAGGTCGAAACCGTGGCCGATGCGGAAAGCTAATTGAGCGGTCAAGGTCTAGAACTCCCGTTGTCTTACGAGCCGCGACCGTGAGGGAGCGGTCCGGGGTGCAATGGCGTCAGGTTCATCAGGTTCTCCGCCGTCAATCTGTCCCGACGCACAACCGCTCCCTTACGGTCGCGGCTCGTTGTTTGCGGATTCGGATCTCACTTGAGTCCGTAGTCTTTAAGCTTCCGATACAGCGTCCGCTCGCCGATGCCCAGCAGCTTCGCAGCCTGTTCGCGGTTGCCTTCGGTGAGGCGGAGGGTGTTGCGGATGGCTTGCTTTTCGATCTGGTCCAGGCTCATGCCCGCCATCGTGTGCAGATCGTTGTGATCGTTCTCGCCCGTCCCCGCAGCCCGGATCTCGGGCGGCACATCACGCAGCGTAATCACGTCGTCTTCACACGTGACGACCATGCTCTGCACCACGTTGATCAGCTGCCTCACGTTCCCCGGCCATTCGTACTGCATCAACGCCAGCTGCGCCCCTTCGTCGATGTCGCTCACTTCGCGGTGCGTCTGTTTCGCGAAGCGATGGATGAAGTGTCTGGTCAGCTGCGGGATATCCTCCCGGCGTTCGCGCAACGGAGGCAAATGAACCTCAACGCCCCGAATGCGGAAGTAGAGATCCTCGCGGAAACGGCCTTCCCGGATGAGTTCCTGAAGATCGTGATTCGTCGCCGAGATCAGCCGCACGTCCACGTGGCGAGGCTCGTTGTCGCCGACGCGCACGACTTCGCCGCTCTCCAGCACACGCAGCAGCTTGGCCTGCATATCCAGCGGCATGTCGCCGATCTCGTCGAGCAGCAGCGTGCCGCCGTCGGCATACTCGAACACGCCCTGACGATCGCGCTCCGCTCCGGTGAACGACCCCCGCACATGGCCGAACAATTCGCTTTCGAGAATCGACGAGCTCAGCCCCGCGCAGTTAAGCGGTTTGAATGCCTTCTTTGCCCTTGCGGAGTTGTTGTGGACCGCTCGGGCGACGAGTTCCTTGCCCGTGCCGGATTCGCCGGTGATCAGGGCAGGGATGTCGGACTTGGCGACCTGCCGCACGGTGGCCAGCACGCGCTGGATGGCGGGCGAGTTGCCGATGATGCCTTCAAGCCCGAACTTTTCGTCGACCTGCTGCTGAAGGTCGCTGTTCTGGTAACGCAGCAGAACCGTCTCAGCAGCCCGGTTCACCAAGTTGCGAAAGACGTCCAGATCAAGCGGTTTTTCGATGAAGTCATACGCCCCGCCCTTGAGGGCTGCCTTGGCGGTGGGCACGTCGCCGTGGGCGGTGACCATGATGACCTCCGCGTTCGGTTGCGTCCGGCGGGCGGTCTCGAGCACCTTCATCCCATCGTCTTCGCTGGCCATCACCAGGTCGGTCACGATCACGTCGAACGTGCCGTGGCGCAGCTCGTCGACGGCGGCTTCAAGGTCGTGCACCAGCGTACAGATGTGGCCCAGTCGCTGCAGGGCCTCGCCCATGACCTCGGCGTGGCCGGCTTCGTCGTCAACAATCAGGACCTGGGCGATGAGTTTTTCGGAAGTCTCTGGCATGATGCTCATACTTTAGGGCGGCCCGGCAAATGCTCAAGCGCCCCCCTTGGTGCGCCGCGGGTGCTGGGCTACACCTGCAGTTCCTGCCAGAGGTTGAACGTGAGCCCGAACGGGTCGCGCATGTAGCAGTCGCCGCCGAGGCCTTCCCAGCGGATTACCGTGCAGCCGTGCTCCAGCAGGTGCTCCCGTGCCGCCTCGACGTCGTCCACCAGCAGCTCAAGCACCGGGCCCGTGAGCTTTTCGTCGCGGTCAGTATCGACGAACAAGGCCAGCGGCGAAGCGTTGAACTCGGTCGACGTCGGCTCAAGATGCCGAATCGGGAACCCCAGCACGTCTTTGTAAAACGCCCGCGCTTCGTTCGGCCGATCGGTCGGCACCGCCACGTTGGGACTCATCTTAAACTGCACACACGCTCCTTACGGTCCTATCCATCCGCGATCGAAACGCCCAGTATAACAGCCACGCAGGAGCACACGACCGGGCTGGGGAGAGCCCGGCTCCGTGAGGAGGCGCGACTCGTGCTATGATGCCGGATCTATGCAGAATCTCACACCGAAACAGATCGTCGCGAAGTTGGATACCTATATCGTCGGGCAGGCCGACGCCAAGCGGGCCGTGGCCGTGGCCATTCGCAACCGTTGGCGTCGTCAGCAGCTCGAGGCGGAAGTTGCACGCGAGGTCAGCCCCAAGAACATCATCATGATCGGGCCGACCGGTGTGGGTAAAACGGAGATTGCCCGCCGCATCGCCAACCTTACCGGTGCCCCGTTCATCAAGGTCGAAGCGAGCAAGTTCACCGAAGTCGGCTACCACGGCCGCGACGTTGAGAGCATGATCCGCGATCTGCTCGAGCAGGCGATTTCCATCGTCCGCACCGAACATGCCGAGGCCGTCCGCGAGAAGGCCGAAGCACGCATCGAAACCCGCCTGCTCGATCTGCTCCTGCCTCCCGCGCCAACCTCGCAGCGGCGACGCCCAGCCACCACCGGCGGAAGCGAAAGCGGCAGTGGGGGGGGATTCGTCTCGACTGAGGAATCTGAAGAGCGTCGGGAACGTGCGCGCGAACGGCTGCTCGAACAGCTCCGCAGCGGGGCGATGGAAGACCGCGAGGTCGAGATCTCCATCCAGCAGAAGGCGGTCCCGATGGGCATGTTCGCGAACATGGGCCTCGACCAGATGGACCCTGAGATGAGCAAGATGTTCGAGAACCTCATCCCCGATCAGTCCAAGCGCCAACGCCTGCCCATCCGCGAAGCCCGCAAGGTGCTGCTTGAGCAGGAAACCGAAGCGATGCTCGATCAGGCCAAGCTCACCGCCGAGGCCATCGAACGCACCGAGCAGTCGGGCATCATCTTTCTCGACGAGATCGACAAAGTCGCCACCGGCGGCGAAGGCGGCGGCAAGGGCGGGCCCGATGTTTCAAGGCAGGGCGTGCAGCGCGATCTGCTGCCGATTGTCGAGGGCTCTTCCGTCACCACCCGCCACGGCGTCGTCAACACCGACCACATCCTCTTCATCGCAGCCGGTGCGTTTCACAGCGCCAGCGTCAGCGATCTGATGCCCGAACTGCAGGGCCGCTTCCCCATCCGCGTGAACCTGACGGACCTCACGCGCGACGACTTCATCCGCATCCTCACCGATCCCGGCAACGCCCTCACGAAACAACAGCAGGCGCTGCTCGGCACCGAGGGACTCAGTGTCACCTTTGACGAGGCCGCGATCGCAGCCATGGCTGACATCGCCACGCGCGTTAATCAGCAGGCGGAAAACATCGGCGCACGCCGACTGATGACGATCGTCGAAAAGCTCTTCGAGCAGGTGAATTTCGACGCCCCGGACCTCGTTGCAGACGGCGAGAAGCAACTGCACGTCACCGAATCGATGGTCAGCGAACGCCTCGCGCCGATCGCGCAGGACGAGGATCTGAGCCGATTCGTGCTGTGACGCGTACCCAGGCTCTATGTGGCGGGTGCCATAAAGCAGTCCGCAGGGGTGCCCCGGCCAGCGAGCGCAGCGAGACGGCCGGGTTTCCCGGGACCTGCGAGCGCTGCCTGGGCTGCTATCGCCATCTCGCCCGGCCGTCTTCGCTGGCCGGGGCACCCTTGCATACGGAATTTCGTAGGCGTTTGCCCTGCAGGGGGCAACGGCGATCTGCGATCGCCCGCTAACGCATCACGCCCCGGAGAACAGCGGAGGCTGGGCGGAGGCGAGGTCCATGTGGTTCGCGCCGCCGTCGGCGACCAGCTTCGTGGCGCGGTAGAGTGAATCGAACGTGCCGGCGTCGGTCCACCAACCTTCGAGGACCTCGTGCGTCAGCGTTCCCTGCTTGAGGTAATGGCTGTTCACGTCGGTAATCTCCAGTTCGCCGCGGCCCGAAGGCTTGAGCGTCTGGCAGATGTCGAAGACGTCGTTGTCGTAAAAATAGATGCCTGTCACGGCCAGGTCGGTAGGGGGGTGCTCGGGTTTTTCGATGATCTCCGTCACCTGTCGCCCCTGCATCGCGACCACGCCGAAGCGCTCGGGATCAGGCACTTCCTTGAGCAGAATCTTCGCCCCGCCAGCCTGGGTGAAGAACTCGCCAGCGGCTTTGCGGACGTTACCTTCGATGATGTTGTCGCCGAGGATGACGCAGATCTTGTCGCCGTCAGCGAAGTCTTTCGCGAGTTTGAGCGCATCGGCGATGCCGCCCTCGCCTTCCTGGTAGGCGTACTCAAGGTGCCGAATGCCCAGCTGCTTGCCGTTCTTCAGCAGTTTCAGGAAGTCGCCCGCATGCTCGCCGCCTGTGACGATCAGGATCTCATCGATGCCCGCGTTCAGCAGCGTCTGGATGGGGTAATAGATCATCGGCTTGTCGTAAACCGGCAGCAGGTGCTTGTTGGTCACCAGCGTCAACGGTCGAAGTCTCGTCCCCAGCCCACCTGCAAGAATCACGCCCTTCATAGCCTCATCTCCGTCGAATGGTCCAGAATAAGTCGCCGACGAACCCGCTTGCTTGCACGCCTTGAGTATACGACGCTGCCGCGACGCGACCAAAAGGTTCATCGGTCGTTTCGCGGCAGGAAACCAGACAAATGGTGTTTGGCCTGTGGTCGATTCGGCTCTCGTAACTTGCCAGATCGTGCTGGATCGGGTACCCCTCGATGTTCGGGCGGGGGCTGAGGCGAATGTTTTTGCTAACACCAAGTGAGGGTCGTACATCATGAAGATCGGATTTAACCTGCTGCTGTGGTCGGGGTTCATCACCGAAGAGCATCACAAGCTGCTCCAGGCCCTCAAAGACACCGGGTACGACGGCGTGGAAATTCCGATCTTCGACGGCGACACCGACCATTACCAGCAGCTGGGCAAGGTGCTCGACGACCTCGGCCTGCGACGTACCGCCGTCACCGTCATTCCCGACGAGCAGCACAGCCTTGTCAGTGTCGACGCGGATTGCCGGGCTGCAGGCCTGAAGCGACTCAAGTGGGCGATCGACTGCTGCGAAGCGGCGGGCGTTGAAAGAATGATCGGCCCGTTCCATCAGCCCCTCGCCGTGTTCACCGGCGAAGGCCCCACCGAAAGCGAGCGTGCCCACGCTGCCGAGTGTCATCACGAAGCCGCCGAACACGCCCAGAAGGCCGGCGTGGCCCTGTCCATCGAGTACCTCAACCGCTTTGAGTGCTACTTCCTGACGACGATGCAGGATGCTGCCGACTATGTTCGCCGGGTCGACCACCCCAACTTCCACACGATGTACGACAGCTTCCACGCGAACATCGAAGAGAAGGACCCCGTCGGCGTGATCAAAGCGCACCGCGATGTCATCCGTCACGTGCATATTTCCGAGAACGATCGCGGCACGCCGGGCCGGGGCCATGTTGATTTTCCTTCGACCTTCGCCGCGCTCAAGGAGATCGACTACGACGGCTGGCTGACGATCGAAGCGTTCGGTCGCGCCCTGCCGGAACTCGCCGCCGCCACCCGCGTCTGGCGCGATTTGTCGACAAGCCCTGAGCAGGTCTACACCGAGGGCATTGAGTTGATCCAAAAACATTGGAACTGAACCGCAGCATTCGATCCCGTCAGCGCCAACCGATCCGATTTGTCCGCGCCTGCCGAGGCAGGAATCGGCTACCGGCGGATTCGGCGTTTTGGTACGATGTATGCAACAGAGGCAAGATCAGGCTTTTCAGACGCACCCCGGCTTTCGGAGATTGAACGTGAATAGATGGGTATACCCGTTCGCAGTTATCGTGGCACTCGCCGCTTCCCTCAGCACGGCACATGCTGAGCAACCCAAAGCTGAATGGATTTGGCTCGGACAGGATGTGTCGGCCAATGACACCGTCCATTTCAGGAAGACGTTCGATGTCACGTGGACCGGGGAAGCAGCGCCGCACGCGGAAGTCATCGCCACTTGCGACAACGCCCTGACGCTCCGGGTCAATGGTCACACTGTCATCCAGTCGGAGAACTGGGAGCAGGCGGACATCGAAGCGGTTCAGCAGCACCTCCGCAAAGGCACGAACGTGATTACCGTGACCGGGGAGCGTCATGACGGCCAGGCGGGCCTTGCGGTCGAGCTGGTCATCGGCGAAGGCGATCAGCGCCAGGTCATCGTGACCGACGAGAGCTGGGCCGCTGCGTCGGCGGCACCGGACGGCTGGCATAAGCCGGACTTCGACGACGCCGACTGGGCACGCAGCCACAGCTTCGGCGAGATGGGTATGAATCCCTGGGGCAATGTATTCGCCGTCGCCCGCCGTGAGCCCGGCCCCGTCAGCCGCGCCACGGATCCCGATGCCCTTGAGCTTCCGGAGGGCTTCAAGGCCGAGTTGATTCATGACGTGGCCGGCAGTCAGCAGGGCTCCTGGGTCAGCCTGACCGTGGATGATCAGGGGCGTCTGATCGCGTCGGATCAGGGCGGCAAGGGGCTGTTCCGCATCACCCCTCCGCCCGTCGATGGCCGTGCCGACCAGACGAAGGTCGAGCCGCTCGATTTGCCCATCTCGCAGGCTCAGGGCCTGCTCTACGCGTTCGATAGCCTTTACATCGTGGTCAACGGCAATGCCGCCCAGGGTGCCGGCTTCTACCGTGCCCAGGACACCAACGGCGACGATCAATTCGACGAGCTCGAACTGCTCCGCAAATTCTCAGGCGGCGGCGAGCACGGCCCCCACTCGGTCATCCTCTCGCCCGACGGCGAATCAATCTACATCGTCGCCGGCAACCACACGCAAGTGCCCGATCCCGAGCACTCCCGCGTGCCTCGCAACTGGGAAGAGGATCAACTGCTGCAGCGCATGCCCGATGCAGGCGGTCATGCTTCAGGCGTCATGGCGCCCGGCGGCTGGATCGCCCGGACCGACCCCGACGGCGAGGAATTCGAGCTGATTGCCAGCGGATTCCGCAACCCCTACGACATCGCCTTCAACCACGCCGGCGACCTGTTTACCTTCGATGCCGACATGGAATGGGATATCGGTTCGCCCTGGTATCGCCCCGTCCGCGTGAACCATGCGGTCAGCGGTGCGGAGTTCGGCTGGCGCCACGGCACGGGCAAATGGCCCGCATATTATGAAGATTCGCTCGGCTCGGTGATCGACCTTGGCGTCGGGTCGCCGACCGGCATCACCTTCGGCTACGGCACGGATTTCCCCGCGAAGTATCAGCACGCCCTGTTCATCTGCGACTGGAGCTTTGGTGAGCTTTACGCCGTCCACATCGAACCCGATGGCGCCAGCTACACCGCTGAGTACGAAGTCTTCGCGCAGGCCAGTCCGCTGCCGTTGACCGGCATCCGCGTTAACCCGCACGACGGCGCGCTCTACTTCGCCATCGGCGGCCGCGGCACGCAATCCGGCCTCTACCGCGTCACCTACGTCGGCGAAGAATCCACTGCACCCGCCGATCCGCCCACGCTTGATCCCAAGCTCGCCGAGCTGCATCAGACCCGGCAGATCCTTGAAAGCTTCCACGGCGAAGAGGACGAAAACGCAATCGAAACGGCTTGGCTCTACCTCGGCCATGCCGACCGCTCGATCCGCTACGCCGCCCGCATCGCGGTGGAACATCAGCCCGTCGAGCACTGGCAGAGTCGGGCGCTCGCGGAGGAAAATCCCGCCGCCCGCATCACCGCGATGATCGCCCTGGCGCGAAACGGTGAGGAGGACGCGCAAGCGGACGTCATCGCCGCGCTGAACGAGATTGACTACGCCGACCTGCGTGAGCCTCAGAAGCTCGCCCTGCTCCGCGCCTATCAGCTGGCGTTCATCCGCATGGGCCGTCCCGATGCTGCGATGCGTGACGCTGTCTGGGCGAAGCTCAGCCCGAGCTTCCCCGCCCCGACGCGGAATCAGAACTACGAACTCAGCCGTCTGCTGGTCTACCTGGCGCAGGATGATGCGAGCAAATCCGCTTCCATCATCGAGCGAACGCTGCCGCAGCTCGGCTCAGCCCCCACCCAGGAAGAGCAGATCCACTACGCCCTCGTGCTCCGCACCCTCCCCGAGGGCTGGGACGCCGAGCAGCGTCGAGCCTACTTCGGTTGGTTCAACGAAGCGGCGGCATACCGAGGCGGGGCCAGCTTCTCCGGATTCCTCAACAATATCCGCAATGCGGCACTGGCGCACGTCGACGACGCCGAGAAGGAAGCGCTGGCGGAGATTCTCGAAGGGGCCGAGACGCCTCAACTGCCCGGTCTGAATGCCGGACCGCGCGAACACGTCCGCAACTGGGATGTCGATGGCATCCTCGAAGCCATCGACGGCCAACTCCAAGGCCGCGACTATCAGAACGGCCGGCGCATGTTCGGCGTCGCCCAGTGCTACGCCTGCCACCGTTTCGCCGGCGAAGGCGGAGCCGCCGGGCCTGATCTCACCGTCGTCGCCAATCGCTTCAGCCCGCGCGACCTCGCCACGAAGATCACGCAACCCAACCTCAACGTCTCCGACCAGTATCGCAACACCATCTTCACGATGCAGGACGGCTCGCAGGTCATCGGCCGTGTCGCCAACCTCAACGGCAACACGCTCAACATCGTCACCAATCCGCTTGCACCGGGCGACTTCACCAACATCAACCGCGAAGAAGTCGTCATGACACTCGAATCGCCGATCTCCCCGATGATGCCCGGCCTGGTGAACACCCTCAATGAGGAAGAACTGCGCGACCTCATGGCCTTCATCATTAGCGGCGGCGACCCCGACCATGAAGTGTTTCAAGAGTGATCGAAACCAAGCCCACGGCGTGACGCCGTGGGTGGTGCCGCGACCTTAGCCAGCGGTTGCAAACCCCGATCAGCGCGGGTAAAAAAGACGACCCATTTTTGTAAGAGGCAAGTAGTATGAGCGTAACTTCCGTCAGCGCACTCACCACGCAGAGTTCGAACGTCAAAGCCGTCGCCGAGGCCGCCATGAGCGAATCCGGAGGCCTCCTCCGACTCGCCCCCGCATGGGTGCCTCGCTCCTTCCTGCAACCCGGCAAGCGACTCAAACTCCACCCTGACGATCTCTACGCCTACGGCCTCAACCGCGGCGGCATCGACGAACGCTGGTTCGGCTCCACCACCGAAGCCGCCAACGACGGCCGCGTCCCCGACGAAGGCCTCTCCTACGTCGTCCATAATGACCAGCGCTTCCTTCTCCGCGATGTCGTCGACGAACTCGGAGCCGACATCATCGGCCAGCCCATCTGGGACAAGTACCGCAAGTGGCCCGTCTACTCCAAGTTCTTCGACAACATGGGCCCCATCCCGCATCACATGCACCAGAACGCCGAGCAGGCGAAGCTCGTCGGGCAGGAAGGCAAGCCCGAGTCCTACTATTTCCCGCCGCAGCACAACAACGTCGGCAACAACTTCCCCTACACCTTCATGGGCCTCAACCCCGGCACCACCAAGGCCCAGGTCCGCAAGTGTCTTGAAGACTGGAACCGCGGCGACAACGGCATCCTCGATATCTCCCAGGCACACCGTCTGAAAGTCGGCACCGGCTGGCTCATTCCCCCCTCCGTCCTGCACGCGCCGGGGTCGCTTTGCACCTACGAACCGCAGTGGGGTTCGGACGTGTTCGGCATGTATCAGTCCCTCGTCGAAGGCCGCGAGGTGCCCTGGGCACTGCTCGTGAAGGACATGCCCGAGGATAAGCATCAGGACCTCGACTTCATCGTCGAACAGCTCGACTGGGCCCGCAACGTCGATCCCGATTTCAAAAAGAACAACTACCTCGAGCCCATCGTCCACACCGCCGACGACGCCCACGTCGATAAGTGGATCGTCTACGGCCGCATCGACGGCGGCCAGTTCTTCACCGCCAAAGAGCTCACCGTTCAGCCCGGCGGCTCCGTCACCATTCACGATAACGGCGCCAGCTCCGCCATCGTCGTTCAGGGCGAAGGTCGCCTCAACGACCTGCCGCTGAACTGCCCGAAGCTGATTCGTTTCACCGACATGACCGAAGATGAGGTGTTCATCACGGCCCCCGCCGCGCAGGCCGGGCTTACTTTCGAGAACACCTCCGCCACCGAACCGCTGGTCATCCTTCGCTACTTCGGGCCGGAAGTGAACCCCGAAGCACCAAGCGTCGGCGACCACGTCAAGTAAGACCACCACTCGGCCCCGGCGTCATGCGTCGGGGCCGTTTTTTCAATTTAATCATTTTTAGCTTTCCAAGCGGAGCGCACCATGAGCCATACCTACCCCAAACTGCACAACGCCGCCTGGCCCGGCGTCGTCGGCAAAGAGCCCGGCACCGAGAACCCGCCCATCGACCTCGACACCATGCTCGACCACACCGCCAAAGCGGAAGTCAACGGGCAGAAGTTCGACGGCGTCGACCTCTTCCTCTTCGCCCCCCACGTCGACATCGACTCCACCGACGACGATCTCAAAACGCTCGCCGACAAGGTGCAGTCGCGGAACCTGGTGATCGGCTCCGTCGTCGCGCCCGTCTGGCCCCCAACCGGCGGCGGGTCCGCCTTCGGCTCCGCTGAGGAACGTCAGCAGTATGTCGGGCAGGTGAAAAAGGCGTGCCGCATCGCCAGCAAGCTCCGCGAACTCGGCGTCAGGCCCTACGGCATCATCCGCCTGGACACCGGCGGCAGCGTCGAAGACTGGTCAAAGGATCCCGAAGGCAACCAGAAGCTTGCTGCCCAGACGCTCCGCGAAGCGGCGGAAGTGGCTGAGGGCCACGGCGAACGGCTCGCTGCGGAAGGCGAAATCTGCTGGGGCGGCATGCACAGCTGGCGCAAAATGGTCGACCTCCTCGAACGCGTCGACAAGCCCGGCAGCTTCGGATTCCAGGCCGACATGGCGCACACGCTGCTGTACCTGATGGGCTACAACGCCCCCGAAGATGCCGTCCTGCCCGAGGGCTACGACTGGGCCTCCGACAACGGCGAACTCGATGCCGCGCTCAAGACCGTCACCGCCGCGCTTCGCCCCTGGACGATCGACTTCCACGTCGCCCAGAACGACGCCACCGTGTTCGGCTCCGGCAGCCACGACAAGACCGGCCGCCACTGTCTGCCCAACGATCCAAACGGCAAGCTAGACATCCCGCACCACGCCGGCTTCTGGCTCCGCGATGAGCAGGGCAACCCCACCAAGCAGATTGAGCACATGTGCTGGGACGGCTGCATGTTCCCCAACAAGGTGATGGAAGATGCGAACACCTGGAACGAGATCCTCGGCGCGATGGTCGCCGTCCGCGACGCACACGGCTGGAACTGAAAATACCGCTCAAAACGAGCCGCGACCGTAAGGGAGCGGTGGTGCGTCGGGTAACTAAGGAAACGAAAGGCTAACTAAAATGGCAGCAGCGAAAAAAGAACTTCGAATCGGACTCATCGGCTACGGTTTCATGGGGCGGACGCACTCGAACGCTTACCGCCGGGTGAACAACTTTTTCGATGTCGACTACCGCCCCGTCCTCAAGGCCGTCTGCGGCCGCACGCAGGAGAAGGCGCAGGCCTTCGCAGACCAGTGGGGCTATGAATCAGTCGAGACCGATTGGCGGAAGCTGATCGAGCGTGACGACATCGACGCGATCGATATCTGCACGCCGAACAATTCCCATGCGGAGATCGCCATCGCCGCCGCGAAGGCCGGCAAAGCCATCCTCTGCGAGAAGCCGCTTGCCATGAACGCCGAGGAAGGCGAGACGATGGTCGAGGCCATCGAAGCGGCCGGCGTGCCCAACACCGTCTGGTACAACTACCGCCGCGTGCCCGCCGTCACCTTGGCCAAGAACCTCATTGACGAGGGCCGGCTCGGTCGCATCTTCCATTACCGCACCGTTTTCCTGCAGGATTTCACCATCAGCGAAGACGTGCCCCAGGGCGGTACGGCCCTGTGGCGCCTCGATGCCAAGGTGGCCGGTTCGGGCGTCACGGGCGACCTGCTCGCGCACAACATCGACACGGCCATCTGGCTCAACGGCTCGATCGAAAGCGTCTCCGCCCTCACCGAAACGTTCGTCAAAGAACGCATGCATCAGGAGACGGGCAAGAAGGAACCGGTCACCATCGACGATGCTGCGATCTTCATGGCCCGTTTCGCCAACGGCTCCGTCGCCACCTTTGAAGCTACCCGTTACGCCCGCGGCCACAAAGCCAAGTACCATCTGGAAATCAATGGCGAGCACGCTTCGATCGCGTGGGACCTGCATGATCTGCACCGCCTGGAATACTTCGACCACAGCGACGAATCCCGCGTCCGCGGCTGGCGCAGCGTTCATGTGACCGACGGCGATCAACCCTACATGGGCAACTGGTGGGTCCCCGGTCTGCAGATCGGCTACGAACACACGTTCGTCCACCAGGTCGCCGACTTCCTGAAGAACCTCTCCAGCGGCGAGCCGACCGGCCCGACCTTCCGTGACGCTCTCGAAACGCAGCGTGTCTGCGATGCCGTCCTCGAAAGCGGCCGCACCGGGCAATGGGTCGACGTCAAGAGTATGACCCCGGCCTGAACGCCGGAAGGCGTCTCCTCCTATCGGTGACCCGTCATGCAGAGTAAGAAGGAATACGCCAACGGTCAGAAGGTTTACGAGCAGGAAGGTGAGGTCTTAACCTATTTCTTCAAAACGGGCATCGTAAAAGCTCGCGGAAACTCCATCGACGGTGTCATGGAGGGGGAGTGGGTTTTCTATCGCGAGTCGGGCGACCTGTGGCAAGTGGGCCATTTCGAAAATGGCCAGAAGCACGGCCAGTGGATCCGCTACGACAAGCAGGGAAAGCTGGAATACGATGCTCAGTTCGCCAACGGGAAACTGGTAGATAAGAAGAAGTAGCTTCATCGACGAGGTCATCGTCACCGAAATACGACAAAGCCCACGTTCGTTTGAGCGTGGGCTTTGTCGTTTAATTTGAATCAGTTCGGTCGGTTTGCGGTGGCCATCCGCTGAGGTGGCGACGGTGGGGGGGTCAGGGGAAAATGCCGCGGATGTTGTAGACTTTCGCAAGATGCTCAAGTGCCGCGGCGTAGGCGGCGGTGCCAAGGTCGCAATCGAGTCGAACGGCGGCGAGCTTCACCCGGCGTGAGGCAAAGATCATCTGCCGACGAAGCTGTTCGTCGACTTCCTCAGCCGTCCACGTCTCAGCCTGACGATTCTGCCGCCATTCAAAGTAGCTCACAGTCACACCGCCCGCGTTGCAGAGGATGGCGGGGAGGATCGTGACGCCCGCCTGCTGCAGGATGCGTTCGCCGGCGGGCGTGGTGGGGGCGTTCGCGCCTTCGACCACGTACCGACAGTTCAGCCGTTCCGCCACGTCAGCGGTGATCATCTGCTCCAGTGCCGCGGGAATGAACAGGTCGGTCTGCGTCTCGTAAAACTGCTCAGGCGTGATCGCTTCAGCAGTGGGGTAGCCCGCGACGCCGCCGTGCTCCTGGACGTATTCGGAAAGGGCTGCGGCGTCGATACCGTCGGGATGATGAACGGCGCCGGTGTGATCGAGCACGGCCAGCATCTTCGCGCCGCGGTCGGCCATGAGTCGGCCGGCCCACGAGCCGACGTTGCCGTAACCGGCGAGGGTGAAGCTGAGATCGCTGAAGCTTTCGTAGCCCATCTCGGGCAGCATCTCTTCAAGGACATAAACAAGGCCCTGCCCGGTCGCCTTTTCGCGCCCGGCGGAGCCGCCGAACTCGGGCGGCTTACCCGTCACCACCGCCATGCCGTCGAAGCGCCGGTGTGGCTCGTTGAGGTTCATGTACGTGTCCGCCATCCACGCCATGATCTGGGACGTCGTGCCCATATCCGGGGCGGGAATGTCGTAATCAGGCCCGATCGACGAGCCCAACGCCGACGTGAAGCGGCGGGTGAGCCGCTGCAACTCAGCCGTGGAATACTCACGCGGATTCACACGCACTGCACCCTTGGCCCCGCCAAATGGAAGTCGCATTAATGCACATTTGAGCGTCATGATCGCCGAGAGCGCTTTGATGTGGTCGAGGTCGGCGTCGGCGTGAAAGCGGATGCCGCCTTTGAACGGGCCGAGCACGTTGTTGTGTTGGACGCGGTAGCCGCGCAGCAGCCGCGTCGTGCCGTCGTCCATCTTCACGGGGAAGTGGACGATCAACTCGTTCTTCGGCTGCGCCAGAATCAACTGCAACTGCTCGGGGATCTCCAGTCGGCGGGCCGTCTGCAGTATCGTGCTGACCGTCTGGCCGTAGATGTTGTCCGCGTCGTAGCGCATATCCAATTCGGACCAGACGCGGTCGACACTTTCTTGTTGCGTATCTTGCATGGTGCCATCTTAACCGTGTGAGAGGGGGATTTCGACGTCGCCGGAGGCTTGCCTGTTAAACAGTTTACGTTGCCCCGGCCACTTCGTTCTGCCGTGGCAGGTGGATCGAGAAGTCCGAGCCTCTGCCCGGCTCGCTGTGCAATTCGATCGACCCGCCGTGCTCTTCAATGATGCGCCGGGCGGTGGGCAGGCCCAGGCCGGTGCCGCCTTTCTTGGTCGTAAAGTAAGGTTCAAACAGCCTCGCGCGGGTCTTCTCATCAATGCCCGGCCCGGTGTCGATCACGTGGACAATCACTTCGTCCCGGCCCGGCACCGTGCGGATCATAATCTCGCCGCAGCCGCCGTGAGGCTTCTCATCGTAGCGCGCCGCGATCATCGCTTGCGTCGCGTTGATTAAGAGATTCAGCAGCGCCTGCTTGAAGAGCGTCGGATCAAGCTGCACCGTTCCCGCTTCCGGATCCAACTGCGTGTGAAGCTGAAGCCCCGACGCCTCGGCCTGTGGCAGGTAAAAATCCACAAGCTGGTCGACCAGATCATTGATGTGAAGCGGCTGCGGGTCCAGCTTTACCCGACCGGCGAAGGAGAGGAAATCTTCGAGAATCCCGCCCAGCCGTTCCGTCTCCGACGAGAGCGCCGTGATGCGGGCGCGAAGCCGACGGCTGAGGCTTTCCTCAAGCTTCGCGTCGTCGATCGACTCTCGCAGCAGCTGAAGGTTCAGCCCGATCGTCGACAGTGGGTTTTTAATCTCGTGCGCCAGGCCCCCGGTAAGGCGGCCCATCTCCGCGAGGCGCTCGATGGAACGGGCGCGCTGCTCGAGGCGTTTGACGCGCTGCGCCGTTCGCCTGGAGATCAGGAACATAAACGGGACGGCAAGCAATGCGCCGCAGAGTAGACCCAGCCAGAACCACCAGTGCGTCATGGTATTGCCGCGACGGCAGCGCGGATCCGCTCAGCGAAATAAGAAACAAGCACCACCGCCGCGTGTCCACAAACGAGCGCAGGCACCATCGGGGCCGCCCCGCAAAGGTAGAGTCTGCGTGCCCTCAGTCGTCGGCACCTTCGTATCCGCCGGCACGCGGGGGCGAAGCGGCACTGCCGCCGCTGTCCGAAGGCGCGCCTTCGTAGCCGGACGATCGAGGACGTGACGCGGGAGCGGGCTGATCGGTCGGCCCCAACTCCTCCGACGTCGCTTCCTCAGCCTCGGCATGCACGCTTCGGGCCTGCCAGCCTTTGTCGCCTTGCAGCAGCTCGTAATCGACCCACTGCCCATCCTTTAAGGATTTGAAACCCTCAGAGAGGATGTGCGAGTAGTGTACGAAAACGTCCTGCCCCT
This sequence comes from Phycisphaeraceae bacterium, assembly GCA_040905565.1. GTDB lineage: Bacteria > Planctomycetota > Phycisphaerae > Phycisphaerales > Zrk34 > JBBDRF01. The sequence continues at coordinate 34,072 of JBBDRF010000011.1, read as the reverse complement.
CGGGACCGACGATGAACCCGTAGCCTTTTTTCGGATCGAACCACTTTACCTGTCCGCGGGGCATAAGAACCTCCTATGGCCGAAGCGGCAACAAATGACTGCCCACGTGGGACTGCGCTAACCATCGGCGTTTACGGGGGGGCCGCTTCACAGATTCTTCCGCGGCACGGCCGAGTCTACTCATTCTGCTCGTCAATCGACTCAGCGATTGGTCACCACGATGTGAACCTGCGCGGTACCTCCGCAGGGCCTTGCCGATCGGTCGCCACCCCAACAGGGCGGAAAGCCGAATCGGCTATAATGCTTTGCTACCAGTATAGCCGACGGATGGCTCCCGGGGAAGCGTCAAGTCCATTTCGGGGTCTGGGTCAGGTTGTGGCCACCCTCAGGGTCCGAACGTGGTCGTCGCGCTGCGACAACATTGTGACGCAGGTTCCGCCGCTACTCGCCCTCATCGCTTCCCCCGTTGAGGAAGCGGTTGAACTGGTCGGTCAGGCCCTCGACGGAGCGTTCGATGGCCTTGCCGAGTTCGCCGCCGACCTCGCCGATCAGCCTCGCCACGTCGCCGCCGGCTTTGCCTGCCAGTTCCGAGAGGTTGCTCGCCAGCAGTTGAGTCACGTCCGCGGGGATCTCATCGCCTCGCTCCAGCACCGCAGCGACGATCGCCGGTGCGATCCGGCGTGTCAGTTCCGCCACCGCAACGCCTTCCACCTCATCCGTCGCCACGTCGTCCAGCACGATCTCGGGCACGTGCACCACCACCCGGCTGAGTTCGCCGAGTTGCTCGATGACCTCGATATGAGCCTCGATGTCGCGGATGATCACCTGGTCAACATGGAAGCGTTGGCGGGGCTCGTCGGTGCGCCGCTCCTCAAGGTTCTCTAGGATCGCCGTAAAATTGTTCTTCCCGTCACGTTGTTCGAAGTGCAGCTTCAGGCCGTCGATCTCCAGCAGCGGCACCTCGATGACGTCCGAGAAGAGGGTGCTCGGCCGCATGTTCGCCGTCAGCGTCGCCGTCTCCAGCAGCAGCGGGCCACGGTAGCCCTCCGGGTTCGCGATGGTCAGCGTGTCGACCCGTAGATGCTGGCGGAGCAGTGAGATATTCACGCCCTCGGTCTTGCTCTCCACACCGAGCGCCGTGCTGGTGCCGCGTTCGATCACCTCGCGGGCCACGCTGTCCATGTGAAAGAACAGGGCGATGATGCCGACGATCGCCAGCACCAGCACCAGTACGATCACCATCGTCAATCTTCGCAGCAGTCGAAACATAACGAGAGTGTAGCAAACCGCGAAAACGAAAGTTAGCGGGCGCTCAGAGATCGCCACTTCCCGACCCGTTCGCGATCGGGCGCACCTCGCCACTATACTGTCGGCCTATGTGGATCTTTCTAACGATTGCGGGCGGGGTGGCGTTGATCCTTCTGGGCGTTCGGTACCTCCGCAAGGGGCTCGATCGCCTGGTCGGCACCCGGCTCGGCGGCATCATGCAGCGGATGGCCGGCTCACGCTGGCGCGCGTTCGGCACGGGCCTCGGCGTCTCCGTGATCGCCCCTTCGTCAACCACGATGAGCGTGCTGGCCGTCCAAACCGTTCAGCAGGGGCATCTTTCGCCTCGCCGCACACTCGCGGTCATGTTCGGGGCCGATATCGGTCTCACCGTCACCGTTCAGCTCCTCGCGCTCCGCATCGAAGAGTACGCCCCCGCGCTGCTGTTCCTCGGCACCATCCTCTTTCTATTCACCCACGCCACGCGCACCCGAGGCATCGGACAGGTCGTCCTGGCGTTCGGGTTCATCTTCATGGGCATCTTCACGATCAAGCGTGGGGCCGCCGACATGGACCCCGCCGGCGACATGATGCAGATCATCCAAATCGCGTCGCAGTACCCGCTGCTCACCGCCATCCTCGCCTGCATCATGGCGATGTTCCTGCAATCCAGCACCGCCACCATCGCCCTGGTCATCGGCATCCTGGCGGCCAATCCTGCTGAGTTTCCGCTACACGTGGCCGTCGCATGGGTCGCCGGTGCGAACGTCGGCGTTGCCCTCACCACGCTGATGATCGGCTGGCCTCGCATCGAAAGCCGCCGCCTGGCGCTGGGCAACCTCATCGGCAAAGGCACGGTCGCGGTGGTGGCCCTGCTGCTGCTGGATCAAATCACCGCCCTCGTCGGCCGCTCAAGCCCCTCCATCACCCATCAAGTGGCGAACATGCACACCGGCTTCAACGTCGCCCTCGCGATTATCGGCCTGCCGCTGGTGGAACAGATCTCACGCCTCGTCGAAAAGCTCGTCCCCGAACCGCCCGCCGATCAGAAGCAGGCGTTCGGGCCCCGCTACATCAGCCTCACGTCGCCTCCCGATTCGCTCGCCCTTGCCCTGGGCCAGAGTCGGCAGGAGATTCTGCACATGTCTGAAATCGTCCGCAGCATGCTCGTCGATCTCTGGTACGCGATAAAAACCGACAACGCTCAACTCGCCCGAAAGGTCGCCCAGCGCGATGACCACGTCGACCTACTCGACGACCAGATCAAACGCTACCTCACCCGCCTGGCATCGCAGGAGACGGACCCCGAGGAAGCAGCTGAGCAGATGCGTCAGCTTCGCTACCTCGCGGAACTGGAGATGATCGGCGACGTGATCGACAAAAACCTCTCGGAGCTCGCCCTGAAGAAGATTCAGCTCGGCGTCGATTTCTCCCGTGACGGCTGGAAGGAACTCGAGGATTTCTACCAGAAGGTCACGCAAAACATGACCATCGCCGAGACCGCCTTCACCACCCGCGACCACGTCCTCGCCCAACAGCTTCTCCGTCACAAGCAGCGCCTCGATGACTACTATCGCGAACTGCGCGATCGCCACTTCGCCCGCCTGAACCGAGGCCTCGCTGAGTCGCACGAAACCAGCGCCATCCATCTCGATCTGCTGACGTACCTCAAACGCATCAACGGCTCGGTCACCCACGTCGCCTACGCGATCATTCAGTCGGCAGAACCCCCAAGCGAGACGCGGGCCGAGTGATGCACGATTCGTTGCGTACCGTCGCCTCCATCGGCTCTCCCCGGTAAACTCCTCACCATGTGTGGCATCGGCGGCATCCTCAATCTCGACGACCAACCCACGGCTCCCGATCGGCTCAACGCCATGGCCGAGCTGCTCAAGCCGCGCGGCCCCGACGCCACCGCCTTCCATCAAAGCGACGACCACCGCCTCAACCTCCTGCACACACGTCTGGCCGTGATCGACCCAATTGGCGGCAGTCAGCCGATGTCGCGCGACGAACTCGTCGTCGTGTTCAACGGCGAAATCTACAACCACCGCGTCATCCGTCGCCGCCTTGAAAACCTCGGCCATACCTTCCGCTCCAACCACGCCGACACCGAAGTCCTCCTGCACGGCTACCGCGAGTGGGGCACCCGCCTGCTTAAACAGCTTGAAGGCATGTTCGCCTTCGCCATCTACGATCGCCGCGACCGCAGCCTTCTGCTCGCCCGCGATCGCATCGGCAAGAAGCCGTTGTACCTGCATCGCACCGGCAACCGTTTCACGTTCGCCAGCACCGTCGCCGCCGTGGCCGCTGGGTTGAGCGAGGTGCCCGCCCTCAGCCGTTCGGCCCTCGCGCATTATCTGTCGCTCGGCTACACCGATGAGCAGTCGCTTTTGCAGGGCATCACCGAAGTGCCCGCCGCCCATTGGATGCGGATCGACGCCGAGGGGCAGGTCCAACGCGAACGCTATTGGCAGGCCCCGCGCATCTCGCTCAGCGATACCACGCACGACGTGCTGCCCGCCCTGCGCGGTCGCCTCACCGAAGCCGTTGCCTCCCGGCTCGAAGCCGACGTGCCCCTCGGCTGCTTCCTGTCCGGCGGCATCGACAGTTCGCTCGTCGCCGCCCTCGCCCAACAGCAGCTGCGTGAGAAGGGGCTGCGCCTCAAGACGTTTTCTGCTGCCATGCCCGACGCCCGCTACGACGAATCCGCCCACGCCCGCCGCGTCGCCGACCACCTCGGCACCGAGCATCACGAACTGCCCATCCAGTGCGATCCCGCCACCGTCGAACGCGATCTACGCCACCTCATCGCCATCACCGGCGAACCGCTCGGCGACAGCTCCATCCTGCCGACCTACTGGATAAGCCAAGCTGCCCGCGAGCACGTCACCGTCGCGCTCTCCGGCGACGGCGGCGATGAACTGTTCGCCGGCTACGAACGCTACCGGGCCATGCAATGGCTCGCGCGCTACCGGCCGCTGCTTCGCCGGCTGCCCACCTGGCCGTTCCCCGCTGCCGACGGCAAACGTCTCACCAGTCGCATCCGCCGCTTCCTCGAAGCTGCCCGCCCCGCCGAGGCCAAGCTGCAATACCGCAGCATCGTCCGCATCTTCAGTGCCGCTCGCCTGCAGAAGCTGGGGCTGGGTGCGATCGCCGAAAGCCTTGCCCCGCTGAATTGGCCCGAGGTGAAAGATCCCGCCGAGGCGGCCAGGCGTTGGGACGTGCATCATTACCTGCCGTTCGATCTGCTGCGTAAGGTGGACCGCGCTTCGATGGCCGTCGCGCTGGAGGTCCGCTGCCCGATGCTTGATACGGGTGTCTGCGACCTCGCCGCGCATTTGCCGCTCAGCGTGCTCATGCCCAACGGCAAGCTCAAGCACCTGCTCCGCCGCCTCGCGCGCGAGATGTTGCCGATCGAGATCATTCGCCGGCGGAAGATGGGCTTCGCCGTCCCGATCGGTCAGTGGTTCGCCGGCCCTCTCAAAGCGGCCCTCCAGGCCAACCTGCTCGACGCCCCCGAGCTGCTCGACCTCGGTGCCGATCGTGCCAGCCTTGAAGCCATGATCGATCAACACGCCGCCGGTCGCCACGATCATACGCATCGCCTTTTCACCCTCTGGTCGCTCGCCCTCTGGTTACAATGGAAAAATGACCGGGCCCTCGCTGAATCCAGTACCACCGACCCCACAAGGCTCTGAAGAAGCCGCGTCAAAAGCTTCGACGAACAGTCGGAAAAGGTGGGGGGGCGTGGGGGGGTGGGGGGACGTGTTGTTGCCGACGAGTGTTGCTGTTGGTGAGGAAGCCGCGGCCGAAGCGGGCTGGCTTGTGGATCAGCCGGGCGCGTATTGTCCTCTTTGTGGTTCGACCGTGGCCGCAGCCGCCGTCACGCTCAACGGCTGTCCGCACTGTCGTGATCGGCGGATCGCATGGGACAACCTCTGGCGGCTGGGCGCGTATCAGAAGCCGCTCTCGAGCTGGATCATCGCCATGAAGTTTCAACGCGCCTGGGGCTGGGGCAACTGGATGGGCCGACAGCTTGCCGCCGTCACGCCTACGCATGAACGGTCGGTCGTCGTCCCCGTCCCGCTGCACTGGACACGCCGTTGGCGACGCGGCTACGACCAGGCTGCCCTGATCGCCGACGGCTTCGCCACCGCCAAAGGCTTCCCGCTCGCCAAGCTGCTGCGCAGGCGTCGCCGCACCGCCGCCCAGTCCGCCTTGAAAAGCAGGGAAAAACGCAGGCGAAACGTGCATCACGCCTTCACGATGCGCCCCGTCGATCTCACCGGCTGGACCGTCTGGCTCATCGACGACGTCAGCACCAGCGGCTCCACCGCCCGGGTCTGCACGCACCTGCTCCGCCGCGCCGGCGCCGAACGCGTCAACCTCGCCGTCCCCGCCGTCGCCGATCCCAAACACGCCGACTTCCAACACACCTGACCCCCCCTCACCCACGCGCACACAGAACCCACCCCCCGAAGCCCACAGCGTCACGCTGTGGGTCTTATCACCCTGCAGGTCTCCCCAAAATCACCACATCCTGCCCCACGGATTCAAAGCTCAACCCAAAGCGCGCCGCGAGCCATGCAAACGTCGCCTCACTGTAAAAACTCACGTGGGTCGGGTCGTCCTTGTAGTGCCATTTCTCGAACCGGTCACGATCGATCACGCGTTTGGTCATCACCCCCAGCCAGCCGCCGGGCTTGAGCAGGCCGATCAATTCCGCCCACGATTCAGCCGGTCGATTGAAGTGCTCCACCACTTCCGTGCAGGTCACAAAATCGTAACGGACATTCAGCACGCTTCGGTCCGGCGCATAGTACGGATCGTAAACCGCCATCCGCATCCCCGCCTCTTCCAGCATCACCGAAAGCGTCGGCCCCGGCCCGCATCCGTAGTCCAGCCCCGCCATCCCCCGCGTCAACTTCCCAAGCAACGGCTGCGCCAGCCGATTTAGAAAACGCCGATACCCATCATCGGCCGGATCATTCTCATGCTGATCGTAAACGCGTTTTTCATCCTCCCGCCCCAACCGGCTCGCAGGGTCGGCGAATACAAGATCACATCGCCCGCAATGCAGGTACGCACGGCTGTGATCCTGCGTATAAAACGCAGCCGAGGAGGCGCAAAGCGGGCAAACTGATGAAGGGCCGTCATCACACATCGTTCAGATTGTAACCAGCCGAGTGAGCATATCGGGATCGCCACGACCCCCAACCAATGGCTTCCGTGATGGTCCCACAGGCGGTCAGCCGCCTACCAAGTAAGAGAACCAACGAAGGAGGCGGCCATGGAAACGATCGACGTCAACGAACTCCACGAGATGATGACGCAAGGGGACGAATTCATGCTCATTAACGTCCTCGACGAGGAAAACTTCCACGAGCATCACATCCCCGGCTCCCGCAATGTGCCCATAAACACGCCCAACTTCGCCGAGCGCGTCGAGCAGATGGTCGGCGACAAGGACCGCACCATCGTGGTCTACTGCGCGAACACCGAATGCACCGCCTCGCCCACCGCTGCGAAGAAGCTCGAGCACGCCGGCTTCACCAACGTCCTCGATTTTGAAGGCGGCATCGAAGCCTGGGAACAGGCCCAACGCCCCGTCGAAAAAGGCCCCAGGGTTTAACGTTCGTTAGCGGGCGATCTCGCTAACCCTGTACTAGCCGCCGAGTTCTTCCCAGCGGGCGTAGAGTTCGGTCACGCGTGTGTGCGCAGCTTCCAACCGACGGCAGGCATCCTGCAGCTTCACGTGGTCGGCCATCACGGCCGGGTCCGTTGTCTCCGCTTCCAGCTGCTCAACCTCCGCCTCCGCCTTCGTGATGGTGCTCTCCATCTGATCGAGCTCACGCTGATCCTTGTACGAAAGCTTCTTCTTCGGCTTCGGCGGTGCCGTCGCGGTAGCTGCCCCCACGCTGCCCGAAGCAACGGACGTCGCAGGAACATCGTCGGAAGAGGTGGGGGGGGTGCGGAGCCATTGGGCGAGTTCGGCATAGCGGTGGGCATCGCCTTTGCCGTCGAGTGCCAGGATCTCGGTGGACAGGCGATCGAGCATGTACCGGTCATGCGTCACCAGCAGCACCGCACCGGGAAAGTCGACCAGGCTCTGCTCGAGCACCTCCAGCGACGCGATATCCAGATCGTTCGTCGGTTCATCGAGGATCAGCAGGTCCGCAGGCTTGAGCATCAGCCTGGCGATCAGGATGCGCGCCTGCTCACCGCCGGAGAGGTCGCCGACGCTGGCGTTGAACTGATCGGGGCGAAACAGGAAACGCTGCGCCCACGCATTCACGTGAATCTGCTTGTCGCGGAACGTCACAAAATCGCTGCCCGGACACAGCGCATCCCGCAGCGGCTGGCGCATATCCAGCTCCGCCCGGTTCTGCGTGAACACCACCGTACGAAGTCCGTCGGCTCGCTTGATCGTGCCCGCATCAGGTTCCAGTTCGCCCGTCAGCAGCCGAATCAGCGTCGTCTTCCCGCTGCCGTTTTCGCCGAGCAGGCCGACGCGTGTGCCGGGCGCAAGCAGCAGATCGAGGTCGTCAAACAGCAACCGTCCGCCGAGTGATTTTCGCAGCCCCGTCGCTTCGAGAAGCTTCTTGGTCTTGCGACCGCTCGCGGTGAAATCCAGCCCCGCCGCCTGGTCCGGCGCGTTGCGGAACTTCAACTCCGCCAGGTCATCCATCCGCTGATGCGACGCATCGATCCGCGATTTGCTCTTGGTCCGCCTCGCCTTCGCACCGCGGCTGAGCCACTTGATGTCCTCCCGCACCTTCGCCGCCAGCCCCTGCTGCTGTTGTGCCTGGGCGTGCAGGAATTCCGCACGGCGTTTGAGGAACGTGCTGTACGGACCATCGACAGCGAACGTGCCGGTCGGATACGCCCGGCTCAGCTCCACGATCCGCGTCACCGCCCGCTCAAGAAAATACCGGTCATGCGTCACAATCACCGTCGCGAACGGCAGGCCCTGCAACAGCTTCTCAAGCCACTCGATGCTGCGCATGTCCAGGTGGTTCGTCGGCTCATCCAGCAGCAGAATTTCAGGATCGCGCGCGATCTGCTGAGCGATCGCCAACCGCTTCCGCCAACCACCCGACAGCGTCCCCACCTTCTGATCAAAATCGTCCAGCCCCACCTGCGACAGCGCCATATCCGCCTCGATCTGGCGGTCATGTTCATCCTGAACGGTGTCGGTCAGGGCGTCAGCGACCACCTGCGAAAGGGTGGCCTGCGGATCGAAATCGTCGCTCTGCGCGACATAGCCGACACGCAGATTACGGCGCGTGGTGATCTCAGGCGACTCGCCGGCCGCGGTCAGCAGGTCAGGCGTCTCCAGCCCGGCCAGCAGCTTCAGCAGCGTGCTCTTGCCGGACCCGTTCGGCCCGATGAGCCCGACGCGCTCGCCGTCGTGAATGGAAAGGCTGACCGCTTCAAAAAGCGACCGCACGCCGTACGTCTTACTCAGATTATTCGCGTTCAGGAGGATGCCCATAGCGGAAACTCTAGCGGGCCCGCCCCCTCACGTCGATTCACCAGAATCCGATAGCCGCGCGGCTACGCCACGCCGGGCATGCGCCACCCCTGTCAAAGCGTCTCGCCACTCGGCGGCAGCCCCGCCTGGCGCACCGCTTCGCCGATCAGCCGTTGATGGCGAGCGACGGGGTCCTGCCGATAAAACTCCGCCAGCAGGCGATACAAATCCGGGTGGCGCCGCTTGAGGGTTGACCCGATCTCGAAGAAGCACTCGGTCGCCACGGCGAAAAACTCAGCCGGGTTCGTCGCTGCGTACGGATCCAGCAGCGTACGCCGGCCGGCCTTGAGGTCCTCGCGAAGCTGCTCATAGTGCTCGGTCATGATGCGTGTCCACGCGTCGTACTGCCGTTGATTCGAAAGCGGCGGCGTGCCGTCGACGAACCCGTCCAGCATGTCCAGCTTATGGGCGAACTCATGAAACACGACGTTGCGCCCGTCGTGCGGGTCGGCTGCCCCTTCGATGATCGGCGTCCAGGCCAGAATCACCGTCCCGCTGCTGACGGCCTGGCCGTGGGCGGGCACATCCGATTCGCTCACCATCCCGCCCGGCCCCTCCTGCTGGCTCGGTGCGATGAACGTGTCGGGATACACCAGTATGCTGCCCACCCGCCGGTAATGATCGTGCTGAAGATACAGGATCAACAGCACCGCCTGCGCGGCGATCAGCACCTTCATCCGATCGGTGAGGTTCAGCCCGCCGCAGCCTTCCCAATGCTTCTCCGCCATCAGGATTCGGCTGTCGCTTTGGATCTTCGCACGCTCCTCGCCGCTCAGCGTCCGGTACACCGGCAGATGCTCGCGCAACACGTGCTCAAGATCCTCCGGGAACGGCTGCGCCAAAATGCGCCGTCGCTTAAAGTTCTTCCACCATTTCCAGATCATTCGCGCAGCTTAGCCTCGGCAGCCCCCTGGGGGAAGTCGGGGCATCGCTGGCAGTGGTCGCAAATAGCAGCTACTTCAGCTCGACCGACCAATACGCATTGTCCAAAAACGCCTGCCACGACGCGTACTTCGCCTGCCCCAGTCGCAAACTGATCACCGGGTTCCGCCGAGGTTTGAACGGCCTGCGAATCAAATCCATCCGCGCCTGCTCAGGCGTCCTCCCGCCCTTACGGCTGTTGCAGGCCACGCACGCACAGACCAGATTCTGCCACGACGAATCCCCGCCCTGCGTACGCGGCTTCACATGATCAAGCGTCAACTCGTTGGTCGGGAATCGGCTGCCGCAGTACTGACAGATGTTGTGATCACGCGCGTAAATGTTCCGCCGATTCAGCTTCACCGTCTGCTGAGGTAAGCGGTCGTACCCGAACAGCCGAATGATCTTCGGCACCGCAATCTGCAACTGCACCGTGCTCACCCAGTCGTAATCGTCACGGGCGGTCTGCTCGTGATACTGGCTCAGTTCAGTCCAGCTCTCGAAGTCGTAGCTGACGTACTGTTCGTCTTCGACGTTGATAACCTCGGCGAGGTCGCGGCAGAGAAGCGAGAACGCACGCTTCGCAGTCACCACCCGCACCGCCATGTACAGGCGGTTGAGCACAAGAACACTGGCGTTGATTCCGGCGGGCTGGGCGGTCACATGTTCCTCCCGAATGGTGCCGTTAAGTACGGCAATTTTAAGCAGGATGCACGGCCGCTGGCAACTGGAAACATTCCCCGGCGTTCACCGTCTGCGCCAGCGGCAATAACTCACGCCCCTGTAAATACCCACCCACGCACCGCGGTCACATCACCTGCGCTTTACCCAACGCCATCGGGCAAAATCGCATCTTAAACCTCGGGCCAACGCTGAACCTGCTGACTTGTTGGATCGTACAACTTGGTAGGAACGTCAGGCAGTGCTGGATCGGCCCATGATTCGCCCCCCGTGCTCACCGCTTCCGTTGCACACCCCCGGATCACCGGCAGGACCAACGGAACCTTCTGACGCGGGGGGACAAACCCGGAGTTGATGCCGGGCCGGAACGAGTCCAGCCAGTGATTCGCCGTGGCGGGTCGCAACCGGCCCGCTGCGGCTTTTACCGCTACTCACCACGCACCGGGTTACGCAGCGTCCCAATCGAACCGATCTTGATCTCCACCACATCCGTCGGCTTCAAGAACACAGGCGGCGTCCGCCCCGCCCCCACGCCGCTCGGCGTCCCCGTCAATATCACCGTCCCCGGCAGCAGCGTCATCCCCTGCGACAACTGCGAGATCAACTCCGCCACGCTAAAGATCATGTCCGACGTGTTGCTCTCCTGCACCACCTCCCCGTTCACCGAAGCCGACACCGTCAGCGCCTGCGGATTGGGGATCTCATCAGGCGTCACCAGCACCGGCCCCAGCGGACAAAAACCATCAAAGCTCTTGCCACGAATCCACTGCCCTCCGCCCAGGTTCTTCTGCCAGTGCCTCGCCGACACATCGTTCCCCGCCGTGTACCCCAGTACATGCTCAAGCGCCACGCCCGGCCGCACATCCTTGGCCCGGCTGCCGATCACCACCGCCAGTTCCGCCTCGTAATCAACCTGCTCCACTTCCTCGCAGCAGCTCGGGATCACAATCGCATCATCCGGATGATTCAAGGCTGCGGGATTCTTCATGAACAGCACCGGATGCTCCGGGAGCGGACTGCCCATCTCCGCCGCATGCTTACGATAGTTCAGCCCGATGCACAGAATCGCCCGCGGCTCCAGCGGTGCCAGAAGCTTCGTCACCGCCACACGCCGATGCGTCCGCTTCAGGCCCGTCAGCAACTCGCCTTCGAGCAATTCCGCCGACCCTTCGCCGTAGTCGTGGCCGAACTGAACCTGTCCCTGCTCGTCAATAAATCGCACGATCCGCATGATTCGCCTCCTAAAGAAATCAGCCGTCCATACTAACAGACCCGAAGCCCACAGCGTGCCGTCGTGGGATCCCCATCAACCTCCCGCTTTTCCCCCAACCCCTCCGCGCGATAATCTAACGGCAACCCCGCTTCCTCTGAAGAAAGGCAACCCATGGCCAAAGCGAATGTCGACCCCGCCGAACTGCGACGCTTCGCGAAGGGGCTTTTGCAGTTCAACCGTGATCTGCAACAGATGATGTCCGCCATGAACGCCCGCACCAACGCGCTCGGCCAGAGCTGGCAGGACCAGGAACAACAGCGATTCGCCCAGGAAGTGCAGTACACACTCAAGTCCCTCAACCGCTTCCTCGACGCGTCCGAAGAGCACGCCCAGTTCCTCAACCGCAAAGCCGCCCACGTCGAAGAATACCTCAAACAACGCTGATCGCTCAGGACGCCTCAAAGCGCCGAATACGAGCCGCGACCGTAAGGGAGCGGTTGTGCGCCAGGACTCTGCGCACGCCGGGCATACGAGAGGAGGCTTCGACTACCGGTGCGACGCGTCGTCGCGATCCGTCGAGATTGAACGCACAACCGCTTACTGACGTGCGCGGCTCGTTGTCACCGGCGCGACGCATCGGCCGAACGATCAGCGATCCCCCCCGCGTTCTCGGTTACAATCGCAAACGTGGTCCCGCCTTTTCCACGGAGTGCGCCCATGCACGCCACCGCTCGCGTCAATTCCATCGACATGATCCGCCGTTTCCGCCCGGCCCTCGTCAAGTTCGCCGACCAGACGAAGCAGGCGCTCACCGAAGCGCAAAGCGACGTCCAGCGCACCGCTGCCTGGCTCGAGCAGGAGCAGGGGCCTTACTGGCAACAGCAGGTCCGCAAACGGCAGGAACTGGTGCAGCAGGCCCGGCAGGCAATCAGCAGCAAGAAAAGTTTCGAAGCGTCCGACGTTTCCAAAACCTCCACAGTGGATGAGGAACGGGCCCTTCGGCGGGCGCAGCAGCGCCTCGAAGAAGCCGAGCAGAAGGTGCTGGCGGTTAAGAAATGGCGTCGCGAAATCGACCGGGAATGGATGCGTCAGCAGGGGGCCCTGCAACGCCTCGGCCGCTCCGTGGAGCAGGACATTCCGCGAGCCCTGGCCCTGCTCGAACGCCTCAGCCGATCGCTCGAAGCCTACGTCTCCCTCACCACCCCCTCGCCCAGCGAGCGCCCCCCACATGATCCCTCAGCGGACGCGCCGTCCGTCGCCCGCACCGGCGCAGCCGACCCCACCGACGAAAACGACGAATCTCAGAGCTCCCAATAGCCGACGATTGCTCAGAGAGATCGACCCTGCCATGATGAAAGCGTGAGCACATGAGCGTACAAAGCGGACGTGCGAAGTTGACCGATGGCCTGAAAAAGCTCAACCGCGCCTGGCAAGAGGCCCGGGAAGATTGGCGCGACGAAGTCGGCCAGCGCTTTGAGCAGGAGCACATTCAGCCCCTGCACGAAGACACCCGCGCCGCCCTGTCCGCCCTCGGCCCGCTCGCCGAGACGCTCCAACGTGCACGCGCCGAATGCCAGGCCGACACGTGATCCGCATGATCCGTGCCCGCCTCGCGCCACTGACCCGCCCACCGACCGCTTCCGATTGGATGATCCGATGAATAAAGGCAACGGGGAGCCTGACGCGCCACCGGCCGCCGCAACGGCCACGGCCGATCCGCAGCCGCTGCCAGCCGAGTTCGCGCGCCTCCAGACACGCGCCCTTGAGGACCTCGCCCGCCTCGCGCGCCACACCGTCGAGCGCGAAGCCGACCTTCAAAAGCATCTCGAACAAGTCGGCGGCGAGATACAGGCCCGCGATTCCCGCGCCCGTCATCGCATCACCAGCCGCTATGAAAAGTACAGCCGGGCCGTGAAGGCAAGGCTCGACCGTGATCTGCCCGAGCTGGAAACCCGCCGCAGCACCGCGCAGGCCCAGGCCGATAAGCAGTACCGATCAGCCCGGGAGGAATTGAAGGACCAGGAAGAGCTTTCAGAACGCAAGATCCGCAAGAAGCTGGAAAACGATCTCTGGATGGCCGACAGCCTTCACGAGATGCGGCTGACGGCAGCCCGCGAGAAACATCAGAAAGCCGACGTCCTCTTCCAACGCCGCGAAAAGGACACGCAGGCTCTGTTCGCACGCGTGGAGCAGCAACACCGCCGTCACCTGATGAGGCCTCCCGAGGTTCAGCAGCAGGTCGAGGAGGCCGCAGCGGAGATTGAAGCGGTCGACGATTACGACACGGCGCGCGAGCAGGTCGTGCAATCGCTCGATCGCTTCCCCCGACTCGTGCCCAGCCTGCTGTTCGGCGGGTGGTCGTACATCCTCGCAGGCCTCATTGTCGCCGGCGCCATCGGCGGGGCACTGTCGCAGCTGCAACCGGATGCCGACTCGCAAACGCAGGGCACGATGCTCGGCGGCGCGCTGCTCGGCGGCCTCATCATCGCGCTCGGCGGCGGCTGGGCACTGCGGTTCCACGGCCGACGTCGTCTCACTGCGCGCTACCAGAATCTGCTCCCCGCCCTCGCTGCGTTGCACGCCGCCATGACAGCCGAGAAGCGCACCGCCGACGAAGCCCACGAAGCCGAACGTGCCGATTCGCAGCAGCAACGCAACGACGAACGCGACCGCGCCAAGGGCAAGCACGCACCGCTGCTGGAGAAGTTCACCGCTCGCCGCAAGAAGCTCACCGATCAGATCCAGGCTCGCTACAAGCAGCGTTGCGAGGCCATTCAGGCCGAGGCCGACCAGATCGCCGGCAGCATCGAACAGTGGCGCCGCGAGAAGACCGATGCCGTCGAAGGCCAGTTCAGCCGCAGCATTTCGCAACTCGATGCCCGCACCAACAAGCGGCAGCAGGCGCTCGACGACGAAGCCGAACAGGCTTACCAACAGCTCCAAGATCGCTGGGCCCAAGGCACGCAGCCGATGCGTCAGGTGCTCGATCAGGTCGACCATCTGCCCGATGTCTACCACCATCCCTGGCACGATCACGACTGGTCCGACTGGCAACCCGCGCGCCCAGCCGCCGCCGTCATTCGCATTGGGCAGTTGCATGTCGAACCAGATCGGATGAGCGGCAGCTCAGGCGGCAGCGACCGCTATCGCACCAACCTCCCCCACGCGTTCGACCTCCCCGCCACGCTCGCCTTCGCCGAGCACGGCTCGCTCATGTTCGAGCACGATGCCCCCAGCCGCGACGCCGCCCTTGCCCTCCTCCGCAGCATCGTCGCCCGCCTCATGGTCACCCTTCCCCCCGCCCGCGCCCGCTTCACTTTCATCGATCCTGTCGGCCTCGGCGCCACCTTCGCCGGCTTCATGCATCTCGCCGACTATAACGAACTGCTCGTCGGCCAACGCATCTGGACCGAACCCGAACACATCCAGCGCCGCCTCGCCGAGCTCACCGAGCACATGGAAACGGTCATCCAGAAGTACCTCCGCAACGAGTTCGCCACCATCGACGCCTTCAACGCCCAGGCCGGCGAACTGGCCGAACCCTACCGCTTCCTCGTCCTCGCCGACTTCCCCAAGAACATCGACGAAGCCGCCGCCCAGCGCCTCCACGCCATCATGACCAACGGCGCACGCTGCGGCGTCTACGTCCTCCTCGCCCGCGATCGTCGCCATCCCCTGCCCACCGGCCTCACTGTCGACGACCTCCGCGCCGCCGCCACCACCCTCACCCACGAACGCAAAACCTTCACCTGGCCCGACGAACCCTACAAGCACTACCCCCTCACGCTCGACGCTCCGCCCACCGACGAACAGCTCTCCCAGATCGTCCGCACCGTCGGCAACAAAGCCCGCGAAGGCGACCGTGTCGAAATGCCCTTCAGCACCATCGCCCCCACCCCCGCCGAGTTCTGGACCGCCACGTGCGATTTCGAACTCCGCGTCCCCATCGGCCGCTCCGGCGCCACCCGCATGCAGGAACTCTCGCTCGGCAAAGGCGTCGCCCAGCACGCGCTCATGGCCGGCAAAACAGGCTCCGGCAAATCAACCCTCATGCACGCCATGGTCACCAACCTCGCACTCTGGTACTCCCCCGACCAAGTCGAGTTCTACCTCGTCGACTTCAAAAAAGGCGTCGAATTCAAAACCTACGCCACCCACAATCTCCCCCACGCCCGCGCCGTCGCCGTCGAAAGTGACCGCGAATTCGGCCTAAGCGTCCTCCGCCGACTCGATGCCGAACTCGAACACCGAGGCGAGCTCTTCCGCAAAGCAGGCGTCCAGGTGCTCGGCGAATACCGCCGCGCCGTCCCCGACCAACCCATGCCCCGCTCGCTGCTCATCATCGACGAGTTCCAGGAGCTCTTCTCCCAGGACGACAAGATCGCGCAAGACGCATCGCTCCTTATCGACCGTCTCGTCCGTCAGGGCCGCGCCTTCGGCATCCACGTCCTCCTCGGCTCGCAAACCCTCGCAGGCGGCGGCGGGCTCTCGCGCAGCACCATCGGCCAAATGGCGATCCGGATCGCGCTCCAGTGCAACGAATCCGATTCTCAGCTCATCTTCGAAGACACCAACGCCGCCGCTCGCCTGCTCACCCGCCCCGGCGAAGCGATCTACAACGACGCCGGCGGCGCCATCGAAGGCAATAACCCCTTCCAGGTCGCCTGGCTCGATGACCGCCAGCGCGAACACTATCTCTCCGAAGCCTCCCGTCTCGCCGCTGAGCGTTTCCCCGACGCCGAACCGCCCATCGTTTTCGAAGGCAACGCCGCCGCCGACGTCCGCAAGAATCGCACCCTCGCTGCGCTGCTCCAAGCTCAAACTCCGCCCGCCACGCCGCCGAACGAACCGCTCATCTGGCTCGGCGAGCCCATCACCATCAAGGCCCCCAGCGCCGCCGTCCTCGCCCGCCGCAGCGGCTCCAACCTCCTCATGGTCGGTCAGCGTGACGAAGCCGCCCTCGCCATGTTCGCCGCCGGGCTCCTCAGCCTCGCCGCTCAGCACAGCCCTGAAGATGCCACCTTCCTCATCTTCGACGCCACCCCCGCTGATTCCCCGCACGCCGACCTCCTCGCCCGGGTCGCCGCCGCCGTCCCGCATGATGCCCGCATCGTCCCGCCCAGCGAAACCGACGAAGCGTTCACTCAACTCAACGAAGAACTCACCTCCCGCCAGCAACCCGGCTCCGAGGCCGACCATCTCCCTGCCTGCTTCATCTTCATCGTCGGCCTCCAGCGTTACCGAACTCTCCGCAAAAAAGAAGACGATTTCTCGCTCTCTTTCCGCGATGAAGACGAGTCCGCCGCCCCCTCGCCCGACAAGATCTTCGCTGAGCTTCTCCGCGAGGGCCCGCCGCTCGGCATGCACGTCGTCACCTGGGCCGACACCCCCATCGCCCTCGATCGCACCCTCGATCGCTCCGCCCTGCGTGAATTCGATTGGCGCGTCCTCTTCCAGATGAGCGCCACCGATTCCGCCAACCTCATCGATTCCCCCGAAGCCGCCACGCTCGGCCAATACCGCGCCATCCTCTGCAGCGAAGAGCAAGGCGTCTTCGAAAAGTTCCGCCCCTACGAACCCCTCGAAAAAACATGGCTAAACCAACTCCCCAATAAAATCACCAACCCCCAACAACAATAGCCGCGAGGCTACGCCTCGCCGGTCCCCCCCAAATAACCAATCACCAATAATCAGTCGCCAATGACCATTTCCCCACTCCCGCCCTTATGCGACTGAATCCGCACCGTCGCGCCCGCCACATCCCCGCGCACAATCCATCGCACATGCACCGCATCCAGCCCGCCGATGCGCTCGATCCGCACATCATCCATCTGATACGTCTGCTCACGCGCCTCACGAAAGTAAGGCTCGTCCGCAACCATCGCCGTCACCACCTCAACATCCTCGCCGATCAGCTGCGCCCGATCAGGCGGCGTAATCTCGCGCTGCACATCAATGCCCAGCCGCGTCGGTTGCAGACGATCATTTGCAAAGCTCGCCGTCACCTGCATCAGCCCACCGCCCAGGTCCTCCACCTGAACATCACGAACCCGAACCAACGGCATCTGGTCCGCGTGGTACAACGTAAACGCCATGCTCCGATGCGCTTCCTCCTCCAGCAAAAACGAAGGCGGCTGCCTTAACCAGTTCGATTTCAACCCGCCCACCTCAATCGTCCCCAGATCCGGATGCTCCACTTCCTGCCACGGCGTGATCCCCTCGCCCATCAGCAAATACCGATCAAACTTGTGCAGCTCTTCGTCCGAGCCGAACAGACCCGGCGTCTCCTCACGAAACAGATTGAACGTCGTAAAAAGCTCATTCGTGTACGCAATCGCCCCACGCATCGCATAAAAATAATCCAGCTCCACCCCGTACCCCGGATACAGATCCGATCGCAATTCAAGATAGTCATAGCCCGGCAGAATCATCTCACCACGCTCACCGATCGTATCGAAAACACGCAGATCCTCCCGGCTGTACGCATCGCCCGGCGCGCCAGGCCCACGCAGAATCATCCCGCCCGTGTTGTGATAAGACTGCGCCCCCGCAATGTTCCGACGTGATAGCAGAAACTCCGCCACCGCCCGGTTCGCAGGCACCGAGAACGGATACCGAAAAGCACCCTGCTGCACATAGCTCGGCTGCCATTGCCAGGGCCAGTCGCGGTTAGGGTCATAAGCCCGCCGTCGCAGATCTTCCTGATCCGCATCCTCCGCCAGCCGCCGCTCCCAACCCAGCAACCGATACTCGCCCCGTTCAT
Organism: Phycisphaeraceae bacterium; assembly: GCA_040905565.1. GTDB lineage: Bacteria > Planctomycetota > Phycisphaerae > Phycisphaerales > Zrk34 > JBBDRF01. Next base: position 15,691 of record JBBDRF010000011.1, on the reverse strand, counting down.
CGGCCCGCGCCCGCACCATCAGGTTCGGATACTCCGGATGAGGCACGTACCGACCATCCGGATCGCGCACCCGCATCTGCGTAATGTGCCCGTCGCCATCCAGATCGTCGAAGCCCATCGGGTTGCCTTCAACATCATCAAATCCCACCATCCCCGTGCGAGGCGTATGCGTGGTGTTCGGATGATGCATGTGATGATCGCGCGCGTCCGGGCTCATCATCGGCATCAGGTAAAAGGTCCGATCCTTCAGTAGCTGCGTGATGAACGCGTTGTGCCCCTGCATTTCCAGCAGGTACCAAGCGGTGTAAAGCACCGTCTCCGTCGCCTGAAGTTCGTTGCCGTGAATCGCCCCGTCAATCCAGAAGCCCGGCTTCGTCCCCGGTTCACCCGCGTCGGGATCCGTAATCGTCATCAGCCAGAGTTCACGCCCTTCATGACTCTCACCCAGACTCTCCACGCTCACCAGCTCCGGATAAGCCTCCGCCATCTGGTGAATCAGCTCGGTCGCCTCAGCATGGTCGTAATAACGGTTCCACCGCACCTCAACCTTCGGATCAGGCGGCGACCCCGCCGCACGATAACCGGATGCGTCTGCCCCAGCCGACACACCCACCCCAAGCAAAACAACCGCCAACACCGCAACCGTGAACATCGCTCTATGATTCATAGTTCCACTCGTAATGAAAAATCTCTCAGCAAACGCCCCACAACGAGCCGCGACCGTAAGGGAGCGGTTGTGCGTAAAAACGCAACGCGTCGCCCGAACTTCCCTCCCACCACAGCCATAAGCCACCGACACGACAAGGCCGATCACTGGTCCGCTCGCTCACGGTCGAGGCTCGTTGTTCAACATCCACCCTCACCACTCAACCTCATGCGAATCGCCATGCACCGCCGGCCCTTCGACCGTCAGCTGCAGCAACTCCGCCTCCGTGCGAATCAACCACGTCTGCTCATGTGATCCGCCGTTCCCACGCAGCGCCGGCAGCGTCACCCGGCTGTCGCCGGTCAACAGCTCCGCGTCCGGATCATCCGGCAACTCAAGCTTCAAACGCACCGGTTCCGGCACCTTGTTGATCGCGCCCATCCGCATCACGCTCGGCAGCGAACCTTCGTTCACCACCCGCACCGTCACACGCACAAGCCCGCCATCCAACGGCTCAACCTTCACATCCCGCAGCACCAACCGCGGCAACATCTCCGCAAGGTCAACCACAAACGCGCCATGCGTGTCGGCAAGATCATCCAGCATTTCAGCCGGCGGGTTCAACCGAACGAACGGCTTGAAGCCACCCACCTCAACACGCTTCCCGGGATAGTCCGGATGATCGATGACTTGCCAGTCAACAAAACCGTCCATGCCCTCGCGCTCAAACCAGTCGAGCACGGCAAGGTCACGATGGTCCGGCGCATCCTCCCCCTCAGCTTTGGGCGGGGCCCATGCGCGGGCGGCCAGTGACAGCCGACCGTAGTGGAAGTACGCCCACTGCACGAAGTCGCCGCCGCCTTCCATCGCCGGTGGCGGGTCGCCTGCCGCATGATGTGTTTTATAACGCTCGATGATCTGCCCGTAGTACGGCGCGTCGTCCGACTGCAGCGTTGTCTTGATCCGCTGCTGCTCCGCGCCCGGGTTCGGCTTCCACGGGTGCAGCAGATTGTCACGCGGACTAAAGGTGAAAACCGCCGCAATGTTCGGATGATCAAACGCAAAGTCCGCCACGCTTCGCGTCTCAACCTCACTCACCTGGTGAGGCCCCGCCCCTCGCTTGAAGTAGGGATACTCAAACGGAAAGTTCAGATCGAACGCCACCCCGCCCGGCCCATCCTCGCCGATGCGTTCGTCGCCATCATCATCCTTCGCTTCGGTGATGATGGTGTACCGCTCATCGGCAGGCGTGTCGGGCGGGGCTTTAACCATCACGCGGTCATCGTCGGCGTGAGGCGTGTGCGTGCCTTCGGGATCGGCGATGCGAAGTTGTGTGACGTAGCCGTCGTCGTTGAGATCGTTGGGGCCGTCTTCGCTGTGCAGGCCATCGTTGTCGTCATCGGTCGGGCGAAGGTTCGTGGTCCGCTGATAGTAAGGCAGCGTGAAGAATGCTTCGGAGGCGTCGGGGCTCGGCCGCGGGATGATGTAGAACGTCACGCGTCGAAGCAGGTCCTCGCGCTCGGCGAGATCGGCAGCGATGCGGAGCGCGAGTTCCGAGCCGAGCAGGTGCGGCGCGTGCTCCTGGCCGAGGATCAAAATCGCGGGGTTGGTGGCCGGGTCGACGTCGGGGTGCGCGAGGGTGATCAGGCCGACGCCGCGCCCGCCGAGGGTCGTGCCGAGTTTTTCGACGGTGACGGTTTCGTGCGCATCGGCGAGGTTATGAGCCGTTTCACGGAGGGTTTGAAAGTCGTGATAACCGTCAATAATCGCGTCGGAATCGCGATCTGGCGTGTTTTCAGCCGTCGCGGGGGCCAGTAATAGGCTCAGAAACAGGGCGGCCGACAGTGCAGTGCGCATCAGGCGTGCGTGGAGGCGGGGCAGGCGGAGGTGCGGGAATGGCGTCATGGGGAAAGCCCTGATCAACGGAATGGGAATAGGGAAACGGCACATCTTAGCAGGCTCGGGCCCGACGGCGAATCATGAAAAACAATACCGCCATTAAAGTTGACGGCCCATCGGCCGATATCAAATCCATGTAAAGCTTCAAGTTCGGGGAGTCTTAGATGGACGCAAAGGGTGCAGGGCATGAGTATGCAATCGGCCGAGCCAGGAGAAACCCCGCGCCGCAGTAGATTATTGCTACGCGGCGAATCGATGGTGGCGTGGGTAGGGATGGCTCTCGCCGTCATCATTCTATGCGCGATGGCCGCGTCGGCGTGGTGGGCGGTGCGGACACAACGGGCCCATATCCAAAGCACGACCGTGCAGCATGTTGAGGCGGTCGGCGGGGTGCTGGCAGCAAGCTCGGAATTGATGCTGGCGCGGGACGAGCTTTCGTCGCTAAGGCAGCTGCTGGCCGATGCGGCGCAAAAGCACGATCTCGACCAGGCGCGCGTCGTTCTTCCTGATGAGCAGGTGATTGCGGACGCGGAAGCTTCGCGCATTACGGTTCGTTTGATGCCTGACGATTGGCCGGGTGGATCGGTCGGTGAAGCGGTGCAGGAGATTGAGAACGATGCGGTAACTTTGCGGTTGCCGTTGCAGGTGGCGGGCCGAGGTGATGCGACGCTTGAAGTGCGGGGCACGATCAAGCAACCGGTGGGCGCGCTATGGGAAGCGCAGGCGGGGGTGGGGTTGATCGGCGCGACGGCAATGCTGGCGCTGTTGATGGTTTATCGCTACACACGCAGTCGTCTGCGATCGCTGGGTGCGATTCGTGAAGCGTTGATGGCGATCGAGCGCGGCGAGACAACCTCGGCGGCGTTGACGGTGAGCGATGACCTTGGGGCGGAGGCCTCGGCGTGGAACGGGATGCTGAAGCAGACCGATCAGCTTCGGCATGAGATGACGGCGGAGCGGGCGCGCGTGAGTCTGCATCAGCATCGTCAGCCTCGCAGCGAGCTTGATGCGGCGTGGGACGCGATGCCTCAGGGCCTGCTGCTCATCGACGAGGCGATGCGGATCAAGTACGCGAACGGGGCGGCTTCGGTATTTTTGCGGACGAACCGAAAAGCCCTGATTTCAAAGGATGTTCGCGACGTGGTGAACGCGGATTCCGTGTTGACCGTGCTGCGGAGCTGGGGCGAAGCTGGCCCGAGACGGCGTGCAGTGGTGGAGACGGAGTGGAATCAGCAGAACGTGGGGCAGGGTGTGTTGCGATGGACGATTCGACCCGGCCGGCGTGATGACGCAGCCACGGCGATGATCGTGATTGAAGACATCACCCAGCAGCGTGTGGCGGAGGAGGCAAGGCATGCGTTCGTGGCGCAGGCGACGCATGAACTGCGGACGCCGTTGACGAACATTCGGCTGTACGTGGAGACGGCGCTGGAAGAGGGGGAAGAGGATGCAGCGTTGCGGTCGAAGTGTCTGAACGTGATCAACAGTGAATCGCGCAGGCTTGAGCGGATCGTGACGGACATGTTGAGCACAGCGGAGATCGATGCGGGGTCGCTTCAGGTGAAGCGGGACGATGTGCGGGTGGCGGATGTGTTCGCTGAGTTGCAGGCGGATTACGAAGCGCAGGCGAAGGAGAAGAACGTGAAGCTTGTGTTTAATCTGCCGCCGAAGCTGCCGGTGATTCAGGCGGATCGGGACATGGTGGTGCTGGCGCTTCATAACCTTTTGGGCAATGCGCTGAAGTACACGCCGACCGGTGGCAGTGTGGTGGTGAATGTGGAACTTGAAGCGGACCAACTGGTGGTGGAGGTGACGGACACGGGCATCGGCATCAGCGATGCGGATCAGCTGCGGGTGTTCGAGAAGTTCTACCGGGCGCAGGATCGGCGGATTCGGGAGATCACCGGTTCGGGTCTTGGGCTGGCGCTGGCGCGTGACGTGATGCGGCTGCATGGTGGGGATATCGACGTGCGGTCGGAGATCGACAAGGGTTCGACCTTCACGATGCGGATGCCCAGCAACCAAGCGGCCTGAGAAAGCCTTCAGACCAGGAGTGACATGCGATGCAGATTGGTGAGCAACGGCACGGCGCGGTGATGGTGATTAAGCCTGAGGGCGCGCTGGTGGCGGAGGAGATTGACGCGTTTCGTACACGGCTGGAGGCGCTGCATTGCGATGCGATGGGGCGGGTGGTGGTGGATCTGAACGACGTGCCGTTTGTGGATTCGAGCGGGCTTGAGGTGCTGCTGGATGTCAGCGAGCAGATGGCGGAGCAGGGGCGGGCGCTGCGGCTGTGTCGGGTGAACGAGACGGTGCGCGAGGTGCTGGAGCTGACGGATCTGGCGTCTCATTTTGAGCAGTACGACGACGCGACGCATGCGGTGAGGAGCTTTTTGTGAGCGATCCTGCAGGACCAAGAACATCGCGACTGCGCATTGGTGAAGTGCTGGTGCAGGAGGGGGTGCTGACGGAGGAGCAGCTTCAGGAGACGCTGCGCGAGCAGAAGCGGCACGGGCGCATGCTGGGCGAGATTCTGGTCGAGACGGGCGTGATCAGTGCGGGGCAGCTGGTGAAGATTCTGGCCAGGCGGCTGGGCGTGCGCGGGTGCGTGATGCGGCACGGGCTGATCGATCCGGCGCTGCTGAAGATGATCGGGCAGGAAGAGGCGGAACGGCTGAAGGTCATTCCGATGTTCAAGGTGCGGGACACGATGACAGTGGCGATGGCGGAGCCTCAGAGTTTGCCGACGATCGATCGGCTGCGGGCGCTGACGGGGTGTCGGCGGATCAACCCGGTGCTGGTGCTCGAGCCGAACCTGCGCGAGTACATTAAGAAGTACGCCAGCGGCGATGTGGATGTCGATGCGTTTTTGACGTCGTTGGTGGAATCGGATGTGGAGGTGGTGGAGCGGGAGTCGCTGGACGATGGGCCGGCTGCGGACCTTGATCACATGGTGGCGGGCAGTCCGATCATCAACCTGGTGAACGTGGCGCTGCTGACGGCGATCAAGGATAAAGCGAGTGATATTCACATTGAGCCGGATAAGCGGGGGACGCGGATTCGGTACCGGATTGATGGGGTGCTGCGTGATCTGATGAAGCCTCCTGCGGGGATGCATGCTGCGATTATTTCGCGGGTGAAGGTGATCGGGAAGATGGACATTGCTGAGAAGCGGCTGCCTCAGGAGGGGCGGGTGCGGATCGTGGCGGAGGGGCGTGAGATTGATTTGCGGGTGAGTTCGATGCCGACGCTTCTGGGGGAGAAGATGTGTCTGCGGATTCTGGACAAATCGAATCTGCAGGTGCGGATGGAGCAGCTGGGTTTTCGCAAGGAAGCGTTGACGACTTTTGAGCGCGTGCTGCGGCAGCCTCATGGGCTGGTGCTGGTGACGGGGCCGACGGGCTCGGGGAAGACGACGACACTCTACTCGGCACTGGAGCTGCTGCGGAGCCCGGAGCTGAACATCATCACGGTGGAAGATCCGGTTGAGTATCAGCTGGATATGGTGAACCAGGTGCATGTGAGCGAGGGGATCGGGCTGACGTTCGCACGGGCGCTGCGGACGATTCTGCGGCAGGACCCGGACGTGATCATGATCGGCGAGATCCGGGATGAAGAGACGGCCAGGGTGGCGGTGCAGGCGGCGCTGACGGGGCACCTGGTGCTGGCGACGCTTCATACGAATGATGCGCCGGGTGCGGTGGCGCGGCTGCTGGATATGGGGATTGAGCCTTATCTTTTGAGCAGTGCGATTAATGGGGTGGTGGCGCAGCGGCTTTGCAGGACGATCTGTCCGCATTGTGCGACGAAGTATTATCCGGCTGAGCATGTGCTGCATGATGCGGGGCTGCCGGAGCGGGTGGGCAAGGCGTTTCGCAAGGGGGCGGGGTGTGACAAGTGTCACAACAGCGGGTTCTCGGGGCGGCTGGGCATCTATGAAGTGATGGAGGTGAACACGGCGCTGCGGCGGATGGTGCATCACGCGGCTCCTTCGCATGATCTACGGGCGCAGGCGCAAAAGGAGGGGATGCTGACGCTGCGCGAGGAGGGGGTGCTGATTGCGACGGACGGTCGGAGCAGTCTGGAGGAAGTGCTGCGGGTGACGCATTGTGAGGATCAGGGCGATGAAGCGCGTGATGCGGCGAAGACTCGGCAGGCAGCGACGGCGGCGGCCGCGGAGGCGCGGCGATGAAGCTGATCTACGAAGCGTACGACAAGGCGGGGCGGTGCGTGCGCGACGAGATCGAAGCGGGCAGCGCCAGTGAGGCGGGGCTAACGCTGCGCGGGCAGGGGCTGTTCGTGACGCAGATTGAAGCGGCTGGCGCGGCGAAACCGGCGGCGCGTGGCAAAGAGGCGCGAACAGGTGGGGGAGGGAGGCGGCTTAAGAATCTGACGATGCTGGCGCGGCAGCTGCATGTGTTGGTTTCGACGGGGACGCCTTTGGTTCAGGCGATTGAAGCGGTGGAGCATCAGACGGCGGACGTGGCGTGGCGGGCGATGTTGGTGGATGTGCGGCAGCGGATCGAGGAAGGCTCGAGCCTGACGGAGGCGATGGAGCGGCATCCGCAGGCGTTTGATCGGATCACGCGGAGTCTGGTGGAGGCGGGTGAGACGGCGGGGAAGCTGCCGATGATGCTGGATCGGGTGGCGGCGGTGACAAGGCATCAACTGCATGTGCGCAACAGCGTGATCGGGGCGATGATTTACCCGGCGTTGCTGGTGACGGTATCGGGCGGGATTCTGTTGATGCTTTTGATGTTTGTGTTGCCGAAGTTCGCAGATCTTTTTGAGCAGCTTGATGCGCCGCTGCCGGCGACGACGCAGGGGCTGGTTTATCTGGGGGAGGGGCTTCTGTGGGGGTGGTGGTTGTTGCCGTTGGTGCCGGTGGCGCTGGTGCTGGGGGCGCGGGCGTATATGCGGAGCGAGCGCGGACGGGAGCAGGTTGATGCGGCGATGATCCGGATGCCGTTGTTCGGAAAGATCACGCGGGCGTTCATTACGGCGCGGATTATTCGGTTGATGGGGACGTTGCTGGACAGCTATCTGCCGCTGCTTGAGGTGTTGGGGCTGGTGAAGCAGACGGTTTCGCACACGCAATATCGGCGGCTGCTGGAGGGTGCGGAGGAAGCGGTGACGCGCGGGGAGCCGATCCATTCGGCGTTTGCGGATCGGTCGCTGGTGGATCCGTCGGTGTATCAGGCGATACGCAGTGGCGAGGCTTCGGGAAAGGTTGGGCCGTTGCTGCTGAATCTGGCGCACTTTCTGGACGAAGATAATGAGGTGGTGCTGAAGTCGCTGGCGAGCATCATTGAGCCGGTGATCCTGGTGGTGCTGGGACTGCTGGTGGGGTTCGTGGCGATCACGATGTTCCTGCCCCTGTTCGATCTGACAGCGATGACCGGAGCGCGTTGATGGGATGGTTTAGCCGGAAGAGATTGAGTCCGATCGGGTTGGATGTGGGCTCGCGCGCGGTGAAGGCGGTGCAGCTGGCGGGGGAGCCGGGTGCGTGGCGTGTTGCGGCGGCGACGCTGATTCCAAGGGAGGAGGGGGCGGCTGGCGCGGATGGTGCGGGGCTGAACGGGCTGATGGAAGGGGGCGTGGCGCGGATTGGGCAGGTGCTATCACGGCAGGGTTTTGTGGGGGATGAGCTGGTGCTGGCGGTGCCCGGTGAGACGCTGCGTGGCGGGATGATTGAGCTGCCGAGGCGGGACTCGGGGGCGCCGCTGGAGCAGATCGCACGCATGGAGACGGCCACGCTGCATCGGCTGACGCCGGGGAGTTTCGAGCTGGCGTGGGCGGAGCTTCCCGCTGGTTCAAGGCAGCATGATCTGACACGCGCGACGGTGGCGGCGTGTCCCCATGACGAGGCGGAGGCGATGCTGGATGCGTTCGCTGAGCATGGAATGGAGGTGGTCGTGCTGGATGTCGCGGCTTCGGCGCTCGCGCGGCTGGCGGATGTGGCGGAGGAGAGTCAGCAGCATGTGCTGGTCGTGATGGACCTGGGGCAGACGGCGGCGACGCTGATGCTGATTTACCGGGGCTGCGTGATCTATGAGCGTCGGCTCCCGGAGTCGGGGTTTGGGGCGCTGGCGGATCGGATGATGCAGGAGTTCGCGCTGGAGGCGGGGGTAGCGCGGTACTTGCTGGAGGATGTGGGGCTGACTGATGACCCGGATCATCCGGACGCGATGCCGACGCCGATGCGGGCGATGGTGACACAGCATCTTGAGGATCTGGCGCGGGAGTTGAACGTTTCGCTTTCCTACGCGAAGCATCAATACGGAGACGTTGCGGTGGGGCCTGTGATGCTGGTGGGTGGCGCGGCGAAGATGCTGGGGCTGGCGGAGGCGTTGACGCTTCATGTGCCGGATCGGGCGACGGTGCTGACGCCGGGGCATCGGGCGGCGGTGGCGGAACCGTTGCTGGGGGCGGGGCATGATCCGGCGTTCTCACTGGCCACGGCACTGGCGATGCACGAGTCGGGCGGTGAAGCATGAAAGCGGTGAACCTGATCCCGGAGAAGCGAAGGGTCGATCGGCGACGCCGAATTCGACTGCGGGCGTGGGTGCGTCTGGGAACGGCCTACGGACTGGTCATGCTGGCTGTGGTGCTGGTGGCGCAGGGGGTGTGGGGTGAGGCCGACCGGGCGCTGGCGGAGGCACGGGCGGAGATGACCGCTGAATCGCAAGAGGTGGAGCAGCGCCTGACGACGCTTGAACCGAAGCTGCGCCAGGCGATGCGGACCCTTGAGGCGAGTCGCGCGGTGACCGCGCAGCCCGACTGGAGCCTGTTGATGGCGACGCTTGAAGCGGCACGGCCGAACGCGGTGATGCTCAATCGCATCAACCTTGAATCGGAGGGCGGATATCGGCTCGAACTGGCCGGCGTGGGGGAAGATCAGCAGGTGGTTTCGCAGTATGTGCTGGGCCTGGAGGGGGCGGGGCTGTTCAGCGACGTGACGCTGGTTGAGACCACGCGCACGCTTGTCCATGAGCGGGCGGCGGTGGCGTTTCGCCTGCGGTGTCGGCTTGGTGGTGAAGGAGACGGCCGATGAACATACGACAGCTTTCACCGAAACAGATCGATCTTTTGGGCATAGCAGTCGTCGTGATTGCCACGGTTGTCGTGTTCGTGACGGTGCTCCAACCCCTGCTTGCACAGCGGCTGGCGCGGGCGGATCAACGCCAGCAGATGGCCACGCAGCGGGAGCACGTTCGGGAGATGGAGACGGCGGCCGGGCAGTTGCGGGCACACCTGGAACGCATTGAGCAAACGGTGGCTGATGCGGAAGCAGCGCTCGAGCCTTCGCGTCATTTGAATCAGCGGGTGGCGGCCTTGGCGTCGCTGGCGGAAGAAGCGGGGTTGGAACTGACGGAGATTCAACCGGGCCGGGCGGTGGCGGGGATGCGGTACGAGGTGTTACCGATTCAGCTTGCCGGCAGCGGAACCTATGCGGATTACGCGCGTTTTCTTCACCAACTGTCGGCGCAGTTTGTGGACGTAACGATCACCACGATGAGCTTGCAGGGCGAGAGTCGGGAACGGGGGGGGCGGGAGCGGGTGACGGGATTTCGGTTGACGGTGCAGTGGCACGCGCTGCCGCCGCAGACGGCTTCTACGGAAGGGGGAGTGCGATGAATCGGCAGCGGAAGATTTACGTGGCGTTGCTCATGACGGCGTTGGCTGCACTCGCAGTGGATCGGCTGCTTTTGGAGGCTGGCGCTTCGGGGCCGACCGAGGCCGAGGCAACACCCGCCGTGGTGGAGACGAGGGTCATCGACGAGAACCTGGATCGCATCAATCGCGTGATCGCCCATGCCGACGCAGCCGTGGCCGAGATGGGCGGCGAGCACGGCCTTGCGATGCAGTTGAGTCGCGTTGCGGAGGAGCGGAGGCTTGCGAAGCAGGCGCTGGCGAATCCCTTTGCCGTGCCGGCCCACTGGCAGCCGGCCGAGGCGAGGGCGACGCCGGGCGAATCCAGTACGCCGCAGACAATTGATCCGGCGGAGGAGTTTAGAAATGAGCATCAACTACAGGCGGTGATGCAGCAGCGCGAGGGCGGCGGGATCGCCATCATCAACGGCCGACCGATCGGCATCGGCGAGGGAGTGGGCAGTTTCGTACTGACGCGGCTGCGTGGGCGCGAAGCAACACTCGAGCGCGGCGAGGTGTCGGTGACACTCACGATCAAGCGCGCCGGTGAGGATGAGGATGACGGTGTTCGATCGAAAACTCAGGCCCAGGCGGGCGATCAAAGGTAACGATTTATCCGATTGTGCTTAAAGTCAGATTTGCAACCCGTCGATGCATTTTCATAGGGAAGAGACAACCTAACGGGGAAAAGAAGGCACACGATGCATTGATGCACGGTGCGTAAGGAGATTGGTCGAATGATGAAACTAGCGAATGTAAAACGGCGGTCGGGCTTCAGTCTGGTCGAACTAGTGATCGTGGTAGCGATCATTGCGATTATCGGCGCGATCGCGATTCCGCGGATGAGTCGTGGTGCGGCAGGGGCGGCGGACTCGGCGCTGATCGGCGACCTAGCCGTACTGCGCAATGCGATTGAGCTTTATGCCGCTGAACATAACGGCGACTTTCCCGACGCGGCGACCTTCGAAGCGCAGTTAACGGAGTTTACCGATGCCGATGGTGCGACGTCGGCGACGAAGGACGCGACGCACATTTACGGGCCTTACATCCGTCGCATTCCGCCGTTGCCCGTGGGGACGAATCGCACTGAAACAGGCATCGCCGATGCGAGCACCGACACGATCGGTGATGCCGGCGCGGGCTGGTTCTACGACGCCGCGGCGGGCACGATCCGTGCGAACCTTGCGGACGCTGAGGATGATGCCACTGAACGTGCTTACAACGCTTATTGATGAAGCGGGACGGCAGGTTCGTAATGGGCTGACTTGATCAATGGGCCGTTCGCAAGCTGGCGAGCGGCCCTTTTTCTTACGCTGGTTTTGGTGCCACCATGCTCACATCAAACGTTGCATCACGTTGGGAAGGTGGCCGGGGCAGAGTGCGAGGCGGGCGGCGAGCTTTCGCGTTCTCGCTGATTGAGTTGGTGATGGTGGTGGCGATCATTTCGGTGGTGGCGGCGGTGGCGGTGCCGCGTTTCAGTGGGGCGGAGCGGCGGTATCGGGTGGAGTCGGCGGCAGGCCGGGTTGCAGCCGATCTGGCGTACGTGGCGCGCACAGCGCGAGCGCGGGCTTCATCGCAGGCGGTCGACTTCGCGTTGGCCAGCGACAGCTATGCGAGTTCGGCGAGGCCTTTGGATGAGGGGCCTGATGAACCGTATGTCGTGCGGCTGGATCGAGCGCCGTACCGGGCAACGCTGGTCGCGGTGGATTTGGATGGCACGACCGGTTTGATTTTCGACGGCTACGGGATGCCGGACCGCAGCGGCACGATCACGGTAGGCGTGGGCGATTCGCTTCGAACTATCACGGTTGATGCGGAAACGGGGAGCGTGACGCTGGAATGAAGAGGGCATACCAACATTCTGGGAGCCGGCGTGCGGGGTTCACGCTGATCGAAACGTTGATGAGCAGTGCGCTGATCGGCGTGCTGCTGGTGGCGATGGGGTCGGCGATCGCGTTGAGCAGTCACGCCATTCCATCGCCGGAGCATGCGGGGCAGGGGAGGCTCGCAGCAGCGGCGGCGCTGGAGCGCTTGGGTGATGACCTCAAGCATGCACGCTTTGTGACCGAGCGCACCGCGACGAACATCACGGTGGTGGTTCATGACCGCACGGGCGACGGCAGCGCAGATCGGATTCGCTATGCCTGGGGCGGGCAATCTGGTGGTGAATTAACACGGCAGGTGAACGATGCGACGCCCATGGTGGTGCTTGAGAACGTGCACGACCTGGCGCTGGATTACGAGGTGGTGACCGATGAGCTGACGTACGGTGCACCGCTGGTGGAATCGACGGAGATTGTGATCGGGCAGTACATGGGGCTGCTTCTCGAGGGCAATTCGGAGGTAACGCCGACCGACTGGCCGGGCCAGTACATTCAGCCTTCGCTGCCTTCAGATGCGGTTTCGTGGCGGCCGACGACGGTGCTCTTCCGGGCGCAGTGGCGGACGAGTGCGACGTTGCGGTGCCTGTTGATTCGGGCGGACGGCAACAGGCATGCGACGCAGACGGCGCTGGCGGAGGGGCAGGTTTCCGGGTCGGCCTCGAGCTACATGACCTGGACGGGGGCGGCATTTGATGCGACGACGGCGATTGCGCCGGAGGATCGCGTGGCGCTGGTGATCCGTGGCGCCGGTGGTGCCAGCAACCCGGCGTACATCGGCTATGAAACGTTGACGGGGTCGGGACTACTGACGACGACAGACGGCGGGGCGTCGTGGAATCATCATGCGCTGGAGACGTTGCTGTATCGGTTGCGGGGCGTGGTGACGCGGCAGGGGCCGCCCCAGGTGACGGGGCATGAGCGGGTGACAGCGGTGGGGGTGCGGCTGGTGAGCGGTGATGAGACGGTCGCGCCGGTGTACGGCCGAACGCATCTGCGCAATGAGCCGATGCTGGTGAACGCGGCGTGGGAGCTGAACGCAGAGGACGACCCGGCGACGGTGGACGTGATGGGCGACGGGGAGCTGGACTGGCTGGGCGATCCGCTGGAATCGCGGCCGCAGCATGACTTCGGCGGGAGGACGTTCGTGGACCTTCGGATGCAGGACGAGGCAGCGGACGCGGAGCTGCCGCGTTTCACCATCTTTGCCGACCGGGTGAGCGGTCAGGCGGCGGAGCTACGCGTTGAACTGCTGAAGCAGGCGGATGGCTCACAGACGCTGACGTTGCGGAATATGGGGGCGACGGAAGAGGTGCTTACGGAGGTGACGAACCTGCCGACGGGTTACGTCAATGCGGGGCTGATCGTCGACGCAGCCTACGGCACGGTGCATCTGCAGGTGCAGGGGCGGGAGCACGGCACGTACTTCTACAGCCGGCGGAGCGTGAGCACGAGCGAACGGCAGGCGATGGTGGAGGGGATGGCCAGCGGGGCGGTCGACCGGGTTCGCATCAGTGTGGTGGAATGAAAGGGGCAAGCATGAGGCAAGCGAAACGATGGGCGAGCGGCTTCACGATGGTGGAAGTGGTGATGGCGATGATGGTGATCTCGCTGATGTTTGTGGCGGCGTTGAATGCGGTGGGGTCATCGCGGACAACGCTGACGACGATGGGGGAGCGGGCGCGGGCGATGGCGCTGGCGGAGGGGCTGATGCAGGAGATTCTGGCGCAGCCTTATGCTGATCCGCAGGACGCGGACGCGTTCGGCCCGACGGCGACGGAAGCGGCGACGGAAGACCGCAGCTTGTTCGATGACGTGGATGATTACGACGGGTGGAGCGCGTCGCCGCCTGTTGATCGTGACGGGGTAGCGCTGAGTGGGAACGACGACTTTGAGAGGCGGGCGGCAGTGCACTGGGTTCAGGCAGAGACGCTTGGTGAAGCAGCGGCGGAGACAGGCGTGAAGCAGATCACGGTAACGGTGAGCCGAGGCGGCAAGCGGATGGCGGAGCTGGTGGCGTTACGGGTGGATGCGAAACCGGCGGAGGTGCAACCGTGAACCATGTATTGCGCCAGCACGCACGGCAACGCGGGACGGTTTACCTCGTGGCCCTAAGCACCGCGATGATCGTAGCGGTCATGGGCGTTTCCGGGCTGTTGGCGGTACGCGTACAGCATCGGTCGACGCAGCTGAATGCGGACCTGATCGCGGCGCGCAGTCATGCGCGGAGTGCGGCGGAGCTGGCGCGGTGGCATCTGCTAAACGATGCGGACTGGACGACGCTGAGCGAGGCGCAACGGACACGGGAGCAGGGGCAGGGAAGTTTCACATTCAGCTATCGCGCAGCTGAGGCGGGGGGCACGCTCGCGGCGGATGGATGCGAGGCGGTGTGGGTGGACGCGACCGGGCGGCAGGGCGAGGCGCGGACGCTGCTTTCGATAAAGATGGAACCGCAGGCTCTGAAGCCGCAATCCCACGGGCGGGCGCTGATGACGCTGCTGCCGGCTGGCTATTGGCCTTTGACCGAGGCGGGGGGCACGGCGGCCGGCGATGATGCGGGGCAGCAGCAAGGCCTCTATCACAGCGTTGAACTGCAACGCCACGACACACGCCACTGCCTGCGCACAGCAGGGTTCGACGGCGTCAGCAGCGTGGTCGAGATCCCCCATCACGACCTGTTCGCGACTGACGGGGGGGCCATCGTGTTCTGGTTCAAAAGCGACGACATCGCCCGCGGGCAGGGGCTGTTCAGCAAGGATGCGTCGGGCCTGGGCAACGGCGGGCACCTGACGATTCGACTCAGCAGCGGCAGCGTGGTCGCGCGGCTCAGCAGTCATGCGCAGACTTATGAGGTGGGCTCGTCGACGCTTGCTTCGGATCGCTGGCACCATGTGGCGTTCACCTTCGGCGCGGGCGGCATGCAGCTGTATGTCGACGGTGAGCAGGTCGGCAGTCACAGCTACACCGGCGGCACGGGGTGGACGGTCGACGGGGCGGGCAACGCGGAGCCGATCGCGATCGGGGCGGACGCAAGCGGTTCGGCGGCGGGGTCGATCAGCGGATTCATCGAGCCGCTGCTGGGGCAGATGTTCGACGTGGCGATCTTCAATCGGCCGTTGTCGGCGAGCGATGTGCAGCAGTTGCACGACGCGGCCGGGCTGCAGCGCCGCTACCGCCCGGTGAGCATGACGTGGCGCGACCGTGTGGATTGAGTCGGGGAGTGGGAATCAGCTGAATTCGGCCGGGGGCGCTCGCCGCTTCGCAAGCGACGGTACAATGTAGTTCACTTGCGAGGGGAGTCTTGTGCGTGAACGTGTGCTTGAACCGGAACTGATGGATGACCCGGCGTTGAATGGTCGACGCCATACGACGGCGCTGCGCGGCCTCGCCCGGCTGAATCGGCTGAGCAGTGCGGGGGCGGCGGTCTACGGCTGCCTGGAAGACCTGATCGAGCGTGCGACGCCGGGGCGGCCGTTGCGTGTGCTGGATGTGGCCAGCGGCGGCGGCGACGTGGCGATCGCACTGGCGAAGCAGGGCAAGGATCGCGTGGCGGTCCACGGCTGTGATATCAGCAAACGGGCGGTGCAGCGGGCGAACGCGGCAGCGAGGCGAG
>JBBDRF010000010.1:0-57221 GCA_040905565.1 Phycisphaeraceae bacterium | reverse complement strand
TTTGCTCGCTGGCCGGGGCACCCTTGCGGTTTGGGCATTGGGGCTTGAGCATTGCGCGTGTCTTGGTGGGCGGTGGTCACTCGACGCTCTATGATCTGGTGGTGGGGGATCGGCTGTTCCCGAAGGGGCGTTGAGCCGATAAAATGGCTAGCTGGAGATTTGTATCATGATCGTTACCCGTTATCGTCGCTTGGAATCCGCCTTGGGCGTGGTCTGTGTGCTCGCGGCTGCGGTGGCGGGGCTGGGCGATTCGTCGGCTTCGGGGCAGTATCAGCTCGGCGACGGTCGGGCGCTGGATCGCAACCTGCAGCAGGGCAGCGGCGGGGCAAATGCGCCTTCGCGGCCGAACCCCTACGGCCGGTACTCCGATGCAATCATCACGGGAAACGTGGGCGGACTGGGGGCGTTCCGGGGCGATGTGGGCTACCGCGCGCCGGGTGAGTTTCGCGGCCGAACCAGCTCGGACGATACGTATAACTTTCGGAGGGTGGCGCTGCCTCAGTCGGTGCGTACCACGCCGGAGGGCCGGGTGAGGCCGAGTGCTCAGAATCCGCAGCTCGATCCAACGCGCGTGGAAGGCACGGTGCTCTTGCGCGGGGGCACCGGCGCGAGAGCGGGTGATCTGAATCGGCAGCTGCGTGAGTTCCCGAGCAGTTTAGTGATTGACGATACAAGCGATTCGGTGGGTCGGGTCGGGCCGGACCGCCTGCTTGATGTGACGCGGCGGGATCGGTTCATGGGCGGGCCCGAGCGGGCGGGGCTGATGGCGGATGATCGCGGGCAGCTGCTTCAGTTGACGACGAGTCCGCTGACGGGGCTGCGACGGCGGGTGGTGGGGCAGCTGGGGCAGCCGGAGATTGAGCCGGGCGATGCCGAGGCGCGGGAGGAACTGGACGAGCGTGAACGCATGAATCTGGAGGCGAGCCGACGCGGTCGCCTCTCCGGTGCGATTGTGGGGCGGCAGGGGGACGAACGCGACGAGCGCGTGGACCAGCGTCTGGGCAGTCGGCAGCTGATTGATCCGATCGGCATGCCTCGTTTTGAAGAGGTGGAGCCGGGCGAGGATGTTTACGCGGACCTGCTTCGGGAGATCGATGCGCAGGTGCCCGGCGGCCTGCGCGTCGGCGAGCGGCAAGATGCCCAGCCCCAGGCCCAGGCGGAGCGCGAACTGACGCGGGTGGAGCAGCTGGCGGAAGAGTTTGACCGCACCCGGCGGGGTGAGGGGATCGACGAAGAAGACGGCGACCCGCTGGATCGGCTCGCGGCGGGCCTGAGCTATGACCTGCCGCCTGTGGAAAGCTTCGTCGGCGAAGGCGACAACGCCACCAACCGCGCGCTGGCCCAGGCGGAACAGCTGATGGCGCAGGAGCGTTACTTTCAGGCGGAGGCGCTTTATGAGCGTGTGCTGGTGATGCGGCCGGACTACGCGATCGCCCAGATGGGGCGGGTGCATGCTCAGGTCGGCGCGGGGCTTTACCTCTCAGCCGCGATGAATCTGAGGCAGGCGCTGGTCCGCAATCCGCAGTTGATCGCGGCCCGCTATCGCGGTGCGGTGATGCCCAGCCCGCAACGGCTTCGCGAAATCGAGGACGAGCTTGACGATCTCGCCCGGACCGATGCCGAGGCGGCGGCGATTCTGCAGGGATACCTGGCGTACCAGACTTCGAGCGAGGCGGAGCTTCGGGAATCGCTGGATCGGCTGGAAGAACAGGCGGGGGATGACGATATGCCCGGGCTGCTTCGACGCATCTGGTTGCGTGATGAGCAGGCCCCGGAGGGGCAGGGCGGTGAGGCCGATGAGGGCGGCGAGGCTGTCCCCGACCAAGCCCCTTGATTCAAACGGCGATGGCGCGGATGATGCACGCGCTGGTTTTGAAACCATCATCGGCGCGCTGCGACGCTCCGCTGATTTGCCCACCCGCCCGCTGCCCCCTCGTCTGAACGGTCTGCGCATGCCTCGCCTACCTCGGCCCCTCACAGATCTTGTTGAAGCGACCATCCTTCAGCGTATTGTCCGTCACTTCACCGCGGTGACCGGGCATGCTGTGTCCATCCGCGACACGGGGGGCGACGTATTGGCCGAGGCCGACACTCAGCCGGCGAGTTGTGATGAGGTGGACGACGGCGACTCGGCCTCGATCACGGTCAACCATCGCTGCCTGGCGGTGATGCGGCTGGGGCGTCAACTGAGCGACACCGAACACCAGGCGCTGGGCGAAGCGGACGGCGCGGGCGTGGCGGCGACGATGACCGGTGGGAACGGCGGGCCCGCCACGTCGGTCGGCATCTCACGGGAGCAGGCGGCGAGCTTCATGGGACTGCTGGCGGACACGATCGCCCAGATGTGCCAGCAGGGCCAACTGCTCAAGTCACGCGTGGATGATCTGAGCACGCTTTTCGAGCTTTCGACGCTGCTGTCGGGCAAGCGTGAGATGCGGACGGTGCTCGACACGACCGCCCGCTCGGTGGTGGAGTTGATGTCGGTGAAGGCGGCTTCGATTCGGCTGCTGGATGCGTCGGATAGCGAACTGCTGACCGAGGCGGTCCACAACCTCTCGCCGGAGTACCTCAACAAAGGCAAGATTCTGGTCAAGGGCAGCGAGCTTGATCAGCTGGCGCTGCGTGGCGAAGTCGTCTACATCGAGGACATGACCGAGGACTCTCGTGTGATGTATCCCGAGGATGCGAAGCGCGAGGGCCTGGCGTCGATGCTGTGCGCGGGCATGATCTATCGCGGGAAGCCGATCGGTGTGATTCGGATCTACACGGCTCAGCGCCAGGCGTTTTCGGAGGACCGGAAGAATCTGTTGCGCGCGATCGCCCAGATCGCCGCCGCGTCGATTCGCACCGCTCAGCTCGATGCCGAACGGCGCGAGCAGACGCGGATTCAACGGCAGGTGCAACTGGCCGCGGACGTGCAGCGAAAGCTGCTGCCTGCGAGTGATCCGGATTGTGCGCCGTTCGAAGTGGCGGGGCGTTACGAGCCTTGCTTCGAGCTCGGCGGTGATTTCTACGATTTTATCCCCCTCGAATCCAGCCTCGGCGTCGTGATCGGCGACGTGGTGGGCAAGGGCGTCGCGGCGGGGCTGCTGATGGCTTCGGTCCGGGCGAGTCTGAGGGCGCACGTGGAGGACGTTTACGACCTGGACGACGTGATGGGCCGGGTCAACGCCGCCCTGGTGCACGACACGCGGGACCACGAATTCGCCACGGTGTTTTATGGCACGCTGGACCGTCGCTCGCTTCGCCTGACGTACTGTTCGGCGGGGCACGATCCGTCGCTGTTGCTGCGGGACGGGAAGTTCAAAGAGCTTTCGGTCGGCGGGATGGCGCTGGGCATCGATGCTGGTCAGAAGTACGTGAAGGGGATGGTCGATCTGCGGCCGAAGGACGTGATCGTGCTTTACAGCGACGGCGTGCCCGATGCTTCGAACTTCGAGGGGGAGAAGTTCGGCCGGCAGCGGCTGCGTGAGGCGATTCTGGAGATGGCCGACCATCCGCCGCGCGACGTGGTGAATCACATTCTCTGGCAGGTGCGGCGGTTCGTGGGGCTGAACTATCGCCCCGACGACATGACGATCGTGGCGGTGCGCGTGAACGTCCCACGCGGCTGAGCGGATCGCTGGAGTTGAGGTTTTGAACATCGAAGTTTGGTCGCTTGAGTTCGGCAAGCCTGCCGTTGCGGCGGCTGCGTTGATGACGCTCTGGATACTTGAGTGGTTCGTCCCGATGTTCGTAGATCGTCGGCGACGGCTCACGCATGATCTGGCGAATCTCGCGCTGGCTGGGATCAACACGGTCGTGACGGTTGTGCTGTTCGCGGCGGCGATGTTGATGGTGACCGAGTGGGCGGCTCGGGAGTCATTCGGCCTGCTGCATTGGCTGGATCTGCCGATCGTGCTGGCGTGGGTGGTGGGGCTGGTTCTGTTCGATGCGTGGATGTATGGCTGGCATGTGCTGAATCACCGGGTGCCTCTGTTGTGGCGGTTTCACGCGGTGCACCATGCTGACCGTGAGATGAACGTTTCGTCGGCGGTGCGGTTTCATACGGGGGAGATCGTGCTGTCATCGCTGGCGCGGCTGGCGGTGTTGCCGTTGCTCGGATTGACGATGCCGCAGTTGCTGCTGTACGAGTTGGTGCTGCTGCCGGTGATCTTGTTTCATCACAGCAATGTGCGCATCTCTCGCCGCCTCGACTCGTGTTTGCGGTGGCTGATCGTGACGCCTTGGATGCACTGGGTGCATCATTCACGCTGGCAGCCCGAGACGGATTCGAACTTCGCGAGCGTTCTCTCGATCTGGGATCGCCTGTTCCGCACGTTTCGGTTGCGTGACGATCCGCAACAACTGGAACTTGGGCTCGAGGACGACCGTGATGAACGTCAGTGGCGGACGCTGGGTGGCATGTTGCTACGACCGTTTCGCCAGCGCCGGCGGCGTTAGCGTGCTACGGCTGCGTTCGATAGGCGCTGACGGGGCACCCTGTAAGGCCTGTGCGTGTTGTGCCTGAGTCGTCGTAAGATTGCGGGGCGAAGGGGGGGCAATTTGGTAAAGCTACGGACTTCAGGCTGCCGATATTAAGTCATGTTGCGAGGTGGAGGAGGGACGCTGCAACACGCTTGCACGAGGGGTTTTGCCATGAGCTCTATCGCGAACACAGCCATTGCTGCCAGCGTTGCCCAGGGTGCTCACCATCAAGGTCAGGTGGCGCGGGTGCAAGATGCGGCACGCAATCAGGCCGCTCGGCAGTCGTCCCAGTTGAAGCAGGCACGCGAGAAGCATCTCGAATCGGTCGAGGATATCGACGCGGTCAGCGGCGTACACCCGGTGGCGGAGGATGAGGCGCAGCAGCACCGTCAGCCGACGCATCCTGAGCATGGGCCGGATGGGAAGGGTTCGGAGGAAGGCGAGCCGCCGCCTCGCGTGGACGTTACCGCCTGACGAGTTTGCTGAAGCGGCTGGTCTGTCCTTCCTTGGTTTCTTCCTGGTAGACCATCGCGAGGTTTTCGCGTTCGAACTTCTCGAAGAAGTCATCCCAGGTGATCGGCTCGAGGTTCTCTTCGCCGGTGGGTTCGTCGGGCATGTCGATGCGGAGCAGGCCCGGGTCGTCCACGCCTCCGGTCCCGAGGACGCGCGCGGGGCGGCCTTCGCGGGATTCAACCCACTTGCGGATTTCGTCGTGATCGGTCGTTTTTCTGCTTTCGTTTGAAGCCACCATTTTGCTTACTCCAAGGCTGGATGAATCACCGCGGCTGCGTCTTTGACGACGGTCACGCAGCAGTTGCTGCATGCGCCAGTAGGCGTCTTTTCGTGTGCCCTCGTGGCGGACGAGTCCGAGGTGGTATTCGTTTTCGTCAACGTGAAAACCCTCGATCGCCTCGCGCGCCGGGTCGAGGTCGATCAGGGAGTACCAGTAAACGCGTTCAACGGGGGCAGCGGCGGCCTGGTCGAGCATGCGGACCTGCAGGGCGTGTCGGCTGCGGCAACTGCGGTGAAGGTCCCATGTGGCGAGGCCTGATTCGGAGATCCAGATGCGGCGGTTGCCGACGACGGGCGTGACGCGGCGGACCTTGTCGGCCCAGCCTCGCCAGTTGTCGGGCTGATCCCAGCACGGCGCGTCGTCCCACCACATATGGGGAAAGCTGTGCATGGCGACGACGTCGATGGCGTCGAGCGCGCCGTGGCGCTGCATGAGGGCGACCCATGCGGGATCGATCGGGCTCATGCCGCCGAGCACGGTGACCTTGCCGCGCTGCTGCGCGTAGGCTGCGGCGGGTGCGATCATCTGTGCGAACTTGCGCCAGTGGGGATCGAACCTGCGGAAATCCCACTTGTAAAGATTGTTCGGCTCGTTCCACAGTTCCAGGTGCTCAAAGGCGTGACCGTAGCGATCGATGATGCGGCCGATGACGTCGGTGTATTCGTCGAGTCGTTGCGGGGGCGCGGTGCAGAGCGGCGCTTCGCCGATGGAAGGCGGCGTGTGCCAGACGGAGATCAACAATTCGAACTCGGCAAGTTGCTCGAACACCCAGTCGTACCATTGCGGACCATGCGGCCGATAGAAGTCGGCCCACGATACGCCGGTGCGCAGGTGGCGAATGCCCAGCTCACGCAGATAGCCGACGGCGCGCTCAACCGTTTCGTAATCGTGATAGTGGAACCATTGGCAGATGCCGAGGTCGGCTTCGCCTTGTGGCATTGGCGCGGAAGGTGCCAAATTCCGGCGATGACGCGGACGGTCGGCGATGCTTCTGGTGCGCAGATTGCTTTGCACAGTCGATCGTAGCGCCTGCCGTTGAAGCGATCGGGCGGGCACTTCCTGATCCGTGCGCGGGCGGAGTGCGGGGCAGTGCGTGGGGATGAACCGGGGCGGCTGCGCGACCTTGCATAAAGCGTCACGGGCATGGCTGCGAAATGTGCAAACGACGGGCGGACGTGAAGTGTTATGACGCGCGGCGCGGAGCGGCAGATTGCTCCAGCCTCTGCCGTTGCCGCAGTCAATAAAGCATCTGCTGCTGCTGCAGATGTCCGGGTGCTTTGGGCGTGGCGTGTGGCACAGCGGTTGCACCTCTGGAGGCGTTCGGAAGTTCCGTGTCTTTCGTCCTTCTTCGTCGTTTTTTGGTGAGCATCGCGCATGGGTCATCGCATCCTTATCACCGGCGGAGCGGGATTCATCGGATCGCACCTGGCCGATGCGCTGCTGAGGCAGGGCTATGCGGTGCGGGTGCTGGATCACCTGAGTCCGCAGGTGCATGGCGATGGCGAGAAGCGGCCTGGCTATCTGGATGCGAAGGTGGAACTGGTGCGCGGCGACGTCTGCGATCGGCGCACGGTGCGGCGGGCGTTTGATGAAGTGGATGCGGTGTTCCATCTGGCGGCCGCGGTCGGCGTGGGACAGAGCATGTACCAGATTGCGGACTACACCACGGCGAACAATCTCGGCACGGCGGTGGTTCTGGAGCAGGCGATCGAACATCGCAAGCGGCTGCGTCGCCTGGTGGTCGCTTCGAGCATGAGCATCTACGGCGAGGGAATGTACGAGGATGCCGACGGTCGCCAGCGCCCGAATACGGTGCGCGCCGAGGCCCGGATGCGCAGCAAGCATTGGGATCCGGTCGACGAGAGCGGGCGGCCGCTGATTCCAGTGGCGACGCCTGAGACGAAGCCGCCGCGGCTGGCGTCGATTTATGCGTTGAGCAAATTCGATCAGGAGCAGATGTGTCTGATCACCGGGCGGGCGTACGGGATCGAAACGGTGGCGCTGCGGCTGTTCAACGTTTATGGGCCGAGGCAGGCGGTTTCGAATCCTTATACGGGTGTGCTGGCGATTTTCGCGACGCGGCTGCTGAACAATCGGCCGCCGGTCATCTTTGAAGATGGCTTGCAGCAGCGGGATTTCGTGAGCGTTCATGATGTGGCGCAGGCGTTCCTGCTGGCGCTGCATGTGCCGGGCGCGGCGGGGGGAACGTTCAATATCGGCAGCGGGCAGCGCTATACGGTGCTGGAGCTCGCGGCGCGTCTGGCGGAGGTTATGGAGCGATCGCACATCACGCCGGAGGTCAATGGTCAGTATCGCGTCGGTGATATCCGTCATTGCTTTGCGAACATTACGCGCGCCCGGCAGATTCTTGGCTACACGCCGGGCGTCTCGCTTGACCGGGGCATGGCGGAACTCGCCCAGTGGCTGCAAACCCAACACGCCAGCGACCACGTTGAACAGGCGCACGCGGAGCTGGCTGCGAGGGGGCTCACGGCATGATTCGACCAAACGGTGAAGTGACGGCCGCGCCGAACGGCGAAGAAGGAAGAACTGACGACGGCTCAGACCCGGCGCTTTATGAAGGTGAACATAGCCTCGTGAACGACCGTCGGCCTTGCCTGATCACGGGCGGCGCGGGGTTCATCGGCACGAACTTGGCGCAACGGCTTCTGAGTCTGGGGCGGCGCGTGATTCTGCTGGACAATCTGTCGCGGCCAGGCGTGCGGCGGAACGTGGCATGGCTGCGGCACCGCTTCGGAACGCAGGTCGAACTTGAGCAGGGCGACGTGCGTGATCCAGCCATCCTGCAGCGGCTGGTGAGGCGCGTGTCGCATGTGTTTCACTTCGCAGCACAGGTGGCGGTGACGACAAGCATCGCCGATCCGGTGACGGATTTTGAGGTCAATGCACGCGGGACGCTGAACCTGCTTGAAGCCGTCCGGGCATGCGAGCAGCCGCCGCCGTTGCTGTTTACGTCGACGAACAAGGTGTACGGTTCGCTGAATGATCTGGAGATGGTGACGCTGCCCAAACGCTATGAGCCGGCGGACCGGCACCTGCGCGAGGAGGGTTTCGCGCCGGGGGCGCTCGACCTGTACAGCCCGTACGGTTGTTCGAAGGGGGCGGCCGATCAGTACGTGCTCGACTATGCGCGGACGTACCACATCCCCACGATCGTGTTCCGCATGAGCTGCATCTACGGTGCGCACCAGTTCGGCACAGAAGACCAGGGATGGGTGGCGCACTTCCTGATCCGCGCGATGGCGGGCGAACCGATCAAAATCTACGGCGACGGGCGGCAGGTGCGCGATGTGCTTTACGTCGACGACCTGATCGATGCGATGCTTCTGGCGCAGGCGAACGCGCCGAGGTTGAGCGGTCGGGCCTTCAACATCGGTGGCGGGCCTGAGCGGACGCTAAGCCTGCTTGAGCTGATCCACCTCATCGAGGAGATGGGCATCAGCACGGGCGACGTGAGTTTTGAGGACTGGCGCGTGGGCGATCAGCGTTACTACGTGTCGTCGATCGAAGCGTTTGCTGAGGCGGTGGGGTGGGAGCCTCGCGTGTCGCTGCGTGAGGGGATCAGGCGGTTGCATGCGTGGCTGAACGGGCAGCATGAGCAGGTTGAACTTTCGACAGAACAGGGCGGACGAAGCGCATGAGCACAGGAATCGAACAGGTGGCAACGCAGGTGGACCGCGAGACGATGATGGCGGGGTATGTCGATCGTCCGCGGCTGGCACGGGTGAAGCGGGTGCCGATGCCTGAACCGGGGCCGGGGCAGGTGCGGGTGCGGATTCGTGGATGCGGGGTGTGTGCGTCGAATGTGCCGCCTTGGGAGGGGCGTTCGTGGTTCCGGTATCCGATGGGGCCGGGGCAGCTTGGGCACGAGGGCTGGGGCGTCGTGGATCGGCTCGGCGCGGGCGTGACGCAGTTGGATGAGGGGCAGCCGGTGGCGCTGCTTTCGCAGAACGCGTATGCGCAGTTTGATGTGGCGGAGGAAGCGGCGGTGATTCCGATCCCGGCGGCGCTTGCGGAGATGCCGCTGCCCGGCGAGCCGCTGGGTTGTGCGATGAACATCTGGGCACGCAGTCAGATTCGCGAAGGGCAAACGGTAGCGATCGTGGGCGCGGGGTTCCTGGGGGCGCTGCTGACGCAACTGGCGAGCAAAGCGGGGGCGAACGTGATTGCGATCTCGCGGCGTCAGTATTCGCTTGAGATGGCTGAGCGGATGGGGGCGGCGGAAGTGCTGCCGATGGGTCCGACGTGGTCGGTCGTCGATGCGGTGCGCAGCCTGACGCATGGTGAGTTGTGCGACCGCGTGATCGAAGCGACGGGCAAGCAGGAGCCGCTTGAACTGGCGGGCGAAATCACGAGAGAACGCGGACGTCTGATCATTGCGGGGTTTCACCAGGACGGGCCGCGTGCGGTGAACATGCAGCTGTGGAACTGGCGCGGGCTTGATGTGGTGAACGCGCATGAACGTGAAGAGCGTGTTTATGTGCGGGGGATCATGGCGGCGATGGAGGCTGTGGCCGACGGGCAGCTGGATCCGTTCCCGCTTTACACGCATCGATTTCCGCTGGAGCAACTGGGGGAGGCGCTGGAACTCACACGCAATCGGCCGGCGGGGTTCATCAAGGCTTTGATGTTGACGGAGCAGCCGTGACGATTCTGATGACCACGGACACGATCGGCGGCGTGTGGACGTACGCTCTTGACCTCGCGGCGGCGCTGGACCGTCACGGGTTGCGTGTGGTGCTGGCGACGATGGGCCCGCTTCCGACGCACGAGCAGCGACGCAAGGCAGCCGAGGCGGGGGTGGAACTTCACGAATCGGATTTTCGCCTGGAGTGGATGCCTGCCGCGGCGGACGACGTGGCCGGAGCCGGCGAATGGCTGCTTGAGTTGAACCGACATTTTCAGCCGGACATCGTGCATCTCAACGGGTACGCCCATGCGGCGTTGCGGTGGGAGGCCCCGGTGGTGGTGGTGGCGCATTCGTGTGTCTGTACATGGTGGCAAGCGGTGCGGGGCGAGGCGGCACCGGCATCGTGGGATGCGTATCGGGCTGCGGTTCGCGAGGGACTCGAAGCGGCGGCTGCGGTGGTGGCCCCGACCGAGGCGATGCTGACGGCACTGCAGGAAGCGCATGGTGCGGTCGACACCGGCCACGTGATTCCCAACGGTCGCGACGGCACGGCGTTCCTGGCCGGCGAGAAGCAGCCGCTGGTGATGACGGCGGGGCGGATGTGGGACGAGGCGAAGAATCTGCAGACCATCGAAGCGGCCGCGGCGCATCTGCCCTGGCCTGTTTACGTGGCGGGACCGGATCACTGCGAAGATCGCCACAAGGCGCGGACGCGGCATGTGCATTGTCTGGGATCGCTGCCGTCGACGCGGGTGGCGGAGTGGATGAGCCGGGCGTCGATCTACGTGCTGCCGGCCCGTTATGAGCCGTTCGGGCTTTCGGTCGTTGAGGCGGCGCTGTCTGGCTGTGCGCTGATTCTGGCGGATATCGCGAGCCTGCGTGAGGTGTGGGGCGATGCGGCGTGTTACGTGGACGCGAACGATGCGCGTGCGCTCCGCCGAGCGATCCGTCGGTACATCGATGAGCCGGCACTGATGCGACGCATGGCGCGGCGCGCGCGGCGGAGGGCGCGGCGGTATACGACGGAGGCGATGGCGCAACGCTACATGGAACTCTACGAAACGATCCATCGACGAGGCGGCCGAATGGAAGGAGCATACTCATGCGAGTCGTGATGTTTTACCACTCGCTGATTTCAGATTGGAACCACGGCAACGCCCATTTTCTTCGGGGAATTGTGAGCGAACTGCTCAGTCGCGGGCACGAGGTGATCGTCTACGAGCCGCGGGATGGCTGGAGCCGACGCAACCTGATTGCGGAGCATGGCGGGGGCGCCGTGACCGGTTTCCGCCGGGCGTTCCCGCATCTCAGCAGCACGTTTTACGATGCGCGCACGCTGAATCTGGATCGTGCGCTGGCGGGGGCGGACGTGGTGATGGTGCATGAGTGGAACGAGCCGGCGCTTGTTGCTGCAATCGGCGCGCATCGTCGCAGGAGAGGGCACTATCGGCTGCTGTTTCATGACACGCACCATCGCGCGGTCAGCACCCCCGGTGAGATCGGCAAGCTTGATCTGAGCAGCTACGACGGCGTGCTGGCGTTCGGGCGCGTGATCGGTGAGGTGTACCGAAGCCGGGGCTGGACACGGCGGGTGTGGGCATGGCATGAAGCGGCGGATATCCGCACGTTTCACCCGCGCAGCTGCGCACGCTGCCGCGGCGACGTCGTGTGGATCGGCAACTGGGGCGATGAGGAACGCACTGCAGAACTGCAGGAATATTTGATCGAACCGGTGCAACGCCTCGGTCTGCGGGCGGCGGTGTACGGGGTGCGCTACCCCGAAAGTGCGATCCGTGCGCTGGATCGCGCGGGCATCGCTTACAAGGGTTGGCTGCCGAATCATCGTGTGCCTGAGGTGTTTGCCAGTTACCGGGCGACGGTTCATGTGCCGCGTGGTTACTACGCGAAGCAGCTGCCGGGCATTCCGACGATTCGTGTGTTCGAAGCGTTGGCGTGCGGCATCCCGCTCGTCTCCGCGCCGTGGGTCGACAGCGAAGGCCTGTTCCGATCAGGCCACGACTACCTGCGCGCCAACAACGGCGACGAGATGACGGCCCATCTGCGTGACCTTCTGGAAGACCGGCGGCTCGGCAGCGCGTTGGCACGTAACGGCCGGCAAACGATCGAACGCCATCACACCTGCGCTCATCGCGTGGACGAACTGCTCAGCATTATTCGCGACCTTCACGGGACCGACACGACCAGCGGCTTCGGGCCGGTGGCGTCGGTCGCCTGACCAACGGGGGACCCCTCATGCGTCACGGAATGAACATCGCCTTTTTCGGTTCCAGCCTTGTTTCGGCCTACTGGAACGGGGCGGCCACGTACTACCGCGGCATCGTGCGAGCGCTTCACGAGCGTGGGCATCGCGTGACTTTTTATGAGCCGGACGTTCTGGAACGGCAGCAGCATCGCGACATCGACGACCCGCCTTGGGCGCGCGTTGTGGTTTACTCCGCCGATGGAACGGCGGGGGTGCGCAAGGCGCTGCACGATGCCCGGCACGCGGATCTGGTCATCAAGGCCAGCGGCGTGGGTGTGTTCGATGAACTGCTCGAAGCGGAAGTGCTGGAGATGCAGTCGGCGTCGCGCGTCGCTGCGTTCTGGGATGTTGATGCGCCGGCCACGCTGGACCGCCTGGCCAAGCATCCGAACGATCCGCTACGCCGATGGATCAGTCAGTACGATCTGGTGCTGACCTACGGCGGCGGCGCGCCGGTGGTGAACGCTTACACCGAACTCGGCGCACAGCGCGTGGTGCCGATCTACAACGCGCACGATGCGGACACGCATTTCCCCGTGCCGGCAAAGCAGCGGTTCGCAGCGGATCTGGGCTTCCTGGGGAATCGGCTGCCCGACCGTGAAGCGCGTGTTGACGATTACTTTTTCGAAGCGGCGCAACGCTGTACGGAGCAGTCGTTCTCGCTCGGCGGTAGCGGGTGGGAAGGCAAGATGATGCCGCCGAACGTGCGGTATGTCGGGCATGTTTACACGCGCGATCACAACGCCTTCAACTGCTCGGCTCGCGTCGTGCTGAACATCAATCGTGAGAGCATGGCGAGCTACGGTTTCTCGCCGGCGACGCGGGTGTTTGAAGCCTGCGGGGCGGGGGCGTGCGTGCTGACCGACACGTTCAAAGGCGTGGAGCAGTTCTTCGAGCCCGGCGAGGAGGTTCTGCTCGCGGAGAACGGCCGCGATGTCGCGCAACAACTCTGCGAACTCGATCCTGCGGTAACGGCACGTATCGGCCAGGCGGCGCGGGAGCGTGCGCTGGCTGAGCATACTTACCATCATCGGGCGGCACTGCTGGAGGAGGTGCTCGACGCGGCACCGGGACAGTCGCGTCCGCGCATCGCCCAGCACACCGCCTGAACTCATAGAGCAGCCAAAGAGGAACGGATCATGATGCAGGATCGGCCGTTGAATATCGTTGTGCTCGGTTTGTCGATGACGTCCTCGTGGGGCAATGGTCATGCGACGATCTACCGGGCGTTGGTGAAGTCGCTGATCAAGCGGCAGCATCGGGTGTTGTTCCTTGAGCGCGACATGCCCTGGTACGCATCGGCACGTGACGCGCCGCCTTCTGCGGTGGGGCCGGTGCGGCTGTATGACAGTCTGGATGATCTGATCACGCAGTACGCCGAGCGGGTGCGGTCGGCGGATCTGGTGATCGTCGGCTCGTTCGTGCCGGATGGGCATGCGGTGGGGCGGTGGGTGAACGATACAGCTGAGGGGTTCACGGCCTTTTACGATATCGACACGCCGGTGACGCTGGCGGCGATGGAGAAGAACAGTTGCGATTATCTTGATGCGGAACTGCTGCGGCGCTTTTCGATTTATCTTTCGTTCACGGGCGGGCCGACGGTTCACCATCTGCGGCAGCGGTGGGGGGCGGCGATGGCCAAGGCGTTCTACTGTTGTGTGGATGTGGATGCGTATCCGCCGGCCGTGGTGCCCAGCCAGTGGGACCTGGGCTACATGGGCACCTACAGCGACGATCGGCAGCCGAAGCTTGAGAAGCTTCTGATCGAGCCGGCGCGGAAGTGGCCGGAGGGGCGTTTCGTGGTGGCGGGGCCTCAGTACCCGGAGAAGGTGGATTGGCCTGATTCGGTCGAGCGGGTGGACCATCTTGCGCCGCCTGATCATCCTGAGTTTTATCATGAGCAGCGGTTCACGCTGAACCTGACGCGGTCGGACATGGTGCGGGCGGGGTATTCGCCGAGCGTTCGGCTGTTTGAGGCGGCGGCGTGCGGGACGCCGATCATCAGCGACTGGTGGGAAGGGCTTGATCAGTTTTTTGAGCCGGATACGGAGATTTTGATTGCCGACGACACGGACGACGTGCTGCGTTACCTGCGGCGGTTCAGTGAGGACGATCGTCGGCAGATGGCTCATCGTGCCCGACAGCGTGTGCTGCGCGAACATTCGTCGGATGTGCGTGCCGTTGAGCTGGAGGGATTGGTTGAACAGTTGCGAAGCGGGCGGGGTGCAGCTTCGCCTTCCGCGGATGCCGCCGCCGGTTGAGGCCGGCCGCTCGGGGAAGTTGGGATGGCTGAAATTCACCAGGACGTGCAACGCTCGATCGAGCAGCTCGGGCCATGGTTCCACAACCTTCATCTACCGGACGGCACGCAGACCGCGCCGGAGCATTATCTGGGTGACTTTCCCAGCAGGGCATGGCTGACGATTTCGCCTCATCTGCCGGCGGATTTGCGGGGCTGGTCGGTGCTGGACATCGGGTGCAATGCGGGGTTCTATTGTTTTGAGCTTGCCGACCGGGGGGCGAGCGTGCTCGGTATCGATCACGATGAGCATTACCTGAGGCAGGCGCGGTGGGCAGCGGGGCAGTTCGGACTTGAAGATGCGGTGCGGTTCGAACGGCGGCAGGTGTACGACCTGGTGGACAGGGGGGAGCAGTTTGACCTGGTGCTGTTTATGGGGGTGTTTTATCACCTGCGCTATCCGCTGCTGGGGCTGGACATCGTGGCGCAGTGTGTGCGAAAACTGATGGTGTTTCAGACGCTGCAGATGCCCGGGCCGGCGGCGACGGGACCGACGCCTGAAGACATACCGATCCACGCAAGGCAGCCGTTGACGGATGAGCATTGGCCTCGAATGGCGTTCATCGAGCATCGGTTACAGAACGATCCGACGAATTGGTGGGCACCGAATCCAGCAGCCTGCGAAGCGATGCTGCGTTCAACGGGGCTGAGCGTGGTGAATCGACCGGCACCGGAAACGTATCTTTGCGAGGCCCCGGCGGACGGCGTGGGGAATCATCGGCATTGGGATACGGCGGAACTGCGAGCCGCGACGCATGCTGGCGCGACGCGGGGGGCTCAGGAGCAGCGGGACGGAGCGTAGGCCGTGGCAGTGTTTCTTAAGCGATGGCGGACTGGTATTCCGGTTCCCGGCGGTAGCGGAAGCTCGCGGCGACGATCAGCATCATCAGCGCGCCGGCCGTCGAGGCCGTTGGTGTGGGGATGAGGTGGTTGGTGAAGGTGGTGGTGTTGGAGGGGACGGTGGAATTCTTGTCCAGCGTCGTGCCGTACTGGAAGATGACGTCGGTGATGTCGGTCGTGACGTCGAGACCGCCGAAGTCGAAATCGGTGAGGACGAATTCCACTTCATAGAAGATGAAGGGCGTGTTCGTGTCGCTCGCGTCGTCGATGGAGCTGTTGGCATCGCCCTCGATGTTGCCTTTTGAGAGTAGGCCGTAGTCCATGCCGCTGGGCGAGCCGGGGGTTTCGCTTTCTTCGTCGAGAAGGTCGTGCTTGCCGAAGAAATTGAGGCCGGCCGCGGCGAAACCGTACTGCGCCGGCGCTTTTCTGGTGTCGAGGTCACCGCGATAAGCCCACTTGGTGCTGACGTCACGGATGTCCGGGCCGTCCCACGGGCTGAGATAGGAGCCGGTGGGGAGGATGGCGCGGTCGGAGGGGTTGCCCGCGAGGCCGGTGTCACTTCTGAGCCCGTCGGCGCTGGTCTTCAGGGGGGTGCTGGAGTTGAAGAAGACGCCTTGGATGAGGTCGTTCGGTTCGCTGCTGTTGGCCATGGAGGTGTTGGAGAGTCGGACGACGAGGTCGCCGTTGACAACCTCGAATCGAACGGTGGCGTCGCGATGGTCGCCAGCCTGCGAATATGCGAACTCAGCCCAAGACGCCTGGGCGGGCGTGGCCAGTGACATGGAGATGGCAAGGACGGCGCATCCGCAAAATGAAGAGACTGCAATACGCATGACGGGAATCTTTCGGTGTGAAGCGGCATCAATCCGCTGGTTTTCGTACCCCGGTCCGGATCCCCCGCTGGTGTAACTATACCTCATGAATAAATGCTGCGGTAATAAATTTTTCTAGCTAATGTGATGCTCCCCTCGGCTCGCAAAACACGGCGGCAGAAGTTCAGATTGCCGTGAAGGTGAGTCTTATAAGTCGTTTGTGGAGCTTGTGCCCATGTTCGGCCGTTAAGGCGGCGGGAGTAATTCGTGTGATGCCTCCCGAGAGCAAGATTGCCTAGTTTATCTCCCGCCGCTCACAGGATAAATCGCGATCGTTTTTATTGACACTTCGGTGAGCAAGCGGTAGTTTAGTCTGAGGTCATCCTCCCCGACCCTTACCAAAATATGACAGAGACCGCGGGGGAAATTCGCGCATGAGATGCGTCCACGTGGTATCTGTTTATGGGGCAAGAGGAGATGGATGGGGGGCTGGTGAGGGGTTGGTGAGGGAGGGCGGGTTCGCTCAAGCTCTTTTTCCATCCGATGCGCAGGGATGCACTCACGTGAGCAGGCAGGATTGCCGACGAACGTACGGGGGCGACCGGGTCTGATGCCTTTAACGAAGGTGCTGATCCTGTGGGTCGCCCGACTCGGAGCCTGAAGGTTCCGGGTTCGAAGGACAATCATTGGCTGACTCCGCAGCAGGAAAGTGTGCAGTGGAGGGGGGCGGAGCCTCGCTATCGAGCGTCCGAAGCTCGGGCTGAGCGAAAGCCTGGAAAACGTGTAACTGCTGGTGGCAACGTGAAAAACGTCACGAGGCGAGACGGGGAAACAACCAGCATGATGTGGGAAGAAGCGTGATCCATTGAGTCCCTATGGCATTGGCCTGATGATGTTCATGGCGGCGGCGGCGATCGCCGGTTCGCTGACGCCCCTGGTCATTCAATTGGCCAAGCGGGTCGGCGCACTGGACCGCCCGGCGCATCGCAAAGCGACGTCGATGCGCGTGGTGCCGACGCTGGGCGGGGTGGGCATTTTCGCGGGCTTCGGCGCGTCGCTGCTGGCGGTATCGGTGCTGATTCCGGAGGTGCGTGAAGAGCTGTTTATCAAGACACGGCTGGGGTACATGGTCTGTGCGGTGGGCGGGATCATGGCGTTTATCGGGATTATCGACGATCGCGTGTCGCTGCGGCCGCGCTCGAAGCTGATGATCCAGATGGTCATGGCGCTGGCGGTGGTGGGGTACGGCTTGTCTTTCTCGCGGATCTCACTGCCGATCGTGGGCGTGATCGAACTCCATCAGATGGCGATTCCGCTGACAGTGGTCTGGTTCGTGGGCGTGACGAACGCATTGAATCTGGTCGACGGCATCGACGGGCTCGCCTGCGGTGTGGCCCTGGTGGTGGCGTTGACGGTGGCGGTGATTGCGTTGATGACGGGGAACGTGCCGGCTTTGATCGTGGCGGCGGCGCTTGCGGGGGCGTGTGCGGGCTTCCTGCCTTACAACTTCGCACCGGCGCGCATCTTCCTCGGCGACTCGGGCAGTTTGTTTCTCGGCTCGAGCCTGGCGGTGCTGTCGCTGGCGTCGAGTACGAAAGCGGCGGTGGCCGGTTCGATGCTGGTGCCGCTGTTGCTGCTGGGCTATCCGACGCTGGACACGCTGCTGGTGATGTCGCGTCGGATGCTCAAGGGTAAACCGATCTTCGCAGGCGGGCGGGATCATATTCACCATCGGCTTCTGGCGAGCGGGTTGACCCATGGCCAAAGTTCGATGGCGCTGTACGGCTTCTGTGCGATCTTCTGCCTGATCGCGATCGGCGTGAGCACGACGTACGACCAGGTGACCATGATCGGCGGCTTGATCGTGGTGATTGTGGTGATGGTGCTCGGGAGTATTCATCTTGGGTACTTCTCGGAATTCACGCCTCAGGAAGTGCGTCGCAGACGCTTTGAGTTTCTCGCGGTGCGGTATCGGTACCTGCTGGCGCGGGCGGAGATGGAACTGGCATCGACGCCTGAATCGGTCATTGCTGCGGTGCGGCGGATCGGCCGCGACTTCGGCGTGCATCACATTCGCCTGCAGATGCGCGACGGCGGCAAGACGCAGCGGTGGGTGATCGAAATGGGCCGCGCGTCGGATGCGCGTGACCCGGCAAGGCGTCTGGGCGGCAGCCGGTACGTTGTCGATTATGCCGTTGAAGAAGCGGTTCACGCCAGGACGAACGGGGCCACGAACGTGCACACTGGAGCGAGCGATACCGTGAGCCGCTACATGGGCGGTGCCGAGGCGGGGTCGGTGGTAATGGAGCCGCAGCCGATGATCCGCGAGAAGCTGCGGTTTCCTGAAAGCCGCATGAGCGCAAGGGTGCATCTGTCGGCGAACGGGGTGCATCCGGACCTGAAGCTGGAGCATCGGATTTATCTGTCCAACGCGTTGCAGGTGGCGGGAAGACGGCTGTCGGCACTGAATGCTGAGTCCGAGTCCGAGTAACTGCACGCACCGCCGGGGTAACGACGGTGGGGGAAGAGGAGATTCGTAGATGGAAGGTAAAGCAGACGAGATCAGTTGCACGGAAGCGACGGCCGATGAACTGGCCGGAGGCCGTGAGCTGCGTGTGGGGCTGTCGGAACGGTTGCTGCCGAAGGTACTGACGCAGCAGGGCTGGACGATCTGGCATTTCATTGGCGCTGTGGTGCTGGCGGTGATCGGTATCGTGATTACGCGGACAGTCTGGGTTGATGTGGCTCATATCGCGCGGACGCATGAAGAGTCGAACCACATCCTGCTGGTGGGCCTGGCGGCTCCGTGGATTGTGTGGGCGCGGATTCACCGCATGAAGCGGTGTGCCCCGACGGGGCTCTGGGTGGGACCGCTGGTGGTGCTGCTGGGTGGGTCGGCGATGATCTACGGTTACGACCATCATTATCTGAACACGCTTTGGCGCGGCGGGGCGTTGCTTGTGGTGGTCGGCTGCATGCTGACATTCCTGGGCCGTTCGGTGTTGATTCGATTTTTGCCGGCGTTCGCGGTGCTGGCGTTCTTGTTGCCGGTGCCGGGAACGATTCAGCGTTACATCGCGGTGCCGTTGCAGACGGCGATGGCCTCGGCGGCGGAGCACATCTCGCTGATGCTCGGCTTTCCGATGGAGCGTGCGGGCAACCTGCTGGTGGTGGGGGGGCAGCACGTGGAGATCGCCGAAGCATGTAACGGCATGCGGATGGTGTTCGCGCTGTTCCTTGTCGCTTACACCTTCGCGTTCGTATCGCCGTTGCGCTGGTATGCGAAGGTGCTGATCCTTGTGACCGCGCCGCTGCTGGCGCTGGTGGGTAACGCGGTGCGGTTGGTGCCGACGGTTCTGGCCTACGCGTACGGCTCGGAGGGCTGGGGCGATGCGGTGCATGACGTGGCGGGCTGGGCGATGGTGCCGATTGCGGTGCTGCTGCTGTTGGCGGCGGTGTGGCTGCTGGAATGGCTGGGGCTTCGCATCTGGCTGACCAAGGATGATGCGGTGGTTCAGAAGGTAGCGGAGAAGCCGCGCCGACGGCTGAGCGCGGTGGACCATCCGCTGCGGACGGCGCTGTGGGCGATGCTGGCGGCGTTCGCGATCCTGATCGGTCTGGCCGACCGGGTGCAGGCGCGGCAGATGCCCGACACGGCGGTGGCGTATCACGAAGCGATTGTGGAGGCGGCGAAATCGTTGCCGGACATCATCGACGGCGAATGGCTGGCGCGCGATCAGGAAGTGCCCGCTTATGCCCGTGAGCTTCTGCAGCCGAACGTGCTGGTGACCCGGCGGTACATCAATCTTCGCACCAACGAAAGCGTTCAGATGCTGCTGGTGCAGACGCGCGATGCCCGTGACATGGCCTTCCATTGGCCGCCCGAATGCTACAAAGGCGTCGGCTGGGAACAGCAGTGGTCGGAGCAGCTGGATTGGCAAGCTGCGGGGCGTGATCTGCCGGTGATCGAATACGGTTTTCTGGCCGGTGCGTTCGACGCAAAGCGTGAGCTTGTGGTGGCGAACATCATGTTGCTGCCTACCGGCGAAGCCACGCCGCATATGACGGCGGTGATCGAAGCGTCGAATCAGCCACGCGAACGTTTCTACGGCGCGGCGCAGGTGCAGATGATCTTCGACGGAGAAATGCCTCGGGACGAACGGCAGCGGATTTTCGAGTCGTTCCTCAGATCGCACCGCGAGCTGACCGAGAAATTGCAGACGAAAGGATCCGAGTGACTCATTACCCTCAAACGACGCCCGCATCGCAGCGTGCGATGCATCAGGCTCCGGTGTCGCCGGGCAAGGGGGCGGCTCCGGAGACGCCTTCGCTGCTGAAGCAGGTGCATCGCCTGTTGAGCGGACGCTACTGGCTTGCGATTCCACTGGCGCTCATCGGCGTGGTGGCGGGCGGGATCGGCGGCTGGTCCATCGCCCCCGAGCCGGTCTATCGCAGTGACGGCGTCGTCCGCATCGCCCCCACGGTGCCTCGCGTCCTTTATGACAACGAAATGAACCAGGTGCCTCCGATGTTCGGCGACTTCGTCGAAGCGCAGAGCCGCATGATTCAAAGTCAGCGCGTGATCGAACAGGCGCTTCTGGATGAAGATCTGCAGCAGGCGGCGGGCGGCCGAACGCTGACGACAGGGATGATCCGCAGCGGCCTCTCCACGCGTCACGGCGGGCAGCTGATCGAGGTCCGTTACGTTGACGAGTCACGCGAGTTCGCCGCGGCTGTGGTGACGGCGGTGCTGCGGGCTTACAACACGCATTACGGTGAGCAGGATGCGGTCGCCGAATCGCAGCGCATGCAGATTCTGGATCAGCGTCGCACTTCACGGCGTGCCGAGCTTACCAGCCTGCGTAATCGAATTTCCGACATCGCAGGGGAGCAGGGCGTCGAAGCGCTCCAGGATCGCCACGACTACGCTGTGAGCGAGTTGAGGCGTGTCGAGATGCAGCTTAACGAAGTGCAGATGGTGCTCGCGCAGCTTGAAGCGGCCGAAGGCGAAGACGACGTCGCTGAAGGCGAAGAGGATGAACGTGACGACGCACTGAACCCGAACTTCGATGAGCTTGCTGAGGCAGCGATCGATCCGGCAAACCTTCGCATTCAGGATCTGGCACGTGTCGATCCAGAACTCGAACGACTGCATCGCGAGCGGAAAGACCTCGAAGCAGCGATCGTCCAGAACGCGTCGGAGTACGGGCCTGCCCACCGGACCATGCGGCGACTGCGTAACAACCTTCAGTCGGTCGAGCAGCAGATCGATGCGTATGTCGAGGCGAACCGTGACATGCTGCTCGAAGCGCTGGCGATGGCTAGCGGATCGGGCGAAGTCTACGGCGCCAGCGCCGAGGAACTCCGCGAACGTGAGGAGCGGCTCCAGGCGATGTACGACACGCTGGAGGCGGAAACGCGGGATCTCGGAAGTCGCGTCGTCCAGATTCAGAGGGTCGAGGAAGAGGTGGCAATCGCACAGCAGCAACTATCGGATGTGCAGCGTCGGATGGATTCTCTGAATGTCGAATCGCTCATCGGCGGACGCATTGAGGTGCTCAGCGAAGGGACCACGCCGGGCGCTCCGTACCGCGATCAGCGACGCGCTTTGGCCGGCGTCGGCGGGCTGGCGGGGATGTCCGTCGGCGTCGGGCTGGTGCTGCTTCTCGGGCTGATGGATAAGCGATTCCGAACGGCTGAGGATACCCAAAGCGGGCTGCATAACGCGCCGCTTCTGGGCATTCTGCCGCAGTTGCCGGACCTTGTGCAATTGGAAGAGGCGGGGACGGCCGCCCATGCGGTGCATCATATTCGAACGCTGTTGCAGATCGGGATCGATCGCAATGGCTCCAAGACGCTCGGGGTGCTCTCGCCCACCGCGGGTGAAGGCAAGACAAGTTTGTGCCATGCATTGGGGCTTTCGTTCGCCGAGTCCAGCAGTAAAACACTCATGATCGACTGCGATGTGGTCGGCGGGATGCTTTCGGAAACGGCCACGGCAACAGCGCGGCGGCGCATCGGACACATCCTTCAGCGTGACGGGGTGATCTCCGAGGAGCAGTTGGATGACGCTCTGAAAGACGCACAGGCCTCCGGGCGGCGCGTCGGCGAGATCCTTGTCGAGCGTGGCTACCTCAACGATGAAACGCTGACGCGGGCGCTGGATTCGCAGGCG
The DNA here is from genome assembly GCA_040905565.1 of Phycisphaeraceae bacterium. Taxonomy (GTDB): domain Bacteria; phylum Planctomycetota; class Phycisphaerae; order Phycisphaerales; family Zrk34; genus JBBDRF01. The sequence goes on along the minus strand of JBBDRF010000010.1, from coordinate 34,921 downwards.
AAGGACGCGATCGGCCTGCTGGACGTGGTCGAGGGCGAGCCGCTTGAAAACTGCGTCGTGCCCGCGGGGGTCGATCACCTGTACCTGCTGCCGCTGGGCTCGGTAGAGGCAAGGCATGCGGCGAAGCTTTCGCCGGCCGGGCTTCAGAAGGTGCTCGCGCAAGCTCGCGAGGCATTTGATGTGGTGTTGATTGATACCGGGCCCCTCCTTGCGAGCATCGAAGCTTCCATGGTGGCGACGCAGTCCGACGCGACCGTGATGGTGGTGTCGCGCGGTAGCCGTCGCCCGGATGTTGAGCGGGCGGTGAATCAACTGCACAGCATGAACGCGATTCTGGCGGGCGTGGTCTTCAACCGCGCCAGCGGCGGAGATGTCTACCGCTACGGCTTCTCAAACAGCCATCGCTCAGAGGCAGCGATGGATGCGGGTTTCGGAAACCACAAAGGCCCCTACGGCCCGATGGCCCGCGCGGTCGGCGCGACCGCGGGGAATGGGAAGAGCGAGCGCGACAAGGCCGCTCAGGGTGCCTTGCCGCATCGATCGGAATCAGAGAACGGGAACAAAAAGCATTAATTCAAGATCGCGAATCGAGCGAGGTGTCTGCCGCTGGCTGAGGTCAACGGCGTCGCCTCGTTCGCCCGAAGTCCGGGTTACTCATTGGGGTTGTTAGATTATGTCCAAGTCGAAATCATCGAACGTCACGCTCAAACGGCTGACTGTGCTGGCCGTTATCGTGGCGGTTCTGGCAAGCGTCGCAGGCGGTCTTTACTACATGCGATCGGTCCGAAACGAGAAGGCGATCGCGGCGCAACGGCCGGCGGCCATGACGGCCATGGAGCAAGGCGACTACGAAGACGCACGCACGCGGCTGGCGATCTACCTGCGTCATCATGACGACGACGTCGAAGCACTTTACGCCTTCAGCAAGGTGCAACTGAACGTGCCGACGGACGGCAACGGCCACGTTCAGCAAGCGATGGGAACGCTCCGCAAAGTGCGTGAGCTTGACCCGGACCATGACGATGCCGCCCACGATCTTCTCAAGATTTACACCCGCATCGGGTTCGGCACCGAGGCGCTGGCGTTGGCGGATGAGATGCTGGCGAAGACGCCTGACGATCTTGAAGCGCTCGAAGGGCGCGTCTGGGCGTACGCGCGACTGGGTCAGCCGGCCGAGGCGCTGGAGGCCGCGCATCACCTGGCGTCGGTGCATCCTGAGCGGGTGCAGTCGTACCTGCGTGTGCTGGCGATGATGGAGCGCGATGACGCTTCGCATGAAGACATGCTCAGCTACGCGACGCAGGTTGCGGAGGAGACGCTGGAAGGGGCGCCCGGCCACCTGCTGCTCGGTGCGGTGCATCGCATCGGCGGCAACGATGATCAGGCCCGTGAGCATTACCTGGCGGCGGCTGAGGAGCCGCCGGTCGATGGTGATCTGCTGGCGACGCTGACGACGGCGCTGGACACGCTGGGCGAATCCGAGGCCGCTTCGCAGGCGGTACGTCGTGCGGTGGACTCATCCGACAGCGTCGAGCCGAAGCGCATCCACGCCAGCCGCTCACTTCAGCTGGGCGACGTGGCGACTGCTGAGGAACTTCTCGCGTCAGTCGATAGCAGCTCCGACGAAGCCGACAGTCAACTGCTCGCCCTCAAGGCGGTGCTACGGACCGAGCAGCAGTCTTTCGATGAGGTCGTGACGATCGGCGAGAACCTGAGTAAGCGCCCGACCACCGACGCGGTGGCCCAGGCGTGGGCGCCGGTGCTGAAGCTTCAGCAGCGTCAGGCGGAGGGCGAAGGGACGGATCTTCAGGATGTGCTGGAAGCGGTGCGAAAGTCGCGAAGCATTCTGCCACGCGATCCGTTCCTGGCGCTGTTGCAGGGACGTTCGTACGCAGCGATGGGGGAGCACGAGCAGGCGATCGACGCGTTGCGGGAGTCCGCTTCGTTGGCGACGGCAGCGGTGTCGCCGTTGATTCTGATGGCGGAGATCCATAATCGGCAGGGGCAGCCAGAGGAGGCTGTGGCGGCGGCGCGGACGGCGCTGAACCGATCGGCCAACAATCTCGAAGCCGCGGTTCACCTCACGCTCGGATTGGCGGCGCATCCGAAACGACCGCCCGCCGAGGCGCTGCTGAGTCTGGTGGATTCGATCCAAGAGCATGTGCCCGGCGAACCGCGCACGCTCGCGATGTACCTGGAATTGCTGCTGGAAACCCAACAGCAGGCCCGTGCGGAACAGGTGCTCAGGCAGACCATGGAGGCGGAGCAGCCGGTCGATGAAGCGCTGCTGGCGAGGCTGTCGGCTGTGGCGCGGTCTTTCGATGACGCGCTGGCCGACGAGCTTCTGGCGCACTCGCAGGAGGTTCACGGGCTGACGCCTCGACTGGCGTTCCTGCGTGCCGGGCGTGTTCGGGCGGAGCAGGGCGACGAGGCCGGGCTCGCTGTGCTTGATGATGCAAGGCCCGACAGCGAAGGCACCGACCGCGTGCAGTGGCAGTTCTATCGGACGCACTACCTCGAAGCGACCGGCGATGACGGTGCTGCAGCTGCCTGGAAGGAACTGGTGGAACTGGCGCCGACGAACCGCGACATTCTGCGTGGCGCCCTCGAAGCCGCTTCAACGCAGAACGATCGAACCTTCCGCTATCAGGTGATCGAGCATCTGCGGGAGGCCACGGGGGAGAGTTCGACGGTATGGCGGATGGCAATGGCGCGCTGGCGTCTTGCCGATGCGGCCAACCCTGAGAAATCCGCGGGCGAAGCGGCACTGCTGCTCAATCAGGTCGTACGCACCGCACCGGACAACGTCGATGCCCACTGGCTTCTGGCGAACGCGCTGGGACGGCTGGGCAATGAGCGGGGCATGATCGACCACCTGCGTGAGGCACTTCAACTGCGAGCCGATGCCGTCGACCCGGCACTCGCGTTGGCAGCTGTGTTGCAGGATCGTGGCGAGTACGCCGAGGCGGGCCGCTTCCTCAATCGCGTGATGGAGCAGACACTTTCGGCGGCACAGCGCCGCCGGGCCGCTTCGCTGTGGCTGGCGCGCGGCGAGACAGACATCGCGATCGCCTTGCTGCAGGAGGCTGAGCAGGATCGTGGCGAGATGTTCGAAGACGACCTGCTGCTCGCTCAACTCTACCTACAGCGTAACGAAGCTGAGCGTAGTGATGCCTTGCTTCAGCAGATCCTGGCCAATCCGGAACAGGCGAACCAGCCTCGCACGTTGCGCTTCGCAGCGGACCTGTACGCGTGGCAGGGCGATGCGGAACGGGCCGCGGAGACGCTGGCGAAGCTTGAGCAGATGGAAGGCATCGACGAGGTCGCTCGGCAGCTGATGCTGGCAGGGCATTATGCGGCACACGGCACGGCTGAGCAGGCGGCGGCGCGATTCGAAGCCGCCGTCCAGGCCAACCCGGAGCACGTCGGAGCATGGCGCGGCTACCTGCTCTGGACGATCAATCGAGGCGATCACGAACGCATGGCCGCACTGCTGCCGCGGGCCGTTGAGCATCTTCCCGGTTACGAGCCTTTCCAGGTGCTGGCGCGTGGAGACGATGCGGTGACGGCGGTGCGGGCGCCCATGCTTCGGCCGCTGGTGGCGTCGGTGCTGACGGAACAGGAAGGCAATCGGGCGGTGGCGGGGACGCTGCTCTCGCGCGTCGTCGCGATTCATCGGGGGGAGGACGCGGGCGAAAATCTCATGCCCGAGTTGGAGCGATTGGCCGACGCCCATCCGCGTTACCTGGTGCTTCAGAATCTCGCTGCACGCATGCTGGTGGCGACGGGGCGGCACGAACAGGCGATCCGTATCGCGTCGCGCACCAGTGAAACGTTTCCCAATGACAGTGAATCGCTGGCCATCACCACTGCTGCCATGATCGCCGACGAGCGGTGGCAACAGGCGATATCCGCTGCGAACCGCTGGCGTGAGCGGGCGCCAAATGAAGCCGCATCCGCCGACAGTCTGATCGCCGAGGCGCATCTCAATCTGGACCGCGCGACTGAGGCTTTGGCGGTGCTTGAGCCTTACATCGAAACGGCGAAGCAGGATCCGCAGCGGCATGCTTCGATGCTGGCGCTCTACGCACGTTCGCTGCTGCAGGCTGGTCGCGCCGAGGAGGCAGGCGACTTGCTGCTGACCCGGCTCGGCGAAGCGGCAGCGCTGCGGGGGCCTGTGCGCCGGCTCGCGGAGCGGCTGGTGAACGATGCTCAGCTTGCGGAGCAGTGGCTCTCGGAGTTGGAAGAGGCGACGCCGGAGGATGCGGTGGACGATCGGCTGGCGAACGCGATCGCCTGGCACCGGGCGGGGAGTCGGCTGAACAGCGATGGCTTTGTCGATCGCTGTGAGGCCATCGTCGCAGAGCTGGTGAAACGGGACGACGCCTCAGCCATGGCTTTCATGCTCTACGGCGAACTGGCGCAGACCCGCGAGGACTGGCCAGCCGCTGAGCGCGCTTTCGACAAGGTGCTGGAGATGACGCCGGAGAACGCCGTGGCGAAGAACAATCTCGCGATGGCGCTGCTGGAGCAGGATCGCCAGCTCCTCCACGCACTGGATCTTGCCAGGGCGGCCAGCGAGGCCTTGCCCGAGCAGCCGATCATCCTCGATACGCTTGTCCGCGTGTTGCTCAAGCTTGGCGAGTATTCCGAGGCCGTCACGGTCAGCGAGCGCATCCTTGAGATCGATCCACAAGACCTGTCGCGCCAGATCGAACTGATATGGGCGTTGACCCAGGCCGGCCGACTGGACGAAGCCCGCGACCAGTTGGAGCAGGTGCGGGTGAATGTTGCCGATGTCGAGCAACTCCCTGAGGAAAGCCGGGAACGCCTCCAGGAGATTGAGCGGTTGCTTGGGGAAGCCGCTGCGAACCGGGCATCGAACGGCTTCTAAGATCGGCAAGGCCACCATGGAGAATGCAATGCCTCGAACGATAAGCGTCATCTTCGGCACGCGACCCGAAGCGATCAAACTCGCGCCGGTCGTCCGCGCCCTGCGCGACGACCCGCGCTTCACCTGCCATGCCTGCGTGACCGGTCAGCATCGACAGATGCTCGATCAGGTCCTCGACGTCTTCGGCATCGAGCCCGACGAAGACCTGCAACTGATGCGATCCGGGCAGGGGCTTGCTGGTCTCACCGCCCGGGCCATCGAAGCGATCGATGCTTCGCTGGTGCGCGTCAAGCCCGACCTCGTTCTCGTGCAGGGCGATACCACCACGGTGCTCGCTGCCTCGCTTGCGGCGTTCTATCAGCATGTCCCCATCGGACACGTCGAGGCCGGCCTGCGCACTGGGAATCTGCAGTCGCCCTGGCCTGAGGAGGCGAACCGGGTGCTGACCACGCGCATCGCCGACCTGCACTTCCCGCCGACCGAATCGGCTCGGACTAACCTGCTCAACGAAGGCGTGCCCGACGCTGCGATCACCGTCACCGGCAACACCGTGATCGACGCACTGCTGCTTACGGTCGAGCAGGTGCGTCAGAATCCGCCGACCATCCCGGGCCTGCCGACCGATTGGCGCGAAGCATGGGCCGACCAGCCGATGGTGTTGATCACCGGGCACCGGCGCGAGAGCTTCGGTTCGGGCTTCGAGGATATCTGCCGGGCGATCGGCGAGCTTGCCAGCCGATTCCCCGAGACGCAGTTCGTCTACCCCGTGCATCTGAATCCCAACGTCCGCGAGCCCGTGCAGCGGCTGCTCGGCGAGGCGGCTGCGACGAACGTCCACCTCATCGAACCGCTCGCCTACCTGCCCTTCGTCAGTCTGATGGATCACGCCACGCTGCTGCTGACCGACTCCGGCGGCGTGCAGGAAGAGGCCCCCAGCCTCGGCAAGCCCGTCCTCGTGATGCGCGAAACCACCGAACGCCCCGAAGCGGTCGACATGGGCACCGTGCTGCTCGTCGGCACCGATCGGCAGGTGATCGTTGACGAAGTGGCACGCCTGCTCACCGATGCCGACCACTATCACGCCATGGCCAACGCGGTGAACCCCTACGGCGACGGCCACGCCACGCCACGCATCCTCCAGGCCTGCGCCGACTACTTCTCGATCCCCGAAGCGGCCCCCATCACCGCACCGCTTTCGCAATAAGCTCATGACACGCAATAAACGCAAAAAGAAAAACGTCGACGGCCTCGCCGCGTCGTTCAACAAGCTGCGGCAACTGTTCAACCGCCGCGAAAAGATCGGCTTCGGCGTCCTGCTGCTCGCCATGATCGGCGCCGCCGCCCTCGAAGCCATCAGCATCGGCGCGATCCCCGTGTTCATCTCCCTCGCGATGGATCCGGAAAACATCCTGCAGCACGAGACCGTCGAACCCGCGCTGACCTACCTCGGCATCACCACCGCACGCAGCCTCATCATCGTCGGCTGCGCCACTATGCTGCTGATCTACCTGATCAAAACCATCTACAATTGCCTGCTTATCTACTTCAAAGCACGCTACACGCAGAACCGCCAACTCAAGCTCACGCACCGCCTCTTCCAGGCGTACATGAACGCGCCGTACGAATTCCACCTCGGCCGCAACACTGCCGAGCTGCTTCGCAACACGCAAAAAGAGGTGATGACGATCGTCACCGGCGTCCTCACCCCGTTCCTGAATCTTGTGCTGCACGTGCTGATGACGCTCGGCATCGTGGCCCTGCTGCTGCTGTCCGAACCGCTCATGGCTCTCGTCGCCATCACGCTGATGGGCGTCGCCGGCTTCGGCTACCAGTATCGCGTCCGCCAGAAGATCAAAGCCTACGGCCAGGAAGCCCAGCACCATCGCACGCTCAACATGAAGGCCGTTCAGCAGGGGCTCGGCAGTCTAAAAGAAGCACGCATCCTTAGGCGCGAAAACTTCTTCGTGGAAAGCCTCCGTCGCAGTCTGCACCGCATGATGATCGCCGAGCGGTACAACAAAGTGATCAGCGGCATCACCACGCCGTACATGGAATTCGTCGCCGTCGGCGGGCTGCTGACCATCACCATCCTGCTCGTGGTCATGGGGCGCGACATGCAGATCATCGCCCCGACGCTTGCCCTGTTCGCCGCCGCGCTGGTGCGTCTGCGTTCGGGCGTCGGCGGCATCGTCGGCAGCGTCACCGAACTCCGCTACAAAGTCGTCTCCATCGACCCCGTCTTCGACGATCTCAAACTGCTGGACTTCCCCAGCAGCCCCTACCGCAGTCTCAAGCACGCCGACACCCCGCCCGATCCCGCCGAGCCTGCCCACGTGAATGATCTCGCGCTCACAAACATCTGGTATCGCTATCCCGGTGCGTCGGATTATTCGCTGAAGGATGTCACGCTGACGATTCCCCGCGGGCAGGCTGTGGCGTTCGTGGGCCCCACCGGGGCGGGCAAGACGACGATCGTCGACGTCATCCTCGGCCTGCTCAAGCCCGAGCGTGGGGAGATCCGTGTCGACGGCCGCGACATTCAGCACGACCTGGCCACCTGGCAACGGCACGTCGGCTACATCCCGCAGTTCATCTACCTCACCGACGACACCATCCGCCGCAACATCGCGCTGGGACTGGACGATAAGGATATCGACGAGGACCGCATCACTCAGGCCGTCGCCGCCGCTCAGCTCACCGAGCTTGTCGACCGCCTGCCCGGCAAGCTGGACACCATCGTCGGCGAACGCGGCGTCCGCCTCTCAGGAGGCCAACGCCAACGCATCGGCATCGCCCGAGCCCTCTACCAGAACCCCGACGTCCTGGTCATGGATGAAGCCACGTCGGCCCTGGACAACGCCACCGAAAAGTCCGTCATCGAAGCCGTCAACAAACTCAAAGGCACGCGAACCATCATCATGATCGCCCACCGCCTGAGCACCGTAAGCGAATGCGACGTCCTCTACTGCATGAAAGACGGCCAAATCGAAACCAGCGGCAGCTACGCGGAAATCGTCGACAAAAACGCAACCCTCCGCGCCATGGCGGGGTAGACGCCGAACTTGCCTATGAATTGTTCCCCAAATATTACCGATTTAACGCGGCGTCAGTATGTGCTGAGCACAGATGGAACGCCGGCTTGGGACGGAGCGGAGGTCGTGGAAGTCGGCTCGGGGTGCTTCTTGCACCACTGTCCGGCACTGCGGGTTGAGTGTTGTATCGATGCCGAGGGTACGCGGTGGTATCTGCTGGGCACTGCGATACCGACAGTGGGCACTGATTTCGACGCGGGTCGCGCCGTCACCCAGTGCGCTTCGGCCGAGGTTAGCGCGTTGAGCAATGACTGGTCGGGGCGGTGGCTCTTAATTGGCGATGGGGCGGTGCTGCCCGATGCTGCAGCATTGCTGCGATGTCTTTTCCTCGCAGAAGGCCAGTCATCGCGCGGGGTGTGGGCTTCTTCGAGTCTTGCGTTACTTGCGGCATTGGCGGGGGAAAAGGTGGGAGACGAATTCCCTGAGGATTTTTATCATCAGCGGTCCATCGAATGGTATCCCCTTCCTCGGAGCCGTTTCGCGAATGTTCGGCAACTCCTTCCGACACAGTCGCTCTCGCTGGAAACCCGCAAACCCACGTTCAGCAACTACGCCCAGCCTATCGAGCCACGACCGTACGAAGAGGTGGTCCAGGCGCTGCAGGAACGGCTGATCACATTCTTTGGCTTTGTAAAAAGCAACTGGTCGACGGTGCACCTGCCGCTGACAGCGGGGATGGACTCGCGCGTGCTGCTTGCGGCTGCGAAAGCGGCGGGTTGCGACGTGCAGTGTTTCACGCAAGCCCATGCCAAAATGCACCCGCACGATCGTGTGGTTCCCGAGCAAGTGGCACGAGCGGCAGAAGTGCCCTACCGGTTCATTGACGCTTCCGAACCTGACCTTGCGCGTCAACAACTCTACGACGGGTTCACCCACAGGACGTACGCAACGATTGTGCGGGAGACGTTTGTCAACGATCAGTACCGAGGAATCGACTCCGGCATCCTGCTACGAGGGAACTGCTTCGAGGTCGCACGCCGCGGTTATGCAATTCGTTTCTGGGAAGCTCCAGTTGTTGAAGGCTTCCAGGCAATGCTGCGACGATTCGATCTTTCCCCGGAAGCGGAAGTGGCATCATCGTTAGCCGAGTGGCTGGATTGGGCGCAGGCTAATCCTGTGACGGGGTTGGAATGGACCGATCGCTTTCACCTCGAGCAGCGTCTTGCGGGTTGGTACGCCGCTATTGAGCAGGCACTGGACCTGCTTCCCGTTGAGCATGTGCCTCCGGTGAATAGTGTTGGGATTTACCGCCTATTGCTGTCCCTCGATGGCGACCTGCGCCAACGGGGCGAACATCAGCACGATTTGATCCAGCGTATGTGGCCCATTCTACTCACCGTCCCGATCAACCCGGTCGAGCAGCAGAAGCGTACTTTACGCCGACGACTGCGCGGAGTCATCAGGAGAGTTCTTCAGTGCGTATCTTAATTCGGCGAGGGCAGTTTGTGAACAAGGGGGCGGAGGCGATGATTCGTACCGTCCAGCGGGAGTTGGGGCAGCGATTGCCACAAGCGGAGTTTTTCATAGCCTCCGAATCGGTCTTCGCAGGCACGAGTGATCAAGTAGATCGTGCCGGGCTGTCGCGTGCAGATGAAAACCTGACACGCTGGCAGAAAGCCTGGCGGGCGGGGTGCATGATGGCAAGCGATCCTACTCATGCGCGCGGTCGGCTTCAGAATCGGCAGTGGATGCGTATTCAGCGGGTTGTCGAGCAGGTTGACGCGATCATCGACGTGGCGGGCTTCGCTTATGGTGATACCTGGGGGCCCGCCAAATCCATTCAGGCGAACGAATACATCACGTTTGCGCGCCGGCGTGGTGTGCCTTACGTGTTCATGCCCCAGGCGTGGGGGCCGTTTGATAAAGCGGGCGACCACAGGCACTACGCCGCGATCGTGAACGGTGCGGCACTTGTCTACGCACGTGATGAGGAAAGCCAGCAATATCTCACCGCCTTGCCGGGCGTCGAACGCGAGATACCGTTGCGTCCTGACATTGCTTTCCAGTTCAGTGGTGCGGACGAGGCTTTCGCCCGCACGTGGCTCGCCGATCAGGGACATGGAGGGGATACGCCGCTCATAGGCATCGCACCCAATCAAAAGGTGTTTGAGCGCACGGCTGGGGAAGGCGAGGAGAATATCTATATCCAGGCACTGCGTGAGGTGGGCCGGTTCTTCGAAGGCAAGGGATGCCGTGTGGTGCTTGTGCCGCACGAGATTTACCCCTCCAAGCAGGCGGAGGACGATGATCGCGGACTCTGCCGATTGGTCGCCGACGGGCTACAGGCCCCACTGGTGCTGGACGGGGTGCTATCGGCAGAACAGATTAAGGGAATCGTAGGGCGATGCAGTTTTATGGTGGGGTCTCGATTCCATGCATTGATTGCAGCGCTGTCACAAGCCATCCCGGCAGTGGCGATCGCTTGGTCGCACAAGTATGAGGGCTTGTTCCGGGACTGTGGCCTGGATGGATTTGTTGTCAGTCGGGAAGGCATCAACAGGGAACGAGTTGTTCAACTGGTCGAAGACGCATGGAAACAAAGGCAAGCGACGGTAGGGATACTTGAGCAGCGGCTAAAGGGGATTCGAAACGATATCGATCGAACGTTCTTGGAAGTTGCAGGTGTGCTGGAATCTTGAGCGAACCTTACCTTCAAATCACTGTCATCATTCCCGTCTACAACGCGGAAGCGTTTGTTGAGCAGGCGGTGGGTTCGGCTTTGGAGCAGGCTGAGGTGGTGGAGGTGCTGCTGGTGGAGGATGGTTCGACGGATGGTTCGCTTGCTAAGTGCGAGGCGCTGGCGGCGGAGTCGGAGCGGGTTCAATTGCTTCGGCATCCCAATGGTGAGAATCGCGGGGCGGCTGAGACGCGGAACGTAGGCGTGCGTGAGGCGACGCAGGACTGGGTGGCGTTTCTGGATGCTGACGATTACTACTTGCCCGGACGTTTCCAAGCGGTCGCGAACGTGTTGGCCGAGCACCCCGACGCCGACGGCATTTACGATGCGGTGGGCACGCACTTCGAATCCGACGAAATGCGGCAGTGGTGGGCAGACCGGGGCCGAGGGGAACTTTCAACTGTCCGCAAACGGGTGGCACCGGACGAACTGTTCGAAGCGATCACCGGCAACCTCGGCTCGTTCCATACCAACGGAATTGTTGTCCGCCGTGAGTTTTTTGAACGGACGGGAATGTTCGACGCGGAATTGCGGATGGCACAGGACTTCGCGCTTTGGATCAAGATGGCCGCGATCGGCAAGCTGTACCCTGGGGCGATCGATCGTGCCGTCGCGATGCGTCGTTTGCATGGCGATAATCGCATCGTGCAGCAGCGTAGTGAGCATCGCAAGTACGGCTTGCTGATGTGGCAGGTGCTCAGCAGGTGGGCGGCACAACAAAAGCTATCGGCGTACTATCGGCAAAAGCTGGCCATGGGGCAGTTTCATGCGTGGAAGCAGATGACGGCTGCGGAACGGGGGGAATGTATGGGCTTCAGCGGCGATCTTCGGTTCCTTGGCCGACTGGCGCAGGAACATCCGGTGTGCCTGCAAAGCAGAAGGTTCTGGAAACACACAGCACGCGCGATGGGCGGTTCGCGATTGCGGGCCATGCTCCGACCACCCGCCAAAGCAGAGGCTACGAATCAAGCATGACACAGCCTCTCACTTCCATCATCATTCCCTGTTACAACTCTGAAGCGTTTGTTGGGGAGGCTATTGAGAGTGCGCTTGGGCAGTCGTATTCGGCTGTTGAGGTGATTGTGATTGATGACGGGTCGACGGATGGGTCGGTGGGGGTGCTTGAGTCGTTTGGGGATCGGATTCGCTGGGAGACGGGGCCGAATCGTGGGGCGTGTGCGGCGAGGAATCGGGGGATCGCCATGGCGAAGGGGGAACTGATCCAGTTCCTCGACGCGGACGATCTTTTGCATCCGGAGAAGCTGGAGAGGCAGGTGGCGGAGCTTGAGCGATCCGGGGCGGATATGGTCTGCTGCTTCGGGCAGTGTGATGATCCGACGAACACGATGGATGGGATGTATCGCCGACGGTATGACGGGGGCGATGCGGTGCGGTTTGTGTTGCGGGGTGTGTTGCAGACGTCGGCTCCGCTGCATCGGCGGGAGAATCTGGAAGCCGTGGGAGGGTTTCGCGAGGATCTTCCCTGCTCGCAGGAGCGGGATCTTCATTTGCGGTTGGCGTGTGCGGGGCTGCGGTTTCATCAGTTGCCGACGGTGCTTTACACGGTGCGGCGGATGGCGGGAAGCGTTTCCAGCGATTCGGTGAAGGTGCTTGATCAGCATGTGAAGATTCTTTGGCCGGCTTACGAACGGCTACGCGAACGGGGGGAGCTGAGCGATGAGCGGGCGCGGGCGTTTGCGGGGCTGCTGGCGAGCGATGCGCGGGCGTATTTGAGGCAGGGCCATGCCGACCGGGCGGCGAAGTACTTCGCGGAGGCACGGAAGATGCATCCGGACGGGGGACTGAGCGCGGCGTACCAGGGCCCGGCCCGGTGGCTACGGCGGATGCTGGGGCCGCGGGCGACGGAGCGACTGGTGGGGATGAAGCGGCGGATGGTGTGAGGCGAGGTTTTAGAGAAGCTATATGAAAACGCTTTATTTAGTGTGTCGGGAGGGGCTCAGTGCGGTGTTTCCTTCGATGGTGCTTGCGCCCATCGCAGCGTTGCAGCGTCGTGGGGTGGAGGTTGAACTGGCGGTGCTTTCGCCGGTCGGGCAGTTGATGCGAGGGAGCGGACGCGAGCGGTGGCAGCGGCTTACCGAGGAAGCGAGGGAGCATTACGGTGTCACGATGACGCTGCTCCCCTCGGCACCGACACGGGCGCGGTGGTTGTGGTCGGACCTTCGGGTGGTGCGCCGATGGGTTGCAAGGCGTTGCGGCGACGGGGCTGAGCCGCTCGTACTTCATTGTCGCGGTCCATATGCGGCTTCTATGGGACTCGCGCTCAAGGAGTGGTTTCCGCAACTGCGGGTAATCTTTGATATGCGAGGGATCACCTTCGCGGAGAATCTGCTGGTGCGAGGGCTGCCCGACGCCGACGAACTGGAGCAGAGTTTGGATGCCGAGACGCAGGCGATCTACGACATGGAGATGCGTGTGGCGACGGAAGCCGACGGTGTGATTTGCGTGGCTACCAGCGTGGCGGAGTGGTTGCAGCCGCGTTGTGAGGTGGATGCGGGGACGCTGCGTGTGGTGCTGAACCCGGTCGACGCGGCTCAATTCAAGGCGGATGCTGCCCATCGGGACGCGGTGCGAAAGCAGATCGGTGCAGCGGGTCGATTTGTGGTTTGTTATTGCGGCAGTCTGCGGGAATGGCAACAGCACGAGCGTGGCGTGGAATTGTTCGTGATGCTGCAGCGTGAGATGCCCGACGCGTTCTTCCTGGGCGTCACCACGAGTCCGGATCAGATGCGTGCTTCGTTGCGAGCTGCTGGGGTTGCAGAGCGAGATTTTGCGGTTGTTCAGGTGCCTTATCACGAGGTGGGTCGATATCTCGCCGCAGCGGATCTGGGGCTTATCACGCGTGGATTGGGGCGGCCGCCGCGTCTGGAGGATCGGCTGAGTTGTCCTGTGAAGTTTGCTGAGTACCTCGCCGCCGGTACGCCCGTGGTGCTGGGGCCGGAGATTGGCGATTGCAGCCGGATTGCCACTGAGGAGGGTGTCGGCCTCGTGCTTTCGCCTCACGAGGCGGAGCCACAGCAGGTGCTGGCCGCTTACGCCCAGCGCGTGGCTGACGATCGGCAAGCGATTGCGGATACCTGCCGTCAAGTCGCCCATCGTCACCATGATCTGGAACAGGTAGCCGAACGTATCAGCGATCTTTATCGGGTGCTCGCGCGGCAAGCCGCACGGAAGACATTTCGCACGCTTGACGGGTGTGCCGCAGAGGGAAATTGATCATGCGGATTTTGCACGTTGTCAGCCATCTCGGTACCGGCGGCATGGAGCGGGTGTTGTTTACGTTGTTGCGGGAGCAGCAGCAGTTGGGGGTGGAGATTCAGCTTTGTGTGCTGGGCACGGAGAACGCGTTTCCCGAGCGGCTGGAGGGGCTGGGTCGGGTTGACTTCCTCGGCTACGACGGCTCATTGAAAGATGTGCGCGGCATGTGGCGGACGATCGGCAAGCTTCGTCAGAAGATTCGTGAATATCAGCCCGATGTGGTGCATGCGCACCTTTGGCCGACCGCTCGGCTTGTCGCGAGTGCGATGGCTGGGATGGCACCGCAGCTGCTCGTTCACATTCACGATACCCGCGACTGGCTCGCCGGCACGGGGTGGCGTGATCGCATGCTTCGTCAGATGACGCGGCGTGCATTTCACATCAGGCAGCCGCGCTTCGTGGCCGTGTCGCAGGCCTGCCGGGCGTACACGCAGGAGCATCTGCCCTGGCTTCGGGGCGAGATTCCTGTGGTTCCCAATGCGTTCGATGCTCGCGATTTTGAGACGGCAGATGCGGCGAGTGATTCGGCGGGGCGTGCAGCGGGTCGGCCTTTGATCGTCGGCAGTGCCGGGCGGCTGTCCGAGGAGAAGGGGCACGAATTTCTGATCAGAGCCGTGGCATTGCTGCGGGATCGGGGTGTGGATGTGGAGCTTCGTATCGCAGGGTCCGGCGGGCTTGGGTCGCGATACGAACAGATCATTTCCGAGCTTGAGTTGGGCGATCGTGTCGAGTTGGTCGGCAAGGTCGCGGACATGCAGGCTTTTTATCAGGGGCTGGACGTTTACTGCCAGCCCTCAACCGGGGGCGAGGGAATGCCGATCGTTATCCTTGAAGCCATGGCGATGAATTTGCCGATCGTGAGCACCGACATCGCCGGGGCCCCCGAGGTGGTCGAAGACGGCGAGCACGGCTTGCTGGTGCCGCCGTCCAATCCGCCCGCCCTTGCCGCTGCGATCGAGAGATTGCACGCGGATTCTGCGATGCGAACTCGCCTCGCCGCCAACGCCCGCCGTCGCGCCCTGCACGACTTCACAGGCCGCCGCATGGCCGAAAGGATCGTCGCGATCTATCAGAGCATGTTCAGCCAATCTGGTGCCAGTGAAGCGTCCGTTCCCGGGGAAAGGAATGCTGTTGGCTGCGAGTGAGGCAAACGATAATCTAAAGGCTCCGCCCGTCGCTTCGGTCATCATCCCCACGCGTGACCGCAAGCACGAGTTGATCGCGGTGCTCGATTCGGTCCTTCAGCAGAGCGTCCCCGTCGAGGTGCTCGTGATGGACGACGCCTCGGCCGACGGCACGTGTGAACTGATCCGCCAGCGTTATCCGCAGGTGCGCGTCGAGGTCGGCGAGCAGGCGAAGGGCCCGACGCATCGGCGTAACCGCGGGGCCGAACTAGCCACCACCGATTACCTGGTGACGCTGGACGACGATTGTCGGCTGCCCTCAGCGGATACCATCGCCCAAACCATCGCCGCCTTCGATCATCCGCGTATCGGAGCTGTCACCATTCCGTTCATCAATGTGAACACCGACGATCAGGTCGAATCCGCCGCTCCCGATGCCGAGGGTCGCTACGTCAGTGGCCGGTTCCTCGGGGGGATGATCGCGTTTCGGCGGGATGTGTATCAGCACGTCAACGGCTACCGCGAGAGCTTTTTCATGCACGTCGAGGAAAGTGACCTCGCCATCCGCATGCTCGCGGCGGGCTACGTCATCCGCCTCGGCTCCGCGCCGCCGATCCATCACCACGCGTCGCCGATCCGCAACCGCAACCGCATCCGCGCCCTCGGCCCACGAAACCAGATCCTCTATGCCTGGCACAACGTCCCCATGCTCTACCTCCCCGCTCACGCACTGGGCAACACCCTCAAAGGCATGCTCTACGGCGTCAGAAACGGCCACATCTTCGCCACCGCCCTCGGCTTCCTGCGAGGCTACGCCAACATCCCCAGAAACCTAAAACACCGCCGCCCCGTCCCGTTAAAGATATATCGCCTCCAACGCCGCCTGTCCGCCAACGGTGCAGTGAGCTTTGACGAGGTCGCGAAGCAGTGTCCCCACCTTTTCCGAATGTGAAGGAATACCCCCCGATGAGGCAGTTAATTAAGAACATACCAGTCCTTGGACCGACGGCGCGGCGATACTACCGTCGCTGGACCGGCAAGGAACGGCCACCATACATCTTCAACCGGGTGGCGTGGGACGCGTCCTCCGGTACGGAGAGCGAGCAGGATCGCGAGCTGCAACAGGTGGCGAACCTGCTCAACTACACCAAGACCAGTGGTACGTTGTACGCCGCGACGAAGATGCCAGCAGGCTACCACACCATCGAGCTCAACGGACAAACTTTGCGCGGGCAGCGGAACCCCCGTGAACGCCTTGATGCCATTCCGCTCGATTTTTCCGGCAAAACTGTGCTCGATATTGGCTGCAATCAAGGTGGAATGCTCTTTGCGTTACGGGATCAGATCGCCTCTGGAACAGGCATCGATTTTGACACGCGGATGATCAACGTGGCGAATCGAATCAGCCGGTGCATGGGAGCGAACCATCTCGATTTCTACGTGTTTGATCTTGCTACCGAGCAACTCGATATTATTCGTGACTTGCTACCCACGCCAAAAGTTGATATCGCATTCCTGCTCGCCGTCTGTATGTGGATCCCGAACTGGCGTGAGGTTATTCAGTTCACTGCCGATGTGTCTGACCAGATGGTCTTCGAGTCCAACGGATCGCCACGTCAACAGCAGGAACAAATTAGCTATCTTGAATCGCTTTACGGCGAGGTCACGCAGTTGACGGCAAGTTCAGATGATGACGCCACGTCGTGTACCAGCCGACAGTTGTATCTGTGCCGGTAAGATGGAGGAAACACGTGTTGGCTAGTGTGAATCATGAGAGGCATCGGGTTGAGGGAAAATAACGGTATTGATGAAGCCTGCAGGTCGAAAGGAACCTCGCCCGCCGTGGAACTTGGGTCTGGTGTTCCTACGCTGATCTCTTACATCATTCCAGCGTACAACGCCGAAAACCACATTGAGGACACGCTTAGGTCATGCTTGGCACAATACTATCGACCCCTCGAAGTAGTAGTGGTAGACGATGGTTCCACGGATGATACTTTTCTTGTCGTCGAACGGTTTATCCAGAAACAGAATTGTGCCGACTTCAAAGTGGTTTGTGTTCGGCAGGAAAATCGCGGGGTCTCCGCTGCCCGAAACGAAGGAATTCGGAAGTGTCGCGGCGCTTTCATTGGTTTCGTGGATGCGGATGACGTGTTGACGCCTGAGCGAACAAGTGTGCTTCAGAGTCTTCTTGTAGGCGCGCCTAGCGACATTGCATACGGCAGGACGGAACGTTTCTGGAAGAACGAGGAAGTCGTGGATCTGATAAGTGGGAATCAGTCCTGTTGTGCTACTAATGTTGAGCGGGTCGAGATGCAGCCATTAATTAAATTCGTTCCGCCGGTATGGGCGAATTTGATGAGACGAGAGTTGGTAGCCAAGGTCGGATTATTTAGGGAGGACCTCACTTATGCAGAGGACTATGAGTACATTGCGCGCGTCCGCTGCCAACACCCAGTTGTGATGCGCACGGATTTAGTTGTCAGTCTCTATCGGCGTACGGTGGGCTCCGTGACGGAAACGAGGGGAGCGGCAAGTCTGCAGAGCGAACTCCGGGCGTTCAAGTTAATCGAGGGCCATGCTCGAGCGCACGGAGCATATCGAGGAGAGTTTGCCCAACGTTTTTCAAGACACTTTCTCCGGGTAGGGAATGCTGCAGCCCTTCTGGGTATGGGCGGGACCGCAGTTGAGGCCTATAGAGCCTCTACCGCTGCCGGGGAAGGCACGCGGCGCATCGTGTCGTCGACGTTGGCGTTCTTATGCCGAAATCCATATTTTGTCCGCATGTGGGCAAAGGCTTTGAAATTGCGTGGGTGCTTGAGGCGGCGGATTAAGAGATGAGAGTTGTGAAGCTATGTGGATAGAGTTTATGGCATTGCCAGGTTCGGGGAAGTCGACGCTGTTTCGGTCGCTCAGATCCGCAGTGGGTGCTACGCGGGTTCCTCACGTTGCGATGCAAATGTATGTGTCGTCGAAACAAAGTGTCCGAATCGTCGATCAATTCCTTGCTGACAATGGAGCGCGATCCAAGCTGCAGAAGTTAATAGGGCGTCTGCCGCGCTCGCTAAGGCAAGCAACTATTCCCTGGACGCCGTTGTACCATGCGGTGGTTCATCAGGCATTCGTGGAATTTATGTGGTCTAACTGGAGGTTGTGTGGGTTGGTGGGATCGCTTAGGGAATACGGGTTCGAGGGGCAGCAACCGGTGGAGAGTATCTCAGGAATGGCTGCATGGCGGTCTGGGTGGATCAGGGAATACACTAAAAACTTTTTTGTGAGGCTTGCCGCGCATTATCAGATGCTTTCGGAGATACAAGCAAAGAATCCGGCCACATGGGTCTTGCTGGACGAAAGTTTCGCTCACTATCAGCACTATTTTCATCGGGTGAACGAGGCACGCCCGACGCAGCGAGAGATCGAAGAGTACAACCTTCTTATACCGCTCTCTGACATTGTGTTTTTTGTCAAGGCGCCCCCGGAAGTGCTGTACGAGAGGATGGTGGCCCGAGGTGATCCGCCAAATATTGCGAGTGATGATCGTGAGACTGTACTAGAACGATTGACTTGGTGCTTAGAAGAGATGGAGCAGGCGGCAGCAATATTGCGAAGACGGGGAGCGTCGGTAATCGAAGTGGACAATGGAGGCTCATTGGAGCGGGCTGTCGCCACAATAGAGGATACTCTGTTCGCTGTAATGCCGGACAAGATCGTTAGACGGAACTTATGAACTTGATGCCTACTTCGTATAGCAAAAGCACACTCCACGTCATTTCCGGCCTGTTTTATGGTGGCGGGCAGCAGGTGGTTTTGGATCTGCTTGAGGCGTTGCCTGGGGTGGGGCGGGAGGGGGTTTCGCTTTGTGTTCTGGGGGACCGGGATGCGAAGATGGCGGCGGCGGCGTCGCATCGGGTCCGTTATGACGGGCGGTACAATCGGCTGGGGACGCTTTGGCGCGTGGGGCGGGAGTTGCGGGGTGTGCTGCGGGAGGCTGAGCCGGGTGTGGTGCACAGTCATGGGTGGGATGCGAGCATGGCGACGGCGATCGCGCTGCGCGGGACGGGCAGGCCTCACGTTGTCCACTGGCACACGACCGATAGCTGGCTGGAGACGAAGGGCCTGCGGCAGGGCGTGCGGCGGTCGATGACGCGGTGGCTGTTTCGGCAGCCGAATGCCCACATCATCGCTGTGTCCGGCGGCGTGCAGAGCCATCTGTGCAGTCGCCTGAGGCTGCCCCGCGAACAGGTCCAGGTGATCTGGAACGGCATCGACGCCGCAAAATACATCCCGGCGAGTTTCAACGACCACGCCGAAGCAGAGAACAACGATGCGGGCAGCGGTGGGGGGGCGAGTGGGGCGAGTGGTGGGGGGGGGCTGGTGATTGGGACGGCGGCTCGGTTGGCGCCGATGAAGGGCCTGGAATATCTGATCGAGGCGCTGGCGAAGGTGCGGGATCGTGGGGTGAACTTCACATGGCGCGTGGCGGGCGAAGGCGGCAGCCGGGCGGAGCTTGAAGCGCTGGCGGCCGAGCGCGGGCTGACCGAGCATGTGCAGTGGCTGGGCAGGCTTGACGGGATGACCGAGTTCTACCGCTCGCTGGATCTCTTTGCGTTGCCTTCGGTGTCGTTCGAGGGGTTGCCGTTGGCGATACTCGAAGCGATGGCGTCGGGGGTGCCGGTGCTTTCGACGCGGATCGCGGGCATTCCGGAGGCGGTGCATGATGGTGAGCAGGGCCTGCTTGTTTCGCCGCGTGATGCGGAGGCACTGGCGGCGGCGGTGGAGCAGTTCGCTGCGGATCCGGAGCATCGCAGGCAGATGGGCGAGCGGGCCCGGCAGCGCGTGCTGGAAGAGTTCACGATCGAACGCACAGCTGAGAAATTTTCACGACTGTATGACAAGCTCCTGACGAACGGATCAACCTGACTTTGCGTATCGCGATTTATTCATCACCGATTGATTCGATCGCCAAGCCGACGGGCGTGGGGCGGCACATCGCGAGCATGGCGACGGAACTCGCCCAGCTTGAGGATGTGGAGCCGGTGCTCCTGACGAGCCGGGCGTCGTATGAGAATATCCAGCCGCACCTCAATGGCGTGCTGAGCGCGATACCAGTGCGGTATCTGCCGGGGCCGGAGCGGCTGAGCCGGGCGGTGCTTCTGGGCAGTCGATGGTTCAGCGTGGATCGTTGGGCGGGGCCGGTGGATTGGGTTTACAGCCCGAAGGAGCAGCCGGTGGCGACGCGTCATGCGAAGCTGGCGGTGACGTTACATGATGTGTTGCCGTTTGAGCGGGACGTGCCGGGGCTGCCGGCGACGGCGACGTGGTCGCGGCGACGATGGCAGATGACGATGAAACGGATGCTGCGTCGGGCGGATTTGATCGCCACGGTGTCGCAGTTTACGCGGTCACGCTTGTTGACGCTGTTCGACGGTTTCGACGAAGACCGAATCGAAGTCATCGGCAACGGCATCGCACCCGTCTTCTTCCGATCCGCCGCGGCGGACGATGAACGCGTCCTCGATGAGTATGGGCTCGCTCGCCACAGCTACGTCGTGACAGTCGGCAGCCTGACGCACCGCAAGAACGGCCCGGCCCTGCTGAGGCTGGCGAAGCTGCTTCATGAGCAGGGCGCGGGGCTTGAGATTCTGGTCGCCGGCCGAAGGCACGATGAGGATCTCGTCCAGGAGCATGCGAATTTGTGTCAGCAGAATCCGAACTTCCCGTTGCGGTTGCTCGGCTACGTTCCGGACGACGATCTCGCAGCCATGCTGACGCACGCGTTGGTGATGCTGTTTCCGTCACGCTATGAAGGGTTCGGCATTCCGGTGCTCGAGGCGATGGCGGCGGGGGCGCCCGTCATCGGGAGTCGCGCCGCGGCGCTGCCGGAGGTGATGGGCGGGGCGGGGCTCGAAGTGGAAGGGCAGGACGAACAGGAAATATTCGACATGATCACAAACCTGCAGGGCGACGCAGCACTTCGGGGATCGCTGATCGCACGGGGTCTTGATCGCGTGGCGGAGTTCACATGGAGACGCTGTGCTGAGCGGCTCAAGACCGCGATGGACGCGCGTAGCTGAAGGGGTGTTCGTGTTCGAGATTCTTCTAATCCTGACCGCCGTGGTGATCGTCAGCGGCATGTGGCTGGGCTATCGGCGGATGCGGGATCCGTTTGTGCCGGCGGTCGTGTTCGCGCCGATGTTGGCGTACATGTACGTCTACAGCCCGGCGATGCTGCAGTGGGGCGGGCATCTGGATCGCTTCTTTGAGCCGGATACGCTGGCGTTCGTGCAGATGGTGAACCTGGCGTTCGTGGCGATCTTCTGCGTGGGGCTCCTGCCTCGCATCTCACAGGAGATGACCGAGAAGGGCTCGGTCGGCCTCAGCAGCACCGAAGCGTTTGTCGATCCCGCGACGCAGCAGGTGCTCTTTCGCATGGCGTCGGTGATCGGTTGGCTGTCGCTGCTGGTGTTCATCTGGCTGGTGATTCGCGCGGGCGGCCCGGTCCACGTGTTCTCACAGGCGAAGGTCTACATCGGCCATCCGATCGGCTACGTGAGCGAGTTGCCGATGCTGGCGTACCCGGCGATCCTTCTGCTGGCGGTGTCGCTGCAGGGCCGACGCGTGGGGATTGAACACATCATCCTCGCCCTGCTGTTTGCTTTGCCTCACCTGAGCGTGGGGCTGATCGGCAACCGACGGGGGCCGACGTTTCTGATCCTGCTGACGCTGATGGTGGCCTGGTATGTGGCCCGGCAGAAGCGCCCGACGCTTCGCACCGCCGTCAGCGGCGTGGTGATCCTCGGCATGATCATGCTGCTGCTTGTGGTGAATCGGCAGGTCGAACGCGCCGGCGGCGACGCGGAAGTCGACAGCACCCGCGTGATGAGCCAACTCACCTTCGAAGGTGCCCAAAGCGGACAGGAATACATTTACGCCGGCGGCCTGATCCTCACGGCCTCGGGAACCGGCGAGTACTACTGGGGCCGACGGTGGTTCATGCAGTTCGTGCTGAGGCCGTTCCCCAGTGCCCTGTGGCCCTCGATGTATGACGACCTCGGCTTCGGCGACATGGTGCGAGACCCCGGCCATGCAGGCTTCACCGAGGCGCAGTGGGAGGAGTCGGCCGGCTTCCTCCCGCCGCGCGGTACAGCTGGTGGAATCGCAGCGGACCTCTTCCGTGAGTGGGGCTGGCTTGGGCTGGTCTCCGCGTTTCTCATCGGCAAGTTCTACTCTTCCCTATGGCGAAAATTTGCGACGGTGGGGGGGCTATGGACGATCATGTACATGATCGCACTCGCCCTCAGCGTCTACCTCGTGAGCCAGAGCGTCGGGGCGTGGCTCTACCGCGTCATGATGATTCTGATTCCGACGTGGCTGGCGTGGCGGTACTTCGTGGCTCCACGGATGACGCGCGCGATGCCTGACGAAGCCGCACCGCTGCCGATCGACGAGCAGCCCCAGCAGTTGCACGGCTGGTTGGCGGGACCGCCGGTCTCTCGGCCGTATATCGCCGACGAGGCTGAGCGTGCCCAGCAGGCAAGGCACGAGAACCCCAGCGCAGCGGAACGGTGGTGAGCGTTCTATGAATATGACGACCTGCCAATCAGAATTATCCTCTACGATCGTCGACGCTGACGCAGATGCATCGGTCGTCGACCCGCAGCAGCATCGCGCCAGCGTCTGGCTGCTGACCAATGCGCCGAGTCCATATCAGGTGGAGTTGCTGACCGCGGTTGAGCGTGAGACGGGGGTGGAACTGGACGTGCGCTTCATGCGCGATCAGAGTGCCGCGGCTCCGGGGGCAGCAAAGGCGTGGGCGTTTTCGTATCGTGTGCTCGGCGGTCTGTTCCCGTCGAAGCTGCGTGATGAGTTTCAGATTCATCCGCGGGCGCTGTGGGAAACGGCGTTCGGCCGGCGCGATTGCTACGTCCTCTCCGGCCTTTACACCAGCCTTACTTTCCTGCTTTGTGCGATGATTCTGACCGTTCGGCGCAAGCCCTGGGTGCTTTGGCTCGAGCGGCCGCGCGGCGGGCAGTTCCGCATGAAGTGGGCCAGCGGCAGCCTCCTGCGAAAGCTCGGACTCGGCATCCGGCAGAAGGTGCTCCGCACGCTGTTACGCTGGTCGCACGGCACCATCGCCATCGGCACCGCAGCCGTCGAAACCTACGCCGAGATCGGCGCCGACCGCGCCAAGCTGATGATGCTGCCGTACTGCTGCGACGTCAGCCGTTTCGCCCACGCCGATGAAGCCGACGTCCAAGTCGTTCGCGAGCGTCACCAACTCGCCGGCAAAACCGTCTACCTCTTCTCCGGGCAGATGATTCACCGCAAGGGGATCGACACGTTGCTCGCTGCGTTCGGTCGCATCGCGGAAGGGCGTGACGATCTTGCCCTGCTGCTGCTCGGGGACGGCCCCAAGCGGGCCGACTACGAAGCAGCCGTGCCCGAATCGCTCAAGCCTTACGTCCACTTCGCAGGCTTTCGTAAGCAGGCTGAGCTTCCCACCTACTTCGCCGCGGCCGACGTCTTCGCCTTCCCCTCCCGGCACGACGGCTGGGCGGTCGTCATCAACGAAGCCTGCGGCGCCAGCCTGCCGATCGTCGCGTCGCATCAGACAGGGGCAGCATGGGATCTGGTCATCGACGGCAAAAATGGATTTACGTTCGACGCTGAGGATGTCGATAAACTCACCGAGCACCTGGCGTACTTTGCGGAACATCCGGAGAGCCTCGCCCCGTTCGGCCGCCGTTCGCTGGAACGCGTCCAACGCTTCTCAGTCGAAAGCGGAGCCGACCAGTTCCAGCAGCACATTCAACAGGTACTCAGCTTGTGCCCGGCGACAGGCAAAAATGATCATGCAAACAATGCTTGAACCAACTGAACGCCAGATTCCCACCGATGCCGACACGCTCGAACCGGCGCTGCGCACCATGTTCGTCGTCGGCGGGCTCTACTCCCGCGCCAACGGCGTCGCCTGGATTATGGCCGGCCTGGCGAAGGCGCTCGCCCAGCAGAATGCCCCCGTTGATGTTTATGCCGCCGACTGCCTCGGTCGACAATCCATCGGCGACATCTTCGAGCCCCCCGTCAACTGGCACACCGCACCCGGCCTCTGGCTTGGCGGTCTCTCGTATTCGCCCACGCTCAAAACCCAACTCAAACGGGCAATGGCGGACACGGATGTCGTGCATCACCACAGTGTCTGGATGTTGCCCAACAGCTACGCCTGCCGGGCCGCCCATCGAGCCGGCAAACCTTATATGTTCACTGCCCACGGCGCCCTCGAGCCCTGGGCCCTGGAGCACTCCGGCTGGAAAAAACGCATCGTCGAACGCTGGTTCCAGCGCCGCGACCTCGAAGCCGCCGACTGCATCCACACCAACAGCATGCAGGAACTCCAGGGCATCCGGGCCTACGGTTTGCGTAACCCCGTCGCCGTCGTGCCCAACGGCGTCGACCTCGATCTGCTTGATCGCCCGGTCGATCCCGACCAGCTACGCGAACGGCATCCGGAACTCAAGGACAAGAAGATCGCCTTGTTCCTCTCCCGGCTGCATCAGAAGAAGGGTATCAAGCACCTCATCGAAGCATGGGCACGCATCCACAAAGGCGAGCCCGACTGGCACCTCGTCCTGGCCGGCCCGGACAACGGCTTCGCGCCCCAGGCACGGGAGCTTGTCACCGAACTCGGGTTGGAAGGCTCCGTCACCTTCACCGGGAATTTGCAAGGCGACGACAAGATCATGGCCCTTCGCGCTGCCGAATTCTTCGCCCTGCCCTCCTTCTCCGAAGGATTCAGCATGGCGGTCCTCGAAGCCATGGCCTGCGAGTGCCCCGTGATGATCACCGCCGGCTGCAACTTCCCCGAGGCCTTCGAATCCGGCGGCGCTCTCTGCGTCGAACCTAACGTCGACAGCACGGAAGAAGGCCTGCGCACCCTCATCGCCATGCCCGACGCCGAACGCCGAAGCATGGGCCACCGCGCCCGCCAACTCGTCTTGAAATCCTACACATGGAACGCCGTCGCCAAACAGATGCGCGATGTCTACCACTGGATGTCCCAAGGCGGCACGCCCCCCAACACGATCGTCACGGACTGATCCCTCACCAGCCATGAGCACCCTCCAAACCAGCAAACAACCCGAGCCGGCCGCCGGCGACCGCCGCAAGCGGGCTCCCCTTACCGCTATCATTCTCACCTTCAACGAGGCGGAGAATATCGGCCCATGTCTGCAATCGCTCGACTGGATCGACGACGTCGTCCTTATCGACTCCGGCAGCACCGACGACACCGTCGCGCTCGCTCAGCAGGCCAGGCCCGACGTACGGATCTTCACCAACGCGTTTGAAGACTTCGGCCAGCAGCGTAACTTCGCGCTGGATCACGCCGAGGCAAAGCACGACTGGATCCTCTTCCTCGATGCCGACGAACGCTCCAACCTCGCATTCGCCGAGGCGATCCAAAACGCGATCGCCGACCCCGATGGCAACGTTGGTTTCTATCTCTGCTACCGAAATTATTTCCTCGGCAAATGGATCAAACGCTGCACCATGTACCCCAGCTGGCAACTGCGCCTTCTGAAACAAGGCGAGGTCCGCTACCGCAAAGAAGGTCACGGCCAACGCGAAGTCACCCAAGGCCCCCTCGATTACCTCCACGCCCCCTACGACCACTACGGCTTCAGCAAAGGCATCACCGACTGGATCGCGAGACATAACCATTACTCAAGTAATGAGGTTGAATTGATTCAGAGCTTACAGACTAAGCCTTTAGTTCTACGGGACTTGGTATCGTCGGACGCAATTTTGCGGCGCCGATGCCTGAAACGACTCGCGGCACGAGTAGGTTTCCGTCCCCTCGTCCGGTTCGTGTACCTATACTTTATTCGCCTAGGTGTGCTTGACGGCCGTGCAGGCTTCTACTTCTGCTTGCTTCGGATGTCGAATGATCTCAACACAACCGTTAAACTCGTAGAGCGGCGTGTGGGTGAGCCTCGGGTGCGTCCCGTCGGCTCGAGCGAGGAGTTGCAGTAGTGTTACCTAGTCTAATGCTGAGAGCTAAGGTTGGAATTCGCGAGCGCCTCAAACGTCGAGGTGCCTACGATCTTTGGCGAGCACGCCTAGAGCAATCACGCGAGTGGTCGAAATACGAAGTCGAAAGGTTTCAGCTTCAACAGGTGCAGAAAATCTTCCGCCAAGCTTCCCTTATCCCATACTACCGAAGGATCTTCAGCGAAAATAGAGTAGATCCCAACAATTTCCGATCGATTGATGAGCTGGCGAAGTTGCCTACCTTATCGAAGGCGATCATTCGACGACATCGTGAAGAGTTTGTCGTTCCTCACGCATCGATCATGAAAAGGCAGACCTCTACCAGTGGAAGTTCGGGGGAGCCACTAACTTTCCCGCAGTCTCTCGACGCGTTGCAGGCGGAGCAGGCATTCATAGATTTCATTTGGGCTGATGCTGGATTTCGTCCGACCGCACGCGTTGCGGTGTTCCGTGGTAACGTGCTGGGTAAACGTCGGAGTATGCAAGTCGGTCGAATGCTGTATCTTTCCGGTTATCATCTGGATCCAGATGACCTCATCGACCACTTGCGGGTTCTTGATGCGTTTCAGCCGGATTACATCCACGCCTATCCGTCTGTTCTGACGCACCTTGCGGCTTATGCGCAGCAGTGCGAGCTAAAGCCAACCTGCTCGCCTCGTGCCGCACTGTGTGGTTCTGAGGCGACTTATGAGTATCAGCGCGAATTGATAAAGCAGGTATTCGGGTGCCGGACCTTGACGTGGTACGGAATGTCGGAGCAGGTAGCTTTGGCATCAGAATGCCAAGACGGAACTTACTTCTTCTGGCCACAGTACAGTTGTGTGGAATTCGAGAAAGCCGAGTGCAAGGGCTTCGAGGTCGTCGGTACAGGATGGTTGAACAACTCTTTCCCGTTGATTCGGTATCGAACCGGCGATCTAGTTGACGGAGTCCAGTATGACGCTATGTCGGATTGTGGTGTTGTCGGGACGAAAGTTGCACATATTGTCGGACGTGAGCAGGAAGTCGTGCAGTTAGCATCTGGTAAGACAATGCCTTTCAATCATATTGTGTGCAGCATGCATGGCGAAGCATGGAAAGGGGTGTCCCAGTATCAGTTTGTTCAAAACGCCCCCGGTGCTGTCGATCTATATCTGGTTGTGCCGAAGAGCGTTGATGGTCCGAACCGTTTGCTGCGAGAGTTCTCTAAGCGAACGGAAGGCCAACTTAAAGTAGTGGTCCACCGGGTCGATAAGCTAGAGGAAGTCGGGCGAGCAAAAGCACGACATTTCATCTCAAACCTCTAAATATCGCTATAGAACGGAATGAACGATGCGAATCACCGTCTGCCAGATTGGAGCCCGGCGCCACTACGCGGTGCCGACTGCGATGGCGCAGGCGGGGTTGCTTGATCGCTTGTATACCGACCTGTGCACCAGTGATTGGCGTGTACGCTGGCTCGATCGCTTGGTGCCGCAGCTGTTGAAACGTGGCGTTATACGTACGGTGTGCGGACGATGTGCGCCAGGCATCGCAAATGAAAAAATCGACACGTTTCCGATGTATGCTGTCATGCAACACCTTCAGGCGAAGCGACGGGGCTTGGGGCCCGCCGACCTTTACGGTGGGTATGTCCGTGGAAATCGTCGCTTTGGAGAACTGGTTGTGCGACGCGGGCTTGGCGAAGCTGACGCGGTCTACGTCTTCAACGGCGCCGGGCTGGAAATTCTTCGCCACGCACGTGAGCGGGGAATGCGGACGATCGTTGATCAAACGATGGCGCCTGTTTCGGTGGTGGAAAGGCTTCTTGATGAGGAGCGGGAGCGGTGGCCGGGTTGGGAGAATGTGAGCGGTGGGGCGGTGATCGATGGCAGGCCCTTCTGGCGGGAGCTTGCGGACCGTGAGGAGGCGGAGTGGCAACTGGCGGATCAAATTATCTGCGGTTCGCCCTATGTCGTCGATAGCGTCGGCCAGGCGTCCGGTCCAGCCGTGCGGTGTGCTGTGGTGCCGTATGGGTACGAATCTGCTTCTAGTGCGTCGACGAGAGAGCTTGATGATGGAGCAGTAGCTGAACAAAAGGCACGTCCAATGCGCGTGCTTTTCGTGGGGACGATTGGTTTGCGCAAGGGCGTGCCTGACCTCATGCAGGCTGCGAAACTGCTCAAGAACGAGAACGTTGAAATTCGGGCAGTCGGGCCGGTGCACATCTCGGCCCATGCAGCGGAGCAACTCGGTAAGTGGGTGGAACTGACCGGTGCGGTGCCGCGTGCGGAGGTGGCCAGGCAGTATGCGTGGGCGGATGTGCTTGTGTTGCCGACGCTGGCGGAGGGTTCGGCTAACGTCTGTTACGAGGCCATGGCGCAGGGCTGTCCGGTGATCACCACATCGAACGCCGGTTCCGTCGTTCGTGACGAAGTGGATGGATATCTTGTGCCTATCCGCTCGCCGGAATTACTCGCGGAGCGCATCGCTGCGATCTCTCATGACCCTGAGAAGCGACGGGCAATGGGTCGCAGTGCACAAGAACGCATGGCTGACTATACGTGGTCGGTCTATGGTCGCCGATTGGTGCAAACGATCACGACAGAGGATAATCAGCTCTCGAGTGGCGATCATTCCGAAGCAGCCGTGATTGGCGAGGATGGAGAAGGATGATGACTGTATTGGTTACCGGAGCGGCGGGATTCATTGGCTCGCACCTGTGCGAGCGACTGCTGGAGGAAGGCCATCGTGTCGTGGGCATTGACGCGTTCATGGGTAATTATGAGCCGGGGCCCAAGAGACGCAATGCCGAACTACTGGCTGGTTATTCCGCTTTTGAACTGGTGGAGATCGACGTCCGCGATCGCGACGCCCTCCTGGCCACATTTGAGCGTATTCGTCCCACGCACGTCGTTCACCTCGCTGCACTCGCGGGTGTCAGGCCGAGCCTCACCCGAGCAGCAGAGTTCATCGACGTGAATCTCACCGGAACCGCAAATGTGTTGGATGCTTGCGTGGCCACTAACGTCAAACGGTTCATCTTCGGCTCCTCCTCGAGCGTCTATGGCGACAACGCAAAGGTTCCGTTCTCACCCGACGATCCCGTCGAACAGCCACTGAGTCCTTACGCTGCGACGAAGCGATCGGGAGAGCTGCTCTGTCACACTTATGCGCACCTGCACGAACTGTCGATCTGTTGCCTCCGATTCTTCACGGTCTACGGCCCGCGGCAGCGGCCGGACCTCGCCATCGCCAAGTTCATGAACCGCATGGCTGACGGCGAGGCCATCCCCGTGTTCGGCGACGGCAGCACCAGCCGTGATTACACTTTCGTGCTCGATATCGTCAGAGGCGTCGTCGCTGCACTCGCTCCATCCAAGCCGTTTTCTATCTATAACTTAGGATCAGACCAGCCGATCTCACTTGGTGATCTCATTGCTGCCATTGAGCGGGCGACCGGTCTCAAAGCCGACATCGAGCGCCTCCCTATGCAACCCGGCGACGTCAAACGCACCTGGGCTGATCTCGCCGCAACGTATCGCGATCTAGACTATAGGCCCGGCACTACATTGGAAGACGGCCTCGCGGCTCAATGGAGTGCGCGGCAGTCAATGATTAAGTCTGAGTGACAATAGAACCTGCTAGGAGCGGCGTAAGCCGAACACGATCGTGATGAGAGAAACCATTAAATGGTGGCTGTTTCCGGGGCTCAACCTGCATGCGCGGCTGCGTGGGCAGACATTGCCCGCTTACTTCGGTCAGCCTGTCAACGGTGAAGAGCGTCGCGTCCTTGACGCTGGCTGCGGCAACGGGATGCTTGCCTACCATAGTTACCTCAAGGGGAACACTGTGCTGGGCGTGAGCATCAAGGAAGGCGAGGTGGTTCGTAATCGCACGCTGTTCCATAAGCATCTGGGCGTTCCCAGCGATCGGCTCAACTTTGAGGTTCAGAACCTCTACGATCTCGACGAACGCGAAGATAAGTTCGACGAGATTATCTGTACCGAGGTGCTGGAGCATATCGTGAATGACGCTGCCGTGTGCCGAAGCTTCTATGATCTGCTCAAGCCAGGCGGCATCCTTCATGTCTGCTGCCCGAATGCCGATCACCCTGATCATAAGACCGGACCCATCGACGAGCACGAAACGGGCGGCCACGTCCGTGACGGCTATACCGAAGAGAGCTATCGAAAGCTTCTCGAGCCGCTCGGCTTCGAGATCGAAGAGATTAGGGGGCTCGGCGGCCCGGTCCGTCAGACTATCAACAAACGTATTACGAATGCCCAACGCTTCGGCTTTCTCGCCGGCGCGGCTGTCTATGCCGCTACTCGTCCCATGCACAACATGGACGGCACCGCGGAGCCGAAACTAGGGTACTCGCTTTATGTGCGAGCTAAGAAAGCCTGATGTGGGCAAAACTGAACCACTAAACGCATTGCGATCAGTGACAAAGGATCACGACCATCCAACAGGTTCTTCAAAATATACGCAGTGGCGAGTTGACCGTGACTGAGGTTCCCGCGCCAGCGGTTCAGCCGGGGCATGTGTTGATCGCCAACGCAGCAAGCGTTGTGTCGGCTGGTACGGAGAAGATGGTGATGGACCTTGCCAGCAAATCGCTGCTAGGCAAGGCCCGTGAGCGTCCCGACCATGTCCGGCGCGTCATCGAGAAGATCCGCAACGAAGGGCTGTGGGAAACGGTCCAGGCGGTGCGCGAGAAGCTCGATCAGCCGATGACGATGGGCTATGCGTCGGCCGGCATCGTGGTGGCGGTAGGGGAGGGCGTGCAGGAATATCAGCCCGGCGATCGCGTCGCCTCGAACGGGCCCCATGCCGGTGTCGTCAGCGTGCCGAAACATCTGTGCGCCCGTATGCCCGAAAGCGTCCCATTCGACCATGCCGCGTTCAGCGTCCTCACCGCCATCGCACTTCAGGGTGTTCGCCTGAGCAAGATCAGGCTTGGCGAAACCGTCTTCGTCATCGGGCTCGGCCTCATCGGGCAGCTTACCGTCGCCCTCTGCAAGGCGGCCGGCGCTCACGTCATCGGCACCGATCTCGACGCAGCCAAATGTGAACTGGCGACGAAGATGGGGGCCGACGTCGCCCGCCCCAATCTCCGCGCCAGTGATGTCGGTCAACTCACCGGTTCGCTCGGTGCGGATGCGGTGCTGCTGACCGCCTCCACCAAGTCCAACGGGCCCATCGAACTCGCCGCCGCCGCCGTGCGTCAGAAGGGGCGCGTCGTGCTCGTCGGCGTGGTGGGGCTTGAGCTTGACCGTCGTCCGTTCTACTTCAAGGAAGCCGAGTTCGTCGTGTCCTGTTCCTACGGCCCCGGCCGGTACGATGCCGACTACGAAGAACGTGGCCACGATTATCCCGCTGCCTACGTCCGCTGGACCGAGCAGCGGAACATGCAATCCGCCCTCGATCTCATGGGCCGCGGCGAACTCGATGTGAGCCCGCTGATTTCGCATCGCTATCGCATTGAGGACGCTGAGCAGGCGTACACGATGATCGAAGCCGGCGATGAGCCGTACCTCGGCATCGTGCTCGAATATCCGCAGCTTACCGAGCCGCCCGCCCGCCGGATTGACCTGCCGCGCAAGGTTGCCGCGTCGACCGATCGCACCGGTCGCGTCGGCGTCGGCGTGCTCGGTGCGGGCAACTTTGCACGCATGGTCCTGCTGCCGAAGATCGTGAGCCGTGCCGAGCTCAACCCCACGATCATTTGCTCCGCCGGGGGTGTCTCCGCAAGCCAGGCCGGTAAAAAGCTAGGCTTCGCGACCGCCACCAGCGACGAAACCGACGTCCTTAACAACCCCGACGTTGATGCCGTTTTCGTCATCACACAACACGATCAACACGCCCGGCAGGTGCTCGGCGCCATCGAAGCGGGCAAGCACGTCTTCGTCGAGAAGCCGCTCTGTCTGAACGCCGACGAGCTTGCGGAGATCGAAGCCGCCCTTGCCGCCGCGGGCACCGCCGCGCCGCTTGTGATGGTCGGCTTCAACCGCCGTTTTTCGCCGGCCGCCCAGCAGGTCCGCGCGTTCTATAAGGATGTCACCGCACCGCTGACCGTGAGCTTCCGGTTCAACGCCGGCGAGATTCCGCCCGATCACTGGACACAGCACCCCACCGTCGGCGGCGGCCGAATCATCGGCGAAGCATGCCACGCCATCGACCTCGCCACCTATCTCGTCGATTCCCCCGTGGTCCGCGTCTTCGCCGAATCCATCGGGGGCCCCAACGCGCCGACCATCACTGAAGATCAATGCTTCATCACGCTTCGCCACGCGAACGGGTCGATCTCCAACATCGCCTATCTCGCAGGCGGCGACAAAGCGTTTCCCAAGGAGCGCATCGAGGTCATCGGTGCCGGCCGAGTTGCCGTGATTGATGACTTCCGCGTCGTCACCACCGTTGCCGGCGGCAAGACACGTACCACCAAGGGCAAGCAGGATAAGGGCCACGCCGCCGAGATCGAAGCGTTTTCCCGCGCGATCACGTCGGGCGGTCAGCCGCCGATTTCCTGGGAGCATCTAAGGACCACCACAAAAGCCTCCCATCTCGCCGTGCTGAGTCTTCGCGAAGGTCGACCGATTGATCTTGCCTAGGCGGTGGGTTTACCTATTCTGCCAGACCGGCGCGACCGTTGTGGCAGCAAAAGCACTCGGCCACGCCAACACATAACTTGCATCGTCGCCGCCGGGCTGTCCGCGGTTGCTGACGTGGTCGCTAAAGTGTTGTGGTCAAGGCGGTAGGGGGTTAAGTGCTTCCGGCAGGTCCAAGCCCGCCGCAGGTTTGCTTCTTCCTCTTTATAGCAATTAGTTTTTTTGCATCTCGACATGGGTGATGTACTTTTTCTGTGACTCGCTTATGCGTTCTGCTTTTGCGAGTCGCGCAGAAAGCAACTACACCACCGTACCGTCAACATCCGTAGGCGGGCTTTGACGAGACAGAGAAAAGAAGGAAACCCGTATGACACGCATCAAGACTGGTATCTGTGCCCTCACCCTCGCCTTCGCAGCATCGACCGGCGCCGCACACGCCGACTCGCTTTCGCCCACCTTTGATACGTTCGGCCCCCTGCCCGACGCCACCTTCGGCGGCACCGGCATCCCCAACGATTCGGTGGCCATCAGCACAACTACTGACGCGTTCTTCGGCAGCACCGTCACCCTCGGCCTCACGGCTCATCAGCGTTACGACAACCCGCCGCTCACCAACGACGGCGCTGGCACGTTCACCGCGCTGCCCGGCAGCAGCACGCCTCCGGGCAGTTCCGAAGGTGCCCTTTGGAACTTCGCCTACTACATCGAGATCGCCGACGCGCTCCAGGCCCCCATTTCTGCTTATACGTTTGAACTGCTCTACGACTTCGACCCCGGTGAAAACACGCCGGAAAGCGAGCTCGGCCGCATCAGCTTTGACCTCGTAGGCTTTGAGCAGCAGGGGGGGGCGCTGCTTGAAGATTCGCAGAACCTGATGTTCGGTTTTCTTGCCGACGACAGCCTGCCGGGTGTCGACCCCCCGGCCTACGCCGCGTTCGATCCCGACGCCGCCGGCGAATACAGCTTCGGGCTCCGGGCTTATTTCGACCCCACCCTTGAAGGAACAGGTGATCTCGTCGCCGAATCCAGCACGCAGGTCAATGTGGTCCCCACCGCGATCCCCACGCCCGTCGCCGGCCTCGCCGGTCTCGTCGCCTTCGGCATGCTCAGCCTGCGACGCAGCCGCCGCGATCAGAGCCTCGCCACCCTCGAAGCCTGATCCCTACCCGCAACGACGCGCCTCACGGGCCCCAAGAGATTCGCACCTAAAGGAAACACCATGAAATTGCCCCTCCGAACCACCATCAATGCGATGCGAGCCAACGTGAACCTGCACGCCGCCGCGGTCGTGGCCGCCATGCTCCTCGGCACCACCGCCGCCCATGC
Organism: Phycisphaeraceae bacterium; assembly: GCA_040905565.1. Lineage (GTDB taxonomy): Bacteria > Planctomycetota > Phycisphaerae > Phycisphaerales > Zrk34 > JBBDRF01. Next base: position 911 of record JBBDRF010000010.1, on the reverse strand, counting down.
CGATCCCGTTTCGCTCTTCGACCAGGGTTTTGAAACCGACGCCCTCGGCTGGTTCGACGACGGCACCGCCGACGGCGAGGGCGGATGGCAGGGCCAGGTGACTCGCGTCTCGAGCGGCACCGCCGGCATCGCCTCCTCCAACGGTGCCTACCACGCCATCTTCACCCAGGAGCAAGCGACTACCAGCCCCTTCACCCGCTTCAACGGCTACAGCGACGTCTGGACAGGCGGCTTCACCGCCTCCGCCGACATCTACCTCGATACCAGTTGGGCCGAGGGCTCAGGCTTCGACTACGCCGTCGCCGCCAACAGCCAGGACAACACGCACCTCCGCGATTTCATCTTCCACGTCGGCGTCAACAACGGCGACCTGCTCGTCGGCGGCAGCAACAATGCCGATTTCACCACCAAGACCAACATCGCCAACAACAACCATCACCAGGTCACCTCCGCCGGCTGGTTCACCTTCGAACACGATTTCTACGAAGAGACCGACGGCTCGCTCGCCGTTGATCTGAACCTGCTCGACGCCGGCGGCTCACTGCTCTGGACCGAAACCCGCAACAACGCCGCAGACCTCATCGCAAGCGTCGTCGGTGGCAACCGTTACGGCTGGTTCACTCACATCGACGTTCAGGACGGCCTCCACGTGGACAACACCTCCCTCTCCGCCGTCCCCACCCCCGTCGCCGGCGTCCTCGGCCTCGCCGCCTTCGGCATGCTCGGCATGCGACGCGCCCGCCGAGACCAAAGCCTCGCCGCCGTGGAAGCCTAAACCGCGCCTTGAAAAAATCAATCACGCCCGATCAAGAGGCGGACCCGTTAATGGTCCGCCTCTTTTGGTGCGCCGCTGCGGTTGGCCTGCCCGGGAAAACTTGATCCAGTCTGAGTGAGAGTTTCTACTGGCCGTT